>CAYVVZ010000021.1:0-69571 GCA_964455365.1 uncultured Anaerolineaceae bacterium | reverse complement strand
CTAGCCATGCCTACGATCAAATTCTGGAAACCCTACCACGTATTGACTCAATTTACGCCGGATGACGATGGGCGCGAAACGCTGGCAGATTATATTGAAATTCCCAATGTCTACGCGGCTGGACGGCTGGATTATGATAGTGAAGGGCTGATGATCCTCACCGATGACGGCAAGCTCAACAGCCGTTTGACGCAACCAAAGCACAAGCAACCCAAAACTTACTGGGTACAGGTAGAGAATATTCCAGACGAAGAAGCCCTGGAAAAGATCCGTCGCGGCGGCCTGGAAATTAAGAATTACCGCACCAGGCCTGCCCCGGTGCGCATCATCCCAGAACCTGATTTACCGCCACGAAATCCACCGATTCGCTACCGGGCAAGTATCCCGGATTGCTGGCTGGAAATTCAACTCACAGAAGGCAAGAAACGCCAGGTTCGCCGGATGACCGCTGCTGTAGGGCATCCGACGCTGCGGCTGGTTCGTGCTGCCATTGGAGGGGTTACACTGGATGGATTGCAGCAGGGAGAATGGCGCGAACTGACAGGCGAGGAAATGAAGAAACTCTAAGAAAAACGCCTCTCATTAATCCGATAACATATTTTCCAGTTCAACAATACTAACCTTGCGTTTATCGAACATCCATCTTCTGCTTGGATTTCTCTGTTGGAATACGGTTGTGCTGCAGCGCGACCTGAACGAACGAGTATCAATGGAGTGAGTCCGATGAAGTTCAATCGTAACCTTGTTGTGATCCTTGTTGTAGTCCTTGCGAGCGTTTTGATTTCCAGTGTCGCAGCCCAGAGCGAACCCTATCTCCAAATCAATAATGGCGATGTCATCAGTGTGACAGCGACTGAACAGCCGCAGATTGTGCTGCAATTCGGCAGTGGTCAATCCTTCGTGGAAGATGCAGGTGTACTCTGCGTTACGCTTGGTGAAATCGAACTAACTGGCGCTGTCTATCCCAATGCCTTCGCATCAAGCAGCATTGCGCCAGATTTGCCCGGTGTTGCCCTGCCAAACCAGGCAGTATCTTTCCCCAGCGCCTTCAGCTTCCTGGGGCTGGCAGATGAATTCGTTGATATTCGCCCCGGTCAGAATTACAACGTAGCCTTCAATGTCCGCGCTACTGGCAGCGCTGGTGGTCAGGTGCTGTGCGCTCTGGTTCCTGGTGCGGATGTTGCGGCAGCGGCTGTCAGCCTGATGCTTGGCCCCGAAAATCTCACTGACCAAGCTGTGATTGATCTGGTGGCTAGCGTGGCACTCGGCCTGGATGCCGTGACCGTAGAAATCCGATGAAGTAGTCTGCTCAGAAGCGGGAGCTGTTTCACGGTTCCCGCTTTTTCATTTCCGCCGAAACTCAATCCAGTAATGATCGGCAAGTTGCGCCAGCCAGGAGACATCCTGAACACGGTCTTCCCAGGCCATCAAGCGCTGCATAAGTTTCGGATGTTTTTCGACCACCTCGAAGAGCGCAGTAGGCGGTAAGAAAACTCCCAGAGGCTTCACGGAACCTAGCTCAAAATGGGACGAAAAATCAGCACTGAGCCGTTTCACCGTCGGATAGGCAATCGGGATGCCGTCGAACTCGCTGCCGCGCAGCCGACGCAGGGCAATGTCCCATTTCCAATGCAAGGCGTGCCATGCAAATTCCCAGGCACAATAGGGAGCCATGATACCGAAGGCGGCAATTCCTCCCGGCCTGATGATCTGTGCCAGCCATTGCGCTAAAGGTTGCCAATCGCTGAGGCAGTTCAACGCGCCGAAATTGGAAAAAGCGCCATCGTATTGCACACCAGGTTCAACCACTTGCGGCGCGGATAAATCCAGCGGGAACAGCCGCACATTCTCGCAAGAAGCGGTCTTCTCCCGCGCAACCGTCAGCATTTCTTCGCTGTAATCCGTCGCCGTGACGCGAATGCCCTGCTGCGCCAGAAAGAGCGCATCTTCCCCGGTGCCGCAGCCCAATTCCAACACATGCATCCCTGGCTGAAAATTCCGCAGCAAATGCTGATGCACCCGCCTCCGCAAATATTGTGCGATGGGTGTTGTGGTGAAATCCGTGTCATAGGTCGGGGCAAGCTGGTCAAAAGCGGACATTCAGCCAACATCCTGCAACGAGATTGTTTGCTGCGCATGAACATGTTCGCCTGTGGTTTCGCGCTGACCTTTGGTCAATTCCATGCCGATGCGCCCGATTCTGGTATTCAGCCACATCTTCGCCATGCGAGGCAGCGATTCGCCACCGTTTTTGCGAGCTTTGTTCAGCGCCACTTCGTTCACCATCCATCGGGTGGCGAAGCTGTAGAAGCGCCTGCTGTAGCGTCCGGCAACGGTCAAATCCCGGTCAGCATTCTCTACCCATTCCCCGCTGCGCAGGACATCGGCTTCCACTTCAGCATAATACGGTGTGCCCTTGATGGGATAAGCAACCGTCGTCAGGAAGACATCCGGGTTACAAATTTTCAGGTGTTCGACGGTATCTTCTAAATCCGCAATGGTTTCGCCATGATAACCGAGCATGATGAACATCCCGGCCTGAATGCCATATTTTTGCAGCAGGTGTGTCTTGGCCTGCACATCCGGCACATCCACTTTACGCTTCATTGCGTCGAGGATGCGCTGGCTACCGCTTTCGCTGCCGTTCCACAGCCGGAAACAGCCCATTTCCGCCAGCTTCGCCACCATCGGCTCGTCCAGGCGATCCGCGCGCGAAATGCCTTCAAATGGGATACGAACCCCGCGCTTTTCGAGTTCTTCTGCATAGGCATACCACCAGCGAGAATTGATCGTCAGCACATCATCCGCATACCAGATCAAATCCGGGTTGTAGCGCTCTTTGATCCAGAGGATTTCCTCGGCGGCATCTTCCGGGGTGCGGCGGCGATGCGTGTTGCCAAAGACGCTGTGGCTGCACCAGGTACAGGTATAGGGGCAACCTCGTGCCTGAATCACGCTGACGCTGCTCTGCCCGTGATTGTCTTTCCAGACCTGCATATACTGCTCTAGCTGGATGGCTTCACGGTCAGGCCAGGGGTGCGCACTCAAATCCGGGATCATGGGACGCGGCAGATTTTCCACCAGCGAACCATCATCATCCAACCAGGAAATCCCGGCGATGGTATCTAATCCGCTCAGGCCATGTTGCGCTAGATGCGGAAGTAATTCTTCCAGGGTCAGCTCCCCTTCCCCACGCACGACAACATCTGCGCCGTACTGCAAATACTCAGCGGCGTAATGCGGCACATCGGGGCCACCCAGCACCACCATGCAGCCCGCCGTCTTGCAGATGCGAATCATATTGAGTGCGTTGCGCTTGGTCATCATGTTGACGTAAATACCCACAACAGGCGGCTGATGCTCGGTAACGGCTGCCTCAAACGCTGCGAGGTCGCTGAAGGTGGTATCAAACACGGTTACCTCAAACCCTTTTGATTTGAGGTAGGAGGAGATATAGAGAATCCCTAGCGGTGGATAGGGCTTCATGATTTGCAGTTCGTGTGGGTCTTCGTATAAAAAGTATCCGTGCGTGAGCAGTAAATCCATTTATCCTGTTGCTTCCGACAAAACGACAGTTACCAGTAAGTCTTCCTGATTTTCCAGCGGGTGCGGCATGACACTGACGATAGTATAGCCTTTTTCCGCCAGTGCATTCAGTTCTTTCTCTAGCGTCTGGTTAGCGAGTTCGGTGCGTTTCATGGCGCTGATGATGTCTTCTGGAGCGCCACCTTCACGCCGTGACCGGGCTAAATCCTGTGAAGGGACGAAGTAATTCTGCAAGAACAAGGTACGGACGGTGTAGTTCTGAGGCATTGCGGCATCCTGTATCTGAAGGTGAATCCACTCATCAGGACTGTACCACGCCAGCAGATTCCGCCGCAATAAGAATGCCTACTTCTTCCCACCCAGATCACTCATGAATTCATCCAGCGATTTGCGCCGCACCGTTACTTGCTCGATATGCGGCTCAGGGCGTGCTGGCTGCTTCGTCCGCGAACCAGACTCCGCCAGCAGGTCACGCACCAACTGCTTGAATTCCCCCACCGTCAATTCAGACAGCAGCATTTCGTCTGTAATTTCACGAGGTTCCTGGTTGTGGTCGTCGGGCATGGGTTTATCCTCACTATCAACCAATTGCATGAGCATACACAACCTCAGATAGTATGTTAGGGCGTAGTTCATCGCGCAAATCTTCGGCAAGCACCAGATCAATCGGACGCTCAAACCAATCTTCGAGCATGATTTTCAGGCTGATGTAGTTGTCGAAATTCACATCACCAAGTTCAACAAGGAAATCAAGATCGCTGGAAGAAGTGGCTTCCCCACGACTGAACGAACCAAACAGCCCAATTCGCTGCACACTTACTTCGCGCAACGATTGCGATTCTCGTTGTAACTTTTCGAGGATTGATTGCGTCGTCCACATAGCACTACCTCACTGAACTTCCTCTACGATTGTATCATCACATTCGCCATTTTCGTTGGCTCGTGCGGGAGGGTCGCCAGTTGATCCAGCTTGCGTTCTGCGAGTGGCAATGTTGCGCGGTGGTAGATCATCGCGGCGAGTTGGCGCAGGTGTGACGGGCGTAAATTCTGCGGCTGCTTGAGCCATGTACCCAGGTTCTGCCACGTCTTGCGGCTGCGATAATCCTTATGCACTACTCGGTGCAGGTGGCGATAGAACTCCGTGCGGAACGGCCCCTGGTAGAGCATGGCGAGGTCTTCGCTGTCGTACCAGTTTTCACGGCTGAGTTCGGCGCGGACTTGCTCATAGAAAGGTGTTCCCGGCAGCGGATAGCTCACGCTGATGCCGATGTCATCCGGCATGAGATCACGCACCATTTGCAGCGTCTTTTCGATGTCTTCCCGCGTCTCCCCTGGATAGCCAAATTGCAGGAAGAAAGCCACTTTGACTCCATGTTCGTGCAACTTCTTAGCCGCCTCGTAAATCTGCTCGACGGTCGTGCCTTTGTCCATCGCATCCAGGATTTTCTGGCTGCCACTCTCCGCCCCAATCCAGACAATTTCTGCACCAGCCCGCGCCAGTGCCGGGATCGTCTTCCCGCGCAGCAATAAGTCGGCACGGTTCAGGCTCTTGAACGGAATATGTGCCTGATGCTCGTCCAGCAAATCGGCGAACTCTTCAATCCAGCGATCCTGAATGCCCATGATGTCATCCATGAACCAGATACGATCCGGCGCGAAATGCTCTTTCAGCCACTTCATTTCCTGAACGACATTCAGCGGACTGCGGCTGTTGTACTTCTGCCCCCAGATCGGTTTGGCGCACCAGTTGCAATGAAACGGACAACCCCGCGTCGTCACCAGATTCATGCTGTAAGCACCGTGATGCTCCTGCCAGATGGCGCGGTATCTGTCGCGGTCTACTAAATCCCAGGCCGGAAACGGCAGCGCGTTCAAATCACGGATCACTGAACGCGGCGGAGTCTTCACCACCTCGCCATTATGCAAATACGCCAGCGACTTCACAGCATAAAGGTCGTAGTCCTCTCCCTGAATTCGGTGAGGGGATTTAGGGGTGGGGTTCAGCAAGTCCAGCAATTCCGCCAGCGTCTCCTCACCCTCCCCCAACAGCACATAATCCGCGCCGTGTTCCAGATAGGCCGCCGCATGATCGGTCATATCCGCGCCTGCGACAATGACCGTGCAACCTCGCGCCTTCGCCTGCTGGATCATCTCGAAGGCCGCTTCGCGCATCCGCAGGAGAGACATCTTGCTGAGGTAGTTGAAGTTGTCCTCAAAGATTACAGCGTATGCTGGCTGATATTGTTCCAGCGCTGCTACCCATTCCTGCGTGGATTGCGCCAGCATCGCATCAAACAGCGCGACATCATAACCACGTTCGCGCAGATAGGCGGCGGCGTAGAGCGTCCCCAATGGCGGGAAGGGCTGCATCGCCTGCCAGAGTTTTTCGTCAAAGCGCAGGTAATAGGATTGTCCAAAGAGAATTTGAGGCATGATGATCAGTTTTCAGTTCTTAGTTTACAGTTATTGGGCAATGTGTATATGCAACACGCAGCACCCAGAACTCAGCACTTGACCCTCTGGACTGCATATTCTCCGCATGTGGTGCAAAACAACCAGCTCTATCTGATACATACGTCTAATTTGCTAGAAAAAGATGAATCGGTTGCCCCTCGGTAATTCATCCACTTCCAGCCCTGGTTCCTTGAGTGTACAACGATGCACCTGTCGTGCCAAACTTATGTTGATGCGCTTCTCTACGCCGTCCAACGTGCAAGCAACGGTCTGGATGTGCGGGAATTTCGCCATCAGGTCAGGATCGCCAATTTGCGGGATGCCATTGAGAGCAACACATTGCAAGGCTTTACGTTCCCCCCAGAGTCTTCCCAGGAGAAAGTCTGCTGGGGGTTTCAGGTAGTCATCCAACTCGGATAACGAAACAACATGATTTCGTATCTCCCAAACGAAATAGCGGTATCTTTCCTGCATCACATAGTGATCTCCCGCTTTAGAAACTATCGAAGTCTCATGCAGCAAATCACCATCTCCCGTAAGACGCGAATCGCTACCAAACATTACATTTCCTCTCCATGTCTCTATATCCATCCTGTCATGGAGCAGGTAATCATTGGTTGATGGACAAACCACCATCATTTTTATATGTCGTGCAGCATCGTCTTTATCTTCTTCAGTCATGCCCACGCCATGCACGATGACCGTATTTTCGCCCACACATCCGATTTTTTTCAGCCGTTGATACTCCCCGTCTGCGACTTCGTCCGTGCCTTCTGCCAGATGAATGAACCAGGGCCAATCTTTGGGCGTGGTGTGGTAGCTGCGGATGATCTCGGCTTCCGTGTTGAAGTGCAGCGAATGCGCCCAACCGTAATTTTTCAGCACGCGAACGGGGAAATCCCGGCGGTACATTTCGGGATATTTGGGGCCGTGATGGGCGACGGTTGTCGCGCCACAGAGCAGATTTTTCAATCCGCCGATGAAAAGCCGATCCCATAGGGGATAGCTGCGCAGCGTCCTGAAGGGTTCTTCGTCCAAGCGGGCGTTGAGTTCTTCGCCCCATTGGTGCGCATTGTCGTATACCTCGCGGAATTTTGTACGCGGGTAATGATTTAGTTCAAGGTGATCGTGAGCGTTCATCAAGCCAGGAAACAGCGTATAACCTTCCAGATCAACCACGAGCGCATCATGGGGTTTTTCCGCCACGATGCGCCCATTTTTGATGAAGAGATCACGTTCTGGATAATCTTCTTCAGCATCTGTAATTATTGCCCCTCGGATGTGCAGCGACTGGCTCATGCGCGATGATAAACCTGTACGACGAAGCCACCCTCAGCAGGCTTTTCAAAATTGCGATCTCCGCCGTAGTGTTCATCAATAGCGGCATAAACAGCGTCCAGACCACGCTGTACGGTTTCCTCATCCATCGTCCAGGTATTCGACCACTGACGTTTTTCCAGGCGTTCAATATAATCGCTCAGGTAGGCTGTATAGGGGAAGGAAAAAGCCTTCTCATCCTGAAGAGTCCAACCCGCTTCCTGAATCGATGAATCAATCCGCGCCCAGCGGGAGCGCATCCTTGATTCTCTCCCGGTCGCCGATTCCCAGGCATTCACCACTTCTTGAAATTGCGCGTTGTTGTTATAGCGATTGCGCATGTGGACGAAGATCCCATCTTCTTTGACCACGCGCATAATTTCCTGCGCAACCCGCACCGGATCAGCGACAAGGTGCAGCACATGAGTCAGGTAGGCCGCATCGAACTGCCCCTGCGCATAAGGCATGAAATGGGCATCTGCTGCACTCAGGCGAATCGGTTCGCCGTTCTGCTTGGCACGCAGGCGGTTCATCATCTGCCAGGAAATATCAAACCCGGTAATGCTGCCAACATATGGCGCAAGCGGTAAGGCAATGCGTCCGGTTCCGATTCCAACTTCCAGTAGGTGGCTATCTGCTGTGAATCCGACAGCTTCCGCGATGAAAGCCCCCACCTGCGGCGCAATGCCTTCCGGGAAACCTCGTGTTTCATCATAATATTCTGCGGCGCGATCAAAATTGACGGATTGTTCTGGCACAGTTTCCCTCTTTCTCTGGAATCAATAGGGGTGCAAACTTGCTGCACCCAAGAACTCAATCATCTTCGTAGTTGTAATTCAGCGAGGGAATATCTTTGATGGCATCATCCCCCAATTTATCCCGTAGATGCTTACGAAGTTTGGGCGATTCTTCTGCCCACTTCGCTTTTAGCTGCTCCTTGGTGGCATTCTTGCCATCCCCGGCGTTTGCACGCATCCCCTGTGCGATGGTCGGTGCGCTGTTGATGATGCGGCGCACATCTTCCGACTCGCACTCCGGGCATTCTGGCAGCGCTGCATTGATCGGATGCTCTTCAGTGAATACATAGCCACACGCATTACAACGATAATCATAGCTTGGCATCTGCTTTTTGCCTCCGTTCTTGCTACGCATCAGTATAGCGAGAGAACATCAGCAATGCATCAAACTACTCCAACCGAATGCGCGGGTTCAGCAGTGCGTACACCAAATCCGCCAGCAAATTCGCCAGCGCGAAAACCAATACAATGATGAAAGCCACTGCTTGCAACACGGGGATATTCTTCTGCTGCACCGCCCGCACCAATTCCGACCCCATGCCGGGATAATTGAAGATATTCTCGATGACTACCAACCCGCCCATCAGCCAGCCGATGCTGATCGCAATCACAGTGATGGTCGGCAGGAGGGCATTTCGCAGCACATGCTTGAGGATCACCGTGCGGCGCGACAACCCTTTGAGCGTGACAGTACGCACATAGGACTTTTTCAGTTCGTCAATCATGCCAGCGCGTGCCATGCGCGTCACATAGCCAATCAACACCAGGCTCGCGGTGAGCGCTGGCAGCGTCAGAATCCGCAGCCAATCCAGCAATTGCATGTTATCCGTCACGCGGGAAGTTGTATCAAACCAACCCAGCCCAAGCGCGAATACATTCACGAAAACGATCCCGGTCACAAATTCTGGCAAACCCACCACCGAGAGCGACACGACCGAAATCAGATTGTCGATCCAGGTATCTTGCGCCAGTGCCGCAACTACCCCCAGAAAGATCGAAAGCGGGATCGCAATCAAGAGCGTGAAGCCTGCTAATCGCAGCGAATTTACCATCCGTTCCACCACCAGTGGACGCACCGGCGGATTCCCTGCGGTAAACGAATCGCCCCAATCACCCGTGATGAAGCCGCCAAGCCAGTTGATGTACTGCACAGGTACGGGGTCATCCAGGCCGAAACGTTCATTAAATTCCGTGATTGCGCTGGAAGACGCATCACGCCCCAGTACCAGCCGTGCTACATCCCCCGGCAAAAGCTGCGTCAGTGCAAAAATAATCAACGATGTGATAACCAGCGTCAGAACAAGCAGCAGCAAACGCCGCACCAGATATTGCGCCATAATCAGGACTCCTCTACCGGGGGTTGTTGCTGCAAAGTTGCCAGTTCATCCAGCGGAATATGGCATAAGATTTGATGCCCTTCTTCCGTGCGGCGCAGCGGTGGACGTTCATCGACGCAAATATCACCCAGGAAACGCGGGCAGCGCGTATGGAAGGGGCAGCCTGTTGGTTTATTTCGCGGGCTGGGAATATCCCCCTCTAAGCGAATTTCGCCGCCTTTGCGCGTGGGATCAGGCAGCGGGATCGCAGAGAGCAAGGCTTCCGTATAAGGGTGCATAGGCGGATCATAGACATCTTGTGCTGCGCCCTGCTCCATGACTTCACCCAGGTACATCACCACTACCCAATCCGCCAGGTAACGAATCACTTCCAGGTCATGTGAGATGAAGATGTACGATGCGCTGCGTTCTGCACGCAAATCCTTAAGCAAGTTCAAGATATTTGCCTGAACCGAAACATCCAGCGAAGAAGTTGGTTCATCTGCGATAATCAGTGCTGGGTCTGCGATGAAGGCGCGGGCAATCGCCACACGCTGTTTTTCGCCACCGCTGAGTTGCCCCGGATAACGTGAGGCATAGGCCGCCGTCAGGCCAACGGCATCCAGCACTTCATTGACTCGTTCGCGTACTTCTGCGTTGGTGACTTTGCTGCCCTTGAGCATCCGATACGTGCGCCCGACAGCCTGCCCGACAGTCTGGTATGGATTGAGTGAGTCGTTGGGATTCTGGAAAATCATGCGCAAATTACGCAGCGTATCCTTGCTGCGTCCGCGCAAATCCAGCGCCAGTGGCTCTTGCATCAATTCCAGCTCGCCTTCATCAGCCTGGGTCAGTGCGACGATAGCACGGGCCAAGGTGGTTTTGCCGCTGCCGCTCTCGCCTACCAACCCTAACGTCGTTGCGGAAGCCACCTGAAGCGAAATACCCTGGACTGCCTGAACGTAGCTTTCTTCCTGCCCCATCAGGCGATCCAGCAAAGTATATTCCCCGAACCGCTTGCTGATATGATCGGCGGTCAGAATTGGTTTTTTAACTTCGCCGCCATTGACCTGAGCAAATTTACCCTGCGGTCTGTTGCGCGGAATCACATCACCGCTATGAATTTCTTCCCAACGCCAGCAGCGCCCAAGCCTATCGCCAACGGTAGGTTCCAGCGGAGGCTTCTCGCTGAAGCATTGGTCAATTGCTACGGGGCAGCGATCATTGAATACACAGGCACGCGGACGCTCTGCCAGAGACGGTGCAACGCCTTCAATAGTGGATAGGCGCGAGGTGTCGTCATCGGCGTAACTCGGCAGGCTGGCAATCAATCCAGCAGTGTAAGGATGCAGCGGTTTGGCGAATAATTCTTGCACTGAAGCCGTCTCCATGATTTCGCCTGCATAGAGTACGGTCACATAATCGCAAAGCTGCGCCACCGTTCCTAGATCATGTGAGACATATAGTGCGGCTGCTTCTTCGGACTTAATCAACTCCCGCACAAGATCGAGGATAACGGCCTGCGTTGTCACATCTAGCGCTGTTGTTGGCTCATCCAGAATCAACAGCTTGGGGCGGGTACTCAGCGCCATAGCGATCATCACGCGCTGCTGCATTCCGCCGCTGAGTTGATGCGGATAGCGCCGCAAAATCTGTTTAGGATCAGCAATTTTGACTTTTTCCAGCGCTTCGGCGGCAGCTTTGCGGGCTTCTTGTGCCGATAGCCCCAGGTGCAACTGTGTGAGTTCACTCATCTGGTCGCCAATAGTCAGCGAAGGATTCAGCGAATCCAGCGGATTTTGCGGCACGAGGCTGATGTCGCGCCCCCAGATTTCCCGCATATGCTGGATCGGTGCATGAGCGATGTCTTCGCCATTGAATAGAATTTCACCAGACGAAATGCGAGAGTTGGAAGCGAGGTAGCGCATCATGCCCAGACCAAGTGTAGATTTGCCGCTGCCACTTTCCCCGACCAGACCATGAATTTGCACAGGATTGATAACCAGATCAATATCACGCACGGCATTCAACCA
Source organism: uncultured Anaerolineaceae bacterium (assembly GCA_964455365.1). Taxonomy (GTDB): domain Bacteria; phylum Chloroflexota; class Anaerolineae; order Aggregatilineales; family Phototrophicaceae; genus JAUZRW01. The sequence goes on along the minus strand of CAYVVZ010000021.1, from coordinate 58,108 downwards.
CTTTTTGCCGATGCGATAATCAATAGAGAGGTTTTGTGCTGCGATTACAGGAGTTACCATAGAAGAATTTACTCTCGTCCAGCGTCATTACGGAATACACGGCGCAGACCATCCGCCATCAGGTTAATGCTCACGATCAGCAGAGCAATCGCTGCCACCGGGAACCACAGAGTCCAGGGCGCTTGTGTCGCAAAATCGCGGGCATCCAGCACCATACGCCCCCATTCCGGCGACGGCGGCTGCACGCCCAAGCCCAGGAAGCCCAGTGAAGCCACCAGGAAAATCGCATATGAAAGGCGTAACGAAGCTTCCACCACCAGGGCAGGCAGCACACTGGGGAAGATCTCACCGAAAAGAATGTAAGAAACAGGTTCTCCCCGCAGCTTTGCCGCTTCCACGTAGCCCATATCACGGACGGTGAGGGTTGCGCTGCGGACAACGCGCATCACAATCGGCACATAGAGCAGCACAATCACAATCGTCAGGCTGATGGTCGTCGCACCGACGGCATCTACCAACGGCTGCAAAATAGGAATTTCCGTGCCGTTGAGTACCGGAACCAGGGTTGTGAGCATCACCAGTGCCAGCACCAACGCTGGAATCGCCAGTAAGCTATCCATCAAACGCGAAATCACTTCATCGACCCAACCACCCGCATACCCGCTAATCAAGCCGATGACCGTTCCTATGGAGACAGCGAGAGCCGTCGCTACAGCAGGTAAACCAATCGTATCGCGTGCGCCCCACAATAAGCGGCTGAAGACATCGCGCCCCCGGCTGTCCGTGCCGAGTGGGAATTCTACCGAAGGCGGAGTGTTTCGCAGTGCCGCACGATCTTCACCCCGCTGTATGGCATCAAAGTCATAGGGGGCAATGGCAGGGCCGATGAAGGAAACCAGGACGAAGAGCAGCACGAGGATCATACTGACAAATGCCACCGGGTACTTCGCCATCTCGCGGAAAAAGTTAGCAATCCCGCGCAGCCAGCGCAAAAGGAAAAATGGAGTCCCGGAGGACTCCATCGTAGAGACAGATTGTGTCATGACTTAGCCGCCAATAGTCACACTGTCGAAATCAGTGCGTCCGGGGAAAGGATGCATTTCCAGCCCTTGCACATTGTTAGCGTAAGCACCTGCCACCGGGCGGAAGAATGGGATGATGATCGGGCCTTCTTCAGCGAAGATTGCGCTGATTTCAGCATAGATCACAGCACGCTCATCCGGGTCAGCCGTCTGTGCTGCCTGTGCTGCCAGCTCGTCCAGTTGCGGATTGCTCCAGTGGGCTTCATTGAAGGGTGCGCCAGTCGTGTAGGCTACGCTCAGGTATTCCTGCGGAGTCGGGCGTGTGCCCCAACCCGTCAGCCCCAGGTCAACTGTCAGCCACTCATTATCGCCGTAGTAAATGTTCTCCGGGCGAATGATGAGTTCAACGTTGATGCAGCCTTCTTCCCACTGCTGCGCAATGAATTCACCCAACAATGGATATTCGAAGGCTTCCACTACATAGAATTCAACTTCTACCGTGGGGGTTCCACCGTTATCCACAATGAAGGGGCTATCCGGGTTTTCAGCCGCGTATTCAGCGATCAGTTCGCAAGCCATTGCCGGGTCGTACTGGTCGGGTTGTTCGTTGTAGAGCGCGCCATATACGGGGCCAATCGGATCATTGTTGCCAACCGTCCCCTGACCACCGAGAACATCAATATTCAACAATTCACGATCTGTTGCCATCTTGAATGCCTGGCGGATGCGCACATCTTCACCGAGGGAACCTTCATCAGCACGCAGGCGAATCACCGGGTGCGTATTGGTTGCTGCATTCACAACGGTGACATCCCCCGCGTCTTCGAGGTTCGGCAGAAGGGCGGTGTCAATCTTATAGATGAAGTCCACTTCGCCATTGCGCAGTGCGTCTACCTGGGTGTTGGTATCATTGATGAAAATCATCTCGATGCGATCCAACTCAGGACGACCTGCCCAGTAATCATCATTGGCAACCAACGTGATGCTCTCACCTGCATTAAATTCTTCGATACGGAAGGGGCCTGTACCGTTGAAGTTGGCGAGGCTGCCATCTTCACCAATGACATTCGGGGTAGCCTGTCCTTCAGGCAGGATGCCAGCAAAGCGTGACGCAACACCGAAGAGGAAATCTGCATTAGGAGCATCCAGCGTGAAGACAACCGTGTTTTCATCTGCCGCTTCTACTGTCCAGGTCGGCTCGAGAATTGCATTGCCTTCGTCATCTTCACCGACGGCTTCTTGCCCCAGCAGACCAACGGCAGAAGAACCGACTTCAACCAGGCGATTGAATGTGTAGACCACATCGGCAGCCGTCAGCGGCGTACCGTCATGGAAGGTAGCATCTTCAACGAGGTTGAAGGTATAAGTCAGGCCATCGTCGCTGATCTCCCAGCTTTCAGCGAGGCTCGGTACGAGATCACCACTCGGAACAATTTCAACCAAGTAATCATAGATGTGGCGGTTGATGAGAATTTCATCATCGTTGCTGCCCGTAGCCGGATCAAGGTTCACGGGTTCCAGCATACCAACACGCAGCACGGATTCATCCTGTGCCTGCAAGCCAGCAACGCTGAAAAACAACACGGCTACGCTGAACAGCAGCAGCCCACTACGAAGAAACTTCGGATTGGGGAGCATATTTCCTCCATTTAATGGATCTGTATGTATGGCAGGGGTGGGGAATTTGAACGGCACTCCCCACATTACCGTTCAAACTATGACATTCTTGATTGCGCCCTTCTGTAAGCCAGATTACAAAACTTCAAAACATACGTTCTATCCAATACGTTTCTTATGCGAGTCCAACGAGAACTTCATCCGCCTGCACCATATCTCCCATAGAAAAATATACCGCGTTGATGATGCCATCGGTGGGGGCTTCGATACGGTGTTCCATCTTCATCGCTTCAATGATGACCAGGACATCTCCTGCCTGTACCTGCTGCCCTTCGCTGACCAGAACCTGAATCACACGCCCTGGCAGCGGTGAACGCAAGGAACCTTTCGTTTGCTCGGCTAGCTGCGGAACGGGTAGCGGAGTTCGCCAGTGCAGACGGTACGTATTTTCCAGTGTGTGAATCCACCAGGATTCATCTTTCCCCGGCACAACGGTCACAGCCTGACGATGCCCATTAATGCTTAATGTGAAAGTGTGTCCTTCTCGTGAATGGAGGATCACAGAAAAGACTTCTTCTCCGATTTGCGCTGTGTAAGTTCCTGGCGATTCGGGTGTCAGCAGAACTTCAATTTCGCTCTCAGTCAATTGGAATACGTGGCGAATTGGACGATTGATATTATTGCGCCAGGGATTTTCAGTTCCCGGCTGTGCCAGGGCGCAGGCAATCAAAGCAGTGGGCGAAACCATAGGTTCATCCTGCATCAGTTCGGGATGTTCATTCAGGAAGTGTGTGCTGATGTTCCCCGCAAGGTGATCTTCATGCATCAGGACGCGACGCAAAAAGCGCACATTATTGCGCATCCCCAGGAATTGCAGCTTCGCCAGCGCATGGTTCAACTTGCGGATGGCCTCGTCGCGGCTGCTGCCATGCGCGATGATCTTCGCCAGCATGGGATCATACTGCACGCCAACCACATCCCCACTGCGCACACCCGAATCGACACGCACAGTATCCGGCTCTTGCCAGTGCAGGATCGTACCGCTGACGGGCAGAAATTGATTCGCCGGGTCTTCGGCATAGATGCGCACTTCAATGGCATGTCCATCGGCCTGTTCTAGCAAATCCTCTAGATTCGTTCCCTGGGCAATTTCAAGCTGCCAGCGCACAAGATCAACGGCATAGACCATTTCCGTCACCGGATGCTCGACCTGCAAACGGGTGTTCATCTCCATAAAGTAGAAGTCACCGTCACGATCCAGGAGAAATTCAATCGTGCCTGCGTTGCTGTACCCAAGCTGCTGCGCGGCGTGGATTGCAATCGCATGGATTTTTGCGCGGAGTTCACCCGGCAGTCCCGGCGCGGGACACTCTTCAATGATTTTCTGGTGGCGGCGCTGGATGCTGCATTCGCGTTCGCCCAGTGCGATCACATTGCCATACTCATCCCCGATGATCTGCACTTCAATGTGGCGCGGACGGATCAGCGCTTTTTCCAGCATCAGCGTGGGATCACCGAAGGCTTGTTGGGCTTCGCGTCTGGCGGCTGCCAATGCATCCGGCAGCAAGGAAGCATCTTCAACCAGGCGCATCCCCTTGCCACCACCACCTGCTGCGGCCTTCACCATGATGGGATAGCCGATTTCTTCCGCTGCGGAGAGAAAGGCTTCGTCGCTCTGATCTGCGCCGATGTATCCCGGCACGTAAGGAATATCCTGCAAGAATTCTTTTGCGGCGCGTTTATCGCCCATGCGGGCAATCGCTTCGGCGGAAGGCCCTACAAAGATTAAGCCAGCATCACGCACTGCCTGGGCAAATGCGGCATTTTCTGCCAGAAAGCCATAGCCGGGATGAATGGCATCTGCGCCTGTACGTGCTGCCGCTGCCAGGATTTTTTCGATATTCAGGTAACTTTCCGGCGCGGGACTGCCTCCCAGGTGAACGGCTTCATCCGCCATTTCGACATGCAAGGCATTGGCATCTGCATCCGAATAAACAGCAACGGTGAAAATCCCCATCTCGCGGCAGGTGCGACTGATGCGGCAGGCAATCTCGCCACGATTGGCAATCAACAATTTCCTAATCATCAGCTTTTCCTCCCTGCATCCATTTGGGCGAACGCTTCTCTAAGAATGCACTCAAGCCTTCCTGCGCTTCTTCCCCCTGCCGCAGATGATTGAGCAAATTGGCGCGGTATTCCACTGTCTCCTGCGGTGATTTGCCATACACTGTGAAGATTAACTGCTTGATAGCAGCGATGGCTCCCGGCGCACATTTGCGGATTTCGTCCAGTTCCATCTCAATCGCGTGATCCATTTCTTCTGGCGGTACAGCCGTATGCACCAGGCCATATTCCAGCGCGGTCTTGCCATCAAAGCGCCGCCCCGTGAGCATCAATTCACGAGAACGAGTCAGCCCTATGCGCTGCAACACATAGGGTGAAATAAAGGAAGGTGCAACACCGAGGCGAACTTCTGTCAGGCCGAATTTTGCCGTCGTGCTGGCAATCGCTACATCGCTCACACACACCAGCCCCAACCCGCCGCCGAGAGCAGCCCCTTCTATCCTGGCGATAACAATCTGCGGGGACTCGTTGCAGGCGCGTAACATGGCATCAAGGTTGTTGGCATCTTCCGCAGCAGGCATACCGCGTTCCCGCATCTCTTTAATATCGCCGCCTGCGCAGAAGAATCCTTCTGATCCGCTGAGGACGATAGCACGAATATCGCGGTTGTTGCGCAGCGAATGAAAAAGCTGTGTCAGTTCCGCAACCATTTGCGCATTCATAGCATTGCGTGTCTCGGGGCGATTCAACGTAACGTAGGCAACAAATTCAACAAATTCAACTTGAAGTGTTGCAAGTTCCTGGAAGACTTCCGCCATAGAAGACATCCCTTTCCTGCTAAATTTATTCGTTGTCTAAAGGTCTCTAGAATAGCAGATGTCTGGGGAAGCTGGCGACATCCTCATGGCATGATTATTCCTGCCAGGTGATGCGAGAAATCCCGGCGCGATGGATACCATAACAGGTCATCCGGCAGATGGGGCGTTTTGTGCCGGGATGCTGCTCCGGCTGCGGAAAGATCACACGGTACGATTCTACGCGGAGTGGGGACGAAAAGAGGCGCAGGGTTACGCGGTTGTTGAAGTCGAAAAACAAATGGCGCTTGCTACGTAGGAAGCGCACTTCCGCAATTTGCTGTCCTTCGATGCGCCGCAGTTGCTTGAACATCTGCCCATCACGGTTCTTGCCACCGATGTAGGTACAGAGAATCGCATCATCCTGGATCAACTGCCAGACCCCATGCAGTGCCACCTGCGCAGGGGGCGCATCAGCGCGGCAGACCTGCAACATCGGCGTATGATTCTCGGCATGGAGAAGCGTTTCCCCTGTCTCCATATTACATAGGGGTAGCAATGCATTCTCAAAGTCGAGCAGCAAATTGGGCTTCATGGTCGGACGGATCAACCTTCAGCGTCCCATTCCATATAGAGCAAAGCCCCCGCCAGGGATTTCCCCAGTGGATCAATGCGCAGGGAACGTGTGCCGCCGCCATCCAGCGCACGAGTGCAGACGAAATTCAGCGCTTCGATGTTATCCAATTCATAGCGCGTAACATCCCCTTCGACCAGATTGCCGAGGTGGACTTTCACACGTTCTGCGCTGAGTTTGGATTTAATCTCTGCATAGGCTTCCGGTGAACGCGCAATCACGCTGATGTTTGCAATATTGCCCTTATCGCCAGAACGTCCATATGCCAGATCATAGAGTCGTTTTGCCATCGCTAATCCCTACCCCAACCTCGCCATTATTCATGATAAACATACCATATCTACCGGGCAGGTCGCCAGCAGGTAGGACACCAATCAGCCAACCAGGGGAACAGGCGTGTAGAGGCAATTGGAATTTTGCCTCTACATCCAACAAGGTTATTCGTCATCGACCCCGAACAATGGGAAATGCGTTGAGCCTGTATTGGTGATCTTCTGAATGGCAATGGCAGAGCCACGACCTGGGCGGATGGTGTGCGTCCAGTGGAAGATGGCACGGCGACGCACGGTTTCCACCAGCAAATCATCTGGCGAAATCAATTCTACACGAGCCGCAGCCGGGTTCCAGGCGAAGCGACCACACTCAACCTGCATCTGTCCTTCGACCTGTTGGGCATGTAGCAAAGCGTACCCGGCTTCCGGCACAGGAATAACGGCCTCTTCGATGATGTTCACGCGCAGCAAAATCGCCTTCGCCAGGAAACCATCGTAGGCGCTCGATTCAAGTTGGTAGGCTTCCTGCGGGAATTCACCGCCGGGCAGCGAATCCACCACGCGAAGCGAATCCACATCCCCACCGACGTACAGGTACAACTCAAGGACATCGCCCGGTCTCAAACGCTGGCTATCATCATCACGCCCAAATTCCCCTAGCTTGATCTGCTTGAGGTCACCAGTTTCAACACGCTTTACAGCCAGCGGTATTTGCGCTCCCTCTTCCGTCACGCGCACGAACAAAACCACTGCGTCCGGTTGGTCGGCATCACCTGGCGCAAAGGGTATTCCGCCAAGCCAATCATAACGAAACGCCAGTTCGCTATCAGGATTGTATTCCTTGCGATCCGCTGCAAGGGTGACCGTATATAAATCCTTCTCAAACGGATTGACACTGGTATCGTAAACATCCACATTTCGTGAGGCAGTCGCCGCAGCCGAAGCTAAACGGCGGTTGTATTCCGGGTCTTCAAAGTGAACAAAACGCGGTACCAGGGGCAGTGGTAGACGGTTGCTATCCCCTACCCGCAGCGGCAAGCTCAACACCTGCTTGAAGTTATCCGGGTTGTTCTTTTCATAGTAAACCAACGCCTGCAAACGCAAGGTGTCGCTGGTTCCCTCGCTCACAATCCCGGTACGCTTCTCTTCATCGGTGAGTCCCGTCAGGGAAAAACGCACTTTGAAGCGATCTTCTTCCCGGAAAGCACGCAAGCCCCCGCCAATCTTGGCAATCAGGTAAGGATTGCTGTCTTCGTCATATAATCTCCACGTCGCCACCCCACCGACTGGATCAATGCGCTGCACCGTTGCATCTTCTGCAATCCTCACGCCCGCATTCTCAAATTGATTGCGCCATACTGGCACCACATTCTGCGGATCACTCACATCCTCCGCCGGGAGACTCGCTTCCAGGTCGGCTGGCACATTCAGCAGCGATAGGTCTTGCGGTGTTTTTCCATACAACCGAGGTTGTTGATTACCCTGGATCAATTGCAGGTCAAGATAGTCAGCAATTGTGGCGGGTTCTGGTATCCAGTCCTCGCCCATTTCTGAGACGATATCCAGCACCACCTCGCCTGTCCAACCCGGCATTACAACCCCATTCAGTGGTGTACTGAGCGTGATCTTCATCCGGCGCATCGGCACATCGGCGAAGAAGGCTTCATCGGCAGGGCTTTCAGTGACAAGCGAATTTCGCTGTGGTTCAAAGCGGCTTGCCCAGGTTTGCAGGGCGTACTCCGGCAGGACGTTCGGCGGCAGCGGAACCGGACGCGGCACACGATGCTGCACCGGAACACTACCAGACACCAGCCCATCTCCTGTTGAGTTGCCGCTGAGGTTACTCTGGCGCAGCAGCATATTGCGGAAGGCGAACATTGCCCCGGCGCGATTGCCGAGCAGCAGATAGCGCAGGTTTCCCGGCAGCACAGGCTGCCACTTTTCCATGAATGTTTCGTCGGTGATCTCTGTCGAGAATTCCGCATCAGCATCCACCGTTGGCAGCGGCGCATCTGGCAGAACGGGTAACATGCTGCGGATAGCCGGGGCGCGGAAGTTCTTCGGTAAGCCACCTGTTGGGCGTTCATCTTCCGTCTGGGTGCGGAACTGCACCTGATGTTGTGGAGCCTGCCACCAGAGCGTCGTCGGTGCTTCGTCCCCGTTTTCGCCTGTGCTGCCTACAACGCCGCGCTTGCCATCGGTATACTGCACGCTCATGCGCAGCGCACTGACCCCCCAGGGCCAGTTCGCTTCCCGCACGTCGGGGTCAATTTGTCCGTCTGGCTGTTCTGTGAAGTAAATCGGCTGCACGCCTGTAGTCTGTGGTGGTGCGGCTTCAAACGGCTTCACATCCTGTGGCATCTGATAGCCGCCAAAATGCCCCTGGCGATAGCGAAGTTCACCCGGTTCTGTGCGAATGCTGAATACACGCCGCGAGAGTCGTTCCTGTACTTTCAGGTCATTCACCAGCGAGAACGCATAGGTTGTCGTGAGAGCAGCTTCACCCGGCTGCGGCTGCTTCGCCTTATTGATCGTGCGGAAACGCAACACCGCAATGGGCGTATCCGGCGCGAGACGGCGCTGAATCTCCCGCGCCCAACCAACACTCTCTGTTGTGTAGATTTCTTGCGCTTGTTTGCCGAAGTCGGCGCTATCCAAGTTTTCACCTGCCTGGATAAAAATTGCTTCCAGGTCATACAACTGGCTGGCGACAGTCGTGAATTCCTGTGTCGCTGGATCAAGGCAGAGTAACTCAGCGAAGATCAAACGCGGCTCGACCACATTCGCCTGCGCAAAGTCAACTCCCACATAGGGGCTGATACAAAACGAAACCGGGTATTCATTCACATCGGACGCTTGATCTCTGGGAACAGGGAGCAAGGTCGCAGCCGGATAGCGTTGCACAACACTGTCGATTGTAGGCCAATCGTGAATCTGCGGCGCGATCAAGTGCCATGCATAGGGATGACGCAGCGGGGACAGCTTTTCCGGGATTGGCGGCTGCTGCCTGGGCCAGTCATCATCACAGCGGAAATCTTCCCGTGCTTCGATCACCGTTGTTCCGATGATCTCGCCCTCTTGATTATCGGTGACGATGTACCATTCAACCTTCAGGCTGGCAGCTTTGACTGTGTTATGGCGGGTGATACCTCCATTTTCCCAGCGTTTACCTTGCTGCAAAATCCGCCCCTGCTCATCCAGAGCATACCAGTTGAAGCGAACCTTCCTCTGCGGGTTTGATGACAGCGGAACAGGGTGCGGATTATAGATATTCCAGGAAGAAGAATTGCCCTGGTCACCAATCCAGCACAACTGGAAGGGTGCAATGTCACCATCTCCACCACTGCTTGTGCCACCTCCCAGGATGGGTATCCAGACCACCTGGCGTGTGATGATCAAATTGCGGTCTTCGATCTGGTTCGCCAGCACAAAAGCATCCATCCAGTCGTCCCACTGGTCACGGCGGCTGCTGAAGCGCACTGCCAGTTCGCTGACGGTATCTCCCCGGCGCACGATGTACGGCTGGCTGCGCACCGCAAATGGCAGCGGAATCTGGATGACATCCCCTGGATGAATGACATCAAGATTGTCATCAGGGTTGGCATCCTGGATCGCATCTACAGTTGTCTCGAAGCGCTGCCCGATGTTGAACAATGTATCGCCAGATTTCACGGTGTAGGGAATCTGGTTCATGGTTGTGTCGGGTGCGCGTTCCGCTTCCACACCCTGGAGCAAGAATAAATGTCCCTGTCGCCAGATGAGCTGCCCGGTTGTATCCGGGATCATCGGCAGTTGCGCCTCATCGCCTGGAACAACCACATAGCGGAATGTATTGAATGCGCTGTGCAGCGCTGTGAAGCGGCTCAGGCGTGCGGGAGTATCTGGCAAGGCAGCCATCACACCACGAATGCCATCGGCAGACTTTTCCCGCTGCGGGTTCTGTACGCGATACCAATTCTCTTGCAGCGAAAGTTGATCCAGCCGCGCCCAGCTATGACCCGAAGCAGTATCCAGCACAGCAATGCGAATATCCAACGGCTCCGCAATGAGCGAAACATTGGCAAAAATCGCAGCCGTGTTGACGAAAAGATCGCTTTCCACATCATCATCTGTCGTCACATCCGCACGCAGTCGCGCAAATAGCTGCAATACAGGATCAATCTGCAAAGCGCTGTAATTCTCTTCGGGCGGCGGCAGCGTCTCAATCGTAATCTGGTCACGCTCGCCAGGTTGCAAGCGTCCCAGGAAAGGCATGGTCAGCAGCAGCCAGTGCGGATTATCCACGCCGGAGGGGAAGAAATCTTCCGGTGCGCTGAGGATGGCATTCTGCGAACCACCCGGCAAATACTGCAAATCCGTCATGCCGATGTTTGCCGCCAGCGGCTGCATCCGTACCCAGTGCGGCGCACTCGCTTCTACAAGCAATGTCGGATGTTTGAGGCGTGCCAGCGCCCCATCATTGATCAGGGCATCCCGCAAGTCTTCGCTGAGATAACCGTAATTCATGACCCATTGTTCACGGTCAATGGCATCTGTGTCCACATTGCGCACAAAGTCCGCGAAAGTATCCGGTGAGACAAAACGAACTTCTTGGAGCGCCGTCCAGCGACGATCCTTACTGAGCGTAAAATCGCTGAAATTCCGGTCATTCGGTGTCACATCAATCAACTGATGCTCGACCACCGCCAGGAACTGCCAGGAATTCCCCGGCGCAAAATCGAAGATGAGGTCAGCATCGCCTGCAACGAGCATCTCCGCCGGAATGTTGTGCTGATTGAACAGTACACGAATGGTATGGCGAGTATGTGGCAGCGGTTGTTCATCCAACGCAACCGCAGGTAAGCGTAGCTGCATCGGGTCTTCCGCATCCGGGATGATCCCTTCAGGCCAGCTAATCAAGTTGGTCACTTCCAGCATACCATTGAGCAAATATTCGTCATGCCAGGTATCATCTTCATCGTACCAGCGCGTACTGTAATTCAGCGTGACGTAGCCCGCCGAACTGCCGAAAATCTTCTCGCGCTGCCCTAGCATATCCAGGCCATCCAGCGATACCCCATCCTGAAGATAGGTTCCCCAGGCACAGTTAATCAACAATTCCACGAAGGCCATACGCATCTGCAAATGCGGGATGCCGAAGAAAAGTACCCAGCCAGATGGCGTTTGCAGCAGCAAATCGGTATGGGTGTCCTGTACCAACTGCCAGCGGGTTTTTTCTTCATCAATCGCGCTCAATGTAGCGCTTTCCGGGAGTTGTACTTCTGCCCTGGAGAAAGCATCGCGCAGCATGGTCATGGCTTGTGGGCTTTCCGGCTTGAAATTCTCCGGTAGGGTTAGCCGCTGCAACACATGGAAAGAAGTCGCCGCGAAACCCGGTAAGCCCGAACCGCTTGTATCCGGGTGCATGACATGCATACCTGGCAGCATTTGCAGCGAAGTATCCTCTGCACGGGCGAAGTCATACCAGCGCAGTTGAAAAGCTTTATCCGTATAGATCAATTCCAGGTCTTCGCCATCGACTGCAACATCTTCGAAGATCATCGTTTGATCTGGCGTAAACGGATTATTGCCACCATCCACCAGCGTCACTTGAATGGTTGTGGAGAACGCACGCCGGATTAATTCCGCTCCGGCTGCACTGTTGCGATCTCCCAGGCGCAGATCAAGATTCAGGGTTGCTTGATGCACACACTGGACAAGATCAATGCTCAATAACAAATTCCTGGCGGCAATGGGCGAATCAGATTGCACGGCAAATGTGTACGTCTGCGCGATTTGCTCGGTATCGCTTGCGAAGACCAGGTTTTGCAGGGGCAGTATCCACTCAGCATCAAAGAGGAAGTAGCGCAGTTGCGCACCGGAAACCACAATCTGTGCATTGGCTTGATCTACTGCAATCCCCCGCCATGTCAGCAGCGGTGCATTCGTCGTCTCTCCTTCGCGCATCTGCAAAGGCCACTCCCCCACGCTGGAAACCATATCCACTGATTCCAGCACGGGAACCCCGGCAGCCTCATCATGAGCGAATGTCAGCTTCACGGCATTGCTGAGGGCGGTGATTTCTGCGGGTTCGTCCTTATCCAGCGGCAGTTGCAAGCGCCCAATCATCACGACGCGCTGCACAGTCTCCCCATTGAATGCGACTTCTTCCAGCGTAAGAGGATAGAAATGCAGATTATACAGCGGCAGATGCACGAAGTCTTCACCATTGCCCATGCGCCACTCGTACCCATTGAGGTGATTATGCTGGCGCGACCAGGCTTCCGGGTCGTTGATGTCTTCGGCAAATTTGGAGCGTGTTGCCTCGCGCATGAAGGTATCATTCGCAGCCGACGCAGGCAAATCCCGGAACCAGAACTGCCATTCTTTGCCACCTGCTTGTAATGTCTGCACGCCCAGCGTTGTTACCAATTCGTATTCGTTGGTTTTACCAATGCTCTCATGGAAGCTGATCGGCGTGCGCAGCAGTTGTGGATTTTCCGCATTCATGCGCGTCGCACCACGCAGCAATCCTCGTTGATCGCGGTACTTGCGCGAGCCATTTTCGCCAGCGGCATAGGCGGCTGCACTCCCGGCTTTCAGTTGGAAGCTGTTTCCGCTGCCATTTGTGCTGTGCAGCAGATGATCGCCATCTACAGCGAAGTGTCCGCTGATGCCTTCGAGCGCGGACTCAGCCGTCAGTTCGATAGGCAGGCTTGCGCCGTTGGCATTATCCAGGGTGAAACTACCGGGATACGCTGCCAGGTTGCTTTCGGCCTGTACCAACCAGCGATACGGCTCTACCAGATTCTGCACACTTGCTGCGCCATCCTCTGCTGCGAAGACATCCGCAGCCGCCACACTCGCCAGCGAAGCCTTCAGCGACAAAGAGTGCCAGTATTCCGCGTACTGCGCACGAAACAGCGGTTCCGGCTGGCCTTCCGGTTCAGAGTCGAGTGCCGGATTCGCTAAATCCGGGTCACGTTCTTCTTTCGGGAGTTCTGCCAGTGCATTCAGTTGATCGCTATAGGGCAGGTCATAGCGCATTTGCAGCGCCAACTTCAGGATTGAATCTGCACCGATCCCTGTAATTTCCGCCCCGATATAAGGATCGAGGATCAAACCGGGCAGAGAGAGCGCAACCAGGGGCAAATCTTCTTCCGTGACCCATTCTTCGGCAGGCTGCAATTTTTCATCACGCACCAGCACGGCTGCCCATTGGTCGGCACCATTGCCAGCAGCAACCCCGAAGCGCCAGCCATCCGGCAGCAGAAGATTCGCTGGCTCTTCTGCCTCGTCGTCTTCCCCAGCACAAGCCGTTTCTTCGTTGAAAACCTCTTCTATAAAGGACATCTCGAACGGGACAAGCTGGCGGCTGGCGTTGGGATAGTTTGGCGGTGTTTGTGTTTGAGTCAGGGGCAGCGCCTGAATCATCGGCAGGGTTTGATGCCGCATCCATAACAGCGCAGGCAGCGCACCGAAGACATCTGGCGGCAGCATGCAGCGCAGGATCATCTCCTGGAAGACAGACTTCTGCACAGTGTACTCTATGTTCCAGGCCATCAGTTCAGCAGAAGGACGCTGCACGTCATTGCTGCGTAGTTGCAGGTTTAACTCACTGGTCTGTATGATGACCGGAGCCGGGAACAAGTCCGTCTCAGGATGGTTGGAATAAAGCGGAACAGATTCCAGCCCGCCCCCCCAATCATCCAGGGTAGGAAGTGCATCCTCGATGGTGGGATACCCTGTACTCAGCCACAGAAAGCCATTCAGGATCACATCCGGGTCATGGATCGTCAGCGAAACTTCAGCAAGCTGCAAGGCATTTTCACCCACAGGGACAAGCTTCCAGCTACCGATTACCTGTTTGGCGCGGTGCAATGTGAGATTCCAGGGGTTTTCTTCGGGATGCTGCGGAAGCACTTCATTGTGCGCGTTCCCCAGTGAAACCGCCCCCTGAATCACATTGCGATCACCCATTGCGATGGGTTGCGCAGTGTTGGCGAGTTCTGCATTCAGGTAGATTTGCTCGGTCAAATTCAGAATGGGAAGCTGCGCCCACCCTTCTTCCAGGGGCATAAATCCCCAGATCACGGGGGGATCAATCGGATAGGTTGGCGAAGCGGGACTCCATTCCGGCGGCAGCAATCCCTGATGTTCTCGCAGCATCTCCGGCACTTCTACCGGGCTGAAGGCCACATCCAGCGCACTGACTTTGAGCGCATCATGCCCTCCTGCGCCATTGTCCCAGGCATATTCAATCCTGGTATCACCCGGCGTATCTTTTCCCGTCACCAGGGAGAGCAACAGTTCACTGGTCAGATCACCTGTAAAGGCCACTTCGTTCAAGGCAATGGCGGCTCTGGATGCTGGCCTGTGCTGTTCGTTGTTTGGCTGCTGGTCGCTCAAGGTAAGCAGCAGGGCATCCCCCCCGGCAAACAGAGAACGTGGCAGCGGCGCATCCCAATCTTCGATCTTCCAGTACAGATTTGGCACTGCCAGCGGATTCGCCGTTTCCAGCGTGACCCAGGTTGGCACGGGGACATTCGTTGCACCGGGAACCAGGGTATTACGCGGGTTCAGGTAGCGCGTGAGGTACTGCCATGCCAGGATCATTTCGGTGGCCTCTGCCTGTGTGAGACGTTCCCCTTCAATGCTGAGGTGGTAACCGCTGGCTTCCTCTTCGGCTTTGCGGCTGATTGCCGGAGCCAGCAGCAGCGGCGCTTGAATCTGCCCATTCACCCAGGGCAGGCGGAACAAGCTGTGCAGCGATACGCCGCTTGCATGAACGCTCAGTTCCCATCGTCCGGTTTCGAGTTCAGCAGGACGTGACAATCCCAATGCCTGATAGAGATTATCACCTGCACCGCCCTGTGCATTCAGGACATCCAGGCAAATTTCGCCGCCGATGCAGCGGTATTCGTTGTCTGTTTCTTTCGTCAGCAGCAAGAGCGCAAGTTCGCCGCTGGTTTTTGCAGCATCAACTTCGGCAGGCGTGCTGCTGGCTGGTGCGGCTGCCCCACCTGGACGACTCCAGAGATAGCTGCTGCTCCCCTTCGGCTTGATCTCTACACGCCGCACATAGCAGAGCGCGAAAAGCGTCCCGGCCTGGGTATCGCTTCCCTGTACGAAGAGGTTGCGCGACTGGCGCACAACCCGTTCACTGCCGGAAAAGGTTTCACTGACGACTGTTGCTTGCGCCGTCCAGAACGGCCCGCGAATGGTGATGGTAGGGGGATTTGGCAAAGGCATGGCACACGCTCCTATTCGTCACTCGGCGAGAGTAATTTGGCGGTGAAGGAAATCATGCTGCTTGGCACGGCACTACCACGCCGCGTGCGGATCAACATCTTGCGTCCGTTGATGGTCGGGTTGGCGGATTTGTCATACATACGCTGGATTGCGTTGCGGTCAATCGGCTGCTCAAACTGATCCAACAAGCCCTGACCTTCGCTGTGAGACATCATGCCTGTGTAACGTAAGACGGTACGGGTGAGCATCAGCTTGCCGATTAGTTCTTCGGGCAGTTCACCTCGTATGCCGATTTCAACCGGGCAGCACAATTCGGTGTCATCCAGGGCGGCAATCAACGCTTCGACAGCCGCAGCAAAATCTGCATCTGCGAGGGCGTTCATGTTCTCCAGCGTTTCCAGGTCTGCTTCATCATGTGGGCGACCCTGCCACACCAACTGACCATCCACCACGCTCACCTGTTCCAACGGCGATTCCGGCAGCGGCGGGAAGATCATTTCGGCTTCAGCATCCACAGCGGCAAACAAATGACGCAAGGCGGTGTCATAGCGCCCCGGCATGTCTTCTTGCAATAGTGCAGCAATCAGTTCCCACTCTGCATTCGTCGGCGCAGGTGCCAGCCATGTGATCGTGCGGCGTGCAGAATTGATTTCCAGGCGGGTTACCAGTTCACTGTATTCTTCTGGCAAATTCGCCAGGAAATCAGCGAATGCTGCGCCATCCACACCGAACGGTAGCTGCACACTCGGCATGGTATCCAACCGGGCGAGGAGTTCCGTCAACGCCACAGCGAAGGGCGTATCATTGCCAGTCACCAGCGTGCTGATGGCTTCGCGCTGTTCATCGCTGGGGGTCGCACCCTGCCAGCGCAAACGCGGGTTGGCTTCATCGCTGCCAGGGACGACGATCAGACGATCTGTAAGTTCATCCGGTAGTTCTTCCGGGATGCCTGTATTGCCTTCATCATCCGGCACAATTTCCACATCCAGCCCTGCACGGCGTTGCAGTGAGGTGTGCAGATTATTCAGCGTCGTCTGAATATCTTTCCGATCAAAGTCTTCCAGTGCAGCATATTCACGCAATTCTGTCAGCGCTTCATCGGTGATGTCACCATCCCACTTGTAGCCTGTTTCAGTTGGCTGCAACGGTTCGTTCAGGCTTTCGGGGATTTCTTCGCTGGTCGGGCGGGTGCGCTCAATGTCAACCGCTACAGTGAATTGATTGACGGCTTCCAGCAAACAATCAACAGCGCTGCGCAGTTCCGGCAGAACAGCCCACTCATTGAGCGCCTCAATTGCTTCTTCATATGCTTCGTCGAAGAGCGCACCACTGAAGCACAACTCGAAGCTGCCATCTTCCGTTTCCTGGAATGAGAAGTTCTCTGGCAACCCTTCCCCACCAATTTCTTCAATTGGCAGCGGCAGAGTCTCGTGATACACCGGTTGCGTCGGGTCAGCATCAATGGCTTTCAGGAGGCGCTGCACCGCTTGCAGGAGTGCCGTATCCCCTTCCAGTGTTTCCAGGGCTTCGCGTTCAGCAGCCGATAATGGCGCTTCATCCGCCAGCGTTGCATCCCAGACGAGATGGATAACATCATCCCTGACGACCAGTGCGTCGCCTGAGGGGAAATCTTCGGCAACGGATGAGACAGGTTCTTGCACTGTCCAGCTATCGTAAATCGCCTGGATCGTTGCGCGGTCTGCGTCCGAGTCACCGACCCATTCCATCCAGGCTGCAAATTGTGCCTGCGTCATTGCGCCTGCGAGGAAGTAACGAGGATCATTCTGGATGCGCAGAATGCTGCTTTGAAGCGCTGCGGGTGGCGCACCTTCTACGGATTCCAGTGCTACCGGAGTCAGGCGCAGTAGATTCAATGTGAAGCGATAATCGCCATGAGTTTGTTCTGGTGGTGGCGGAACCAGCATTTTCTGATCCGCGCCAGGTAGTGCGATGATTGCCCGTGCAAGCTGGCGGGTTTGATACCGCCGTGCGATCTTATCCACCAGACCATTGAAGACTTCCACCTGTACTTCCACATTGCCCTGTAGCACTTCGATGATCTGGTAAATCACATCCAGGTCAGGCAGTGACGAGAACTTACGCTTCGGTTCTTCGCTGTCGATTGGATCAGGCATTTCATCAGGCCAGCGATCTTTCGCGGATTGGGGCAGGCTGTCCCAGAAACGCTTGAGTACCACTTCCACGCTCTGCAAACGAACTGATAGCGTCTGTGGCTGTAAGCCTTCGATTTCGACGCGGCCTTCAAAGTCGCTACCTTCCGTCAATGCGTCGCGTTGCAGTTCATCATTGATGAGCTGCGGAGTGATGTATTCAAAGTCACGCTGCGTCACCTGATTAATGCGCGAAACGGTGCTGGCAGTCTGGGCAAAGGTCAGCAGGCGATGCTCATAGTAGAACGGCAAGCCATCCCATTGCAGCACCAGCGCCCCTTGCTGGAAGCGTCCGATGCGGCTGGGAAGTCCAATGCTGCGCACATCTTCTGAAGTATATTCCCCGTCGAAGTCGATATGTTCGGGCAGTGCTGGATAGTCCGACGGGATCATCGGCTGTGTTTCTTGCTGCACCGTGCGCACATGGATGTCTGCGAAATCGTCCGTGATGCTCTGCGCAGTCAGTGCGTCCATGAACTGTGGCAGCCATGCTTCAAAAGCGTAGCGCCGCAGCAAGGTGAAAGCTACCTGACGGAAGGCAATTTGCCGTGCAAGCGTCTGGTTGCGTTCGACTAACGCTTGTTCCGGGTGCTGCGCGATGATGACTTCCCAGAGACTCCCCGGCGCAACCGGAACACCGGGTTCGGCGGCTGCATCCAAACGGCGCGAACTCAAAATCAACGGCGCATCCACGCGCTGAGTACGATCAATCACCACATCCAGGCCGCCCATTTCAGGATCAGGCAGCGGTTGCAGCAATTCGCGGTCATCATAGGGCGTTTCCGTCAAAGCGGAAGACTGGCGGTAACTGTGCCAGAGGCGATCATAGCGCCCGTAGGGTTGGATGTAGTAGCGGTAATTATGCGCCCATTTGTCTTCATAGATGTGATCATATTTGAGGCGACCCCCTTCATCAGGCGACGCATAGGCTGGCGAACCCGCACGCGGATACGCCGTCACCAGCCAGGGGCCTGCTGCTGTGCGGCGTGGCGTTGCCATCAAATCCGGGAACAGGCCGCTGTGATCGAAGAAACGCTGCGACCACGCGAAGAAATCACCCAATAATTTTTCGATGTCTTCTGCCGCTGCGGGCAGTTCAATCCTGGGATTATCGTCTCCATTCAGCGTCTCAAGATAATTGCGCATATCCGCCCAGAACATACCCCCACGAGGATCGTTCGGGCTGCTGAAGACCTCTGCCAGATCCGGCGGCGCGGTGAAGTAGGTCGAAGCATTGTCATAGCACAGTGGATCATTGTCCGTACATTCGCCATCCCAGAAAGGCGGCACTTCATGCAGCGCTTCAAAGGCCAGCGAGAGCAGCACCTGTGCGGCTTCACGGTCATCTTCATGCAGCGCATCAATCACACGCTGGCGCACATCCTGCGTAAGATCACTGAATGCAGGCTCAATGACCAGCACCTTGCCACTCGCGGCATCTTCCAATCTTGCCGCACCATTCAAGCCAGCAGGCGCAGCGAAGCTATTGGTACGTGCCAGTGGCAGGAAGACTTCCACCTGTGGCAGTCGCACGCTGCGGAAGTACAGCGTCGTTTGCCCATCCATCGGGAAAGTAATCGAACGCTGCGCAGGTTTTGCATCTGCATCAAGCTGCACCTGCCCTGACGCTGGATCAGCACGATTGACAAAAGTGATCGGTGTGAGGGGCGGCTGCCCCGTAATCTGCGTGTGAATGCGAACGCTGACGGACGAATTGGCTGCGCCCTTCATGTGCATACGACTGTAGTACAGCACCTGCCGCACAACCGGACGCAAGCTGATCTGCATGATCGCCAGCGCCGAATCTGCCGTGACTTCACCCGGCTTCAGGTTGACGCTGCGCCCTGGCTGGAACAAGACCTCAGCATACAGATGATCGAATAATCCGAGTGTAATCGGGTCAATGCCGTTATCTCCCAGCAACCCACCTGCCAGATCAACCAGGCCTTGATGTGCGAGCGCCGAATCTACGATGTCGCGGAGCGAAGCATTTTCGCCATTGTTCACTTTTTCTGCGGCTTCTGGCAGCACTGTTTTTGTGAACGTCTCAGCACAAGCATCCCGGTTCGCTTGCGCAACCCTGGGCAAGACGTACTGCTCAACTGTAAGGCGAAGCGCAGCCGTAACAATCGCCACGCGAACATTCTTCAACAGCGCATCACCCGTCACAAGATTTCCCGTCTGTGGATCACGCAGAGACAGCGCAACCGATAGCCCCATGTGTTGCAACACTTGCCAGCCATAAGGGTCTGTTGCTGTGGACGTACTGTCCATAAATCCTTCCAGGTCTTGCGGTTGGATCGGCGGCAAGCTCTGCAAATCCACTGTGAAGACGCGGCTCAGTTCATCAATCAACGCCTGCAAATAGGGATGCAAGGCCTTTTCCCGGACGATATTGCCACCAATCCGACGGAATAAATACGGAGCCATACCATTTACGAGCGTTTCAGGAGGCCACTCCAAGACCGATTCGCGCCAGGAGTACCAGGGGCGCAGCAGATTTTGTGTGCGGGTAGCCGCTTTTTCTTCTTCTGTGCGCAAGCGTTTCTTCGTACTCGGATACCATGCCTCCCACTGGCTCGTCGTCAGTGTATCTCCTGGCAGCAGCAGCAGATTCTCAGCAGGCATCATCTGCACATCCTGGATTTCACGCAGTGCCGCACCGAGATTGACATCGCTTTCAAATGTCTCCGTCGTCTGTGCATCAATATCCAGTTGCAACAGTTTGTAACCCGCGTTCAATGCCAGTGGATAATCCGGCTGGCTACTTGGCCCCTGGTTCCAGCGGAAGCGCACGCAGCGCAGTCCAAGCGGATGTTCGGTGTACTGGATGTTGGCGAAGGACTTCCCAAGTCGTTCTTCCGCTGACGTGGGCATGGGGAAATGTGCCATACCAGGGATTGCACGTTGATCTTCTGGCGGCAGCAGCGGGAACTTGATAGGCTGGGCGATCCATTCCAATTCAGCGGGGCGGCGTTCCTCAACCGCTTCTTCTTCGGAAACACCCGGAGTCAGCGCCACCAGCGCCACACCAACCGGAGCCAGTGCTGACGGCACATTATTCACGGAAATCGTCTGGAAGAAGACGCGCCAGGCTTCTGGCTGCCATCCCTCGCCATATTCGGCATCCGGCAAAACCCCCGCTTCGATGAGATCAACCAGCGGAATACGGGCAACCTGTTCGCCAGAGTCTGTATCGAGCGCAACGGCTGCAAAATCAAGCTTGATCTTGATGTCGTTCGGCAGCGGGCGGGCGTTGCTGGTCGGCAGCGATTTTCCTACCGGGCGCTGCGTTTCACTATCCAGGCCGTAGCTGCCAACTGGGAGAGTCTCTTCTTTACGGAAGATCAACCAGTAAGAAGCTACCGGAACCTTCATCCCGGTGCGTTGATCACCGGGGTCTGTCCAGCGAACTTCCACGCTATCCGGCACAACAATTTTCGGCATCGTGGGTTTCGTCGCCTGGGATGCCGCCAGCAAATCTTCATCCAGGTAATAGGTCACTCGCAGCAAGCCATCTGCCGGAACCAGCGGCGGCGCATCGGGGCGACGGGTGGCGATGATTGTCAGAGGCCGCCCGGCACGATTCTCGAAATCAATCGGGGTGATCGTGTAGAGATAACTACGGCCTTCTTCCGGGAGTTCTGCAAGGTCTTCATCGGTTTCCTGGTTAAAGTGATCCACAACCTGGAAGCGCGGACGCAGCCGCGTGAGCGTACTTTCGGTATTCCCATCGTCATCCACGCGCTGGTAAATTGCCTCCGCATTCTTCACGGGGTATTCCACATCGCGTTCGCTGCCATCCAATGCTCGGCGCACGACCCAGTAATGCAGCAGGTGATGTTCCGGCTCTGCCTGGGCTGGGGTGCAATCCTCACGCGGCGGCGCAGGCCACGCCAGATCCCAGGTAATGGCAATAGTGCTGCTGCTGGTGTACTGCTGCACCCGACGGAACTGCGGCGGATTCATATTGAAGTTCGTCTGCCAGATATTGAACGTGTTGGCATGTGCAGATTGTCCCGTATCCGGTTTGATCGTGTTGGGGCCAATGCGCTGCTGCAAACGTAGTTTGTGACCTGGCTGCGTTTCGGGCAGCAAGTCATCCAGCCAATCTCCTTTTTCGATGTCATCGACATCCAGTTCCGCCAGGTCTGTACGCTTGAAGCGGAAGACCAACCCCATCTGGAAGGCAATTGAGCGCTTCACATTGAAGGTCGCTTCTGGGTCTTCCTCTGCATCGAGGTTCGGACGCGATGCATCTTCGACATAATCCCGCAAATCCGCGACGAGGTCATGGATCACCATGCCCCGCAGTTGCACAGATTGTTCGCGGTACTGCTGTTCACGCCATTTCTGAGCAGCATCCGCAGCGTCTGATTCCGTCGCATACGCCGTTGTATCGGTGCGGAATGCGCCTTTGAGTTCGCGCTCGTATTCGTTGTTCGGATCATGCTTGAAGTACGGTGAACCTTCAAATTGTTCCAGCGCACCACGCACCGCCGCCTCAAACGCATCGTCGGATGGGTTGTAGACGCGCTCATCTTCCAGCCGTTTCTCTGCGAATGGGGTTAGTTCCGGGTCACCAACTGGGATAACCTGATCAATCTCACTGTTTGTTCCATTGTCATTGGCAAAGGGCTTCAGTTCAAAAGCGTGGTTCAGGTAGCGCCCCAGCAAGATTTCGACTTCTTTGGGCTGCGTATTCGCAAGCCTGTCATTCTCTGCCTTCACGGCTACTTCATCCGTCAGATCAACCGAGGAAGTTTCGTATTCGCCTGCGCTGTAAATCGGTGCATCCCAGGCAACCCGCCAGGAGTGCGAAGCACCTGCTTTCATCGTGTCGGTACGGTCTTCCCATGTACCCGTCTCAGGATTGTACTGCTGTAGCTCTTCCAGGAAGGGTGAGGCCGTATCAGGGAATAGCAGCGTGAAATCACTTTCGACTTCAAGCTGCATAGCAATCGAATCCAGCACATTCTTGCTTGCAACCTTCTTGATGAGGTAGCGTTTCTCAGCTACCGTTGCGATCCAATCCGCGTCGGGATGATCATCTGCTCGAACGATAGTCGCAGCAACTTCTTCCTCACCGTCGGCAATCGCATCACGCAATGCATCTGGCAATCGGCCTTCGCTCAACGCAATCGTTTCAATATCCGCATAGATGCCATCGGGCGATGTCAGGTAAATCGGTTCTCCTGTAACAAGATCGCGCCCATCGCGCACCTGTTCGCTGCTTATGCGAATTGATAGCGCAGCGTATTCTGGGCGAGTCAGGCCACCCCAGGGAATCCAGGGGATAGGCACAATTGCGCCTTCAGTTTCGACACGGAAGAACAAATCGGGGTCGGTTGCGCGATAGAGGATGTCGAAGCGCCAGCTACCGCCAAATGGTAGCCAACGCCCTATCACATCGAGTTGTCTGGCAATTGCTTCCACATTTGCGGGGTCAATTTGCCGGGCAACCGCCTCACGAACAGCCTGTTCAAGCTCACCGTATTCAAGCTGACCGTGGATGAGTGCAGGGACTTGCACGTTTGTCAGCGGTATCTGCTGACGTGTGAAGAGATATTGAACCTGCACACGTACCCGTGCGAAAGGATCAAAACGCTCATCTCCCAGGCGTTCCACCCGGTAGACAACGCGGTAATCATCTTCTTCCTTTACGATGTCCCAGCCATTGCCATACCAGTAGATGAAGTCATGATCACGCAGGGTATATCGAGTTTCATCGATCACCGCAGCCAATGCCTGGAGTGGAACTGGGAGGTTGCCATCATTTAAAGAATCCCGTAGGAATTCTACACTAGAGCGAATATTCAGCGGCGGCGCAGGCAAGAACCCACTCTCACGCGCTACCTCATTGCTGCCATTGATGCGCCGTTCACCGCTGGGGAGCAAGACAAAATGCGACCAGTCATCACGATCCCCGTCGCGCAGCACGAAGATCGTATACCCGGGAACAGTAAATATCGGTTGGCGTACATCGGCGGTTTCTAGCCCACCGCCCATATCACCCTCTGGCGACAACATCATGCCAAATTCCGGGAAGCCACCAAACATTCGTCCGCCAGGTTGGTGCGGCGCAGCCGAGATGAAGCCGCCGCCACCACCCCCCACACTTGCATCCGCGACGTATTCCGTTTCCAGGCTAACAGGCCCACCCAGACCCGGTACTGGCTCAACATCAGTGGCTTCCAGGCCAAGATCCAGCACATGCCGCGTTTCAGCCAGTGCAGTATCAACGACACCATCATTGAAGGCGAAGCTGGCGCTGAATTCCAGGCTGTGTCCCATTGCAGATAGAGATAGTGTCCCCTGTCCGCGAATGCCCAATTGATTGCCACTGATGATGGCGGCTTCCAGCGCGGCTGTGAAACCAATCCCTATGCTGAAGCGGAAATCTAATTTGATGGTCGTGAAGATCAGCGGAATCTTGATCCAGAAAGCAATTTCCAGCGTGATGCGCATCTCAAGGCCGATTGCCCCATAAACATAGAATTTGTCGATGTTGCGCTTGAAGATAGCAATCAGGCGAGCGCCCCAACTGAGTTCAGCCGTGGCACGCACGCGCACCCCAACCAGACCAAGGTCAACACCAGCTTCTACATCCAACAGACCCCGTGAGAGATAGCTGATGCCCACCACAAATTCTTCCGTGGAAACCCGGAAGATGAAGCCACCCTTGTTGACCACTTTCAGGGGGCCAATTTCAATATCCCAGCCGAGCATATTGGGCCAGCCGAGTTCAAAATGCACCAGCCCCGGTTCGATCAACAGAGTAGCACTGAAACGAATGCCCTGGAGCGCCTGTTTCGTGAAGTCCGGCAGCGGCGGATGGTCGCCGATATGCCCTTCCCGGTTGGAAGCAACATGCATCAGGAAGCGTTTCTGGCGGGCTGAGAGCAGCACAAAGCCGCTGAAGAACGGTTTTTCGCTGATCTCTGGCTGGCGCAACCAGTCATTGTAGTTGGTATGTATCCAGGCGCGTGCAGCCATGAAGAAGGTCAGGTCACTGCGGAAGGCAATGATGGCATCAATCAAGAAGAGGCAGGCCAATTCTCGTTCGAGCGCTTCATCATAGCGAATGGTGGAGGGTTGCCCGGAGGTCTGCGAGATCATCGCACGCAGCACAATTGTCCAGCGGACATCTTGCCCAGGGTCTTCCAGGTCAATTGCCCAGCGATCCACGCGAGACAAATCGCCTTGCGTGCGCGACAGTTGCTTGAGTTCTGCCAGCAGCTTGCGCACATCATTTTCACGATCCGCCGCCTTGATGCTGGCAATTGTGTAGCGATAGCCAAAGCCCAGGCCAACTTCGCGCAGATAAATCTGGATGACCGGGATCATCAAACTGAATTTGCGCACTTCCAGGTAAATGAACCAGGCTCGCAGCCATGCCGAATTTTCATCACGCCGCACACGCATGAAGGCAAACGAGGCTGCAAAGGAGGGCAGCCCCTGAATATCCAGGGAACCTTCCCCCTCAAAACCTTCTTGCAAGTCGTTCTCAATGAAATTGACATAGCCGGACATCTTGAACGCAGCGCCGACATTGATGTTCACAGCAATGCGCTTGAAGTGGATGCGCGGCAGAATCTCGCCCGGTTCAGGTAAGCCAATCAACAGGGTGTGATAGTCTGTGCGCGGATCAGGCGTATCGCCGGAACCCTGCGCAAAACGAAGCTGGCCTGTCAGTTCCATTGCCGCGTCACCGTCGAAGACATCGGCTGAAGGAACAAAGCCAATTCCCCGCAGTTCCATCTCGAAGCAGCCCAGGAAGTTGAACGACTTCGGCTTGGGCAGTTCCACCAGGAATTTAATATGATCTTTGAGGACGCTCACATCCCCGGTCAGCGGCGCTTCAATTAATTCGATCTTGATATTCGGCAGCCACGCCAACGCCCCTTGCGGATTATCGCCAGGAGCCAGCACAAACTGCGCCTGCCCCGTCAGCTTGAAGAACAGGTGGAAGCCATTTTCATTGACGAAATCCAGGCCAAGCGAATCAATTGAGAATTGGAAACGAGTACCTTTGCAATCGAGCAGCTTATTCCCGCGAAGCTGCGCCCCGCCAGCCACCAGCGTCAGGTCGCCGTCTTGCTGCTGGAATTGCAGGGCAATATCCACCATTGCATCACCAACCAGATCCGGCGGCAATGGCCCCGAACCAGCCAGCGTGAAGTCTGAAATCTTGTTTTCCACAACAACCAGTTTGGAGCCATTGAAACGGAATCGCGTATCAATGCCATTCATCCGCACAGGTTCGTCGGAAACTTCCGCCACCAGCGAAATGCCCTTCGGTGTAAGCGAGAAGTTGCTGATGATGAATTCGATAGGTTCTTTGCTGGCTTTGGTGTAAGCAACCGTGAAGGTAGCCCCGTCAGCCTGCTGTAGTTCATAGGCATATTTGTCGGTTGCCAGCGTGAAGTAACGGTAACGCCCATCCTCTGTCGGAGCGCCTTCAAAGCTCCAGACCAGTCCCATATGCTCCTTCGCGCCACCTGCTGGAAGTGTCGGCTCTGGTGAGAGAAAATCCAGACCGCCGCTGTGTTCAACCCGAAGAGAGAAATCTTCCAGGTTGAAGATCACATCAATCTCAGAATCCAGCGAGAAAGGCCCAAAATTAACCGTCACTTGCAGGGTCAGTGTCGCTTCAACCGCTGGCGAAAAAGCCAACCCGAATGAGTAAAGGTTTTCGCCACCTTCTTCAATCTTCGTCCCGAAACGTTCCGGTGCTGAATCTCCATCGACAGGCAGCCGGATTTGAATAGACTGCGAGAACTGATCGTTGGGGTCATCCTGCTTCAGGAAGGGAAGCTGGAAGTTCTCCAGCGCATCATCCAGCGCAACGCGGAACAACCCGTTCCAGGTATCCCCATCCAGGGAAACCAGATCATCGGCTGTAAATGCCGTTGGCGCAGTCAAGACGGCAGACCCTGCATCGACAGCCAGTTCATCCAGCGGGGAAGCAAGCTGCTTGAAAAATGTTGGTAAGCCGATGCTCGCCAGGTTGACGCGCATCAGCACCAGGCTAACCGTTTCCTTCACTTCCAGGATGGCACGGAACAATGCTTCGTCAAAGTCGTCCGCTTTCCTGGATTTACGCGCATTGTCGTTCTGAAGTTCGCGCTCTTTATTGGCATCATCCCCACGAGTCCAGGCGAAGGTACTGCGTGCTTCTACTTGGGGGAAGTCAGCAGGAGCCGTACCTTCGGGAACATCAATCGTGAGTACCAGCCCCAGGTAATGCACACCATCTTCCTGCGTCAGCAGCACGCTGAACCGGGCATCATCCGGCGTTTTGACCTTCAACCCTGGCAGCGAGAATATGCGCGAAACCCCTTCAACAGACCAATCCAGCCGAACTTCTGTGTTTCCCCCACCAAACAGAACCCGCAGCGCAAGTGTTGCAGCAACAGGAGACCCCTCATCCGCCAACAGTGAGGAAAATTGCCCTAGCCAGCGATTGAGGTTACTGGTTGACCATGTGAACAGAATGCATTTGTTCTCGCCGGAAAAATCAAGGAAGAACTGAGCGCCTTCAATGACGGCATCCGTGCCAGCAATCCGCACCGGGGCATCCACCGCCACAGCCGACGCCAGGTTCAGGTCAAAGTCACCTGCTGCATCAATCCCCAGGGAGACTGTCCCCAGGCTCAATACCACCGCTTCCCGGCTGCGATCTTCTTCATAGCGCGGTGGATTGCTCCCGGCGATGCGACGCATGGGTTGCAGCAAATCTTCACCGATCTGCAAGCGCAGTGGAACGTCTTCAAGGGTGAATGTCAACGTTTCACCGGGCTGCACTTGCAACGTACCGCCTTCACCCTCTGCAATCAGGAGCGCTACCTGATCTGTTCCAGGAAAAGCAACGGTTCTTGTTTCCTGAAACTGGAGAGCTGTTGACCATCCCTCAGAAATATCGGGCGGTGTAGGCAGTTCTTGCACACCAATGTGATCCAGCAATTCCGTCGCTGGCAGCAATGGCAGATCAGGATACAGGTCATCCAGGTACTCTTTGAGTTCCACAAATGGGCTACTCATGCGGCTCCCCCTATTCGGTTATGGGCTGGCAGCTGGTGCAATCTGCAAGTTGGTTCAGGCGTGGCAAACCATGTAAAAGTTGCTATTGAAGACCCAATAGCAGAAGGGTGGTGGGGTGATTGGGTAGGTTTTCGCATCACTGGCACCATTGATCGGTTTCGCGCAGTGGCACGTTCTGCACAGGGCAAGAACGCAAGCGAAGGGAAGATTATGCGGATTCGCTACTCAATACAGCAAATCGTTGAGGAATCTCCCACAGCAAGAATGTAACGAAAGAATTAATAGATTAATTTACGGTGCGCACGTCATAACTATGCAACTTTGTGCTAACTCAATTTTATTAGCAGCAAAGTATTTATGCAAGCCAGTATACGCCAACCTCGGAATGGATGCAACCAAGTTGGCAAAGGAAAAACGTTATGGTAGGCATTGAAGTAGAATCAAAAGCACCCCTGGCTTTCTGCCAGAGGTGCTTTTTAGTTGCAGGGCGTACGGGGTTCGAACCCGTGTCTCCACCTTGAAAGGGTGGCATCCTAGGCCCCTAGACGAACGCCCCATGTTGGGTAGCAACAGGGAAAATCATACAGGTTTGCTGCCATGAAGTCAAGAAGCTTTTTTCAATTCCAGGGAACAATTTTGAGCTTTCTCAGCCCTGTTTCATTTTTTCCGGGTCATCACTGTATTCGAAGTATGTATTGGAGATTTCATAGGCATCAACAGGGGTTTTACGCCCCTTTACAGGCAATTTACCGCGAGAGCGCCCAAAGACAAAATCTTGCGTCGCAAGATACACCTCTTTGCTCACGAGGATTTGCCCGTCATCTGCCACGCCCTGCAAGCGAGCGGCAACATTGACCGTATCCCCAACCGCCGTGAAATCCATAACATTCTCTGAGCCGACATTGCCAACAATCGCCATCCCGGTATGAATGCCGAAATTCACCAGCAACCGATGCTCGTCTGGTAAATCTTGTACGAACCAGTGTAACTCATCCTGGATGTGCAAGGCTGTTTTGACGGCACGCGCAACATGGTCATCTTGATGCACCGGGGTGTTGAACAAAGCCATCACCCCATCGCCCAGGAATTTGTCGATGGTTCCACCATATTGCAGGATGAGCCGAACCATATAGGTATGATACGAGTTCAGCAGTTGCAGCAGCGTTTCTGGTTCTGTATTTTCGGAAAGCGTCGTGAAGCCCTGCAAATCCGCAAACAGCACAGTCACAGGCTGCAATGTACCACCCAGGCGCACTTGCTCCGGGTTTTGCATAAGCTGGTCAACAATGGGGCCAGCAACAAAACGAGAGAAAGTCTTCCGCAGGAGCTGCTGCTGGCTGCGCATATCATCGCTCACAGCTTTTGAACGCAGGCTGCGATCCACCCGTGCCATCAACTCACGCGGGCTGAAGGGTTTTGTCAGGTAATCATCTGCCCCAGCCGTTAACCCTTCCACGCGACTCTCAATCGCATCCTGCGCTGTCAGCATGATGACCGGAATCTGCTGCGTATTAGCATCTTCTTTCAGATGACGGCAGACTTCAAAACCATTCATCCGGGGCATGTTCACATCCAGGATGACCAGATCCGGCAGTTCGGCTGCGGCAATCACAAGTGCATCCGAGCCATTGGTTGCCGTAAGAATGCTATGCCCGGTCACTTCAAGAATATCTTTGACAAGCTCAATATTGTCGCGGTTATCATCTACCACAAGAATCTTCACGGGAACATCACTCCGTATACTCTTGCAGCTTCGCAGCTAGTTCAGGGAGGTTAATGGGTTTGGTGATGTAATCATCGCAGCCAGCTTCCAGCGCTCGTTCCCGATCCCCTTCCATGGCATGCGCCGTAAGCGCAATCACGGGAATATGACGCAGAGCAGCATCCGCTTTGAGGGTGCGCGTTGCCGTCCAGCCGTTCATGTGCGGCAAAGATAAGTCCATGAGAATAATATCCGGCAGGTGGCTGGCAGCTTTCGCAATGCCTTCTTCCCCATTTCCCGCCTGGATGACTTCATACCCCATGGATTTCAGCACATCGACAATTAACACCATGTTGTCAGCATTATCTTCGACAACCAGCACCCGCTTTGCACCCACACGGCACTCCTTTTCCCAACCGCTTCACCCAAGTGTGCTACCGTTGAGTGTACAGTATTTTCCAAAATGCGTTTGGATTACTGCGATTGGTTGACCTGTTGGGTCGAGTTCTGGGTCTCAGAGTCATCCGGCAGCAAGGATGCAGCGGGGGTGGATAAAGGTTTCACCTCTAGCGTTTCTTCCTGTACGCCACTTCTCGCCGCTGAAATCATCTGTCCCATGATTTCAATGAATGGGTCTTCATATTCGCAGTAATCGCAGACATCGCAGGTCAGGCAGGTTGCATCTGGCACTGTGAATAAGTGACCTCGGAAGATCCGAATATATGGCAGTGGATTGGAACGGATACGCCCATAACGGCAGCGCGGGCATAAATCATCTTCCTGGGGGAATACAAATTCTCTGTTCATTTACGATACTCCTTACGGGAGGCCAGTTGGCAAGTCATAATCATGGTGACTCAGAACACCAATACGGGGTATAGGCCAGTAACGGAAGATCACTCGCCCAACGATATGATCGAACGGAACCGCCCCAAACCGCCGCGAATCCTGGCTGTTGTTTCGGTTATCCCCCATCACAAAGTATTCGCCTGCCCCTAGTTCGATCACTTCATCCGGGCAGCGATATTCCTGGCACGCCTCTTTGATATATGGTTCTTCCAGTAGCACACCGTCGATATATACCTGTTGGTCACGGAATTCAACACTTTCACCGGGCAATCCTATGACTCGCTTGATGAGCATGATGCCCTGTTCAAATTCCGTCGGGTTCATCGAATTGAAAACGATAATATCACCACGTTCTGGCATCCCCACCAGGTAATGCACGCGGCTGACAATCAAACGCTCGCCATTTTCAAAGGTGGGCTGCATGCTGCGCCCATCCACCAACGAACGAGGAATTGCCATATCAAACAACACCGTCACGACGACGACGAAGAGGATGGTGCGAAGAACCTCGCCCAGAAAGCTGGAAGTACGCAGGCGGGGCTTGGCCTGAGGTTTCGGTTTTTGCATGTGTACTCATTCCACAATCGTGCGCCAGATCATTATATGCGGCTCTGGATTATTTGCAGGGAGATGATCCACGCAGACAGACAAGTGATGGTCAGGCTGACCTACTGGTGATTATAGAATGCAGAAAAAGGTAGAACAATGTAGAGTTCGTTGGCGTATTGTCTGCATGAATGAGCGAAGCGGAATATACTAAGGGGACGAAACTTGTCCAGAGGAACGAAGCATGATGCCTGAAACAATCCTGATTGTGGACGACGGCAAGGACAACCGCGATTTCCTGGCACAACATGTGCTAGAACCCAATGGGTTCAACTACCTGCAAGCGAAGGATGGCGCGGAAGGGCTGCAAATGGCTCTACAAGAACGGCCTGACCTGATCTTGCTGGATTTCCAGATGCCACGCTTGAATGGCCTTCAGGTGCTGGAACGACTGCGGGAGGAGAACGTCTATATCCCTGTAATCCTGATGACGCTGCATGGCTCGGAAGAAATTGCCATCAATGTCTACCGCCTGGGTGTGAAGGATTACGTGAAAAAGCCCTACAGCGTGACCGAAATGCTGGACGCAATCGAACGAGCTTTATCCGAAACGCGGTTGCGCAAAGAGCGTGACGAACTCACGAACCGTATCCTGGATGCCAACCAGGAACTCCAACGCCGCTTGCAGCAGTTCGAGATTCTGCACCAGATCGGTAAGCGTGTCACGTCATCGACAGATATCGCTTCGCTGCTACCCCAGTTGGTGGATGCAGCAACCCGCATTACCGAGGCCGAGGAAGGGTTGTTGGTGCTTTTGCAAGATGGTGAGATGCATGCCCGTGCGCGAAAAACGATCAACAGTGACTACGCAACCGCGATGGATACGGTAATTAAGGATCGTGTCAGTGGGCATGTGTTGCAGCAGCAGCAACCCATCTTGCTGGAACCGGAACAACTGCGCGGAAGTAACGCCCCCCACAGCTTGATCTGTGTTCCGCTAACCGTTGGGAGTCGCCAGATTGGGACGTTGCAAGTCATCAATCACGCCAGCGACTCGCGCATTTTTGACCAGAATGACTTGCTGATCGTCAGTTCTCTAGGGGATTATGGCGCAATTGCCATTGAAAATTCACGCAATCTCAGCGCCCTGCAACAATCCAAGCAGCATGTGCAGAATACCTTCGAGCAGTTTGTTGCGCCTTCAGTAGTGAAGGAAGCGCTGCAAACCGATGTTGCACCCGGCGGCAAACGTCAGGTCATTACGGCATTGTTCGCGGATATTCGCGGGTATACCTCATTTGCGGAGCGTGTTTCACCTGAGAAAGTTCTGGAAGTGTTGAATCACTATCTAAGCGTCGCCGGTGACATCATCATCGGTTGGGAAGGCACGCTGGACAAATTCATGGGGGATGGCCTGATGGCGATCTTCAATGCCCCTACTCCACAGCCAGATCATGCACAACGAGCCGCAGAAGCCGCCCTTGCCATGCGTCAGGGCATTGAAGAGATCAACCGAGCGTATCGCATGAACTTGCAATACAGTCTTGGCATCCATGTAGGCGAAGCCGTGGTTGGGTATTTAGGTACGCAATATGCCGTGAATTACACAGCTATTGGTGACACTGTGAACCTCGCAAAGCGCCTGCAAGAAAAAGCCGCACCGGGTCAAATCCTGGTGAGTGACTTGCTGGTGCAGAAATTGGGGAAGCAGGCCGATGTGAATCCTGTTGGGAAAATTCGGCTCAAAGGCCGTGAAGACACTGCGATGGTCTATGAGTTGCTGGAACTGCGCTCATAATTTGTACCGTACTCGTTAGGGGTGCGCTGCACCCTCCCACAATTGAAATACCGTCTACTTTGTGCGCTTTGTTCTGGCAACTGTGCTATACTCCTAGCCATAATTGTTCAACGATACACGCACCCAGAAAGTCCGAAATATTCATGAAACATTTCCTGGATCTGGCCTCATGGGAGACCAGCGATCTCAAACAGATTCTTGATACTGCCGTCTACCTGAAACAAGAATGGCGTGTCGGGGGCAACCGCCCTATCCTGGCGGGCAAAGTCCTGGGCATGGTTTTCCAGAAGCCCTCGCTGCGTACCCGCGTGTCTTTTGAAGTCGCCATGAAACATCTCGGCGGGGATGCTATTATGCTCGGCCCTTCGGAAATTGGCCTGGGTAAACGGGAAAGTATCCCGGATGTTGCGCGAGTGCTTTCCAGCTATGTGGATATGATTATGGCGCGGGTCTTCGACCATGCCCATGTGACAGAATTAGCGGAATGGTCACGAGTTCCGGTGATTAACGGCCTCAGCGATGACACCCACCCCTGCCAGGCAATGGCAGACCTGCTGACCATTTACGAGCATTATGGGCATCTCGAAGGGCTGAAGCTGGCATATGTGGGCGATGGCAATAACGTCGCTGCATCGCTGCTTTATGCGGCTGCCCACTTCGGCATGGATTTTTCCATCGCCACGCCAGAAGGTTACGAACTGCCCCAATATGCCCGTGAACGAGGTTCACAACTTGCGGCACAAACAGGTATTACCATCCGAGAAACGATCCATTCGCAGCAAGCAATTGCAGATGCGGATATAATCTATACAGATACCTGGGTCAGCATGGGGCAAGAAGAAGAAACGGCAGAACGCCGTAATACCTTTGCGCCCTTCCAGGTAAACGAAGACCTGCTGCGCATGACAGGCAAACCCACGATTGTCATGCACTGCCTCCCCGCACATCGTGGTGACGAGATCACGGATGCAGTCGCGGATGGGGCGCAGTCGGTCATCTTCCAACAGGCGGAAAATCGCCTGCATGCACAGAAGGCGATTCTGGTCGAACTTTTTGACCAGCGTACATAATCAGTTGTGAGGGACGCATGGCGGACATCGCGCAATTCCAACAATTTATGGATCAAGGACATGATGCGGCATGGCAGCGTGATTGGGAAACGGCAATGAATGCCTATTCCAAAGCGGTGCAGGTCAAACCGGAAGACCCGGAAGCCCACATCAACCTTGGCCTGTCACTCTTGAATCTAGGACGGCTCAACCAGGCATTGAAAGTCTACAAGCGGGCAGCGCAACTCGCTTCGGATGACCCCGTGCCGTTGGAACGCAGCGCGGATGTGCTGGAGCGCATGGGGCGTTTGAAAGAAGCTGCCCAGGAGTACGTCAAAGTGTCCGATATTTATCTGTCACAACGCGACCTGGATAAAGCCATCGGCAACTGGGAACGTGCCACCCAACTCACACCAGGGTTGATGAATGTGCATCTACGATTGGCGCAGGCGTATGATCGCATTGGCGACAAGAATAAGGCGATCCGCGAATACCTGACGTTGGCGTTTAATTTTCGGCGCAAGAACGATGTTCCTAAAGCGATCCGTGCTGTAGAACGTGCGCTGCGCATCGACAAAAATAATGCACAAGCTTTGAATACGCTGCGTGCATTGAAATCCGGGGGTGAAGTTTCTCTACCAGAAGATGCCCCCAAACGCGAGGAACGTCCAAAAGAGCAACAAGATATTGATCCCTTCGGCATGCCACTTTCACAGGCAGAATCCGAAGTTGGCGAAGCGAACTCCCTGGGGCCAATTGGCGAAGCTTTAGATGAAGCGCTGGGGAGATTGGCAGCACAAGTGGTAGAGGGCGAACTGAACCAATCGGTGATGTATGCCATGCAGGGCATGGAAGCACAACGCCAGAATTTGCGTCCGCAAGCGATCAACGCATATAAGCAAGCCGTCAACGCAGGTCTAACCTATCCTTCATTGGCAATGGCGCTGGGTGGCTTACTCGTCCTGGAAAACAACCCGCAAGATGCACTGTCCCATCTCTCCAATGCCGTTCTCGATAGCACATTGAGTGCAGGGGCAATGCACGGCCTGGGTCTCGCCTACTTCCACATGGGCGACCAAAAACAGGCTACACGCTCCCTCATCCAGAGCTTGCGCGAAGTGGATACAAGCCTGACGATGGATAGCAACGAAGTCGATGAACTAACGCAGGTCTATGATAACATCCTCACAACACTCAACGGACGCACCACGGATTCACTCCGTGCGATCAATGAGCGGTTTATCAGTCTGCTGAGTGGTGAAGACTGGAAACAACGCATCGCGGATACCCGCCGCCACCTGGATGAAACGCTGCGCGATGAAGGCGGTCAGGGCGTTGTGGACTTCCTGGTGGCACGCGGAAGCGATGATCTCGCAGAAATTGTTTCTTCGATTGACCGCTATATCCGGCAGGGTTTTTATACGCTGGCAATGGACGAATCGCATCGCGCTGTCGAAAAATCGCCGTATTACCTGCCAATCCATGTGCGTATGGCAGAAGTGATGATGAAAGAAGGGCGCATCCGGCAAGCAATCAACAAGTACAACACCGTTGCCAAATCGTACCTGGTGCGCGAAGAACGCGACCGAGCAGCATCCATCCTGGGTGAAGTGCTGGAAATGGCTCCGCTGGATGTCGATGTACGCATCAGCTTGATTGAATTGCTGGAAGACGAAGAACGCTGGTTGGAAGCACTTGATGAATACATTGCGCTCGCAGAGACATTCCAGCAATTGGGGGATTTTGAGCAAGCGAATAACACCTTCCTGGCAGCCGAAGAATTAGCACGTCGGGTCACGGCTCCGCCGGATAAGCTCGCCCGAATCAAGCACGCGCTGGCGGATATTCACCAGATGCGCCTGAATACCCGGCAAGCGCAGAAGATGTACGAAGAAATTCTGCAACTGAATCCGCAGGATGAAAAAGCCCTGCGTTCCCTGATTGAAATTTACTTCACACAGGGCAACAGCGTAGAAGCCGTGAAGAAAGTCGATGTG
Source organism: uncultured Anaerolineaceae bacterium (assembly GCA_964455365.1). Classification (GTDB taxonomy): domain Bacteria; phylum Chloroflexota; class Anaerolineae; order Aggregatilineales; family Phototrophicaceae; genus JAUZRW01. Next base: position 22,318 of record CAYVVZ010000021.1, on the reverse strand, counting down.
CTGCTTGGTGTATATGCGCGGGAGCGCGATATACGCCGCATCACGCAGCTTCTGGAAGAACTGGTGCATTCCAACCCCAGCGATACCGGGTTGCGCAAACGTCTCGCGTCCATTTACGTCAAGCGCGGGCAGCGCCGTGAAGCCATTGAGCAGTTGGATGCAATGGGCGAATTGCAGCTTGATGCTGGCCTGACCCGCGAAGCCGCTAAAACCATTCGCCAGATCATCGCACTAAACCCGGATCGGGTCGATGATTACAAGAAATTGCTCGCACAGTTGGGCGGGTAAACGAATTCAACAACCGTTTGTTTACGTTCAGGTAGCGCGTCGTGCAAGAGATCATCTGGATATTTGGTAGCCTACAACTGACAGATGTCCTCGACATTTTGATCGTGGCATTGTTGTTCTTCGGCATCAGTTTCTTGTTCCGTGGAACTCAGGCGATGTCGCTGCTGCGAGGTTTGCTGATTCTGGGGTTAGGGCTGCTGTTCCTGGTGGGTGCGCTGCAACTACGCGCACTGGGTTGGCTGCTTTCCAATGCACTGACAGTGCTGGTGGTTGCGATCCCGATTGTTTTCCAACCAGAACTGCGACGGGCGTTGGAGCAAATTGGGCGTGGTGGTTTGGTATTCAAGCGTCAACTCCCCGAAGATCATCGGGCGCAGGTCATCGAAGAAATTTGCCGCACGGCTGAGAAGCTATCCGAACGGCGGCATGGAGCGTTAATCGTCTTGCAGCGCGAAAGCAACCTGGATGAATTCATGCGCACCGGGGTGCGGATTGATAGCATCGTCAACGCAGAGTTGTTACTGACCATCTTCTGGCCTAAAACAGAATTACATGACGGCGCAGTCATCATTGACCGCAATGGGCGTGTGACAACCGCCGCCGCCGTCCTACCGCTGACTGCCAGCCGCAACTTACCGGATAAAAAGATGGGTACGCGGCATCGTGCGTCGCTGGGTATCAGTGAAGTCAGTGATGCGATCTGCGTCGTAGTCTCAGAAGAAACGGGTAAAATCGCCATCACTAATGATGGACGCATGGTATCCCGGTTGGATTCAGAGCGGTTCCGCACCATTCTCTGGGCTTTTTATGGGCCGGAGCCAGAACAAAAGGATACGATCTGGCTGCGAAGTTGGAAACAAATGCAAGGCTGGTTCGATGCTTTGCGTCCTGTGCAGGAGCGAACCTGAACCATGCTACGGCAGCAAAGCCCCCTCATACAAAACTTCATCTGGTTCTTGACTTCACTCGCGTTAGCGATTGTGATCTGGTTCATTGCGAGCCTGAATGTGAATCCGATCTCCGAGGAAATTTTCACAGATATTCCAGTGGATGTACTTGCTAGCGAGAACATGATTATCACATCGGTTTCGACGGGAAATGTGGATGTTACGGTTCGTTCGCCAGAAACCGTGCGACGTGATGATATTGTTGTTCAGGCAGATCTAACCGGGAGAGCGCCCGGTAGTTATACCATTCCGCTAACTGTACAAATTGCCCTTACAGCCACTGGCGATACGCAACCGCGCCAAATCACAGTAGTTTTAGAGCAAGCAGAGACACGCCTGAAACCTATTGTTGTCGATGTTCAAAACACGGCGGTGAGTTTCAGCGTGGAGAATGTACAATACGAACTGCAAGCAGAAGTCCGTGGCTCATTGGATGCCGTGACAGCCGTGACAGCGCTGCGTGCCACACTGGATTTGCAGGAGCAACGCACTGAAGGTTCGATTGACCGAACGCTGACGCTGATGCCCGTTGATGAATCCGGCAGTGAAGTCACAAATGTAACCATTGAACCGCGCACAGTGACCGTTACGGCTGACATCGTGCGACGCGATGATGTTCGTGAAGTGGCGGTGAACCCGCGCATACTCTTTGAAGAACTCCCTGAAAACTTTGAGTTTCGCAGTATCAACTACGAGCCTCGCACCGTTGTCATCTCTGGCTCGCCCGATTTACTGGAGCAAATTGGGGATACGGTGGACACACAACCCATTAGCTTGCAAGATCGCACGGGGAACTTCACAACTGAAGTTGCGCTCGACTTGCCAAGCGATTCGCTAATTGTCGTCAGTGAAACAGGCATCGTTACGGTTGAAGTCGAAATTGCAGAACAAACCGCATCCATCGCGCTGGAAAATCTCCCGGTGACGATCCTCGGTGCGCCAGAGAATATGGTGGTTCGTGGAAACCCGGAAACAATTTCCCTGGTGCTGAGTGGCCCAGCAACCTTACTGGAAGGTATTACAGTACAAGATATACAGGTCATTGCGACTATCACTGTTGTAGAACCGGGAACTTACGAGATCACGCCAACAGTCAGCATACGCCAGGGGCAAATCAGCACCAACGCCGTGAGCATCACGCTATTGCCGGAACGAGTGTCGGTGACGATCAACGCACCAACGCCTGAAGCCACCGAAGCAGCAACTGCCGAAGCGACCGAACCCACCAACTGACCCTCACAATCGAAGCTTATTCTCGCTATAATACTCTATTCGTTTCTACGTAATTCCGCGTAGAGCATCCCTCATTGCAGGCTTGTCCAGAGGTGTTCAAACAAAACTCTATGGCACGTAAACCAATTGTCGCACTCGTCGGGAGACCGAATGTAGGCAAAAGTTCCATGTTTAATCGCCTGGTTGGGGAGCGCATGGCAGTGACCCATGACATCCCCGGCACCACCCGCGATCGCCTTCAGGGGGAAACCTTCTGGAATGGCATCAATTTCCGCATTGTGGATACGGGTGGGATCGAAGTCTATCAACCCAAAGGGGTGCGCGATGAATCCCCCCTGGCAGAAGGCAGCAAAGACTTCATCGAAGAAATCCGCGTGCAGGCATTACAGGCGATTCAGGATGCTGATGTGATCGTTATGCTGGTGGATAATCAGCAAGGGGTCACGGCTGCGGATGAAGCTGTTGCAGAAATTCTACGCCGCACCGAAAAGCCCGTGATCGTAGCAGCAAACAAAGCAGATACAATCGAGCAACAAAATGACGCGCTTGATTTTTACTCACTCGGCGTGGGGCAAGTCGTGGCAACCAGCGCGATACACAGCCAGGGAGTCGGGGATTTATTGGATGCAGTCACCGAGGCCATCCGCGAAGCGATACCCGACATTGCAGAAGAAGAGGATGGTGATGACGAACACATGAAGATCGCCATCGTCGGCAGACCCAACGCGGGGAAAAGCACCCTGCTGAACAAACTCATCGGGGCAGATCGCGTGATCGTCAGCCCGGTTGCAGGTACGACCCGTGATGCAATCGACATGCAAATCACCTGGCATGGCGATCCGGTGACCATCATTGACACAGCCGGGATTCGCCGACGCGGACGTATTGAACCAGGTGTCGAAAAATTCAGCGTCATCCGTGCCATGAGTGCTATTGAACGCTCCGACGTTGCAGTGCTAGTAGTGGATGCGACGCTAGGTGTTACAGAGCAGGATGAGCATATCGCGGGCTACATCCTGGAAGAGAAAAAAGGCATTGTGATTGTCGTCAACAAGTGGGATGCTGTCGAAAAAGACAACTTCGCCATGATGGAATTCACGAAGCATGTCCGGGATCGGCTGCACTTCATCCCCTGGGCACCCATTATCTATATCAGCGCCCTGACCGGGCAGCGCATTCATACCGTGCTGGAAACCGTTCACAGCGTCTGGCAAAATCGCTATATTCGCATCCCCACTTCGGAGCTAAATCAAATCATCCGCGATGCAGTACAGAAGCACGCGCCACCAACAAAAGGGCAGCAGCGCTTGAAAATTTTCTATGCAACGCAGGTACGCACAGCGCCGCCAGTTTTCTTGCTGCATGTAAATAACCGCAAGCTGATGCACTTCACCTACGAGCGCTACCTGGAAAACCAGATCCGGCAGCAGCACCCCTTTGAAGGCACACCGATCCGCATCAGCATCCGCGAGCGCAAACAAAAAGAGCAGTAAAACAGCCATTGTGTGGGCGGCTACATTGAGGGATAGCCATCAGGTTTAGGCTCAATTCTGGCGAATGAGGCACACGCCTCTCGCCTTTTTCACCTCACCCCCCGCCCCCTCTCCGTCCGGCGAGGGGGCGCAAAACCTGTCAGGACAGGCTGGGAAAGTCCCCTCTTCACTTGGAGAGGGGATTTAGGGGTGAGGTGCATTTGCCCGAAAATGCCCGAAATGAAACCCATGAATTCTTATCTTGATGCTTGAGGCTCGCCCCGCAATTCGATCACACCGCCACCTCTTCCATATCGCGCCAGTTCTGCCCCACTTCCGCATTGGCGACCAACGGCACACGCAGTCTGTATGCGTCCTGCATTGTCGTAACAACTAGCTCCGTTGTCGCCTGTACTTCTTCGTCCGGCACTTCCAGCACGATTTCATCATGCACCTGCAAGATCATCTGCGAACGAAGACCACTCTCTCGCAATCGGTCATAGAGCGAAATCATGGCAATTTTGAGGATGTCCGCCGCCGTACCCTGAATAGGCATATTGATGGCTGCACGAATCTCACCGCCGACCCGCTGACTACTCCCTCCCTGCTTCAAGCTGGGGAAATAGCGCCGCCGCCCGATTAACGTCTCCACATAGCCCTTATCCTGCGCAAAACGCTTGGTACCTTCGATGTAGCGTTCGACACCGGGCAAGCGCTCGAAGTAGGTTTTGATGAAAGCATCCGCTTCCGCCAGCGTCAGGTCACTATCCCGTGCCAACCGGAACGAACCCATGCCATACATCAAACCGAAATTGACCCGTTTTGCGAAGCTGCGCTGCTCATAGGTCACATCATCTGGCTCCACGCCATAGACCGCCGCCGCCGTCGCCCGGTGAATATCCTGCCCGGCTTCAAAAGCTGCAATCAGCGTGTTGTCTTCGCTGATGTGTGCCATCACCCGCAGCTCAATCTGGCTGTAATCCACCGCCAGCAATTTGTGACCTTCGGGTGCAATAAACGCCCGGCGCACCTCCCTCCCCAGTTCTGTGCGAATCGGGATATTTTGCAGGTTCGGGTTGCTGCTGCTGAAGCGCCCGGTGGATGTACCTGTCTGGTTGTAGCTGGTATGGACGCGCCTGGTATCTGGATTGACCAACTGCGGCAGCGCATCGACATAGGTACTCTGAAGCTTGGTCAATTCGCGGTATTCCACAATGCGCCCGATGATGTCATGGTCATCTTTCAGCGCTTCTAGCGTGACACTGTCCGTCGAATAACCATGTGATGTTTTCTTGAGTCCCTCAACAGGCAGTTTCAGATGATCGAACAGCACTTCGTTCAGTTGTTTGGGGCTGTTGATATTGAAATTCCCCACCCCACCCAATTCGTAGATTTCTTGCTCAAGCTCTGTAATCTGCCCTGCGAGCCGTTGGCTCATGTCCTTGAGGAAGGGTACATCCAGCACAACGCCCTGACGCTGCATGCTGGCAATCACCGGAATCATGGGCATATCCACCTTGCCGAGGATTTCCCTGGGTGTCCATTTCCCTGGTGTGGATTCTTCTTTCGCCAGTGCATCTTGCAAGTAATGCGCTGCCTGCATCGTGAAAGCAGCATCTGCGGCTGCGTATTTGGCGGCGTGATCAATGGGAACCTCTGCCATTGTCTTCTGGTTCTTGCCACTGCCGATCAATTCACTGATGTCCGTCATGGTGACTTCGAGGTACTGGCGGGCGAAGTTCTTCAACCCCAGGAACTTACTGATGGGATCGCGCACCCATTCCGCCAGCATGGTATCGAAGGTCACAGGGGTAACATCAATGCCGTAGCGCTGGAAGACGATTAAATCGTACAGCGCATTATGGGCAAACTTAGGAATATCGGGATTCGTCATTGGTGCTTCTAGCGCATCTAAAACAAATTCCAGCGCGATTTGCTCCGCCTCGCTATGGGTATGCCCCACAGGGATGTAGTAGCCGCGCTCACCATCCACCGCTAGCGCAATGCCTACGAGCTTCGCCTGCATCTGGTCAATGCTGGTTGTCTCCACATCCCAAACAATTTCTTGCGCGTTATTCAATGTCTCCACCAGCGCATCCAGCGTGGCCTTATCCTGCACAATGACTGTTTCCACAATGTCATCTGGCGGCAAGAAACCTGCATCTTCAGCATTCATGTTGAATAACGGAAGCTGTGTCATGTTGTAGCTTTCCAGGCGATCAAACAGCGAACGGAATTCCAGCTCGCGGAAGATTGCCGTCACCGTATTGAAATCAAAGTCCTGGGTATGGCACTTTTCGATTTCCAGCGTGATGGGCAAATCGCGCTGAATGCGAGCCAACTCCTGACTCAAATAGGCATCTTCACGGCCTTCGATCAACTTCTTCTGCTGTGAACCTTTGATCTCATCAATATGTTCGTAAATGCCATCGAGGGTATGATACTGCTGTAAGAGCTTGGTTCCGGTCTTTTCGCCAATACCTTTGATACCAGGGATGTTATCGCTGCTATCCCCCATCAGCGCCTTCAAATCCACCAACTGCCCAGGCTCAATGCCATATTTCTCGCGGAAGGCCGGAATATCGTAGATCACGTCCGCCTTATTTTTGTACGCTGGAAGCTGCACCTGCACATGTTCAGAGAGCAGTTGGAGGATGTCACGGTCTCCAGTGATGATGAGGACATCAATATCTTGTTCTTCAGCTTGCAGAGCAATCGTCCCGATCACATCATCGGCCTCGTAGCCATCAAGCTGCAAAATGGGGATATTGAATGCCTGTACCACTTCGGAGATGCGCTTCAATTGCTGCGCCAGTGAATCCGGCATTTTTTCGCGGGTGGCTTTGTATTCTTCGTAGACCTCATCACGCCCACTCATCCCAGCATCAAACGATACTGCCAGATACTTCGGCTGCTTATCCAGCAGAATATCAACCAGAATGCGCGTGAAGCCGTAGACAGCATTGGTCACTTCGCCGCCTTTGGTGCTGAAGGCTTGCTCCGGCAAGGCGTGGAATTGGCGATAGGCGACGGCATGCCCATCAATCAAATACAACAGGGGACGGTCTGACATAAGCCACCTTTTCTGCGGATACGATTGTGAACATTTGGGCTATTGTATCATTCTCGGACAAAGTTGATGAAGTCCTGGATTTCGAGTACATCCAGGGGAGCATCCCCACGCTGCACCAGATAGCTATCTGCCCACAGCATGTTCGGGTCTAAATCCGGGTCAAACTCGTGAACTACCTCAGCGGAGAAAACCATCAATTCAGAGATTACCTGGCGAATGTTCCCCTCGTCCGGGATTTCCGCCAGCAGATTCACATAGTCTTCCTGAACATCCAGGGCGAGAATGTGCCAGCGTTTACGGATCAATTCTTGTTCCAGCTTGTTTGCCAGGTAACGCGCTAGAGGTGGGGTCATGGCATCTTCAGGATCAAGCAAGAGCCACGCGAAGCTGTACGCGGTACGTACCAGCTCTCCAGCGGATGGTGCAGCTTCAGATTCCTCTTCAACCAGGCTTTCTGCCACCTCTGCCTGGATTTCTGCCAGCGCATCAGAGAGACGTTGGCTCTGCCGCCGAATGAGGTCAAGCGGCATATTCCCGGCGAAGATCATCGTCAGGGCATAGTCACCCACAGTACGAATGGTATAGAGCAGGTAGTCTTTGCCACTGCTGCTGAGGGTGAAGAAGCGCATGCGTGTCTTGTGTTCTTCCGCACGCCAATCCCCCTGCACCTGGTCGCGTAATTCGTAGATGTCTTCTTCCGGCAAATCCCCGGCATAGGCCATCAATTCATCACCCTGCGCCAACAAAATCGCCTCAGATGCCAATTCCAGCGATACCTGTGTCAAGGTCAGCGCAAGCTGCGCCATCTGTGGATTGTGTTCGCTCTCAGCAGTAACCACGGCGGGCGCTGGCGGTAGTTCATCTGGCTCGCTCAGTGCAGCAAGTCGCGCCATATCCGGCAGCAGCGAATCAATTTCTGGTGGTGGGGGTGGCTGCGGAGCAGAATCATCTTCTACAGGCATTTGCACTTCGTCTGGTTCGTCGGCCTCATCCGCCGGATGCGAACGATGTACAGGCTCAAGCTTATCCGTGAGCAAGTCCTGCCCGTCTTCAATGTGGGCAGGGTTGGCGACCGTCGGCGTAGAAGTGTACTCGAACGGTTGCGTAAAACTCAGCAGATCTTCCGGCAAAAATTCCGGTTCGCGGATGTAGCGCTCGCTCTGCGCCAACCAGGACGGCAGCGGCAGAATTTTGCCCTCTCGTACATCTGCACGCTCTTTCACCGTTTCCAGAAACTCAGTCGCAGAAAATTCCTGGATCGGTGTGGATTGATCAAAGGCAGTTTCGAGGATCATTTTGGCTGGTGTTGATCCCGACTCATCCGACTCATCCGAGGGATCCGTGCGATTCGTCGGCATGCTGCGCGATTCTTCGAGCGATTTCGCCACCTTTTCCACATCTTGTTCGCGGCTCAATGCCACGCGCACATCACGGATTGTGCTGCCTTGCATCCCATGGGGCATGGGGGGTTCTTCCGCCAGCAGCTTCTGAAAGGCTTCGCTGCCTCTGAGGGGTCGGGAGGGTTCGCGCTCCACTTCAATGATTGTTCCGCCACCCTCTTGATCCGCAACCCAGAACTCCACCCGATCACTTTGAATCTGCAATGGAACAGTATCACCTTCTTGAAGCGGGGGGCCTGTGCGGGTATCTGGCTGTGATTCGTACATCTCTTGCATGGCGGTGTGCAGCAATTCCAGCAATGTACGCAGCGGGAGCGGGATATCCACGATGGCCTGAATATTGTGTTTATCTTTCAGCCGCAGCACAGCGGGGTGATTTGGCGCAGCGATGATGGCAACATCCGGTTGGATCGCTCGCAGATGATCAATCACATCCGTACCGGGGATATCGGTCAGACGGAAGTCAATCACCGCTGCATCCAGTGCCGTACCGCGTGCATGATCAACCGCAACTGTGCCACGGGTGAATGTCGCTACTTCAAACGAGCCATGCCGTTCCAATGCACGCTTGGCATTCACGGCAAACTTCACATCTTTTGTCAGCAGCAATACTCGTTTGAGAACGTAACTCATTGGCTTTGCACCTACGATTCTGCGACGACTTCTATGGTCAAATCCGCACGGTTATTGACTTCGCTGATTTCATCTACCATGTCATCCGAATCTACCTCGACGCGAATGTCATATTCGCCAATTTCCGGGAAGATCACTTCTTGTTCCAGCACAATGCTCTGATCCGCATTCAAGCTACCCACCACACCGAGATCGTATTCTGTGGGATCTTCATCGCTTCCGTCCAGTTCGACGGTCAGCAGTACACTGAATTGACTGCTGGGGCCGCGTCCCAGATTGCTGATTTGCACGGTAAATTCTACTGCGATCTCGTCTTCTCCGGTGGGTAGGATAATCGGCTCATCTTCTTCACCATCCCATTCGACGGAGGGAATCACTAGATCAGGCAAACCGGGTGTAGCAGTCGGGCGTGGGGTATTCGTCAGAGTTGGAAGTGGCGTATTGGTCGGGATAGCGGTTGAAGTGTTCGTCGCGGTAGCCCTCGGTGTCGGTGTATTGATGACAACATTTTCCACCAGCACCCCACTGCAATTACCATACAGCGTTGTGAAGCTAGCTGCCACCCACCCGAATGTGCCATTGACGTTCAGCTTCCACCAGGAATTATCTCCCAGGCGTGCAATGACCGGATACAAATCACCGGCAGAAAGCACGATAATGACATTGTCCCGACTGGTCGTCGGTTGGCTGCGGAAGTTCAGCCCTGTATTGATGAGTGCGCGGCACACCCCGTCATTGGGAATCTGCGGTACGTTATCATCAGGGCGTGTGGTCACAACGATATCATCCTGATCTTCACGAACCGTAATGGTTATTTCCGCTGGGGCGCTAGATGTTGCCCCCCGGAAAGCCAACACGCGCAGAACAAAATCCCCGGTTGTGCGAGGGGTAAAACGCAAGACCCCTTCAAAATTCGGGTCACCTTCCAGCGCCTCTGAGGAAACCGTATTCACAATTTGCCCATTGGCGAAAAGCTGCGCCCGTGTGACTCCGGCGGAATCCTGTGCCTGAACGCTGACGAGAACCTCTTCATCAATCACAAATTCGCTGCCATCTTCTGGTGAAAGGATGGTCACTGTCGGCACACCACCTGGGGTCTGGTCAGTCAGTGGTTCTTCCGTTTCGGCAGGGCCTGCCCCCAGGTTACAACCAGTAACGACCAATAGGATTACCGCTAGCATTGCAATGAGTGATTGTCGCATAAATCCCCCTGCCCTTCACTGACATCATGAATCAAGCCTGTCATGGCAAATTGTAACATGTTGGTGCTACTGCACGTATTCTACACCCAAACGAAAAACCCCATGTGCGTTTGCCAATGGGGTTTTAGATTTCGGATGAATTCCGTAGGAAAAATCGTTAGCTGATCGGCTCTTTGTAGATCTTGTAACGCCCCATGTCATCACCTTTAGCAATGCAGGTATCCAGATCCACTTTGAATTCGTTACCGCCAGAAACCCAGCGCAGACCTTCTTGCAACAGCCCCTGCCCCATGAAGCAGACAGCCCGATCCGCCTGGCGATCCCAGCACATTGGGCAACGTTCGAGGGTATAAATGATGGTATCACTACCTTCATCGTACACGTTGGAAATCTGATCGGAAAATTGCGAGAAGATATTCGCCATCGCGGGAACACCGATTTTCAGCTTCGCATTGAGGGGCAATACCTTAAATGCAAGATCACCCACACCAGCCAGCGCACCAAAAGCACGCAGACCACCAGCGAAGATTGCGCGTCCGGCACGCAATGCCAGACCACGACCACCACGCGGGCCGTACATTTCTTCCAGGGCGACATTCAGGGCGGTGAAATCCGCGAAGTCAAATTCTTTTTCCAGGTTATCTGGGGGGTAATTGTCGATAACTTCCGGCAGCCCCGCCAGATTTAGGATCGCGTTCAAGCCGTTTTTACCCATCACATCTTCCATCGCTTCGATGGTCAGGCGGGCAAACTTGTTCGGATAGTAGTAACCTGCTTTTTTCTTCTCAGGTGGCATAGACCAGGCCTCCAACTTGGGCAATCAACCAGCCCGCTCAGGCTGATTTCGCAACTCGTTTGCATCGGTAAACAACACTAAAACGACCTGCTACACAGGTTCTCGTTTGTTACGATGCCGTCCTCTTTGGAACGGAACGTCTCTATTCAGTCACAAGCATTATTGTATCGGCAGTAGCGAATGATGGCAAATTAATTGTTGTACCAACTTGTAGCACTGAGACTTTTTTCGTCAGACATTGTATGCCGACGGAGCATATCATCCGCAAAAGGTACAATGTAATGGGTGATCATCTGCGCAACAGGGAAAACTGTACCACAAATCCAGCATTGTGCCATAGTCTGCGAGAGCGAAATGGTAGCAAATGCCCAGGCGCGTCGCTACCATTTTTGCGTTTGTGGTTATCCGTGCATCACTGGCACCGATAATTCAGCAATCTCTGGCTGGTGCAATCGCGCTTGCATACTCCAGGGACCTGTCCAGGTTACCTGTACATCCACCAGTTGACCCTGCAAATCGCCGTCGGATTCAAAGAAAACCAGCTTATTCTGCGGGGTGCGTCCGCGCCATTTGCCCTTATACTGCTCTTCCACCAGCACTTCTACCGTCTGCCCCAACCACTGCTGATTAATCTCCGCAGATACTTCGGCATGCAAATCTTCGAGCATCTTGTGGCGGCGGATTTTTTCGTCTTCCGGCACATCGTCTTCCAGGCGGCGGTCACTGACTGTTTGGGGGCGTGGGCTGTAGCGTGCCAGATGCATCTTATCCAGCTTCAAATCCGCCAGCAGATTATAGGTATCCATGAACTGCTCTTCGGTTTCACCACAGAAGCCGACGATAATATCCGTATGGATGGCAACATTGGGAATGCGCTTGCGGATTTTGTCGACCAGGCGGCGATATTGCGCATTGGTGTATCCACGCCGCATCCGGCTGAGAACATCATCATTCCCGGCCTGCACCGGAACTTCTATGACGGGCATCAGGCGCGGCAGTTCTGCGACTGTATCCAGAATTTTATCACTCATCCAGTTGGGGTGGCTCGTCAGGAAACGAATACGATGAATATCCATCTCATCTGCCACATCATGCACCACCCGCAGCAAATCACCCAGGTCAGGCCCATCAGGAATATCTTTGCCATAGCGATCGACAATCTGCCCCAACAGCGTGACCTCTTTCACGCCCTGTTGAGCGAGGCTGCGCACATGATTGACGATTTCGCCCACGCTGCGGCTGCGCTCTGCCCCACGCCGGAACGGGATAATGCAAAAGGTGCAAGCATGCGAGCAACCATACACGACTGGAACATGAGCGCTGACAAGGTTGCCACGTTCATGCACTGGCAAAATCAATTCGCCGTCCTGTATCTGGTCGCGGGTACTGCGTTCGCTGGCTTCCAGTTGCAGAATTTCCTGCTCACCCTGGCGAGACTTCAAGAAATCCACCATGGCATCCGGGGTAGAAGGAGCCATGAAGACATCCACATAGGGCAATTTCTGCCGCAGTTGCAGCGGATCACGCACACCGACCAGGCAGCCCATAATGCCGATGACTTTTTCCGGGTGTTTGCGTTTCAAGCCATGAAGCTGCATCAAGCGATTGTAGGCTTTATCTTCCGCGCTTTGCCGCACAACGCAGGTATTGACGACAAAAATATCCGCGTCATCCGGCTCGGCTGCGGCTTCATGACCCATCTTCTCCAACTCGCTAGCGAGGAGTTGAGAATCTGCCACGTTCATCTGGCAGCCAAGAGTCCAAATATGGTATTTCATAATGGTTACAAAACCTTCACTCCATACGGAATAGAGGCATTGTAGCGAAGCGACAATGGGGTGTCAATGTGGCTGGTAGGCGTGCAGACCGAACTTCCGGGTTTACAGCATAGGAAGTAGGAGAAAAATCGCTATCATAGTAAGTTATCTCTTGACCACAAAAGCATACCCGGAGCAAACAATTCTTCGATGGAGACGAGAAGACCTATTGCCTTTGTGACCGGAGCAGCTTACGGACTGGGCAGAACCTACGCCGAAGAACTCGCGCAACAGAATTATGATCTGGTACTCGTCGATTTACCGAGTACACCTCTGAACAACGTGGTGAAAGAACTACAAACAACATATGGGATTCGCGTGCAGCCACTGTTCGCTGACCTGAGCAATCCACAAGAAGTGCAACAAATTGCCGACCATATTGACGAACTACCTCGGCTGGATTTGCTCATCAACAACGCTGGCTTCATGATTTCAGGTCAGGTAGATGAACTGACCTTGGATCGCATGTTGAAAATGACACAACTCCACACAGCGACTGTCCTCCAATTCAGCAGAATAGCGATTGAGAAAATGCGTCCGGTGGGCAAAGGTGGAATCATCAATGTGTCGTCAATTGCAGGATTTTCGGTGGCACGGCACTACGCCGCATATAATGCCACCAAAGCATTCATCCAGATGTTCACACGCTGCCTCGCATTAGAATTAGAAGGCAGTGGAATATCTATTCTGGCGGTTTGCCCTGGCCCCATGCACACCAATATCTTCTCAGCAGAAGATGCCCCACCGCTTGAAGAGACCTACCAGTATTCCGCCATCATCTGGACACCAAAGGAAACAGTGGTGAAAGGTTCTCTAGCGCGGCTCGGCAAAAAAGTCGTTTGGGTTCCTGGCTGGCTGAATAAGCTCATCGTGGCAACCAGCGGCATCAACACAAAGTTGCTGGATCGCTTCACATAGAATCAAAAAGGCGAGCCAGCACCCGCCTTACTATCACAACCGCCTGCCGAATTACCCCAGGATTTCATCGACAAAGCCCTGTTCGATAGCGGTTTGCTGTATACATAATGATCCTCAATTTCTGTTCTTAGAATCTTTCTCCTGACTAGCTGAAATGCTGATCCGCTGATCAGCTATCGAAGTCCCCGATCCCACCCTCACCAGCAAAATACGAGTCTGTACGTGGTAATGACATTGCACAATCACATGTGCCCTTTCATCAGTGCTGGGCAGAACAATAAGAAATGGCACCGCCCCCATGCTCTGAAACCGATTCAGGGTTTTGTCTGAGCTATTTGTTGACCCCGGCATCGACTACGGGGTATCGCACAACGCCCTCGTCATTTGCTGGCTACCGACTTCATATTTCACATCATTCTGACTAGCTGAAAAGCTGATCCGCCGACCAGCTTTTAATTCCCCGTTCCCACCCTCACACACATTGCAGATCAGCGCATGGTATTTACAATGCACGTTGCAAGGTCACAGGTTACAATGCTGGGCAGAAATTGTGCGTACAGGGATTCGAACCCCAGGGCACAGCCCCATGCACCCGAACCAGATGCCTAACTTACCCCGTCAGGCTGGGGTTTGCGCTCGCTTCTGCGCAGTGCGCTACCAACTGGCAATGGGCGCAGCGAACCACGCCCATTCTGCTTAGTCTTCGGTTAAGTCCACCGTCCAGTTCAATTGCTGGATGGCGGTATCGAGTTCGCGGTACTGGCGGGAGATGTCATCCACCTGCCCTTGAAGTTCCGCGATATTCACCGTCGGATATTCCTTGATTTCCATACGCCCAAAACGCGGCTGTGCTTGCGCGGCGTTGATGACCTGGGCGATCACATTGCGCCGAGTCATCAATGTATCACGTTCTGCCAGCGCATCCGTCAAAGAACGGGTTTCGTCAAAGGCAGTTGCGGCATTCGTGCGGTTGATCTGCTGCATCAAACGAGTCAATTCGGTGATAGCAGCATCCACCTCCGCCAGCAACGCCTGCGGATCTTCAGGCGGCTGTTCACCTTCCTGAACCTTCGCGCTGCGTGCCAGTCGCTGCTGAAGCTGCGCAATGCGCTTCTGAGCATCTGCACGCTGGATCAATGCTTCTGCTAACTTCATGTGATCCCTCCTAGCGTAACAATAAGACAAAAGACATCATAAGGGTTCATGAAAGACAAATCAAGCACATAATGAACCCTCATGAGCTATCCTGACAAATTCACAACAATCAAGGTGTTATCCAATCTGCAAGCGGGTTATCCCCAACTAATGTGATCTATGAATTTATACTGCGCAGAATATGCGAAATGCTCAGATAACCTTCCTACCCTGACAGAAAGAGACAGAGGTCTTTATTGGTATTGGTTTCCTCTTGATCGGCATAAGCTGCAATTGGAGCCGATCATTCTGTCTACCACTTTGACGTAAGCCACCTAGAACCGACAAGCAAGTACCCGAAAAGGAACGGCATAATGAAGACTCCTTTCATCCGAAAAATGCTTGTGTCAATAGCGGTGTTCTTACTCAGCATCACCGTTATGACGACAGAAGGAACAATCGTAAAGGCACAGGACTCGACAGAAGAAGTACCTTCCGTCATTGAGTTGGCAGTTGGCAATCTAGCACAACGCCTCCGCTTGGACATCACACTGGATGACCTCACAGCTTATCAGTGGCAGCAGCGTGATTTCCCCGATAGCAGCCTCGGCTGCCCAGTAGCAGGAGAAAGCTATATTCAGGTTGTGACACCGGGCTATCAATTCCTCCTGACCTACGGAGGAACAGTTTATGATTACCGTGTGGCGGAAGACGGCAGCACAGTTACCTTGTGTGATACTCGTCCCGCAGTCCCGGACGGAACGACACCTCCGGATCCAGGTGACTCCGTATGTGGTGATGAATACGTGGTGCAAGAAGAAGACTATCTCTTCAGCATTGCCAGAGAGTGCAATACATCCGTTGCAGCATTGCTCAACGCAAACCCAGAGATTACTGATCCTTCCCTGATTTATGTGGGGCAGGTGCTGGAAATCCCGGACGGAAACACGCTGCGTGCCGTTACAATCCGTCCTCAGAGTGGTCCACCCGGTACACTGATTCGCTTGTATGCTTCCGGGTTCCCCCCAGGTGCGCAGGTTGAAGTTGGTATCGGCCCCCCAGAATCGGAATATGTTGTGGTTGCCACTCGTGAGATCGGTGCTGATGGAGAACTTGTCGCACCGTTGCAGATCTCTCCGCAGATTGAGCCACCAAATGAGCGTGTTGCCGTTGTTGTACTCAATGGTGTAGAAACCGTATCGCAACCCTTCACCGTGACTCAAGAAGTCATCCCTACGCCAGCACCGCCCGATGCAGTGCTGTTTGAAGAAGCACAGATTTACCTGGTAGCGCTTGGCGATGAAGGTCGTTCTGGGCAGGAATTTGGCTGCGGCGATAGCTTAATCCCTGTGACTGTAAACTTCGAACCAACCATCGCGCCGCTGACGGCTGCCCTGGGTGAATTGTTTGCCATCGACTCCCGCACCTACGGACAATCTGGCCTGTACAATGCCTTCTATCAATCTGATCTTCAGGTCAGCGGCATTGATATCATCAACCAGGAAGCCATCATCAACCTGGCTGGCACATTGCAGACTGGCGGCGTATGTGATGATCCGCGTGTTGTTCAGCAGATTGAACAAACAGCGCTGCAATTCTCGACCATCGACAGTGTGACGATCCTGCTGAATGGTGAACAACTGAACTGAAGCCCAACAAGACACAACACCATATCGCTGAAAATGGGTGCGGCACTGTCGCACCTTTTTTGAACATTTTGGGCTATACGTTGGTTGCCGATAGTTGCGCAGGTTCTGCTTCCCTGTCACAATCAATGCAGTACCGTTTTGAGGGGAATTTTCCATGCGTCAAACCATTTTACTCTTCAACCCATTAAGCACATCACCCGGCAAGCAGCGCATGCCCATGTCGTTACTTTCGATTGCGGCAATGCTGGGCGACGACTATGACTTTGAATTGATTGACGGCAATTTAATTGCTGACCCGGTGCAGCACATCATCGAACGAGTGCAGGCCACTGGAGCAAAATTGCTCGGTGTCACGGTGATGCCGGGGCCGCAGCTCCAGCAAGCTGTCCCAGCGTGTAAGCGCATCAAGGCCGCACTGCCGGAACTAACGATCCTCTGGGGGGGATACTTCCCCAGCCACCATTACAAGCTTTGCCTCGAAAGCGATTTTGTGGATTATGTGGTTGTTGGGCAGGGCGAGATTGCTTTCCGGCGCTTTGTCGATACCTTCTTCCAGGGTGGTTCGATGCAAGATGTACCGTCGCTGGCCTATCGTGAGAATGGCGAAATACAGGTCACACCGAAAGCACCCGTTGCTCCATTAGAAAATCTGCCGCGCTACCCCTACGAAAAAATTGATGTCGAACCCTATATGGGCAGGAGCATCCTTGGAACGCGGGTCGGATCACATCACAGCAGTTGGGGCTGCCCCTTCGCCTGTAATTTCTGTGCGATTGTGCCGCTGGCAAACCGCCGCTGGTCAGCCGAAAGTCCGCAGCGGGTAGAAGAAGTCATCACCTATTTGCAGCGGAATTACGGCATGAACGGCCTGGAATTCCATGATATGGATTTCTTCGTCAAGGAAGATCGCGCTGCTGAAATTGCGGAGCGCATGATTGGAAAAGAGATTCGCTGGTGGGGTTTGGGACGTGTAGACACGATGCTGACCTACAGCGATGCCAGCATGGAAAAATTGGCGAAGAGCGGCCTACATATGCTTTTCATGGGTGCAGAAAGCGGAGACGACGAAACGCTGAAGTTGATGAACAAAGGCGGCAAATCCGGCGCGGCGCAAACCCTCGCCATCGTAGAACGCATGAAGCATTACGGCATCATCCCGGAGTTATCCTTTGTGCTGGGAACGCCACCGGATCCCGTTGCCAGCGTGGAAAGCACTGTGCGCTTCATCCGCAAAGTGAAGCAAATCAACCCGGATACGGAATTGGTGCTGTATATGTATACCCCCGTTGCGGAGTTTGAGAGTCCCCTGGTGCAGGAAGCCATCGCACAGGGATTTCAGTTTCCGCAGACGTTGGATGAATGGGCGAGCAGCGAATGGTCGGAAAAATCCATGCGCCGCAATCCTGGCACGCCCTGGTCAGAAGACCCCATCCGCCACAAAATACGCAATTTTGAAACAGTCGTGAATGCCTTCTACCCCACCAGCACAGACATACGCTTGCAGGGGGCAATGCGAGGGCTGCTCAAGGCATTGGGAGGCTGGCGCTATAAGCTGGAATTCTATTCAGCGCCCTACGAACTAAAGGTGTTGCAGAAGTTAATCCAGTATCGCAGGCCAGAAACCACCGGATTTTAAGCTGATGTTGTGTTGTCAGCAAGTGGATGCATCGGTTATACTCTGCCCTGTGCATTCTTTCACAAAGACTATTCCACAAGTGAGAAAAGTGTGATGCAAAAACGAGCCTTCACCCTTATTGGTATCCTCGCCCTGTCTGTATTCGTCGCAGCATGTGGCACCGTCAACGAACCCCGTTACATCAGCGATGCGACTTCGACTGTTGAAGCGCAAGTTGCACAGCAAGAAGCGGATGAAGAGCAGGCTGCCATCGTCGCAAACCTGCCGACGAATACGCCGACTGCGCTGCCAACCGCGACATTTACACCTACGCTGGAACCGACAGAAATTCCGCCAACAGCAACCCCCACTGAAGAACCGACAGAAGTTCCGCCGACTGCCACCCCCACTGAAGAACCTGCTGAAGATGTCATCGGCGCGGATGATCCGCTGTACGAACAAGTTGCAGCCGCAGATGTAGCACATGGTGAAGAATTATTCAACAACATCATCGAGGGGGCAGCACTCGCTTGTGTGAACTGCCACTACATCGACAGCGAAGACATGCTGGTGGGGCCAGGTCAGTTGAATCTGCTGTACCGTGCCGGGGAACGTGTGGAAGGTCAAGGCCCTTACACGTACATGTATAACTCCATCATCAATCCCAACGATCATGTCGTTGAAGGATACCCGGCTGGCGTGATGCCGCAGAATTACGGGGAACTCCTCAGCGAGCAGGATCTGTATGATATTGTGGCTTACATGGCTACGCTGAATGATCGCTAATATATCCGGGATGGTTTGTTGGTCATTGAATTAGCCAACGCCCAACCCAAATCGAGTCATGTAGGGGCGACCCTGCGCCCCTACACGCTTTCCCTGATTACAATCCGCGCAGTTCGTAATCTTCCTCAATGCGGACGGTTGCCCCTTCCATGAATTTGTCATCCAGCAGGGGGAGTTCATACCCCGTGCCTGCTGTGATGGGCAGTGCCACATAAACCGCCGTACCAATGCCCTGTTTGGTCTTCACCTTCATCAGGCCGCCATGTGCTTCGATTACCTGCTTCGCTAACGGCAGCCCCTGCCCCATCCCTGGAACGCGAACGACACTTCCATCCGGCGCAATGGGTGTCCCACGATAGAAAGGCACGTAAATATTCTCCATATCTTCCGGCAGAATTCCAACGCCGTTATCCCGCACGCGCAGATGCAGCACATTTTTCACTTCATTGCGGATTTCGATGGTGACAATTCCACCGGGTAAGGTGTATTTGATGGCATTGTCGAGTAGATTACCAAGCGCCCAACGCAAGCGACTCTCATCGCCCAGGATGTGGTAGCCCTTTTTGTTGATATGGACTTGCAGCGTCAAATCAGCAGCCTGCGCAATCTGCCGCCAATCGTTGGCGATGGCAACCACCAGGGTCTCTGCCAGAATCGGGCGCTGACGACGCTGCGCGGATTCGGGGTTGTAGCGAGTCAACTCGCGCATGTCCACGATCATCTTCTGCAAGGCAGCGGCATGGCGGGAAATCTCGCGCACAAAGTCCCCCATCATCTGCTGATTGCTAGATTGCAATGCGCCGCGCTGCGCCAGAGATGCCAGCGGCTGCTGAATATCTGCCGAAAGCTGGTTGAGCATCTGGTCGCGTTCGCGCTGTTCTTTGACTTCTGCGGTAATGTCCTGCAACAGTAACGTTGTGCCAATCTGTTGTCCATCTTTGGAGCGCACCGCAGCGGCCTGCACTTGAAGCATTTTCCCCTTATGGTCAATACGCTGCGGATCACCCAGGGCGTAAATCCCAGGCGCGATGGCCTCGCCCATCGTGGCATGAACGAGCTGCTGCATGGATTGCGGAGGATGCGCAACGGCCTGGGTTCCCAGTAAATCCCTCGCAATATCATTCGCAAAAATCACGCGGCCTTCCGGGTCTTGCACCAGAACACCTTGCGGAATTGATTCCATGACGGAAATCAGATAGTTGCGTTCGCGGCGTTCCCGCCAGAGCGTCTTGCGGAATTGGTCTTCGCGCTTCTTCACCGAGTAGGCAAAGTGATCCAGCGCATAGCCCACTGCACCGATTTCGTCGCTCGGTTTCAGGTTGGTGCGGACGTTTGGCACGCCCCGCGCCATCGCATGGGCTGTATCCGCTACTCGTTCCAGGCGACCTGCTACCCGCCCAAACACCAGAAAAGCGCCAATGACCACCACACCTGCCACCGCTGCGGTGAATGTTGCCGTTAATTGTCGTCCGATTTCGGTAGCATATGGCACATTATCTGGGACGAGGGTCGCTATCACACCAAGGATGCTGCTGCCATATTCCAGCGGGGTATAAGATGTGCGGTACGGTGTGCCATTCACCGTAAGCGAAGCCACAATCGGTTGCCCCGCCGTCAACACCTGATCCATCAGCGCGGCACTGCTGCTCAAATCGACCAGCGTGTTATTATCCAGAGAGAATGTCGTCTGGGTGATTTGCCCGTTGTTGTCGTAGAGTGCCAGTTGCGCGACCGAACTCGCCCGCAAATTTTCCATGATGCGGCTCAAGGACTGCCCCAGCAGCACCATCCCCACACGCTCTTCTCCCAATGTGATGGGATAAGCGACATAGACGATCACGCCCCGTGTAGTTTGTAGCAAGCCACTCGCGCCAATCAGATTATCATCCAGCAAGGCACGCACAGGGTACAATTCGCGCAAATCCGTCCCGGTACTCACGCTGTAATCTGTAAAATCGCCTTCGCGCACGCGCAGCACGCCCGCAATTTCAAGCCCTTCCTCATTTGCCGTGATAATACTATCGACATCAGCGCTGGCGGCAAGTGCTTCCAGAGTCGTGACCAGACCCTGCACATCCTGTGTCACCACTGCTTCTGCTATCCCAATGGTGAACGCAACCCGCTGGGCTTCTGTGCGCTGCCGTTGATACAAATCTACCGAACGGTTGCTGACAGCCTGCGCACTTTGCAACAGGACATTTTCTTCAGAAGTCGCAACGCCACTGGCTAACTGGCTGGCAATGAAATATGCGCCAACCATCGCCACCAGCATCACCAACAAAGCCAGGGGAAAGGAATATCGCCAGCGGATCGAAAGAAATCGCACACGGCGGAAAGGTCTCTGTGCTGATTTTGTCATGAGGTCATTGTCGCTCTTTCACTTGTACCAATCGCAGAGCAGGCGAACACAGTTGTATTGTACGTCGTTTTGTATTTCTAGCAGGATGGCAGTCCGCGTGCAGAAAATGTCAGCGGATCAACGGGAACATCATCAATGCGCGTTTCGTAATGAACGTGAGGGCCGCTGCTGTTGCCTGTACTACCACTCCATGCGAGGATGCTCCCCTTGCCCACCTGCATACCTGCTTCGACATTGAACGATGTATTGTGCGCATAATATGTGACGAAGCGCCCACTCTCTACAATCACCAAATAGCCATAGCCAATGGCGCTCCAATCCGCATAGATCACCTCGCCACTGTGCGTTGCCAGCACGGGTGTACTCAGCGGAACGCCAATATCAATCCCGCTATGATAAACATGAAAGCGCTGCGTCAAAACCCCTTCCACCGGGTTGCCGGCTGGGGCGCACGCCGTCCCCTGAGCAGGCAGCACCCGCGCAACTTCGGCCTCTCCCGCCTCTACATCTGTTGGTAACGGAACCAGCGTCGGTAATTCGGGTAAGGCTGGCAGCGGAAGTGGTGGAGATGTTGGGTATGGCAGCGGAGTTGGTGCGTTCGTCGGCGCAGGCAGCACAAATGCTGCATCCCCGGTGCGCGGCAGATAAATCCCCATCGGCGCGATTCCCGGTAAACTCGTAGTTGAGCCATAATTGGATGCGCTGCGCTCTGCTAATTGTACAATCTGCGGGTTCACCAGGGCATAAGGTGCAATTGGCGTATTTTGCAGTGTCGGGAGAGGGGTCACTGCCAGCGTTGCATCAGCAAGCTGCGGGGTACTGCGCGGAGCCAGCGCCACCCATCCAGCAAAATATGTCACGGCAGCGATGAATGCCAGCAGTATCACTAAAATCAGGAATGAGCGAAGCCCTGAGTACTGTTTGTTCATGTGAGCAGTATAGGCTAATCTTTCACATCAATAGAGGATACAGCGCAGTCCAACAAGAAAACTAGTA
>CAYVVZ010000020.1:0-70095 GCA_964455365.1 uncultured Anaerolineaceae bacterium | reverse complement strand
CGCTGAGGATAGGCTGTCAATTCCACATAATGAGCGAAGTTTTGAATAGTGAGGTTTGGGGCTAGCGGTTCGCTTCCGCTAACCTGGGGGTCACAGTGAAAACTGCGAAAAAACGAGGTACTCAAGAGAGTATCTCGTTTTTTGATTTTGCTAAGGCTGTTGCCTGGATTATAGGATATTCAGCACACAGGTCTGTTTTATTTCTCACCTTTGTGTTGGTGTGCAACTTCAAGTGACGCTCCCCACGAATAAATTCGGGGGCTTCTGTTGCACGCTTGCCCCAACGGGCTACGTTCTGGCTCACGGACACGTCCTGCCCGTTTGAATATATTCAATGCCGCGTTGTGGTCTCTGTCTAAACTGAGACCACATTCACAGTCAACCCAACGATGCGCCAGCGTTAGATCTTCAAATATTGCACCGGAGTTTGAGCAAGTTTTTGATGTGTACGCGGGGTCTACAAGCACCACTTCACGACCAGCATCCGCCGCTTTGTCGAATAGCCGCTGCTTGACAACCTGCATCCAAGATGCTCTTACTGAGATGGTGATTTTTCACCATATTCTTGATTTTCAGGTCTTCAATGACGATCACATCGTGGTTCTGAATAAGTTTGTGAACCAGCTTATCGAAGAAGTCTTTGCGCTGGTTCTTGACGTGTTGGTGCTGACGCTGCACATCGCGCAGTTTCTTCAGGTGCTGATTACTACCTTTTTGTGCGCGTTGCAGTCTGCGTTGTTTGATGCGTAGTTCGCGCTGTGTTTCACGATACCAGCGTGGATTATGTACATGTTCACCGTCGCTGGTGGTGAGCAACGCATTGATCCCCAGATCAATCCCAATCATGCGCCCGGTTGCTGGTCGGTGCAGCGGGGATTATCACACTGGTGCCACCGCTGGCGGATGTTGGTGCGATCTTCGGACTGGGCATCATCGCCTGGTACATCTGGGCTGGCGTGGTGCTGATTCGCAGAGACGATTAGCTATTCGGACAAGGTCGTCACAGATGAATACCGGCTGCTGTTAACAGCCGCAGTTGCGAACTTGTTGCTGGCGTTGGCAATCATCAATTATGGTTTAGATGATGAACTCACTCCGCACAGCCAGATGAAACGGGTACTTGTCTACCTGGGTGTTGCCGTTGTGGTCGTTGGCATGGGGCTGCTGGTGACGGATCTTACAGCGACTCTGTTCACCGCGATTATTGCAGCCGTTATGGTCGTGTTGGTCGCGTTCAACATATATCAGTCGGTTTCCGTTCCACAACCGGAACATCATGCCAAACACTAAGTCGCATTGGCGTGTGGACTGTGTTGAAGCCATCGATACGAAGGTGAAGGTATGTCGCGCTGAAATATTGCGACGCGATCCTGGAAAAACTGCTACCCCGAAATCGGTAATTCTTCAGAACCGCGCTGACCCGCTCCGCTACGATGAAAACGTATCGCATCGAAAAGCGAAGGCAACATGCGGCGTATTCACGTTTTCATCCTTCGGATTCTGGCGGTGTCCAGCCTCGCAACCTGGACACTCGTCATTGTACTGCGTGGGTCACAGTCAGACCCGGTGGGGGTGCTGCCGACGCTGTTCGTGCTGCCGTCGGAAACCCCGACATTTACGCCAGTTCGTAGTGACACCTTAGCTAGATTTACCCAATGACATACACCTCCTCCGCGGCCTTGTAGCCTTCTGCCAAAGCATGATAATTCAAATCCAGCAAGTTACGACGATGTGCTGGAATATGCGCATCAAGGGACGCATGCAGCATATCCGGCGGAACCAGTTGCCGAACTCCTTGCAATGCCCCTAAAAGCACCATATTGGTCATTCGCGTATTGCCCAGGCTTTCCGCAATTTCAGTTGCCGCAACGCGCACCACCGTGATGTCATCTCGCACTGACTCTTCTGCGACGAGTGAAGCGTTGACAATCAATACGCCACCCGCAGCAATCAGCGGCTCGTACTTCAAGAAAGACGGCTTATTGAACACGATACCAATCTGCGGGTGCTTCACAACAGGAGCGCCGATGGGATCATCGCTGATGACAACAAAGCAGTGTGCCGTACCACCGCGCATCTCTGGGCCGTAAGAAGGAATCCAGGTCACTTCCTGCCCTGCATCCATCGCAGCATAGCCGAGCAACTGCCCGACGAACATCACGCCCTGACCGCCAAAACCAGAAAAAACTAGTTCAGTTTGCATGATTCTTCCCCTATAACTCTCGCACTGCATCAATCACTTTGTAGTCACCAAGTGGGAATAGAGGGAGCATCTCATCCCGAACCCAGTCCAATGATTCTTCTGGCGTGATGCCCCAGTTGGTCGGGCAAGTGGAGAGCAATTCCACCATACTGAAACCCAAACCAGCTTGCTGCACTTTGAGCGCCGTCACAATCGCCTTCTTGGCTTTGCGGATGTTGGCTACATCATGCAGGGAGCGCCGCACAATATAGGCTGCACCATGCGTTTGCGAGAGGATTTCGGATACATTCAGCGGAGCGCCTGTGAGCGCAACATCTCGACCGAACGGTGACGAAGTCGTAACCTGACCGGGAAGTGAAGTTGGAGCCATTTGCCCGCCCGTCATACCATAAATCGCGTTATTGATGAAGATCGTTGTGATGCGTTCGCCACGCGCAGCAGCATGTAGAATTTCCGCCGCACCAATCGAAGCGAGATCCCCATCACCTTGATAGGTAACGACAGTATTCTCTGGTGAGATTCGCTTGATGCCTGTTGCCATCGCAGGGGCACGTCCATGCGCGGCTTCACAACTATCGAGATTGAAATAGTTGTACGCCAGCACGGAGCAACCCACAGGGGCAACTAAAATCGTTTGCTCACGCAGTCCTAATTCATCAACGGCTTCTGCCAGGATGCGATGCGCAACCCCATGCGTACAACCAGGGCAATAATGCGTATGCGTTTCGGTGAGGGCTTCAGGCCGTTGATAGATAATGTCCAGTTGTTTTTCGGTAGTTGGGGCGATCTGTAGCATGTTCTTTCCTCCTTATACCATCACACCCGTGATGAGCTGGTCTTCAATGGCCTGTAAGATTTCATCAGGCATCGGAACAATGCCACCCATGCGACCATAAAACTCGACCGGGACTCGCCCCTCAACAGCAAGGCGCACATCTTCTACCATCTGCCCAGCATTCATTTCAACGACGAGTATCCCCGCCACCTGATCCGCCAATTCTCGCAAGCGATCCACCGGGAAGGGATAAAGTGTTTGCGGACGGAACAGCCCAACACGATAGCCACTTTCGCGGGCTTGATTAACAGCCGTATACGCAACCCGCCCTGCGGTGCCAAAACCCACAACAAGCCATTCCGCATCATCGGTCGCAAATTCAACTGAACGCTGTTCTGCTTCACGGATAGTACGCAGGCGATCCTGGATGGTGAGGTTGTAGATTTCTTCTTCATTCGGGTTGAGATAGAGCGATGTGATGATATTTGGTTTGCGCCCCTTTGCTCCAGTCAATGCCCATGAAGGAGGTTCTGTGCGCAGCGGCTGCATCGGCGGTAATTCAGCAGGTTCCATCATCTGACCAATCTGCCCATCCGCCGCCACAATCACGAGATGGCGATACTTGTCTGCGAGGTCAAATGCCAGAACAGTGAAATCAATCGCTTCTTGAACGGAGGAGGGAGCCAGCACAATCGGGTGATAGTCGCCATGACCAGCCGAGCGCGTCACCTGGAAGTAATCCGCCTGCGATGGTTGGATGTTGCCCAGGCCGGGACCTCCGCGCATCACATCAACCACCACGCAGGGAACATCCGACGCGGCGATATAGGACAACCCCTCTTGCATCAGGCTGATGCCGGGGCTGGACGAAGAAGTCATCACGCGCTTGCCCGTACAGGCTGCACCGTACACCATATTAATCGAAGCGACTTCGCTTTCCGCCTGCAAGAACACCCGCCCCAATTCGATCATCCGCCGGGACATGTGTTCCAGCAGTTCCGTTTGTGGGGTAATGGGGTAGCCAAAGAAGGCTTCCACACCAGCACGAACAGCAGCCTCCGCGATGGCAACATTTCCCTTCAACATTTCGCGTACCATGATCGTCTCCTAACTCATCGCCACTGCTGCACGGCGCTGCTTGGGTTCACGCAACACCTTGATGCAGACATCGGGGCAGATAACCGCACAAATCGCACAGCCTGTGCAGTGTTTTTCTTCTGTTTCGATGAGTACGGCTGGATGATACCCTTTGGCATTGAGGCGGTCTGGGTCGAGGGTCAGCACATCTTGAGGGCAGACAGAGGTACAGAGGTTACAACCTTTGCACCGCTCTGTATCAATCGAGACAGTTCCACGTATCATATTGTCACCTTCAGCAATAACTTTAGTTTTTGTTTACCCCCACAGTAACAGCACTGTTTTGGCTCATAGTAGTGCAAATTGACCTGGTTTCATCTGACAAATTGCACAATTGAATTTAATAATGGGAAGCACAATCTCTGATTTGTATCCACTACCCAGATCGCGTCAATGTCCCCTACAAAGCCAGTGCCTTCCACATAACAAAGCCAATTACCCCTTTAAGCATTTGTTAAAACGAGTTTGTAAGAAGCATTTGCAAGCTATTGAAAGGCGGCGGCAAGGCAGCAAATCTAACCTAACATTGGTGGTTCTTAACATATTGTAACGGTATTCATTTCTCTATAGCAGGCGTTATTACATGACGCATCAGTCAGTGGGCAAGTATCTGCCCCAAAATAGGACAGCCCATCGCTCACAGGGTTGTATCGCAGTAGCAACGAAGCGTTGCACAGCTTTGGGATTTACACACACAATGAGGGTTATAAACCACAATGCGAGTAAGTTTGTTGAAGTGGCTGGGAGCTGCACTCCTGGCAATCGGCGCGGGTGCGACACTGGCACATTTTGCTGGCGTTCTCACACCGACTGCACCTGATGAAATCTTGCAAGACACCTTCATCAGCGCAGCAGCCGCCGGAACCGAAGTGTTCATCAATGAATTCCACTACGACAACGCGGGTACGGATACCGGGGAATTCATTGAAATTGCGGGACCTGCCGGAACAGATTTATCTGGCTGGTCAATCGTTCTTTATAACGGCAGCAACGGTACTGTTTACGACACAGATGTACTCACTGGCACACTTACCGATAACACGGGTACCGGGTTCGGTTTTGCGACCGCATCCATTTCTGGCCTCCAGAATGGCAGCCCGGATGGGATCGCCCTGGTAGATAACAGTGGCAACCTCGTTCAGTTCCTGGGCTACGAAGGCACCTTCACAGGTGTTGGCGGCGCTGCCGACGGCATAGAAGCTGTCGATATTGGTGTTTCCGAATCCGGCAGCACCCCAGCAGGGTTCTCGCTCCAGCTTGGCGGCACAGGTTGCTTCTATGAAGACTTCGCCTGGAATGCCCCGGCGGATGATACACCCGGCGCTGTGAATAACAGCCAGACCTTCGACTGCAATGATGACGAACCCATTGAGCCGCTGGTTTGCCCAACTGGCTATGAACTGGTTGCCCTGGAAGACTTCGACGGTGGTGCAGTAAACCTCGTCAGCGGATTCAATCCTGCAACCGACAACCTCGATGGCGGCGGTGGCGACTTCTTCGGTGTTGGTAGCCAGACTGCTTGGCCCCAAAGCTCAGGTATACCATTTAGCATTGGTGACGACAGCGTCTTCGCCTATAGCGGTAGTATCTTCGCGGGTGATACCGAAGGCATCTTCGGTCAGAACAGTGACCTCGATAACGCCTACTTCGCAATGTCGGATACTCGTGAATGGGGGACACCGTCCGCAACCTGGGTGTTCACAGTCTCTGGTTATGAAAACCTGCAACTGCTGGTCGGCATGGGCGGCATTTCAAACAGCGATTTCGGTGGTTTCAACACAGCGACGGATGTAGTCTTTGTTGTCGATGTTGACGGAAACGTTCAGACTGCCTTTGACCTGGATGCTGTATCTGCCAATGGATTCAGCACTCGCCCAATGGACAGCGGCAACGCTTCCGGCGGTGGAAGAGTCCTCGTCGTGAATGGTGATGGTACAATCACAAAGTACCTTGCTGAAGATAACAGCACAGCCAGCAACACCTACCTGGATAAAACTCCGGCGAGTGGCGCAGGCGCAGGCCTATTGGATGTCTTCGCTACCAACATCAGTGATACAGGCAGCACGCTGACCCTGACCATGACGGCAGACTTCCCCTTCGAAGCAATGGCCTTCGATAACATCACGATCTGCGGTGAACCTGTTGCCCTGGCACAGCCCTGGATCAATGAATTCCACTACGACAACACAGGTAGCGACACAGGCGAATTCATTGAAATCGCGGGGCCTGCTGGAACCGATTTGAGTAGTTGGACGATTGTTCCGTACAATGGTAGCAATGGCTCTACGTACAGCATCACATCACTCTCTGGAACTCTGGGCAATGATACAGGTACCGGGTTCGGTTTTGCGACCGCATCCATTTCTGGCCTCCAGAACGGCAGCCCGGATGGTTTCGCGCTCGTTGATCCAGATGGAAATGTCGTTCAGTTCTTGAGTTATGAAGGCACTTTCACCGCCGCAAGTGGCCCCGCCGCTGGCATGACCTCTGTCGATGTTGGCGTTTCGGAACCCGGCAGCACCCCGGTTGGCGAATCGCTACAGCTTGCAGGCACAGGCTGCACCTACGATGAATTCACCTGGCAACCCCCGGCAAATGACACCCCTGGTGCAGCAAACAACAGTCAAATCTTTGACTGCAACCCCACACCGAGCATCGCTCTGAGCATTGATCCTACGAGCATCAGCGAAAATGGTGGTTCAGCAACGGGTACAGTTACGCGCACGGGCGATACCAGCGCAGCCCTGACCGTGAACCTGAGCAGCAGCGACACAGGCGAAGCAACCGTTCCAGCCTCTGTCGAAATCGCAGCCAATGAAACCGAAACAACCTTCACCGTCACAGGTGTTGATGAAACCGATGTAGACGGCACACAGATTGTCACCATCACGGCAGCCGCTGCTGGTTTTGATGATGCAACCGCAACCGTTGACGTAGAAGATGATGACGCAGCGATTGTCTACACCAAGATCCACGACATTCAAGGTAGTGGCACGAGCAGTCCGCTGGATGGGCAGGTTGTCACCATTGAAGGGATTGTGGTAGGTGATTTCCAGGATGGCGACACAGACACGAACCGCAATTTGCGTGGCTTCTTCGTTCAGGAAGAAACGGCTGACTTCGACGCAGACGGCATGACCTCTGAAGGTATCTTCATCTTTGAAGGTGGCGATGCGATTGTTGATGTCAACGTGGGTGATTTGGTACAGGTGACGGGTACCGTTGATGAGTACTTCGGCGAAACCCAGTTGGATACCGTCACCAATATCACGGTGGTCTCTACCGGAAACATCGCGTTGACCGCACCCGCTGTACTCGATTTACCCTTCGCTTCCGTCACCACCAACAGCGACGGTGAAGTGATTGCGAATCTCGAAGCCTACGAAGGGATGTGGGTCAACTTCCCAGAAACCTTGACCGTGACCGAGTTGTTCAACCTGGATCGCTTTGGTGAGTTGCGTGCATCCGAAAACGGACGCTTGGAGCAGTTCACCCAGAATAACGCTCCGAGTGTTGCTGGTTATGCAGCTCATCTCGAAGATGTAGCAAAACGCAACATCATGATCGACGATGGTCAATCTATCCAGAATCCGAACCCGGTTGTCTTGCCCGGCTTGGGAGATACCCTGGACTTCGCAAACGATAGCTTCCGCATGGGCGATACGATCACCAACCTCTATGGCATTGTGCGCTTCAGCCGTGGTTCTGGTGGCAGCGGTGATGAAACCTATCGCATCTTGCCATACGATGCACAATACAGCCGCGAAAATATCCGTCCGGCGACTCCCGACGCAGTGGGTGGTAGCTTGACTGTTGCTAGCTTCAACGTGCTGAACTTCTTCACCACTCTCGACGAGGGCAGCAACCTATGTGGCCCGACCAACCAGGATTGCCGTGGTGCAGATAGCCAGGCCGAGTATCAGCGCCAGTTGGATAAACTCGTAACCGCACTCGTTGCCATGGATGCCGATATTGTTGGTTTGATCGAGTTGGAAAATAACCCAGCCGCCAGCCCAGCCAATGACGGTGTCGATCCGGTGTTGGAAGCCCTGGTCGCTGAATTGAATGCTCGCAGTGGACGCACTTACGGTTTCGTTGATGCAGGTGTCATCGGTACTGATGCGATCAAAGTGGCCTTCATTTATGATGTGAACACCGTGAACCTTGTCGGCAACGCCGCCATCCTCGATAGCAGCGTTGATCCGAACTTCATCGACACCAAGAACCGCCCTGCTCTAGCACAGACCTTCGAGGAAGCTGCGACAGGTGGGGTCTTCACCGTCGTTGTCAATCACCTCAAATCCAAGGGATCTGCTTGTGACGATGTGGGTGACCCTGATCTGGGTGATGGACAGGGCAATTGCAACGGCGTTCGTACTGCCGCAGCACAAGCCCTGGCTGATTGGCTGGCAACTGACCCAACGGGCAGCGGTGATGAAGACTTCCTCATCATGGGCGACCTCAACAGCTACGCCATGGAAGCCCCGATCACCACACTAGAAGCAGCAGGCTACACTGACCTGGCAGCCGCGTTCATCACAAACCCCTATGGCTACGTCTTTGACGGGCAATTGGGTACGCTGGATTACGCGCTGGCGAATGCATCCCTCCTAGCACAGGTTACAGGCGTGACCGAATGGCACATCAACGCCGACGAACCCGATTTAATTGACTATAACCTCGACTTCGGTACGGCTTTGCGTCAAGCAGTCTTCCGGGACGACCTGCCCTTCCGTGCTTCGGATCATGATCCGGTCGTGATTGGCCTGAACCTCGAAGCATCGGTTGAGCCAGTTGTCATCAACGTGACCCAGAGCAGTGATACCATCACCGAGGGCGAACCCATCATCTACACCATCGAGAGTGACATCCCCTCCAACGAACAGGTCACGCTGGAAATCACGCTCGAAGGTACAGGAACCAACCCGATTGATGGCAATGACCTCGTCGGCAACGCTGTCTTCCCTGGCAGCATCCAGATGCCATTTACCACTGGTTCCACCATGCAGGTCACCGTCACGCCTGATGATGACTTCATCTACGAAACGGACGAAGAAATGACCTTCTCCATCCGCATCGTCAGTGGTGATAATCACATCAGCGTAGGCACGGCATCGGCTGTGACAACGGTTCTGGATAATGAAGATGACATTGACTATGTCGTCGAAAGCGGTTCGGCAAATGCCAGCGAGTGGGTCATCGGTTCGCGCTCTCGCAGCTTCGCCAGTGATGGTGACCGCGAGATGTTCCTCGGCCTACCTGACCTGGGACGCGGTGGTGCGACCCGTTCGGAACGAGATATCGTCTGGGCTGAAGGTGAAAACGAAGTGACTTTCGAGCTGGATCGTGCAAACGATAAGCTCGTGATGACCGTCGTCAACACCAATGGTACCTATACCCTGGAATACACCAACCTGGCTGCCAATATCGCTGCGGATGGCAAGACCTATACGCTGGATGATCTGGACATCATGCAAATCACGTTGTCAGATCGTGATGATCCGGCAGAAGTTTCCTTCACAGATGTGACGTTCAATGGATACCCGCTTGGCGACTTCGACGGCGAAGGCTTCCTGGACTTCACTGTGAAGGGATTCGACTTCAGCAAGAGCTTCATCATGTCCGGTACGATCAACCTCTCCGGCGAATTCAGTGGCAGCGCAGAACTCAGCCGCGTGGAAATCCTGGTTGGGGTTGAAGAAGTCGTTACCCCCGTTACCATCAACGTAACCCAGAGCGCGGACAGCATCAATGAAGGCGAACCTGTCACCTACACTATCGAGAGTGACATTCCCTCCAACGAACAGGTCACGCTGGAAATCACGCTCGAAGGTACAGGAACCAACCCGATTGACGGCGATGATCTTGCCAGCAACGCTGTCTTCCCTGGCAGCATCGAACTGACCTACACCACTGGCGACAGCCTACAGTTCACCGTCACGCCCGATGATGACAGCGATGTCGAACCGGACGAAGAAATGACCTTCTCCATCCGCATTATCAACGGAGATGACCACATCAGCGTGGGTACAGACACTGCTGCCACCGCTGTTCTGAACAACGATCAGGCACTGGGTCGTTTCATTGTGGGTCTTTACGAAGATCGTGATGGGGATGGTCGCAAAGATCACGGCGATGATCCCGATCCGGGCTTGGAAGACTGGGTAGTTACACTCTATGACCTGGAAGGGAATGAACTGAGCAGCCGCGAAAGCGGGAAAAACGGCTACGTGAACTTCTTCGATGTGACTCCAGGGGAATACACGATCTGCGTCACACCATTGGAAGATTGGATCAACCTGACCCCCGGTGATAACTGTCAGAATGGCGTTGCCGTAGGCGGCGAAAACACCAGCGTCAGCTTCGGTTACTACCGCTATGGTCACATCACCGTCGAAATTTACGAAGACCTCAATGGTGATGGTCGCCGCAACTTCGGTGATAATCCTGAACCTGTGCTGTTGAACCAGACTGCAACGCTCTACGATGCTGATGGGAACGAACTCAGCACCGTCGGCGCTGGCCCCAACGGTTACATCAACTTCTGGGAACTCTTCCCAGGTGAATACACCGTCTGTGTACCCACACCTGTGAACTACACCAACACCGATCCAGGTAGTGATCCCGCATGTAAGCCCGTCACGGTTCCGTCCGGTGCAGATGAACTTGTGAAGTTCGGGCATCAGCCAATCATGGGTACGATCACCATCGTCAAAGATGCACAGCCAGATGCAGATTGGCTGGATTGGGAATTCGCCATCAGCCAGGATGACCAAGCAATTGCCAACTTCTGGTTGGATAACGATGCCTCCAACGATGACCAGTTGGATCGTGAAACGTTCTCGCTGTACGCTGGCACATACAGCATCAGCGAACTGAATGCGCCGGGCAACTGGGATACAGACATCTATTGCGGCGACGAAATGCTGGTTGCAAACGCAAACGGCACGGAACGCAGCGTAGAAGTCACAATCGCAGGTGGCGAAGACCTGACATGCACCTTCGTGAATAAGCGTCGCGGTCAGGTACAGATCACGAAGTTGCTGGATGCCGATGGCATGCTGGATACCAGTACAGATCAGGTTCCGGGCGCTGGCTGGCAGATGTTCCTCTACCAGGAAGTAGATGGCGACTATATCCAGATTCAGCCGCGTGAAGTCCGCACCAACGTGGATGGTATCGCCAACTACACCAGCCTCACGCCGGATACCTACGCCGTCTGTGAAGATGTGCAGGATGGCTACACCAATCTCGGCGCACTGGTAGAAGGCAACAACGCCAACACCTTTATGCTGGATGGTCGCACCTGCGTCGAGTTCGTTTCGAACTACACAGAAATCGACCACGTCACCTTCATCAACACGGAAGATATTCCTGAGAATCTGCCGCCGACAGTCAACCCGATTGCCGATCAGCATGACTTCATCGGTGAAAGTGCTTCAATCCAGGTAACTGCAAACGATCCTGAAGGCTTGCAGTTGTACTACAACGCAATCGGCCTGCCGACGGGTATCTCCATCGACTTTGAAACCGGCTTGATTTCAGGTACATTCACCGAAGCTGGCATTTTCAATGTGACGGTCACCGTGATTGACAGCGAAGGCCAGACAGCAATCACCGAATTCACATGGATAGTCGAAGAACCGACACCGACGGAACCGACACCCACCGAACCGACTCCCACCGAGCCGACACCGACGGAACCGACTCCCACCGAGCCGACTCCCACCGAGCCGACTCCCACCGAGCCGACTCCCACCGAGCCGACACCGACGGAACCGACTCCCACGCAACCTGTGCCAGAAGTTCAGGAGCTGGAACTCTGCTGGATCGAAAATCCGAACGGTAACACCAGCGCTTGGCAGGTCACTAACCCGAACCCTGTACCACTCTACCCAGGACAACCGGATAAGGTTGTGTTCTCCTGGCAGGTATTCGACGCAGAGGGAAATATCCTCCAGAGCGCCGAACGTTGGGATCAAACCGGCGAAACCCGCATCAATACCGTACTGGCAAGCCACATCGAAGTGACCTGGTACGTGTTTGATAACGAACTCTCCGAACCGATTGGCATGGCTGTGGCCTTCGCTACGGTGGACTACCTCTGCGAAACTGAGGCGGTTATCGTTCCGGTCACACCCAGCCCGTCACCGACTGAACCGACACCCACCGAACCGACACCCACCGAGCCGACACCAACGGAACCTGCACCTACACCTGTACCACAGGTAGAGGTGCAAACGCTGGAAGTCTGCTGGATCGAAAATCCGAATGGAAACACCAGCGCTTGGCAGGTCAACAATCCGAACCCTGTGCCGCTCATCGCTGGACAGCCAGATAAGGTGATGTTCTCCTGGCAAGTCTTCGACGCAGAGGGCAACGTCCTTCAAAGCGCCGAACGTTGGGATCAGACGGGTTTCACTCGCATCAATACCGTACTGGCGAGCCACATCCAGGTAACCTGGTACTACTTCGACAACAGCCTCTCCGATCCGATGGGTACAACAATGGCCTTCTCGGTGGAAGAGGATCGCTGCGGACAGTAAATCTGAGCCGTCCAGAAAACCAAATAAGGGGAGTATCCATCCGGGTACTCCCTTTTTTGTTACGAAAGAAGCTAACGATTCAGCAAATTCATTGGCACATGCTGATAAAAAGTGTGATTTGTAGCGGCACAGCGTGCTGCGCCGTTTACAGAAAATGTCAAGAATCCCAGTTTCTGTAGATGCGCCAAATCATTTTGTTTGTTGCAGCATTTTCCGAGTATGATAGGCGGAAGAAGAGGAGACGTATTATGCAACTTACGAAGTCGCTGCACAACCTGTCGCTGATGCTGCGTGCGATGACTGGCTCTGGAAACATCTCAACTTTGCGTGATGAAGCAGAAGCCGAACTGAAACACATCGCGGGAACTTTCCACCCTGGAATAAACGCTGTTGAACGGCTAGACACTGCGCCACCAGGCAAGGGTGTGAACGAGATGATGCGGAAGCTTTCTTTGTCGCACAAAGTAAATTTACTGCCGACCCTGCTGCATACGATGAACACGATGACACAGTGCGCCGAGTATATGAAACACCCGCAAAATCCGACACAGCAGGCAGCAGACGCTAGCTTGTGGTCACACATTGAGCAATTCGCCCGTGACAATGGCGCAGTTGAAGTCGGATTCGTGCAGATTAATCCTGATGATATTTTCGAGGGATACGCGCTTCCATACCAAAATGCCATCGTCTTCACGGTCGATATGGAAGCAGATGCAATCAACACCGCACCGAGCTACCAGGCACTGCACGAAGTCCTGAAAACGTATGGATCATTGGGGGAACTGGCGCTGAAGATGAGCGATCTATTACGTGAGTATGGCTATGGTGCATATCCTGGATTCCCGATAGGGGGCATGGTGGATTATGTGCGTGTTGCACAGGCAGCGGGAATCGGCGCAATTGGCTATCATGGCTTGCTGATTTCCCCCTCGGATGGCACAAGGCAGCGCATCAATATTGTGTATACCAATATGGACGTACCAGAGGCAGTAGAGAATCCGCATGCCTGGGTGCTGGATTTTTGTGCTATGTGTCAGCGCTGCGTGCGGGAATGCCCACCGAATGCCATCTACACCGATGGACAGGTTCACGCAGTGACCGGGCGCAAACCAACGCTGCACTATAACAAATGCCTGGATTACTACGCAGAGAATCACGGCTGCGCAGTTTGTGTGAAAGTTTGCCCTTTCAGCCATGCCGGATATGAACGTGTGAAAGAAGGGTTCGGGAGACGGGGAACAACCAATTGATGCAAGCAGCTAACTTGAGTCGCCCTAGCTTTCAAGTCTTCCCCGAATGGTGTTTCAGGCATCTTTGAGTGTCTGGATAGCATCATGCGTCGTCAAGAAGAAATGATCCTCCCCCAGACGATCTACAAAACCGATGCGCTTCAGGCGATCCATAACGGGGCCTTTGACTTCAGCCATGTAGAAACCGATATTATTATCTGCCAGATGTTGATGCAATTCCTCCAGGGTTTCCAGGGCGCTGGTATCAATGTAATTGACGGCCTTGCAGACCAGCACGAAATGGTCGATCTCGTGGTGATCCGCCACCTGACACAAAACCATCTCTTCCAGGTATTGTGCATTGGGGAAATACAAGCTTTCATCAATGCGCAGTGCCAGAATATTCGGGAATGTTTTCACTTCATGGCGTAAGATGTTGCGGTATTCTTCTGTACCTTCAATGCGACCAACGATAGCAACATGGGGGCGGCTGGTATGCCACAGATAGAGCGCGATGGAAACACCAGCGCCGACGAATATACCCACTTCTATACCGAGTTCCAGCACTGCAATGAAGGTGATCAGCAGCGAAAGTGCGTCTGACTTGCTGTACTTCCAGGCATGGAAAAAATCTTTCACATTCACCAGCGAGGAAACAGCAACTACGACAATCGCAGCCAGAACCGCATTGGGCAAGTAATAGAATAGCGGAGTCAAAAAGACGACTGTCAGCAGAACCAGCACAGCCGTGATGATCGAAGCCAGTCCGGTATTTGCTCCGGCGGTGAAATTGACCATCGAACGACTGAAACCACCCGTTACCGGATAACCACCTGTGAAGGTCGCACCCAGGTTCGCAGCGCCGAGCGCAATTAATTCCTGGTTCGCGTCGACTTTCTGGCGCTTCTTTGCCGCCAGCGCTTTGGCTACAGAAATACTCTCCATATAGCTCACAACGCCGATCGTCAGCGCAATAGGCAAAAGAGATTGCCAGGTTGCCAGGTCGAATTGCGGCAAGGTCAGCGGCGGTAGACCACGCGGAACAGCCCCCACAATGGAAACAGCGGCTGCCTCATGCAACGAGAAAATATAGACAACGGCACTGCCTAACAACACAATCACCAGAGGGCCAACCTTGGTCAACGCAACGACCCACGTTGCGGGTAGACCCAGTGCTTTCAACTGCTTACCCAGCGCAAATTTGAAATAGAGCAGAATCGCAATGCTCACCAAGCCAATTCCCAGTGTCACAGGATTGGTTTGCCCAATGTGTTCTGCCGCGTACAGAATCAATTCA
The DNA here is from genome assembly GCA_964455365.1 of uncultured Anaerolineaceae bacterium. GTDB lineage: Bacteria > Chloroflexota > Anaerolineae > Aggregatilineales > Phototrophicaceae > JAUZRW01. The sequence goes on along the minus strand of CAYVVZ010000020.1, from coordinate 54,908 downwards.
TGAAAATGCTCTGTACGGGGAATGTTGAAACCGAGCAGGCTCTTCAACTGACTGAAACCAATCACGAGCGCAGCCGCACTGGTGAAGCCCGATAGTACCGGGTGGCTGAGGAAGTTCACCAGGAAGCCAATACGGAAAATACCCATTGCCATCTGAATAATGCCGACGAGCAAAGCCAGCGTGATCGCCAATACGACTGTTTCGCTGGTTGTAGCCGGGTTCAGCGTGGCAATTCCGCTCGCAACCAGCAGCGACACCATTGCAACGGGTCCCACAGCCAACGCACGGCTTGTTCCCAGAAGGCCATAAATGATCAATGGCAAAATACTGGCATACAAACCCACTTCTGCCGGAAGGCCAGCCAGGAGCGCATAAGCCATACCCTGCGGAACCAACATCACCGCGACGATAATCCCTGCGATGATGTCGCCTGAAAGATTTGCGCGATTATAATGCAGGAGCCAATCTGTAAATGGTAAATAATCCCGCAGTTGAAAGCGCTCCGAAATGGACTTCTGAGCCTGTGTTGCCATTGTTCTATACCCTCAAATGCTTTGATTGCCAGCATAACGAGAATAGGGGAACATTGTCCCCCTATTCATTAATAGTCTGTTTTCTTGGAAGTCTGGGACTTATTCGGTCGGAATTGCCTTCGACCAGATTCCTTCGTCATCGCTCAGGTTCACAACATCTTCATAGCCCAGGCAACGAAGCACGCTAGCACCAATGGCGGAACGATACCCGCTGGCACAATTGGTAACAAGGGTATGTCCCTCTTTCAGCATGTCCTTCGCCTGACGCGGCAGATACCCCAGCGGAATATTCAGGGAGCCAGCAATGTGCTTCTCGTCGTATTCCGTCTTGCCGCGCACATCCACCACGATGAGGCCATTTGCTTGCATGCGGTTTGCGAGTTCCGCAGCAGTCACTTCAACAGCAGACCGGGTATTCTCGTCGATGACATCTTCCGCAGCGAAATAGCAGGACAGATTATCCACACCAATCGAGCGCAGAGTCGTCATCACAGCCTCGGCATCCGCGCCTTCCGGTACAATCACATAAACGGGTTCATCATAGCGCACAAACCAGCCCACGTAATTCACATACCCGTCGCTGGTCATGGGAATGTTAATGGTGTTGGGGATATATGCCTTCGCGTAATCTTCCTTTGCACGCAGGTCAATTACCAGCGAACCACTTTCGATGACCGCATCCAACGAAGCACGATCCAGCTTCGTCAATTCAGCCATATCACGCACCAAGGCAGGGCCTTCTTTATTGACCTTCTTCATCTGAGCGAAATAGAAGGGCGCTTCCGGCTGACCATCAAGCAACCAGGCGACGAATTCATCTTCGTTATCATACTGGAATGCCGGATTGAACAACTTTTCGTATCCCAGCGTGGTCGAAGGAATTGCACCGAGTGCCTTCCCGCAAGCGCTGCCAGCCCCATGTGCAGGCCAGATTTGCAGGTAATCCGGCAGATCCTTGAAACGCGCAATGGTTTCAAACATCTTGCGTGCGCCGGGTTCCTTCGTACCCATGATACCGGCTGCTTCTTCCAGCAAATCCGGGCGACCGACATCCCCAACGAAGAGGAAATCGCCAGTGAATACACCTATGGGCTGATCAGCGGCGGCGGTATCGGTAATCATGATGCTGATGTGTTCCGGGGTATGCCCAGGGGTATGCAGCACTTCCACCTTCACATTACCGACCATGAAGCTATCGCCATCTTTGACGAGAACAACGTTGCCATCATCCACAAATCGGTACTTCCAGTTTTCATCCCCCTCATCGCTGAGATAGAGCGTTGCACCAGTCGCAGCACCGAGTTCACGACTGCCGCTGACGTAATCTGCGTGAATATGCGTTTCCGTCACATGGGTGATTCGCAATCCTTCTGCTTCAGCGGCATCCAGGTACTGTTGAATGTCGCGTGCTGCATCCACCACCATCGCTTCACCCGTTGCAGCACAACCTACCAGATAGCTAGCCTGCGCCAGCGCTTTGTCGTAGAAATACTTCAGTAACATGTTTCAATTCCTCTCGTTTATCACAATGTGCAGATGAAGACTTATTCCAACGGAAGACCAGCAGTCATCCATGCGAAGGTCCCACCATTCAAATTGTACACGTCTTTGCGACCAGCATTCGCCAGGAAGCTGCATGCGCTGCGGCTGCGGTTGCCCGTAGCACAGATCACAATGATCGGCTTATCTTGTGGTAGTTCCGACGCACGACTGCTGAATTCATGTAAGGGGATATTGATTGCGTGTGGTACATGCCCACCCATGAACTCACCAACTGTACGAACATCAACCAATACATGATCTGTATCATTCTGCACATAGTTCGCGTTATAGCTTTGCACATCCAGCGCCTGGTAAGCAGCGGGCTGTGAACGTCCAAAAAACTGCATACGTGGTTATTCCTCTATCTACTTGGATACGGTGTCCGAAACTGATGCTCAGTATAGAGCATATACCCCCCCCACCTATCAGATTCAGCTTCTAATGCGAGCCATTAGGCACGCTAATGTCAAAAAATAAACATACACACACTACACATGTGATAAACGTCATAAAGTTGTGTCATTCATTCCGGCTAACAACAGTCTTAAGGGTTTAACTACGAATGTCCGGGGTATTGTGAGTTTGGGTGTAGAATTCAAAGGAGTCCACCACATGTTTCCCTATCGGTATGCACCAGGAGCAGAAGTCTCCGGCGCAGCAATGACAGCAATCTTCAACCATTATCGCCGTGATGCTGTGATTTCTTCCGTGAAAGCCCATCATATGGATGATCTCGACCCTGAGAGTTGGTATCCGGTCGATGAATTCATCAATCTGTTGAAAGAGTGGATGAACCGTCCAAACGCGATGACGAACCTGGTTAGCGTCGGTATGGCAATTATCTACCACATCGAACCCGGTGAAGATTTTGAGAATCTCGATACGGTACAGAAACTGCTGCAATTAGGGGATATTCACAGCGCACAACATCGCAAAGGCAGTCCGGGTAAGTATGTCGTCAAGCAGCTTGACGACAAGCATATCCAATATTGGGAAAACACCGTCTGGCCTGACGATATGGTATATGGCTATCTTTATGGAGCGGCACAACGCTACCTGGATCACGGTACGTATTTCACATTGAAATACGACGACGAACATAAGCGCCAGGACTTCGGTGGTGATTCCACCATATTCCACCTCACGTGGGAGTGAAATAGGACAAAAAATATGATGGCTGACACAACCACCTCTGAAGTGATTTCATCCGAGCGATCCACATTTCGCTTACGTCCGCTGCTGCTCATTCCGATTGTTCTGATAATCGTCTTGCTGGCACAGGCGGCATTCCAGAGCAATCAAGAGCAGCTTGAAGCACAACATCTGGAAAGCCAGGCGAGCAACTTGCGCATCGCATATGAACAATTGCTGGAAGGCTATGAACGCTCCGCGCAGATCATCTACGATGAAGTCATCAATCAGCCGGAAGTTCTCTCACTCTACGCAGGCGCTTATGGTGCCTCGGAAGAAGAACAGGCCGTCATCCGTGAAGAACTATACAACCTGCTGATTGACGAATACGAACGCCTTTCGGTGCTGAATCTACGTCAGCTACACTTCCACCTGCCGAATAACTACAGTTTCCTTCGTTTCCATCGCCCGGAACGCTTTGGGGATGACCTGACCGACATTCGCTATACGATCATGGTCGCCAACCGCGATCTTGTTTCTATCACGGGTTTTGAAGAAGGACGTATTTATAACGGCTTCCGCTATCTTTTCCCGCTGTTCTGGGAAGACGAACACATCGGAAGCGTAGAAACCAGCGTCTCCTTCATTGCTATTCAGCAAGACCTGAACGAATCACTCCCCGGTGGCTCTACCTTCTTGCTACGCTCTGATGTCGTGGATGCAAAAGTTTTCGAAGACGAGCAGAGCAACTATGTCATCAGCGATGTTTCTGAAGAATACGCCTATGACCGCCAGGTATTAGAAACCTACACCGATGAAGACATGAGCTGGGATACAATTGCATCCATCAACAGCAGCTTCGGGGACGACATCGCCCAACGCCTGAGTACGGGGGAAACCTTTGCAACCTACCTGCATTCCGAAGGGGAAGATTATCTTGTGTCTTTCCTTGCTGTCGAGAATGTGCAGGGTGCGCAAGTTGGGTACATTGTGTCCTACCTGGAAGACAGCTTCATCCCCAGCAGCCGCGCCAGTTTCACCGCCAGCCAGATTGGTATCTTCATCATTGGCCTGGGTACCATCATCTTCTTCTGGTATCTGGATCGCAGCACGAGTTTCATCAATCGGCAGCGCTTACAGCTTGCTGAACAAAATGTTGCCCTAGAAACAACCAACAAAGCGCTCGATATCGCTCGCCAGCAAGCGGAAGCCGCTAACCAGCTAAAAAGCCAATTCCTCGCCAACATGTCGCATGAGTTGCGCACGCCGCTGAATGCCATTCTCAACTTCACACGATTCGTCAGTGAAGGGATGTTGGGGACGGTGAACACCGAACAGGTTGATATGCTGGGCAAAGTAAACGACAACGGCAAGCATCTGTTGAGCTTGATCAACGATCTGCTCGATATTTCCAAGATCGAGGCGGGGCAGTTGAAGCTCTTCGTAGAAAATGATGTGAACCTACAGAAGATGTTCACTTCGGTGAGCGATGTTGCGGATAGCTTACTTGCAGAGAAATCCGTCCAACTCGTGACGGAAACCGAACCCGACCTGCCTCTCATCCTGGGTGATAAGCGCCGCATCCGGCAGATTATGCTGAACCTGGTATCCAATGCCTGTAAGTTCACCGAAGAAGGCGAAGTGAAACTCAGCCTGAAACGGGAAGGAGAAAACATTGTTTTCACCGTAAAAGACACTGGCCCTGGTATTGCGCCAGAAGATCATGAAGTCATCTTCGACACATTCCACCAGACGAAACACGGCATTGAACAAGGCGGTGGTACTGGGCTTGGCTTGCCGATTTCACGCCGCCTGGCGGAAATTCACGGCGGGAAGCTCTGGCTGGAAAGCGAACCTGGACAGGGTGCCACGTTCTATGTGAGCTTGCCCATTGCCGCTGAAGTCTTGAAGCCACTCGTATTTGAACAAGAGACACTGGTTCCGGCATAATCAAGCGGACGACAAAAACGGAGGTTGTCATGCAGTTATTAGCCAACAAACGCATCTTCATCGTAGAAGATAATCTGGCAAACCGAGCTATTGAGCAAATGATCCTGGAACGTAACGGCGCAAAAACCGCCATTGAACGCTACGGCACCGACACCATCAGCCGCCTACAAGCATTTGCCCCGGTCGATATTATCATCATGGATTTGATGCTGCCCAATGGCGTGAGTGGCTTTGATGTCACAGATGAAATTCGGCAGCGGCCTGAATTTGCAGATGTCCCGGTTGTAGCCGTCTCTGCCAGCGATCCAGCCGAGACAATGCCCACGGCTCGGAAAAAAGGCTTCGCTGGTTTCATCAGTAAACCCATAGACTTCGACCAATTCCCGAAGCAAATCGCCCGCATTCTCGATGGTGAAAACGTCTGGTACGAAGGAGATTAGTCACATGCCGCCAATCCATGCGCTGATTGTCGAGAATGACAAAAACAGTATCGAAGTCCTGAAGCACGTTTTACAGATGGAAGGCGTAGACTGCACTTGCTACAGCAGAGGAGCCGATATTGACCCGGCAGTGCTGGAAAGTGTACAGGTCGTTTTTCTAGATCTCGACTTACCGGGGATGAACGGCTACGAAATCTACGATGTGTTGCGCAAAGAATATAACGTTGATGCACCAATTGTTGCTTATACAGTGAACACCAACGAAAAAGCAACAACGCGCAAGATGGGTTTTAATGGCATGATTGCAAAGCCACTGGATGCAAGCTGCTTCAGCGAACAACTGAAGCGCATTCTGGCGGGGCATTTCGTCTGGGAAGACTGCTAGAACTTATCGCCTTCCTATTCGATAGTGAACGAGGTGCTGCATATCCGCAGTCACCTCGTGTTGATGCCACAAACTCAGTCCGGGCGGTTGTTGCGCGTGAAGGCCAGTGGATCAACATAGTCTTTCAGCAGACGCTCAATATTGCGTCCAGGCCAATCGCCAGGACGTGTTAACAGAACTGTCGTCGGGCTGATGTCGTAGTGCAAATGTGCAATGTACCGTCCGCCACCTGTACCGATTTCGCCAATCTGGTCGCCTCGGCGTACACGCTGCCCAACTTGCACGCGCACATTCTGCATGTGTCCATAGCGGCTGTACGTCACCAACCCATTCAACCCTTTCAGCGGATCATGATGGATGATGGTGACATTTCCCCATGGGATGATACTGGCCTGATAGGTCACCACGCCACTGGCAGGAGCATAGACAGGTACGCCAATATCGTCATTCCCACCACGACCGACGTTAAGGTCAACGCCTGTGTGATACGAACCGAAATTCTGCAAGTAGATTGCTACGGTGTCATAACCAAAACCCGTTGCATCTCGCCACCCAGAAGGCCAGAGGGTATTCCCTTCTCGCTGATCAGCCGTACCCACAGGCGAGTCGTAACCATCCGCAATATAGACCCCGTCAATGATCCAATCACCATCATCGGGTGGCTCAGGTTCTTCGGTACCCGGCTCATCTATAATGACGATACGACGGAAGCGAATCGCATCAAAGGCAATAGTTTTGCCGATTTCACCCGTCACATCGTTTAAGAATACCTTACCAGCATTGGTCTGGTTCTTCTCCAGGTCGAAGATCCCCAGGGCAACCCAGCGATTCTTGTTTGCAGCCTGATTGATGTCGATGACAACTTCCGTTTTTGTGCCGCGAATACCATGTACTTTGTACCGGGCGCGTTGCGTTGTCGAATGTCTTTGTGGGATAAACGCTGCGATTTCATAGCGTCCAGATTGTGGCAGCGTCGTGCGCCATTCCGCCCAGACAGTGCTGATGGCGGGTTCTGTTTCTTTGTAGAAAACGATCCAGCCCCATGTTCCCATGAATTCGCTGAATTCTTGTTGTCCTGTATAACTTCCACTGCGGAAACCATCATCCGTCGGGCGCACGACAACTTCATCAGCCCAGTTACCAGGGCTTTCAACAGGCTCACTAGGATCAACCGTGACAGGCAAGTTCACGGCATTAAACTGCGAAATCACGCCATACCGCCACCAACTCAACCCTTGCGCCCCATAGCGCCCGGTAGCAATCGCGTGAGCAGCATTCTGGTCAATGAGCGGCGCATCCCCCTGTAACGCCGGGATCACAGGCCGCCCATAGCTCCCCCATGTTTCATAAACAGATTGCAGCGTTTCTTCCGGCGTTTTGCGGAACGTGTACCAGTAACTCTGCGGATGTAGGCTGTTGACAAAGGGGAACCATTCTTCCGGGAAAATACTGTCATAATGCTGTGGGCGCGGGTCGGTACTCATGCCGATGTGGAAGGAGCCGCCAATCTGCCGCCGAATCAACATCATGAAGGGACGAATGCCTTCACGACCTCCTTGCCAGAAACCAGCATAGGGTTCCACATCCAGGATCATGGAACGTACACCAGGGCGCATACAGGTGGCGGCAATGATACCCGCTTCGTTGACGGGATCAATTCCCGTTGGCACACACCATGCATGAAACTCCAGGTCAAACTGCGCCAGAATACGGACCCAGCGATCAATATCTGCCACGCCATTGATCGCCAGCGAGCTACGATCATAACGCCCCATCCAATTTGCACCGTCGCTAGTCTTCACCCAGACTTGCTTCACATTAGGTGCTTGTTGGCGGATATTTCGAGCAAGTTGTTCAATACTGGACTCAGCAATGCCGTCCCCCTTCCAGTGCCAGACGGCAACTTTGCCATCATAGGGGGTGGTTGTACGCTCAGGATTGAGACCAACCGTCGGCTCAAAATCAATGACATCGCCGCTAACCCAGCCAGCTACACCGCGATATTCCAGGTAATACCAATCACCACTCGTGCGAGAACCCGGATAGTAAACAACCAGCGAATAATCTCGTAAATCACCCACGTCACGATATTGTGTTCCGGGGCCGCTGCGTAAGTTCACATAGGAGAGCTTTGTGTTGACGAGGGCGGTTTGCCCTGCTCCCGCATCCGTTGGCTTTGGCACATCTAGCACACTGCTCATTGGAGGCTTCCTTCCGGTGAGGTAAACATGTACCCGTCCAGTATAGCCCGAAGTTGCATTCCATGACCGTTTGCATCGGCAGATCGTTTGATACGCCCTTCCCATCCAGCAACCTTATGCTATACTCATGGACATCACGGGGCATGGCGCAGCCCGGCTAGCGCGCTTGCATGGGGTGCAAGAGGTCGTGGGTTCAAATCCCGCTGCCCCGACATACTTTAAAGAAAACTCCCTGGTATCACTCCGGGGAGTTTTTCGTTGTAACATAAGCGCAATCGATAGATTATTGGCTCGTTGAAAGCCCTTTCTTAATTTCCCCCCTATCAACCAAACCCAATTAGGAGAAATCTTCAAAGAAACTTCACAGGTTTTCGGTAGCCTAGTTCATAGTCGTGGTTTCCATTTTGTGGTATAACATGACTTACGCTTTGGCAAAGCGTACATTTTTTTAACGTTGTTCGTTCAAGTTAGGAGCAAATATGAAGCACTTGACCAAGTTCCTCTTGCTTGGTGCGATTGCCGTTCTCTTCGGCGCTCTGATCGTACCGACATTCGCTCAGGATGATGTAGCACCGGGCGAAGGTGGCACCATCGTTACCGATAACATCGGCGATGATCCCAGCACCTTCATCCCCCTCATCGGCAGCGACACCACTTCCAGCAGCATCTACTCCCGTATGTACCCGACCATTATCGGTCTCGATCCCGTGACCTTTGAGGCAACCCCGGGTGTACCGCAGTCCATGGCTGCTGGCTGGGAATACGATGAATCCGGTACTGTGCTGACCATCACCCTGCGTGATGACATCACCTGGTCTGATGGTACGCCGATCACCGCCGCCGACTATATGTACTCCTACGAAGCAACCCGCAGTGGTGTCATGGATACCCCGCGCACCTCCGCTCTGTGGGAACTGGCAGACGGCACCGTCACCGGTGGTGAAATCCACAGCGTAGAAGCTGTTGACGATTACACCGTTGTGGTTCGCCTGGGTAGCGTTGTTCGTGATGAAGAAGGAAACCCGGTTGAAACCGAAGATGGCAGCATCCAGCTCGTCCCGAACTGCGAAGCCATCAACGTAATTAACGACATCACCCCGGTTCCGGCACACATCTACAACGTAGCCTTCGGTGAAGATTACGCCGCAATCAACGAAGATCCGTACTTCGTTCCAGAAACTGAAGACGGTACTGTTGTGACCTTCGGCCCCTGGACCGATCCCTTCCTGGAAATCGGTGTACAGGTCAGCCTCGTAGCAGACCAGACCTACCCCGACACCCAGTTGGGCTTTGTTGCTCCGGGTGAATGGTTGCTGCAGAACGTTGGCGACCAGACCGTTGCTTACGAACGCTTCCTGGCTGGTGAATTCACCTACATCAGCGTCGTTGCCAACCAGCAGAACAACCTGCGTGCAGTTGCAGAAGAAAATGGCTTCCAGGTTCTGGAATACCCTGCAAATGGCTACACCTACATGGGCTATAACCTCGCTGATCCGACCAACCCGCAGCCCGGTCTGGACGAAGAGGGCAACCTGATTGACCAGGGTGTACATCCGATCTTCGGTGACATCCGCGTTCGCCAGGCAATTGCTTACGCAGTGGACGTGCGCTCCATCATCGGTACTGCCCCGACTGAAGATGCCGATGCAACCGGTATCCTCGAAGGTAATGGTTACCCGATTGCTACCCACAATCACCCGGGTCTGTCCTCCACGGATGACGAACTGGCTGAATTGGGCGTAGAACCGTATCCGTTCGATCAGGCGCGTGCAGACGAACTCCTGACCGAAGCTGGCTGGACTGACAGCGACGGCGACGGCGTGCGTGAATGCAACGGTTGCGAAACCGCTGAAGAAGGCACCGTCATGGAATTCGAACTCCTGACCAATTCCGGTAACATCCTGCGCGAATCCACGGGTGAAACCATCCGCGCACAACTGGCTGAAGTTGGCATCACCGTTAACTTCCAGGCCATCGAATTCGGTACCCTGGTTGATGAACTGCTCGGTCAGCAGTTTGATGCCATCATCATCGGTTGGAGCCTCGGCCTGCCGTTCAGCCCTGGTGGCGGCCTGAAAGCCTTCTACGGTGTTGGTAACGACATCCCCGGTGGTGGTTTCAACACTGGTTCCGTACAGCTCCCTGAAATGGATGCTCTGGTTGACCAGGCTGACAGCCTCCCGGCTGCTGAAGATGGTTCCTATGAAGCATGCGACCCGGACACCCGTGATCAGCTCTACGCTGAAGCACAGGCTATCATCTGGGAACATCAGCCGTACCTCTTCCTGTATGCTGGTAATGTGATGGTTGCTGCACAACCTGGCGTTGGCAACTTCGATCCGCTGCCCTACAACCCGACCTGGAATGAAGACGCTTGGACGGTTGAATAAACCGGGGTCTCTTTCCACCAAATAGCAGTGAAACTGCCGGGAATTCCCGGCAGTTTTTTCTAACATCAAGTTTTCCTAGGTGTACTGTATGACAAGACATATCATTCGCCGTCTCATTCAGGCGATCCCTACAATTTTTGGTGTGACGATTCTTTCGTACATGATCATGACAGCCGCTCCCGGTGGCCCGGCGGAACTACTGACGTTCAACCCGGCTGCTGTGAACGATGATGGCACAAATATCATCCGTGAGCAGATTATCGAACGTTGGAGCCTGGATGATCCCTGGCCTATCCAATATTTGACCTGGCTCGCAGGCAATGATTGGATGTGGTGGAAGAACGAATGCAGCATTGATGAAACCACAGGGGAAGAAGTCTGTGACCAGCGCTATGTGAGCTATGGCATTCTGCGTGGTGACTTCGGTACATCCATCCAGAAACGCCTGCCCGTATCAGATTTGATCTTACAACGGCTCCCTGCCACTATCGAACTTGGAATCTCATCCTTGCTTGTGGCGTTGTTGCTCGGAGTTCCGATTGGGATCATGGCGGCTGTCTGGCGCGGTGGTATCTTCGACAATGCAACCCGCATTCTGGCCGTGGTTGGTAATGCCATTCCCAACTTCTGGTTCGGGTTGATCTTGCTGCTTGTATTCGCCTTCACGCTGGATCTGCTTCCAAGTGGTCAGCAGTGTGATAAGACAAAGTACAGCCGCATTGCATGCAGCCAAGTTCCCATTACAGAGCGCCTCAATCACCTGATCCTACCGACAATCGTACTCGCTTACGGTGGTGTTGCGGGGTATTCGCGCTACATGCGTACTTCGATGCTGGATACGATCAACAGTGATTACGTGCGTACAGCACGTGCGAAAGGTCTTTCCTCGCGCACTGTCTGGCTGCAACACGCCGCACGCAATGCGTTGATCCCACTGGCGACGTTCTTAGGACCTGCCCTGGTGAGTATCCTTGGCGGTGCAGTGGTGACGGAGCAAATCTTTAGCTGGCCTGGATTAGGTCAATTGTTCATTCAATCGATCAGCGCACGAGATTATCCCATTGTGATGGCAAGCGTCTTCATCAGCGCGATTCTGACGATTGTGGCTTTCATCATCTCTGACATCCTGTACGCCGTATTCGATCCAAGAATCCGATTCTGAGAAAGAGGAGGATATAACTATGGCCTCAGCAGATCGTATTGCAGTATTGCGTGAAGAAGCGCAAAACACCGAATTCCGGCGCAGAACGCATATGCAGCGTGCTATGCATCATCTTTTGCATGATCGCCTGACGTTGGCGGCAATTGCTGTGCTGTTGATACTGGCACTTTCAGCCATCTTTGCCCCGGTCATCACCGGTGCGCTGGGGGTGAACCCAGAAACCGAGAACCTCAATAACACCTACAAGCTGCCGGGTGTCTCCGTCAATCCGGCTGATCCTACAGAAGATCGTATTCATGTTCTGGGAACAGACGACAAGGGGCGCGATTACCTCTCTCGGCTGCTTTATGGTGGGCAAATTTCGCTAGCAATTGCTTTCTCCGCCGCCGCAATTTCTCTGACGATTGGTGTGTCGCTCGGTATCTATACGGGTTACTACGGCGGCATCGTGGATGATATTCTGATCTGGTTTATCACCACACTTAATTCGATACCAACTTTGTTCTTGCTGCTCATCATATCGTCAATCCTATCTCCCACACCCATCACCTTCATCTTGATCCTGGGTTTGTTGGGCTGGACGGGGACGATGCGTTTGGTGCGCGGCGAAACTTTCGCACTGCGCGAACGCGAGTACATCATCGCAGCGCGTGCAATGGGCGCTTCGGATATTCGCGTGATGTTCCAGCATATCTTGCCGAACCTGATCTCCATCGTAGTCGTTACGCTGGCGCTCGATATTGGCGCACTGATCCTCACCGAATCGGCACTCAGTTATCTGAGCTTTGGCATTGCGCCGCCAACGCCAACCTGGGGCAATATGCTGACCGATGCACAGCAGTTCATGTCTCGCCAACCACCTGCACCGCATCTGGTAATCATTCCGGGTTTGCTGATTGCTACAACGGTGTTGTGCTTGTACCTGATTGGCGATGGCCTGCGGGACGCACTTGACCCCACTGCACAGGATCGCTAAACCACAAACAGATAGCCATCCTGAGCAATTCATTACCTCAAAAACAACAACACAGCTCCGGCTGTGTTTTATTTTGGCTCATCTACAGAAACTGTGATTCTTGACATTTTCTGCAAACGGCGCAGCACGCTGCGCCCCTACAAATCACACTTTTTACACATGAGCCTTTATTTGTATAGGGGGCAGATAGCCGCCCCCTGGTTGTACTGGTTATTCGCCCTCTAACGGGATCACAGAACCATCACAAGAGCTGTAGTTCGCACCAATGATGATCTCGTAGTCCACATCGCGCTGTGCCTGCGGGTCAACTGTGATGTTCTGGGTCGAGAGATTCAGTTCTTCCAGTATGACGGGCATCGGGCTGCCTTTGTCCAGCAGCGCATGGTCAATTACCACGGTATCCGTGTAATCCTGGCTCGGCGCAAGTCCGGCTGCATACGAGTTAATTCCCGCATCACGCAGGCGTTCACTTGCGATCAGATCCCAATTTTCATTCGGTGTGCCGTTGTAAACGGCAACTGTCGCCCCTGCCATCTCCAGGCGGCTCTGCGTGGGCGGTTGATAGAAATTGAAGAATAGATCAGCCATTGGCTGCGAGTTCGGCAACTGCACGAACTGGCCTGCGAAACTACCTTCTGTCGGTTGCCAGGGTGTTGTGTGATAAGTCCGCACCAGACCAAATGTACGAATGCGACTCGTATCCAGATCAAGAGCAACAGGCAGCAGTCCCAGTACCAGATCCAACGGAACATCCGTCTCCACAACCTGGATCAATTCGTTCCAAAGCGTAGGAATATTCGCAAGCTGGCCTGTATCCAGCGCAGCCCGATAGATCGCACGGAGCAACTGCTGCTGGCGGCGACCTCTATCGAAGTCATCTGAGTTACCCCGAGTACGTGCATACCAGAGCGCTTCAGCACCGGAGAAGTGGTAGTAACCAACAGGTAAGGTGTATTCCAGCGCTTCTTCATCAGTGAGCAGTGCTGCTTCGGGGACTTCAGCACCCACCAGAGCAAAATCACGATACGCGCAATCGACAGCAATATCGACCCCTCCAATGGTATCTACGATTTGCTCCAACCCGCTGATGTCCACAAGTGCGTAATAATGCAACTGGATGCCGAAATTATAGAAGATCGTCTCACGCATCAAACCGAACCCACCACCAGACCAGCCGAAGCTCTCGCCAATACCATATACGGTGTTGAGGCGCGTCATCGTCGGGGTTGGAATGTAGACGAACAAGTCACGCGGTAGAGTCAGCATGGAGACAGAACCCACCTCGGTATTGATCGAGACAATGATCATCGTATCGGTGCGTAGTGTGTTGTCCGCTGTGATTTCACCATCGCTTCCGAGCAGTAGAATATTCACCAACTCATACTCCCGTGGGATGACCGCAGCGCGTGGCGGTACAGCCGTGCCTGCAATTTGCTGTACGGAAGCATCCTGCACGGCGAAGAAAGTCGGCAGTGGGATGGGCGTTGTTTCGCGGTTCACATCTTCTGGCACGGTAGTTGCTGGGATGGTCGTTGCAGCTACCGCCGGAGTATTGGTAGCTAATCCACCACTGCTGGGTGTATTTGTGGGTAATTCAGCCCCTGACGGCGTGTTGGTGGCAAACTGTACCAGACGCACCTCACCTCCATCGTAGCTGGATTCATTGGCTGGTGGGGCGATGGCTGTAGCAGTTTGTTGATAGTCTTCTGCGCGTACAGATGTTTCATTATGCTGGCTGTACTGCCCCCAGAAAGCCTGCACCACCTGTACGCTTGACCAGACAATACCAATCAGCAGCAGGGTAGCAAACAACCCGTAGAAAATATTTCCGAGAGACCAGCGGCGGGAACTGCCCTGGTTGGAGTGATTTTCAGCGACCATTAGAGTCTCTGTCCTCGTTCGACTTGGATTCAATCAGGCGCAAGTCTAGCGAAGAGAATGGCCTTTGGCGACACTCATTCAAAGATCACCGGAACTTCGCAGGTTGCACCAGCCGGAATCCCTGCCTGTGCATCAACAACCGTCAGACGAACCCAGTGCAGGCCACTCCCGAAAATCTCTGAATTGACCACACCCAATATACCATTCTGTACCGGCGTGTACGAGTCCAGGTAGAAGTTGTAAATCTCTGCCCAGTCAGGCCGGATTTCGATTTTGTAGTAACCGAAATCATCCCGCATAGCAGTACCCGTCACAGTGAAACTACCCTGCAACTGCGATGCAATGCGCGGGCTGGTGATCTGCACGCGGGGATCATTACAGCCATAAACCGCTAAATCAGGGCGTGAATCCACAGGGGCTGGTACAAAGGTGGATACCGGGCGCAGCGGCGCACGGGGGACAAAAATCACATCTTCTGACGTGATGTTATCGACATCATCAATGCAATTGGCGTAACGTAATTCATCCACTGTACTATCGGTTGCCAGCGAGATAGCAAAAAGCGTATCGCCCGGCTGTACGCGGTATGTCGTCCAGCCACGCGGAAGCCTACATGATGAGGGGGTGCGGGTCGCTGCACTCACCGCCGCCGCTGTAGGCGATGCGGGTAGAGTCGGTGTCGCAAGGATCCCATCAAATTCAACAGGCGTTGCACTTGGACGCAATGTAGAGGTTGCCGTTGGCGTATCTGATGGTGTGCGAGTTGGCCTATCCGTCGAAGTCGGGCGTAGCGTGGAGGTACGGCTCGGCGTTGCTGTTGAAGTCGGCGTGTTCGTGTTCGTTGCACTCGGCGTGTCACTGGGGGTTGTGGTTGCCGTCTGCGTATTAGTTGCACTGGCAGTCGTAGAGGCTGTCATTGTCGCAGTTGCAGACGGTGTGGCAGAAGGCGTAACCGTATCCGTCTCTGTCGGGTTTTCTGTCGCTGATGACACTGGCGTGCGAACCTGAAGCACCGATAAGCTAGATTCTACTGTGGCGGTAACAGTCACCGTCTCGCTGGAAGTTGGCGTATCTGAGGCAGGTTCTTCTGTTGGTTCTGGTGTGACTGTTACCGCTTCGGTTGCTTCCGATGTTTCTTCTACCATCTCTTCCGGCGTGGAAGTGAACACACTGATTTGCGCCGTACTCTGCGCCACCTGGGTAGGGGGCGTTGCAGTCCCATCCCGGTCTTCATTATTGATGAGCAATAGCGCGAAAATCACAGGGATCGTGAGAAAAACAATGGCGGCTAAAGCGACACGAAATTCACTGCCGATACTGCGCTGCATGAGATCTATTCACTCTCCAGCTCTGCTTGTAAATCGAGCGGAATGACGAAGGCGAAGACACTGCCTACCCCCAACTTGGTTTCTACCCAGAGGCGGCCTTCGTGTGCTTCCACCAAAGCCTTTGCCAGCGACATACCGACCCCCGTATCTCCCAGTCCAGAGATCAATGGGTTTTCGGCTTTATACTTCCGCGAGAACACCCGCGGAACATCTTCTGGTTCGATGCCGCCACCCCGGTCTTCAACCGCAACATAGAGGCAAGGACGCGGTTGTTCATGGTCAGACAAGCGGAAGTTGCGCCGCGCAACCGTGACGGAAATCTCAGAATTTGGAGGCGAAACCAGATAGGCGTTGGTGAACAACTGCCCAATCACCTGATTGATCGCATCCCGATCTACCGACAACAGAGGCAAACCAGCTTCGAGATCAAGACCAACGGCGAGGTTCTTTTCGCGGAATTGCATGCTGCTGTGCGTAATCGCCTTATCAACGATCTGCACCACGTCCACCGGATGCGGTTGCAAACGATAATTCCCGCGATCCAACTCCGTCAGGTCTATCAGGCTATCAACCATCGAATCCAGACGGGTGATATTGGCAGCAACGCGCTGCAAGAATTTGCGCTGCATCTCCCCAAGAATCCCGGCAGACTCTGCCAGCAACAAATCAATATAACCGGAAATCGAAGTCATTGGCGTGCGCAGTTCTTGTACCAGTCCAACCAGCAGTTCCGGCTCTTGCAAATGGTAGCTTGGTTGTTCGCTGCCAGGAACAATGTTTGCAACTGCATCTCGCTTCTGCTGACTTTCATACAACTGTGCGAGGGTATCCTGTAACTGCTGCGTCAGATGATCGCGTTCGCGTGACAGATCTTCGATCATCTTGCGCAAAGAACCGACTCCGTTCTCATTGACCTGCTGGAAACGCGCAACATCCCCTTCAAAACTCGCCAGCAGTTGATCACGCTCCACCGTCAGCGCCTGGTTCTCTGCGATGAGCTTATCGCGCTGGGCAGCAAATTCGCTATCCTGTGCTTTCAGTTCGCGCAACTGGTTCATCAACTGAGCATTTTCTGCCTGGGCAGCGGCGAGATCCATTTCATAGGCAGAGTTCTGTGCAACCAGCTTTGCGCGATGCACCTTCACTTTATTCAAGCTTTCTACCACTTCCTGTACTTGCTGCCGAAGCTGCTCACGCTGGCGTGTGATCGCTTCACGATCTGTTGCCAGTTGCCCAAGCTGCTTCTCCAGGCTGCGCAGATGCTCTTCCTGGCTTTTCTGCTGTGCGATTTGTTCCTCATATTTCTGGCGCTCGTGGAGCAGACTATCTCGTTCGCTGGTCAGGAGTTGGTTCTGTTCGCGCAGATACACACGTTCTTCGTATAACTCGCTGATATGCCGCGATAACCCCGTCGTTCCGTCTTCCAGGCCAAGGGCTTCTAGCTGCGTCTGAATGACTTCCAACTTGTCGCTGAGGCGGTTTCGGTCTGCTTCAAGCTGTGCTTTTTCAGCAGTCATCTGCTCCATCAGTTGCTGGCCATCACTTGAGCGAACATCGCTCAACCTCGCTCGCAGTTGTGCGAGCTGCTCTTGCATATGATCGCGTTCTGCTTCGAGCGATTCTTTTTCCTTGCGCAGCGCTTCCATCATTTGAACGGCAATCGTGCCATCATCGGATGCAGTCGCGCCTTGCAATACGGCTTCCGCTTCTTGCAAACGACGCGAGAGTTGTTCACGTTCCTGGCGCAGCGTTTCTTGTTCCGATGTGATGGTGCGAATGTGCTGAGAGATCGATTGCCCTTCATCGGTCATCCCTAGCAAATCCGCAATCCGGTTTCGCTCGTCATCAATCTCATGCTTGAGGCTGGCAACCTGTTCATTCAATGAGCGAATTTGCTCCCGCGCCAATTGCAGATTCGCCTGCATCTCACGCCGTGCAACCAGGACTTCGCTCTGCTGAACATCACTCGGAGCCACACCATCCACCATAGCTTGAATCACGCGATCTTCTGCCAGCTTACGAGCCGACTCTGCTTCATAGCTCAACATCAACATATTGCTGGCGATGATGCCTAAGCCCTTCAGCAGTTCAATTTGCTCGTCGTTCAGTTCCCGGTCGGAATATGGCAGTGCAACCAGCAGCAAGGCGAAGACTTCCTGACGATAAACCAATGGCTGAAAATAGGCAGCACCTCGGCTTTCAATATCCAGGCGCGTGTACAAATCATGCAACTCATGTAAGTTGCGATCCACGTACAACGCTCGCTGTTGGCGGCGTTCAATCGCGTTGACAAGCGTCGGTTGGTCATCCAGGTTTAGCGCCATACCCACCAGTTCCCGCCCTCGCGCACGATCCTGTCCGTGCGTCAGGTCTGCGTAATTGGCATCCTGCACACGCAGAATTGCGCCAACATCCGCTTGTAACATCTCCAACGTCGTTTTCACAATATGATCCGGGATGGTATCCGGTGTCGCCCCATCCAGCATCATGCCCAGCGCCTTCAACAATTGCACTGATTGCATCTCACGAACGGGTGCGGGGGTCGTCACACGGCTGCGGGTGATGGGGGTGGATACGGGAGCAACGCGCTGTGTATCCGGGTGCGGCTCCGTTGACGGTGACACAGTGCGACCACGGTATATGGCAGTTGTAGTACGGTAGAGAATGATGGGAATCAGCAAATAGCTCAATACAAATCCCAGGCGCAACAAGCCCGGGTCATTGCCGAGGATGCGGTAATTACTTGTCTGGTAGAGCATCAAACCCGCAGCACCAGCCAGAACAAGGAAATATACGAGTTTCAGCGGCGCATCCAGCACGAGCCGTACCAGGAACAGACTCAGTAGAATCCCTATGATGGAAATCCCCAGAAGTGAAATCGTCGCGGCCTGCCCAAAGGGATGAATGTTAAAATCAATCTTCGCGGCACTCGTCCACATAACACCGATGTACATATAGCCGACAACAATCAGCGCCATGAAGAGCAGGGCTATCAGATTCGAGATCAGGCGAAAATGTCCATGATCAGCAGTCAGCAAAGCCCATCCCACCAATAATACACTGACCGCCATCACAGCGCGTTCTAGCGGTGGCAGAATTGCGGCGGATTGCTGATCAGTGACCTGCACGAAAACGACACCACCGAGCAATACCAGCCACGCAACAACCACACCCGCCAGCGCAATTCGGTAGCGTCGGTAGTGTGTAGCCTCTTCTGGAATGGGAAGTTCTAACGCAAACCAGAAGCTGCCGAGGATCAACAGCATCATCATCAAAAAGTAGATGCTGTTCCCCGGAGATAAGACAAAGAGTTCGTTTGAGAAATCTAGGAGTGTACTGACCAACGGCACACCACTCACATTCGCCTGAACATAACGGATTCTAGGATAAGTATAACACAATGAAACTTTCCATACTGCGCCACACTGTTGATTTGTGGTTAAAACCAGCCCACCGCTGCCCTATGCTGAACCCGCCATGCAAACTCCCCGCTTGACGCTCCCATCGTTGCAGCCTACACTGCGGCAAATTTGCAGGCTATTCAGCAGCGAAACCGATAGAAAACGAGCCACATGGCAAAACTTCACAGACTCGCGGCGACCATCCGCCGTTTTCCAATTCTGCTACACCTCCCCTACCGAGCCTATCGCCTGATACAACCCAAATATACTGTCGGGGTTGTCGGTGTGTTGTTCAATGATGCGGGAAAAATCTTGCTTGTAGAACATGTCTTTCACCCGAAGCACCCCTGGGGGCTTCCCGGCGGTTGGATCGGCAAAGACGAAATTCCGGAAAAAGCCATCGCTCGTGAATTCCATGAAGAGCTACAGATTCACATAGAAGCAGAGCGGTTGCTGCTGCTGGAACGCACCCAACCAAATCACCTGGATATTGCCTTCGGCTGCACGAGCAACGAAACAATTGGCGAACTCAGCTTTGAACTGCTGTCTTATGATTGGTTCTCGCTGGATGAACTGCCAGCGATGTATGGGTTTCAGCGGCGGGCAATTGCCGTGGCAGCCGCTGCGAAAGGGGTGCAGTGATGTCATCGCGTCTGGTACGTCCGCGTCGGCGCGGAACACCGCTGCTGATTCTGTTTTCTGTTGCGCTGGTTCTTGCCGGACTAGGTCTCTTTGTTGTTGAACTCATCGGGTTCACACAGCGCGAAGATCGGCTTCCGGCTGGTATCACAATGGGTGGGGTTTCAGTCGGCAGCTTGGATGATCTGGATGCCACAACCGCCCTTGAAGAAGCCTACTCTGCCCCGTTGACGCTGTATTATCAAGGCAGTCCCATCAACTTAACCCCGCAGGCCGTTGGCTTTGAGATTAGCACTCCTGTGATGCTGGCATCTGCCCGTGCCATTGGCGAGGCAGAAGGCGGATTCTGGGGACGTTTCATAGATTACCTGCTGGGGCGTGATGCAACGGCTGCACAAGCAATTGAACTCGTTGCGTCATACAACCGCAATGCGCTGCGCCTCGTACTGGAAGAAATCGCTGCGGTCTATGACCGTCCGGCAGGCACAGCAGATTATGATCTGAATACACTGACCATTTCGTCTGGCGAAAGCGGCTACCAGCTCGACATCGAAGCAGCGATCCCGCAGATTGAAGCCGCCCTCTTTCGTGCTGATGATCGCGGTGTAGACTTGCCTATTGTAGGGGGGGATAGCGCATCGGTTAGCCTGGAAGTGCTGGAAGACTTGATCATTGCCTACCTTGACTCGGTGGGGTTCATTTACGATGGGCAAACCAGCGTAGCTTCAGTCTTCATTTTGGATTTGACGACTGGCGAAGAGATCAACCTACAGGGAGATGTAGCCTACTCTGCCGCCAGCACGAATAAAGTCGGCATTATGCTGGATTTATTTCGCCAGCTAGACCGCGAAGCAAACCAGGATGAAGCCTTCTTGCTTGCAAATTCCATGTTGTGCAGCAACAATTCGTCCTCGAATACCATCATGTCTACCTTCCTGGGAAATGGCGTGGGGGATGAGCGTATCTTTTCTGGTCTCGCCAGCGTGACCAATACCCTGCAATTCGTGGGAGCCGGGAACACCTTCCTCACTGCACCATTTGTAGAAGGAGCTTCTAACCAGGTTTTCGGCTCCATTGCTGCGCCAGATACCAACCCCAATCCCAACTTTGAAACCTATGCAGACTCGTACAATCAAACCACCGCAGCGGATATGGGAACGCTTTTCACCATGATTTATGACTGTGCCAATTATGGTTCCGGTCTGGCAGCGGTCTTCCCGGAGGGTGAAATTACAGAGAACGAATGTCGCCAGATGCTCGAACTGATGCACGCGAATGACTTGAATCGCCTGCTGCAAGCAGGTATACCAGAAGGAGTACGAATTTCGCACAAGAACGGCTGGCTACCGGGGCGATTGGCAGGCGCACGCGGTGCAACTACCGGAGATGCGGGAATTGTCTTCTCCCCGAATGGTCGCCATTATGTGATTGCCGTTTACATCTGGGAAGATACAGATACAACCGGGTTCGAGCGCTGGCCTATTGTAGAAGAAATCTCGCGTGCTGCGTGGAACTACTTCAATCCAGAGAATCCTCTGTTGGAACGCCGCACAGATCTACCCCCCACAGCGGAGGAGTGCCTCACAGTTGATGCACAGGGTACGGTACTCAACTACAATTATCTGCCGCCTTATGGCTCGGTAGACCTGGACAATATCAATGGCTGGCGTGACGGTACGCCGACGACACCACAACCACCAGCAAATGAGCAATGAGCTAACGGATTTTCTTTTCGAGGATGAGCCAGTTACGCTGATTGGCGTAGTGGTAGTATAACTTGTCCATGTAACGTCGCACGAAGGCAATGCCCCATCCACCGTCACCGCGCTCTTCCAGCGAAGCCTGTGGATCAGCATCTGGTTGCTCTAGCGGATTGAAGGGTGGGGCTTCATCACCGAGAGCAACCCAGAGTGTTTCGCCATCGGCCTCGCAGAAGATTTCTACAGATTTATCTGCACCGTTGTAGTGATAACCATGTTCAATGATGTTGGTGAAAATCTCTTCAACGGACAGCTCAATCTGAAACAACCCATCATCGCTAACACCCGCTTCGTGAGCAACATTTTTCACGAACTGCATCGCGGTACGCATCTGCTGCAACTCCCCCGGCACTCGCAGGCGACGCCGCAGTTTCGCCATGATTGGCTCCCTGGAATGCTCTATCCGGCTTGATGGAAACTATGAACGGCTTCTGACTGACTCTCATAAATGCGAAAAATGGTATCGAGTCCAGCCATTTCCAATACTTCACGCACGCGCTGCGATGGTTGTGCCAACCGTAGGTCGCCCTGCGCACGCTTTACTTTTTTTAGCGAATTGACAATCTCGCGTAATCCGGCGCTGCTCATATACTCAACGCTGCTCAAATCGAGGACAATCTGTACATTGCCACCGTCGATTTGTGTCGTCAACGCTTCACCAAACTGGCTTGCATTCATGCTATCGACGCGACCACTGATCGCAACAAGGGTGACATCGCCATGGTCGGCGACGTTGGTTTCAATCATTGTTTCAAACTCCTGCCAAAATGATATTCACGAGTATACCACAATCGTTAGAACGCGCAGTTGAAACAAGCCCAGAAACGGCAGCAAAACCACGAAAAACCACACTACCGTTAAGCCTCTTCCAATGGAATCATTCTATAATTCTCGTTGGTTCCGTCAGATGGCGCTAGAGGCTTCTATGAATTCCGGCTATTTGCTGCTCATTGTGGTTGTCTTCTCAGTATTACTGATCCTGTCACAGCGCATTGTCGCCCGACACAAGCGCATGTTTCGCGGATTCATCATTTCGATGGCGCTTCTGCTGATGATTCGCTATGAGTACCATAGTGAGAATCTTGTCGGCTACGCGATTGCCCTCGTTATCAGCTTTCTCTTCTGGGTGCTAATCGGGCGCTATAACGAAGTTGGTGACGACGACCAGACAGGCATCAAAGTCTATGGCCTGGATGATTGACCATATACCGGAGGAGCAGGATGGAATATCGTAACCTGGGACGCACAGGTGTTCAGGTGAGTGCGCTCTGTTTGGGTTGTATGAATTTCGGCGGGCGCACTGATGAAACAACCAGTATTGAGATCATTCAACGAGCGCTCGAAGCGGGCATCAATTTCGTAGATACCGCGAACGTATATGGACATGATCCACAGAACTTCAGTGAGGGTCGTGGGCGCAGCGAACGCATCGTCGGCAAAGCTATAGCACAGCAGCGCGATCAAGTCGTCCTGGCGACAAAAGCTTACTTTCACATGAGCGATAGTCCCAATGATTGGGGCAGTAGCCGACGGCACATCATCCAGCAATGTGAAGCCTCTCTACGACGATTGAACACCGATTATATCGACCTGTACCAACTCCATCATCCCCATAACAACATTCCCATTGATGAGACATTACGTGCATTGGATGATCTAATTCGGAGTGGAAAAGTTCGCTATATCGGCACTAGTTCCTTCGCAGCCTGGCAGATTATCGAATCTCTCTGGGTATCTAAAGAGCTACATCTCAATCGATTCGTGTGCGAGCAACCAGCCTACAATTTGCTGGATCGACGGCTGGAACGCGAACTTATTCCGATGGCACAGACTTATGGCATTGCTATTATTCCCTGGTCACCGACGGCGGGCGGATTCCTGACCGGGAAATATATGCGTGGTGCTGAACCACCATCCGACTCGCGTTTTGGCACTTTCTGGACGAGTGCGAGAGATCGTCACTATTCGGAAGCGGCTTTTGCTGTACTGGATGTAATCACCGATCTCGCACGAGAGAAAGATGTAACGCCCTACCAACTCGCGCTGGCATGGGTGATGCAGCAACCAGGGATCACCAGCCCCATCATAGGGCCACGCACAATCAAACATGTCGAAGAGTCGTTAGAGGCTCTGGACGTAACGTTCACCGAGGAAGACTTAGCGAGAATTGATGCTTGCGCCCCACCAGGACAAATGACGGTACCGTACTACGGACACGATGGTATGGCCTGGGTTCCCTGGGGGCCGCACCAGTATCGCTGGTAAGGGTTCAAATATAAGCCCTCAATTGCGGCACAAAAGAGGGCTTTGCTGATTACGTTTAGCTAATGACATTAATCGGAATGACATCCGCACTCTGCATCATCAGCACGCTTGTACGAGCAGCGGCATTCTTGGCAACCTGTGCGAAGGCACGACCTGCTTCGCTATCGGGGTCTTGCACAACAACCGGACGACCATAGTCCCCGCCTTCACGCACATTTGCCGATAGCGGCACGCGCCCCAGGAAGGTGAGGTCGCGCTCCTGGGCGAATTTTTCGCCACCACCAGTACCGAAGAAATCGCCCGCCATATTCTCAATAATCCCAATGATCGGCACGTTCAATTGTTCGAACATAGCCGCAGAACGCAGCGCATCCGAGACTGCAACACTCTGGGGCTGCGTGACAATAATCGCGCCAGCAAGCGGAAATTGCTGTGCCAGCGAGAGCGGTGCGTCACCTGTTCCGGGTGGCAAGTCCACAATCATGTAATCGAGATTGCCCCAGTTCACATCGGTGAAGAATTGGCGGATAGCACTGTGCAGCATAGGGCCACGCATAATCATGGGTTTATCCGGCGTAGTCAAGAAGCCAGTACTCATGATTTGTACGCCATGCACTTCAATCGGCTGCATTTTATCATTGACGACTTTGGGGCGACCACTACTCAGCCCCATCATTTGCGGAATATTCGGGTTGAGAATGTCTGCATCAATCAAGCCGACTCTTGCGCCAGCTTCCGCCAATGCGACTGCGAGATTGGTAGAAACAGTGCTTTTGCCCACACCACCCTTACCACTGCCAACGGCGATAATGCTGCGCATGGGGGCATTGAACTGCCCTGCAATGCGGCGATCTGTCGGAACCTGAGAGTCCCAACTGATTTCCAGGCGATTAATGCCAGCAACCTTACCAATGACGGCAGCGTTGCAGCGCTCGATAAATACATCTTTCAGGGGACAGGCAGGTGTCGTCAAGACGATGGTAAACTTCGCCGTATCTCCTTCGATCTTGAGATCGCGTACCATATTCAATGTAACAATATCCTGATGCAGTTCTGGCTCAATCACCTGACTGAGCGCCTGCATCACCTGTTCTTGCTGTGTAGCCATGATTTCCTCAATTTCCGTTCGTCGGACTCATACGCGAATAATTATAGCGTTTATCTTCTAAATTCGGGAAGGAAGAATTGCACATTCATTTCCGTGTCGGACGCAATTCATCCGCACTCTGTTTGCGGTTTCGGCAGCGCTTGCTGCAATATTTGACGTTTTCCCAATCATCTGCCCATTTTTTGCGCCACGCAAAAGGACGACCACAAACCACACAGATTTTCTCAGGCAGGTTTTGTTTCTTTACACCACGCACAGGTTTCCTACTTCCTCTGCCAACAAATCACCATCAGCCTAGCCAAACTGCGTGAGATGCGCCTGAGTCTCAAGTCATCACAATCGAAGCAGCATCCTGATTCAAGAAAGTCTTGAAAAACTGAACCCCGTGGAAGACATCGCGGAAGTTCGTCACCAATCCCACCGAGATGCGAATAGCGCCGACGGCATCATGTTCCGTCTGGCTTGTGAGCGCCGTCACCAACTGCTCAAACGTCATGCGGTCTGTTTCTTGCAAACAGGCTTGAATTTCCTCACGGGTGATGGCAAAGGCACTTTCCCCCGCGCCTGGATTACAGAAACAACCTGTTCGTAAGGAAATTTGTGCGTGGTTCGCCAGCACTTCAACATGTTTGTAGTCGAATATCTGATGCTGTGGATCATAGAGGTTGAGCGCGATGGTTCCGCCGCGTGCCTCTGTTGTAATGGGGCCATAGATTTGCACCAGCGGCGCACCGTTATCATGACGCAGGATGGTCAGTTCATCCAGCAAATATTCTGTAAGTGCCAGCACACGATCATGAATTTTGTCGATGCCCATCTTCTCCATGTGCCGCAGGCCAATTTCAACGGCTGGTAGATTCAGGTAGTCAATCGTGCCATCTTCAAACGCGGCTTCATCTTCTTCCAGATAATGGGCATCAGCCTGTACCGAAGCAATCGTAATCGTGCCGCCAGCAAACCAGGGACGGTGCAGCTTTGGCAGCACACGGCGGTGAATCAGTAGTGCGCCAATACCTGTTGGATAACCGAAGATTTTATAGAACGAAAGCGGCACGAAATCGGGCTTCCAGCGGCTCAAATCCAGGTAATTTGTCGGTGCGAAGGCCGCGCAATCCACCAGCACATCCCATCCCAATTCATGCGCAATTTCGATCCATCCTAGCGAATGCTGCACCCCGGAAAAATTCGATTGTGCCGGGAAGGCAAATAGATTATTTCCACCGGGAATAGCATGCCCAAGGTTCTCCCGCAAGCGTGTTTCGTCCAGGCGCAAATCTGGCGGCAGCACCGGGGTATACGTGAACTTTGCTCCCTTGCGACGAGCAAATTCGCGGATACCATTCACAGAATTGTGGTTATCAAAGGTCAGCAAATACTGCCCATTCTCGTCAAACGGGTACGATTCGCCCACGAGTTTGAGCGCACCGCTGGCATTCGGCGTGAAGACGACAATGTATTCTTCCGGGTCAGCATTGAAGAATTGCAGGACGTATTTGCGGGCGCTTTCATCGAGGTGTGTCATTGCCATAGAGGTTGGATTGACCGAGTGCGGATTGCCATAGACTCCTTCAGAGAGCAGTTTCATATGCTGCTGAAGCTGTGAGGCGGCATAAATGCCTCCGCCCGTATAATCGAGGTAGACATGTCCGAGGCTGTCCAGGCGAGCATAATCGGACGCACGCAACGCATCTAGCGAACGAGTTTGCTGGTAGCGCGGACATCGCTCCAGGAACAAATCTTCTGCTTTTTGGACATCATCATCGGAATATGCCATTGCTATCTTCACCCGATTAACGACGGCTTTCGGTAGTTCAACCATTGCATGTGACATTGTAATAAGCCTTTCCCAGAAAAATATCTATTGCTGCTGCTAACAAGTAGAAACAAAAACCCGGCACAGCACAAGCCATACCGGGTGTATTTGCGGTAACAGATTGCTGCAAAACGCCTGCTGGGTTACCCTTCTTCGCGCTTCTTTGCGCGTGCCGCTTTGCGTGCGAGTGCTGCCTGGCGGCGTGCTTCGCGCTTTGCTTCTTCTTCTTCCCAGGGAGCCTTACCGCCATCACCAACCACCGCCGGAGCAGCAGCAGCGGGAGCGGCTTTCTTCTCCGCCGTTTCCTGCTTGCGTGCGCGGACTTCTTCGCGCTTGCTGGCTTTGGCATCCTGTTCTTTCTGAACATCCGCCTTGGTGGTGTTCCAGCTCTTCTTAAAGTTCTTATGATTGATGCTCCCACGAGCTTCTGCTTCTGCGGCGGCGCGGGTCGGCGCGATATGCTGCCAATAGCGCAATTCCTTCGAGAGCTTCGCTTTGTCGAAGATGTGATTCGTCGTGCGATCATAGCTCGAAAGCTCGTAATCATGATCCATCTTGATCGCATCAAAGGGACAGAACTCTGCACAGAAACCGCAGTTCATGCAAATATCAATGTCAATGAAGAACGCTTCTGGCTCAGGCACAGGACGACCCGTCACAGGATCATCACTACGCACAATCCAGATGCACTGAGGCGGGCAAACTTTGGCGCAAATACCACAACTAGTACACCAATCCTTACCCGGGTTCAGTTCGTCGTCATGATCCTGTACAACCAGGAACGGCACAAAACGAAAGCGTTCTGGTGTTGCCAGCTTCTCATCCGGGTACTGGACGGTGTACACGCCTTTTGCTTCGGTACCCTGCCGAACCTCGAAGTTATCAACATTCGGCGAATACTTGCGGAAGCCATAACGAATATCTTCTGCGTAGCCTTCAAAGAAGTGCCGCAGCGTGAGCAGCATCCCCTTAATAAATCCTTGTCCGTTCATACAACTCCCCTATTCGCAAGGAGGGATGATAGCCCTCCCTGTTGTAGTCTGTCTTGTTTAACAAAGCACCCGTCACGAGCCGTTCTGATCTAACGCTCCGGTATTTTGCGTGAGATGTCGTTCAGGCAAAATCACGCCAGCAGCTGCACTCAGCGGTCGGTTTCGCCCAGCACGATGTCAATACTACCCAGGATGGCAACCACATCTGCCACCTTCTGTCCTTCGCTCATACGTCCCAGCGGGGTGAGGTTGATGAAGCTTGGGGCGCGAACATGATAGCGCCAGGGGTTGGTGCTGGCACGCTTATCACCAGCAGACACAACGTAGTAACCAAGTTCACCCTTAGGATTTTCCACACGTCCGTATGCTTCGCCAATCGGGACTTTGTCCGCGTATGCTGCATTATTATCCGTCACAGATTCGCCAGCGGTGTATTCCAGGCGCGGCAGAATTTGCTTGAGGATACGCAGGCTTTCGCGCATTTCCATCACACGCACCATATAGCGGGCATACATGTCCCCTTCAGGGCGCACCGCAACATCGAAATCCAGTTCCGGGTAAATGCTGTACGGATCAGCACGGCGTACATCGTATGCGACCCCACTGCCGCGCAGCACAGGGCCAGCCGCACTGTAGTTGATCGCATCTTCGGCGCTGAGTGTACCGATACCAATCGAGCGCGTAAGCACGATTTCATTCTGAGTAAGGAATTCTTCTAACTCATCAATCGTGCGTTCAATACGTTCGTTAATCATCTCCGTGAGGAATTCCATCGTATTCACATCACGGATGCGATCATTGATCAGCGTGTTGATCGTGCGCAAGCGTTCCGGCAAATCACCAAAGACACCACCAAAGCGCATGTAATTGCACATCATGCGGCTGCCAGCGGTTGCCTCAAAGAAGTCCAGGATGCGTTCGCGTTCCTGGATGAAATACAGCACCGGGGTGAAGAATGCGCCCAGGTCATTGAGCCAGAAACCAATCGCCCACAGGTGATTGACAATGCGCGTCAATTCAACCATCAACACGCGGATCACTTCGGCGCGGTACGTCGGTGGGTTCCAGCGCTTATTTGCAACCATCAACTGCTCAACCGCCAGCACATAGCCGTGATTGTTGCCCATGCTGGAAATGTAATCCAGGCGATCTGTGAAAGGAATGTTGTGCAACCAGGTGTTGCGCTCACCAATTTTCTCGTGGTTGCGGTGCAGATACCCCATCACCGGTTCCAGCTTGGTTACGGTTTCCCCATCTAGTTCCATCACCATACGGAACACACCATGTGTACTCGGATGATGCGGCCCCATGTTGACGATCAGTTCATCGGTTTCAACGCCATCATGCTCTACCGTGTGGCGTTCCATATCCACACCCATTCCGAAACCTTCGTAGAGACTGGATTCGGATGTGTCACTCAGGCGGGAGAGGTCAATATCTGCGGGATACTGAACATTCTTGCCGAAGACACTTTTTTCTTCCGCGCGATGTACGTGACCGCCAGGCCAGCGACTGCTGAATGGCTTGTGATCTTCTTCGTAGTAGGCTTCTTTCCAGTCTTTGCGCAACGGATGCCCGTGGAAACCATCCCAGAGCAGAATGCGCATAAGGTTGGGATGACCCTGAAAGCGGATGCCCATCAGGTCATAGACTTCGCGCTCCTGGAAATTCGCGCCTTTCCAGAGGGGAACAAGCGACGGCATTTCTGCATTTTCGCGGTCAGTCTGCGCCTTGAAGCACAGGGCAGAACCACCACTTGTGCGATATGCATGATAGACCGTTTCCAGATGATCTTCGCTGTGCTGTCCCTCATCGAGATAATCAACAGCGGTTAGATTGGAAAGGTAATCAAAACCGAGGTCATTTTTGATATAGCTGGCAACCTCGATCAACTTATTCTTATCGACGATGACACCACTGTACCCCTGACGTGTATCGTCAGAAACGGCATCCGGGAATTTCTCTTTCAGGTTCTCAATCGCATCTTCGATGGAACCTGTTGTCAGCGTCTGTTCGGGAGCTGTCATATCTACCATGTTTACGAATCACCTTCCGCTTGCGCACGCTGTGCGGCTCGCTTGGCCTTACGAGCCAGAGCAGCCTGACGGCGTTTTTCACGAATATCTTCTGCTTCTTCCCAGGGAGACTTCCCGCCTTCGATCTTCACGGGTTCTGCTTCCGTCAGCGCCGCAGCCGGGGTGTCATCGCCAGCTTCTGAACCCGCCGGCAGAGGTGCTGCCGAGCGCCAGGCCGGGAGTTCGCGCCCTGCATCCAATACGACGTTATCTTCCTTACGTGCGCCAGCTTCCGCACGACGACGGATCATATCCATCTGGCGAGGGTCAATGATGTCGGGGCCCAGAATAGGAACCGGGGTCGGATCAGAGGGGCCGACACCGTACCAGGGGACATCATCCATGCTAGAAATCGTTTGTCCATCAATCTTACGCTGAAGGGAGATCAAGCCATAAAGTAACGCCTGAGGGGTAGGCGGGCAACCAGGGACGTAAACATCTACCGGGAGATACTTATCAATACCTGAGACAACGTTGTAGCCTTCTTTGAAGGGGCCACCGCCGCTGGCGCAAGCACCCATTGCCAGCACATACTTCGGTTCCGGCATCTGGTTATACAAGCGCACAATCGGCACAATCATTTTCTTCGTTACCGTGCCAGAAACAATCATAAGATCCGACTGGCGCGGTGTAGCACGCATGACTTCCATGCCGAAGCGCGAGAAATCGAAACGCGACGATGCCGTCGCAATCATCTCAATCGCACAACAAGCCAGCCCGAAGAGCATAGGCCACATGGAGTTGCGACGACCCCAGTTGTACAATGTACTCAGGCTGGTGATCGCTACATTATTCTGTAAGTCAGCCGGAACGGGGTACTGGGTTGTATTCAGTTCCTGTAATTTCAGTTCCATTCGTTTGAATTCTCCTCGTACCAGTCACGCAGGATACCATTCAATAAGTCTTCATTTGCCAGTGCCGGATCATCCTGAAAATCCGGGAGTGCAAGTATCATCTGCAATAACTGCTGCGTACCTACTTCTTCAATATCGACATCGGCATACTGCCTCTGCAATTCCAATACAATCTCATACGTATATTCCCAGGTTAACGGCATTTTTGCTGAACTTTGTCTTTTTTATCCTACCAGAAATCCAACAGTTTGCAGGTGGATTTGGACAATTTCACTGAATTAAAACGCCCGTACCCTACGACATACACGCAAAATGGCAGGCCGAATTATAACAGAAGTCCAGCCAAACCTGCCATGCATCCGCGAGGGAATAACGCTACATTGTTTGTCACGATTTTCACAAGCGATTGTAACATGCTTCGAGCAAACTGCAATAGATTGCACAGGCTAGCTAACCGAATTCACAGCGGTTACTGATGCACCGTCACGCAGCACAGTACTACTGCGCGATAGTGCGGGAATATCGTGCATTTTGTACACGGCTTGCATGGCAGTATTGACACGCCGGGCTGTTTCTTCCCGGTCACAGATGGCACACAGTGTAGGCCCTGCCCCACTGATAACTAATGCCAGCGCTCCTGCTGATTTCGCAGCCTGACGAGCTTCCAGCATATGCGGCATTAGATGTTGCCGAGCGGGTTCGACTACACTATCTTGTTCCATTGCAGCAGCCACAGCAGCTACATCCCCACGATGCAGCGCATCCACCAGTTGGGCGACTGCGCCTGTCTGGATAATCATTTGCTTCAGAGAAACGGATTGTGGCAGCACGGCACGCGCTTCAGAGGTCGGCACTTCTACAGCAGGACTAACCAGGGCGAGAAACAAATCATCCGGCACAGGCAAGCGATAAATCTGGTTGATCTCCGTGCCTTTATTGAGCGTGATGCCCCCTAACAGGCATGGTGCGACGTTATCGGCATGGTAGCCGCTGACTGCTGCTTCGCCTTCCAGCGCAAAAGGCAGCAACGCCTCTTTCGGCAGCGGCGAATCGAGTAATGCATTGGTTGCAACGACGGCGGCAACCGAACTCGCCGAGCTGCTGCCAAGACCGCTCGCAATCGGCAGTCCTTTTTCCAGCCAGATTTCAACGCCAAAGGTTGCAGCAACTTCCTGCAACAGCGCATTGGCGGCAATCGCTGCGACATTCTTCGCAGCATCGGTGGGCAGCTTACCGCCATCCCCCACAATTTCCCGGATTACTGCACCCGGTTCGTCTTTGCGTTGCACCCGCACACGGTCACCGGAACCGTCAACCGCCATCCCCAAAATATCGAAACCAACCCCCAGATTAGCAACTGTGGCGGGCGCGAACGCCTCTGCTATGGCAATCCCAGACAAGACTCGCTATCCTTAACGAACAATAAGACACAACGCGGGTGAGGATACAGCAATGCGTAGCATCCTACAATGCATGGATTGCCAACAAGAATACGCTATCGACGAAGTACGCTATGTGTGTGATGCCTGCGGCGGTTTACTCGATGTCATCCATAATTGGGATGGCATGGAAATCACCCGTTCGCTCTTCGATGATCGTCTCGGTTCGCTGGATCAACCCTATAACAGCGGGGTCTGGCGCTATAAAGAGTTGATCTACCCGGATCTAGATGAGTCGCTGATTGTCTCCAAGCCGGAAGGAAATACCAATCTGTATCATCTGCCAAAGCTGGCAGAATGGGCAGGTATCGGGCGGCTGCATTTGAAGCATGAAGGAGAGAATCCTACCGGGTCTTTCAAAGATCGTGGCATGACGGGCGGTGTAACGCAGGCAAATGTCCTGGGAATGCAGCGCGTAGCCTGTGCATCCACTGGGAACACCTCAGCAGCATTGGCTTCTTATGCTGCCCTGGCAGGGTTAGAGGGCATTATCTTCTTGCAAAACAAGCAAATCGCGCTCGGCAAACTCGCCCAGGGAATTGCTTACGGTGCAACCTGTTTGCGCATTGATGCAGACTTTGATCGCAATCTGGAATTGGTACGCGAAGTCAGCGAACGTCTGAACATCTATGTGCTGAACTCCGTAAATCCTTTCCGGCTCGAAGGGCAAAAGTCCATTATCTTCGAGATTGTCCAACAGCTACGCTGGCAAGTCCCGGATTGGATCGTCTGCCCTGGGGGCAACCTGGGCAATAGTTCTGCATTCGGGAAAGCTCTTAAGGAACTCTACGAACTCGGCCTGATTGACCGCATCCCCAAATTGGCAATCATCCAGGCCGAAGGAGCCAGCCCCCTTTATCAATCTTTCACTAGAGAATTTGAAGATTACGAACCGATGAAGGCACAGACACT
Source organism: uncultured Anaerolineaceae bacterium (assembly GCA_964455365.1). Lineage (GTDB taxonomy): Bacteria > Chloroflexota > Anaerolineae > Aggregatilineales > Phototrophicaceae > JAUZRW01. The sequence goes on along the minus strand of CAYVVZ010000020.1, from coordinate 21,731 downwards.
GGCAACTGCCATCAAGATTGGCAACCCGGTGAATTATCAGAAAGCTGTACGCACTGTGCATGTCACGGATGGCTTTGTGGAAATGGTCACCGACCAGGAAATCATGGATGCAAAGGCACTGATTGATGCATCCGGTATCGGCTGTGAACCGGCTTCTGCCTGTTCATTGGCTGGTACGAGAAAACTAGCGGCTATGGGCATCATCAAGCCGGATGAGAGCGTCGTTGGCATTCTCACGGGGCATCTGCTGAAAGACCCCGATGCAACCATTGGTTATCACAGCAATATGCTGGAAGACATCACACCTAACTATCCCAACCGTTTGCTGGAAGCGGGCGATGACATGGAACAGATTGTGGCACTGCTAGAAGGCAAAGAGCGTCAATCGCAAATCTAGTTATGCTAAGATAGGGGAAAGGTCACAGGAGGCGAGATGGTCAACCTCAAGAATCCTTTCCCTGGTATCAATCCCCAACTGAACAGCCTGTTACAAACACGGGGCACAGACGAACAACCTTCGCTCTGGCCTAGTTTTCATTCCCAATACATCTCGTTGATGACGCTGGCTTTGAACGATTCATTGCCAGTAAATTACATCGCAATGGATGAGCATTCCTTGCAATCAAGAGGCGAAAACCACCAGGGTGATCTTGTCATCAGCCGCCCCAAACCCGATGTAACGGTCTTTCAAAGTCAACCAGGGATTGCGTTAGCCGAAAAAACTGTACCCGCCCCAACCTGGCAAGCAGCACTTGAAGATACTATTGACCCAGAAGACCGTATGAAAGCGGTAATCATCCGCAAGCTGGATGAACAATCTGTGATTGGTACGCCTGTGCTGCGGATTGAATTACTCTCCCCATCAAACAAGCGAGATGGCAGCCACTACGCGGCCTACCGAACACGGAGAATTGAAGCACTACACAGCCATGTACCCTTGATCGAAGTAGATTACTTGCACGAGTCCCTATCGCCCATTATTGGCTGGCCTGCATATCCACAGGATGAGAACAGTTTACCCTATTACATCGCCATTCATGACAACCGTAGCAGACGTGAAGAAGCGATAACGCAGGTCTATGGTTTCCAGGTGGGTCAAAAAATCCCTGAACTACTGATTCCACTTGATGGCGAAAATCATCACTGGTTTGATTTTGACGCACCGTATCAGCAGGTCTACGAACGAGGACGGTGGGGGCAAATTATCCAGCCACGAAAAGGAGTGCTGCGGCTGGAGACTTATGCCCCACAAGATCAAGAAAGAATTCAGGCGACTATGGGGCAGCCGCCCGCCTGATGTCGTTCAGAGCCGGAAGCGGATTTCCCAGGTGTCGCTCAAGGCGCGTTCCGGGATACCTGCTAGCGCCTGCTCCAGGTCATCAATGATGTCATCTGCATCTTCGATACCAATTGCAAAGCGCACCAGATTATCTTTGATGCCGAGTGCGAGGCGTTCTTCAGTGGTCTTCTCGTAGTAACTCACGAGCGCTGGCTGCTCAATGAGGCTTTCCACCCCACCCAGGCTTGGCGCGATGTATGGAATCTGCATCCGGTCAATGAAATCCCCGGTCGTCTGCAAATCACCCGAGACTTCAAAACTCACAACGCCGCCAAATCCCGTCATCTGTTGGGTGGCAACAGCATAATCCGGGTGTGAAGGCAGACCAGGATAATACACACGGTCAATTTTGGGATGCGCTTCCAGGTATTGCGCAATCTTCAACGCAGATTCATTTTGCTGCTTGACACGAATGCCCAGCGTCTTCAAGCCGCGTTCGATCAAAAAAGCAGCATGCGGATCAATCAAATTACCGTAGACCCCGCGTGCCGCACGCAGCGCCTGGATGCGACCAGCGCCACCACAAACCGCCCCGGCTAATACATCGTTATGACCACCGAGGTATTTCGTCGCACTGTGCAGCACAAAATCAATGCCCCATTCCAGCGGACGCAGATTAATCGGCGTAGCGAAAGTGGTATCAATCATCGTCAGGCAGCGATTGGCCTTGGCAATCTTCACCAGCTTCTCCAGGTCAGCCACGCGCAGATAGGGATTGGTTGGCGTTTCGCTGATGATGAAGCGTGTCTTCCCCTTGATGATCGCAGCCTCCAGCGCTTCATAATCACCAACCGGGACGACGCTGGTTTCGATGCCAAACTTCGCCAGGGTGGTCAGGCAAAATTGGCGTGTACGGCGATAACAGTCATCTGTCATCACTACATGCTGCCCCGACTTCAAAACAGTCAGCAGCAGGGTTGTGATCGCTGCCATGCCAGACGAAAACAGCACCGCATCTTCGGCATTTTCCAGGGCTGCAATGCGTTGTTCTACGGCTGTCACAGTGGGATTGCCATAGCGTCCGTATTCTTCGCGTTCGCTGCCTTCCCCCCAGATGCTGGCTTCCATGTAATCGCACAATTCAGCCGTATTCTGGAACGTATAGGTAGCCGTTTGCAGAATAGGGGTCGTCAGGGAATCGTATGCATTTTTGCGGCGGACACCTGCATGTACTGCACGGGTGCTGCCGCCTGCATTCTTGTGGGGATTTTGCTGCTTGCTCATCGTATGATTTGCCTCCTTCGATTTGCCGGGACTCAAAAAGCCCGAACTTGTCACATAATCGATGGTGGGCAAATTCGGGCTTGTGGTATCCGTAATCTCAGGAAGCGATTTGGTGTTTGGTTGTCGCCCCTGCCGAGTACGCAAACTAACGCGCTTATGCGTCAGTGTTCACCCTCATCTGCCAGACAGTCCATCTGCCGGAAGTGGCACCTTCCCACAACATCTGTGGGGGTTGCCGCAGGGTCATAGGGCCGTTCCCTCGCCTGCTCTTGATGAAAGTAAACGTATGTGTTTGTTCAACGGCATACAATTTACGCCACAAACTATAACAGTGTGTTCCACGTTTGGCAAGCACAGGAAACCGTTTGCTCAAAATTGAGCTTTTATATGATTAGCAGTATACTGAAAAAGATCAAAAGTGCCGATGAGGAAACAACTACTCTTGCAACGTCTTTCAATCATGATGATGAGTGGCGTAGACGATGGCAAAGTCATCGAATTTCGCTCCGATGTCGATGGCGAATACAGTGACAATCATTGGCAGCTCACCATCGGGCGGCGCGATGATAATGATTTGTGTTTGCGCAAAGATACGTTTGTCTCTCGCTATCATGCGATTTTGCACTGGCGCACAGGAGAATGGTGGTTGGAAGATTGTAAAAGTACCAACGGCACGTTCACAGAGAGTGACACAAATTATTTTACAGACGAGCGCATCCAGGGAACCATCCCTATCCAAGCCGGTCAACTATTCCGGGTAGGGCGTACCTGGCTGCGGATTCAGGTGGAACACTCATGAGCCTTACTCCGATCAAAGATATTCTCATCAACGCCCGCCAGGAAGCACACCGTATGCGACATTACTACCTGGGGGTAGAACATCTCTTCATCGCGCTGCTGGAAATTAAGAGTGGACTCACGAGTACGCTGCTATCCGAACAAGGATTCTCGCCAGAATACATCATTGATGCGATCCGGCGTAAAGCTGGCAAGGGTGGTCAACATCGGCTGTGGGCGGGTATTCCCAGTACCACCCGCACTGACCTCGTCATCAATATTGCCCAGGAAGTCGCCCTGGAAAGTGGTCGCCAGAGCATCAATGAACGCGATTTATTGATCGCCATCCTGGATGAACATGACAGCATTCCCATTCGCACGCTGCGTTCGCTGCACGTTGACCTCGAATCAATCCATGAATTAGCCAAGACCCGGCACATCACCCGGCGTTCTACCCAATCTTTTATGTCCTTTGAATTTGCAGCAGGGGTGGAAGAACACCTGGAGCATGACCAGCTCTATATTTTGCGGCGGATGTTTCATGGCTACAGCAAGATTCGGATTGAAACGCGCCTGACCGGGGGCTACACCGCGTCTTGCTTGCTGGTTGTCACCCCTATTTCAATGGATAAAGAGGATGCACCCATTGTTGTGAAGATTGGCGCTGTCGACTCAATTCTGGATGAAGCACAGCGCTACACCCGCTACGTGAAAAATACATTGCCACCGCTGACCGCACGGTTGGAAGATCGCCCGGTCGCACCGGATACTTCCGATCTCGCCGGAGTGAAATATACCTTTCTGGCAGATTCAGATGGCAATCCCAAAGATTTGCGTGCAGCCATCCGCGAATGGTCAGGGGTCAAGCTGGGGCGCTGGCTCCATGAACATCTATACAAAAACTTCGGCAAGAAGTGGTGGAAGCAAGGCCGCCCCTACCGCTTCGAGGCATGGCAAGAATACGATTGGCTGCTGCCCCCTCTGCTGACGTTACAGTTCACGGATGCAGAAGAAATCAACGAGAACACCCCTCGCCTAAAAGCACCAATCCGCCGCAACAAGCTGCGCAATCTGGAATATGGTACGGAAGTTGCGATTGAGAACTTCAATGTGTATCGCGTGAACAAAGAGAAAAAGAGCTTACACCTTGCAGTCGGCGCGGGCTTGAATGCTACCTTCCCATACCAGATTGCTATCAAAGGCATCGACTTTGAGAAAAACACCTACTATCGGGGAGAAGTGGTAGATCGCATTGTGGGAACAGTCTGGCGCACCCGCGACGAGCAGCTCATGATGGCGCTGCGAGCGCTAGAACCAGACTTTGACTTCAGCAAAGAACGCATCTCAGTGAATAACCTGCTGCTGCCAAATCCGGTGAAGAGCTACGGTGACCTATTGGATATGGTGGTCAATGGTTCAATGTGTACCATTCACGGTGATTTGCATCTGGGCAATATTCTGATTGGCCCCAGTGAAGCAGCCCTATTGATTGACTTTGCCCGCACCCGCGATGGACATGCGATCTTTGACTGGGCAAACCTGGAAATCAGCATCCTCAGCGAATTGCTGGTGCCTTTGTACCCCGATGATTGGAACGGCGCACGCACACTTCTGAATCATTTTGCCGCGATCAATCACCAGTCGGAAAGAGCGCTTTCGGCTCCGCCTGATCTGGTCGAAGCATGGCAGGCCATCCGCGAACTGCGCAAGCTAACCCAGGCAACCCTGGCTGACAAGGATGATTGGACAGAGTTTTATATTTCGCTGGCGCTTTCTGGGTTGCGTGCCATGACCTGGAACAGCATGACGATAGCAGGGCGGCGTGTGATGTATCTTGTCTCTGCGCTAACCATGTATGAATTGAAGAACAGTTCCGCTGCATCCACGTCGGATAATACTCCAACGCCTGATGCAACGGATTTCATCACCAACGGCTAGAGCGCATTCAGCACGGCATCGGTGAATTCTGCTGTGGAAATGATGGATTCGCCTGCACTGGCAATATCGCCCGTTCGTGCTCCGGTTGCCAATGCCGCATCCACAGCATCTTCAATGGCTTTGGCTTCTTCTTCCAGGTTGAGGCTGTAGCGCAGCAGCATCGCCAGACTGAGGAACATCCCCACCGGATTCGCCTTGCCTTGCCCTGCAATGTCGGGCGCACTCCCATGCACAGGCTCATAGAGGCCGAAGGTATCCGCACCTAACGAAGCTGAAGGCAGCATCCCCAGTGAACCCGCCAGTACAGAGGCTTCATCGCTGAGAATATCCCCGAACATATTCCCTGCCAGGATCACATCAAAATCTGCCGGACGTGTCAGCAGGTGCATCGTGCAGGCATCGACCAGCAGATGTTCCAGTTCCACATCTTCGTAATCTTCGTGTACCTGTACAACGGTTTTACGCCACAAACGCATTGCAGCGAGGACATTGGCCTTATCCACCGAGGTTACTTTGTTGCGCCGTCCCTGCGCAGCACGGAATGCCACATGCGCCACGCGCTCTACTTCGCCGCGTGTGTACATCATCGTATCGTGAGCGCGATCCCCATCACCCATTTCCTGCCGTTCACCGAAGTAAATGCCACCTGTGAGTTCGCGCACGAAGAGCAAATCCACATTTTCGAGCAAATCCCGGCGCAGCGGCGCATGATTCACCAGTGCCGGATATACCTTCACCGGGCGTAAATTGGCGAAGAGTCCGAAGTGCTGGCGAATCTTGAGCAAGCCCTGTTCCGGGCGCACAGGCGCACTGGGATCAGACCATTTCGGACCGCCGACGGCTGCCAACAGAATTGCATCTGCCCCTTCGCAAATCCGCAGCGTTTCATCCGGCAGGGCGCTGCCTGTTTCATCAATGGCAATCCCGCCGATGAGCGCTTCCTGCGTGGTGAATTCATGCCCGTATCTTGTAGCAATGGCATCCAATACACGCAGAGTCTGTTCCATCACTTCGGGGCCAATGCCATCCCCGGAAAGTGTTGCAATTGTTGCTTTCATTCAACTCCCTTTCATATCACAAGAAATAGGGCACGCTCACCCGAACATGCCCTATGAACAAACATGACAAAAAAATATCCTCAAATGCGATCTGGCGATTGTACTGTCCGATCTGTATCTGCGGCATCGCCTGTATTGAGCGTTCCCGCTTTCTCGAACATCAGGATTTGCACTTCTTCAGCAGCAGAGGGGCAATGCTCTACGCCCGCCGGAATAACGATCATCTCGCCTTCTTCCAGCAGAATATCGCCCTCACGCAGTTTCATCGTGAACTGCCCTTTGATGACCAGAAACAACTCATCGGTATCATCATGTTTGTGCCAGACGAAATCCCCTTCGATCCTGGCGATTTTGATCTGGTAATCGTTCAAGTCACCAATGATTTTCGGCTGCCACTGTTCGCTGAAGAGCATGAATTTCTGCGCGAGATTGACTTTTTGTAGCGGCATAGTTTCAGTCTCCTGCGGCGACTACCGCTTCAGTTTCTTGATCACCTTGTTCTGCGAGAGTCAGGCCATATTCCACCGCGTCAATCAATGCCAGCCAACTCGCATGAATGATATTGGTTCCCGCGCCGACGGTACTCCAGCGCTTGCTACCCATTTGCGTATCAATATGTACACGGGTGATAGCAGCCGTAGCACTGCCGCTATCCAGAATACGCACCTTGTAATCCACCAGCTTGAACTCAGCAATTTGTGGATACTGCGGTAATAGTGCTTTGCGCAGGGCAATATCCAGGGCATTCACAGGGCCATTGCCTTCTGCGGCGGTATGCACCATCAAATCCTGAATGCGCAATTTCACTGTAGCTTCCGCAATGGGGCCGCGCCCTTTGCGATCTTCTACATTGGTTGTGAAATCGACCAGCTCAAAAATCGGCTGATACTCCGGCTTGGCGCGATAGAGCCGTACTGCAATGGATGCCTCTGCCCCTTCAAAGACGAAGCCTTCATGCTCAAGCTGTTTGATCTCTTCCAGCACCTGCACAGCTTCTTGCTTGGAAATATCCAGGCCGAGTTCTTCTGCCTTGCTCAACAGGTTCCCGCGCCCCGAAAGATCAGAGACCAGGACGCGCATTTCATTACCGATCAGCGAAGGATCAATGTGCTGGTAGCTATCGACGTTGCGGCGGATAGCTGCGACGTGGATACCACCTTTGTGCGCGAAGGCACTCTTGCCCACATAAGGCAGGTGGTCATCCGGCGCGAGATTGACAATTTCTGCTACCGTGCGGGCAATGTGCGTCAGATGCCGCAACGAGCCAGAATCAGGCAGGCATTGCACGTTCATCTTCAGCGCCAAATCCGGCACGATGCTGCACAAATTAGCATTGCCACAGCGTTCCCCATACCCGTTGATCGTACCCTGCACCTGTGTCGCCCCGGCCTTGACCGCCGCCAGCGAATTTGCCACAGCCATTTCACCGTCATTGTGGGTGTGAATACCTATCTGTACATCCGGGAATAGCTGGCGCACTTTTTCGACATAATCTTCGATTTCCCAGGGCATGGAACCGCCATTGGTATCACAGAGAATCAGCCAATCTGCGCCCCCTTCCATTGCCGCGACAAGGGTATCGAAGGCATATTCCATGTCCAGCTTGGCACCATCAAAGAAATGTTCCGCATCGTAGATCACTTCTTTTCCCAGGCTCTTGAGAAAGGCGAGACTCTCGCGGATCATACGCAGGTTTTCTTCTGGCGTGGTTTGCAACACATCGGTGACATGCAGCATGGATGTTTTGCCCACGACAGTAACAACGGGCGTATTAGCATCTATCAATGCCTGAATGTTGGGATCATCTGCCGGGGCAGCATTCTTGCGGCAGGTCGAACCAAATGCCGCGATCTTAGCGTGCTTCAGATCAAGCGACTGTGCGGCATCAAAATAGGCTGCATCTTTAGGATTACTCCCAGGCCAGCCACCTTCAATGTAGGAAACGCCCATTTCGTCCAGCAGCTTCGTAATCTTGATCTTATCCGCTACAGAGAGCGAAATGCCTTCGCGTTGTGTCCCATCTCGGAGAGTCGTATCGTAGATGTGTACGTAGTTCATGATGTCCCTTCATCGCTCCTGAGTCGTGGGCGCACAACGCGCCCATTCATTAGACTGGTGTCGTCACCACGCGCTGCGGATGTTCCGTTTCGTAGGCGACAACTTCATCTTCGAGGCTGAGGAGATACCCCAACTGATCCACCCCATTGAGCAGGCAGTGCTTGCTGAAAGAATCAATCGGGAATTCTACAGCGCGACCATCCGGCAGCATCAACTTCTGGTTTTCGAGGTCGATACTCACTTCGGTGTTGGGGTCTTCTTGCGCCAGGCTGACCAATTGCTGCTGGGTCTCTTCATCTACGATGATTGGCAGCAGACCATTTTTGAGCGCGTTATTGCGGAAGATGTCTGCAAATTCCGTGCTGATGACAGCCTTCCAGCCCATGCCCTGCAAAGCCCACGGCGCATGTTCGCGGGAACTACCGCAGCCGAAGTTATTGCCTGCAATCAGAACCGTTGCATCCTGATACTGCGGTTGGTTCAGCACGAAATCCGGCTTCGGGTTGCCATCAGCATCATAACGCCAGTCGAAGAAGGCTTGCTTGCCGAGGCCGTTTTTGTCGGTCGTCTTCAAAAACCGCGCCGGGATAATCTGGTCGGTATCAATGTCGTTAATAGGCAGCGGCGCAATCTTGCCGCTAATCTTGTTGATCGGTTCCATGTTCTTCCTGTTCCTCCTGCGCCAGAATTGCTTCTAGCTGCTCAATGAGCTTAGGCACAAACTCAATGTATGTTTTCCAGACTACGTCTACATCAACGTCAAAATAGCCATGAACGAGACGGTTACGCATTCCTATAATGTCGATCCAGGGAACTTGCGGATTCCGTTCCGCTAATTCCGAAGTGACATTATTGGCAGCGTTCGCCAATGATGCCGAACACTCTCACAACCGCAAAACTAAGCATCTCATCATGTTGAAGGTCTGCCTTCGACTTACCATCCAAAAACTTCTGAACTTTCCTGGATGCATCAAGCATGTGTTCAAGCCGGATTGGATCATTTTCACGAGTTTTCTTCATACAACACCCGTGCATTGTTCAACACTTCTTGGCGAAATCGCGTACTCAAAAACCCAGGGGTATTCAAGTCCACGTCATGCTGGAAAAGTTCTACCAGTTGACGCTGCATCGCAGATAGGCCAATAAATGTCGGGACATATTCCGGTTCAAATTCCACGAGAACATCAACATCGCTCTCGTCCGTGAAGTCATCCCGCAGCACCGAACCAAACAACAACATCTTCTTGATATGATGCTGACGGCAGAACACTTCTATCTCTGATTGAGAGATTTTAATTCGTTCTGCAACTTGGTTCAGTGCTTCGCTCATGAGTACACCTGTATTTAGCCTCTGCTGAATTACGCCATCTCCGGCACGTACATAGTACGCGGATCGGTGATTGCGCCGTTAATTGCGGTTGCAGCAGCAGTCAACGGACTGGCGAGGAAGGTACGTCCGCCCTTGCCCTGGCGACCTTCAAAGTTGCGGTTGCTGGTGCTGACGGCGTACTGACCTGGTGCAAGCTGATCCCCATTCATGGCGATGCACATGGAGCAGCCCGCTTCACGCCATTCTGCACCTGCTTCGCGGAAGATGCGATCCAGCCCTTCCGCTTCAGCCTGTGCCTTCACTTGCTGGCTGCCGGGAACCACCATCATGCGGACGTTTTCGGCAACCTTGCGCCCATCCATCATCTTGGCAGCAAGACGCAAATCGCTGATGCGCGAATTGGTGCAGCTACCGAGGAAGACCACATCCACTGGCTTACCGAGCAAAGATTGCCCCGGTTGCAAATCCATATAGGTCAGTGCTTTATCCAGCGCCAGCCGCTTATCGACTTCCTTGAAATCCGACGGATCAGGCACGCGACCATCAATTGCCATACCCATGCCTGGATTGGTGCCATAGGTAATCATCGGCTTCAGGTCGTTGGCATCGAGGACAACTTCTGCATCAAACGTCGCCCCCTCATCGGTTGGAAGTTGCCGCCATGCTGCCAGTGCTTCTTCCCAGGCTTCCCCCTTCGGCGCATGTGGACGGCCTGCGACGTATTCAAATGTAGTGTCATCGGGCGCAATCATCCCTGCACGCGCACCACCTTCAATGCTCATATTGCAGATGGTCATGCGTCCATCCATGCTCAGGCTGCGGATTGCACTGCCCATGTATTCAAAGACATAACCCGTGCCACCACCGATACCTATCTTGGCAATGACTGCCAGGATAATATCTTTGGCGACAACGCCATCTGCCAGCACACCATCTGCACGGATAGCCATCGTCTTTGGCTTGTATTGCAGCAAGGTTTGGGTCGCCAACACATGACCCACTTCACTGGTACCAATGCCGAAGCCGAGCGCTCCGAACGCCCCATGCGTGCTGGTGTGGCTATCCCCACAGACGATGGTCATTCCCGGTTGAGTCAACCCCTGTTCGGGGCCAATCACATGGACGATGCCCTGATTTTCAGTTCCCAGGGAATACATCGGCACACCGAAATCTTCGCAGTTCTGCGTGAACTGATCCAACTGCTTGTTTGCCTGCATATCCATAATGGGGATGATCCCCATTGCATTCTTCGGCGTGGTCGGCGTGCTGTGATCCATCGTGCCGAGGGTTTGATCCGGGCGACGAACTTTCAGCCCACGCTGGCGCAGCATGGTAAACGCCTGTGGCGAAGTCACTTCATGCACCAGATGCAGATCAATGTAAAGTACAGCGGGTGTGTCTTCCGTCTGGGGCTTTACGACATGCTTTTCCCAGACTTTTTCAAACAGCGTTTTAGCCATGTTTGCTTCCTTACTGTTGCAACATCTCACGTACAGATTCCAACACTTCTATTGGGTTTGGCAGTTTTTGCTGCCAGAGGATCGGCACATCTAGCACCATACCCTGAATTTGCGAGGTTTTATACTTACCCGCTTCATCAAGCTCTTGCGGCAAATACACGCCTTCCTCATTCAAGCGATAAAATCGCGCCTCATTTCGGATGGGATCAATGATCCAGTATTCCGGCACACCGCCCTGCTCATACTCACTGAACTTGCCGCCATGATCGACACTGACTGTCGCAGGGGAAACAATTTCAATGCAGATGTTGGCAGGGCCATCCATGAACGTCTCTTTGAGTTCATGCGGATTGTCATTTAGCACAACAATTAAATCTGGCTCACGCCGTCGATTTGGGAAGGCGGGCAAGCGCATCACAAATGGCTCACCCAGGACGCGACCAACCGGGTTCAACGTGAAGTACATCTGGAACAACAAACGTAGATAATCCCGAATTTCTTCATGGCGTAATCCAATTGGCGGCATTTTGATGACCACTCCCTCGACCAATTCCATTCCCTGCGCCGCGTAGTGCTCCAGATAGTCTTCTACACTGACATCCGTTGCAACGATTTGCGGCTGTGTGTCTTCGGTTGGTACTTCACGAGCGACCATCAAACCCTCCCGGCGAACTGCTTGCGATTCGCTGCTTATTGTTTACTTGCTGTTATACCAATTGTAGCAGCTTCACCTTCCGGTGAGACATCATCGCCATAGCCCATGGCGGCAATCATGCGGTTCAGCGCTGCGATGTATGCCTTCACGCTGGATACGATGATGTCTGAATCTGCGCCGTAGCCACCAACTGTGCGTTTGCCATCCTGCGTCTGAATGCGCACCGTCACTTCACCCAGGGCATCAATGCCTTCCGTAACAGCATGCACCGCATATTCGATCAGCACATTAGGGCAAGACACAATCTGGTCGATTGCGCGGTAGGATGCATCAACAGGACCCGTGCCGACTGCCGCACGAACGAACTCTTCATTGCGGTTGTTATACAGCCGGACAGTCGCGGTAGGCATGCCCATCGTGCCACAGGCTACCTGCACATCACCCAGACGGAAGTATTCTTCTGGCTTGTGGAATTCATCTACCATCAGGGCTTCCAGGTCAGCATCGGTTACATTCTTCTTGGCATCTGCCAATTCTTTAAACCGCGCAAATACCTGATTCAGTGCGTCCCCTTCCAGCGAATAACCCAGTTCTTCCAGCCGAACTTTTAGCGCATGCCGCCCGCTGTGCTTGCCCAGTACCAGACGGCTCTGATGCAGTCCGACGCTTTCCGGGGTCATGATCTCGAAGTTATCCGCATCCTTCAGCACACCGTCCTGGTGAATGCCGGATTCATGCGCGAAGGCGTTATCACCAACAATTGCCTTATTGGGCTGGATGGGCATCCCCATATAGTTGCTCACCATACGGCTGGTTTTCATGATCTGCGTTGTATCAATATTGGTGCGCAGATCGTAAAAACTCTTGCGGGTTTCCACCGCCATCACGACTTCTTCCAGGCTGGTATTGCCTGCACGCTCACCAATGCCGTTGATGGTCACTTCTACCTGACGCGCACCACCATTGACCCCTGCCAGAGTATTCGCCGTCGCCATGCCCAGATCATTATGGCAGTGAACGGACCAGATCACGCCGCTGCCAGGTCCTGCGCCCGGGGTTTCCTGGATCAAAGTTTCGATTTTTTCCTGCCATTCTGTAGGCATCACGTAGCCAACGGTATCCGGGATGTTCAGCGTAGTCGCCCCACATTCGACAGCTACCGCACAGGTCTTAATGAGATATTCCATATCGGTACGGCCTGCATCCATCGGGCTGAATTCCACATCATCACACAGGCTCTTCGCCAGCGTGACGGCTTTGCGGATGCGTTCCAGCCCCTCTTCCTGCGTGATGCCCACCATACGCAGATGCTGCGGGGATGTTCCCAGGAAAGTATGGATGCGCGGTTTGACAGCATCCTTCACGCCATCCCAGGCTGTCAGAATATCTTTCTCGACCGCACGCGCCAGCCCGCAAATGGTGGGGCCGCCCTCCGTACCAACTTCACGGGCAATACGCTGCACCGCTTTCAGGTCATCGGGTGATGCAGCCGGGAAACCAGCTTCGATGACATCCACGCCGAGATTCGATAGCTGGCGAGCAATTTCCAGTTTTTCTGCGCTGGAGAGGGTCGCTCCAGGGCTTTGCTCCCCGTCACGCAGCGTGGTGTCGAAGATGATTACTGTGTTTTCGTCGTAACTACGTTCAACCATTGCGGAAGTGTCCTTTCAATTTGAGTCATCAATGTGATACAGATGGTTTGGATAACGGTAAGGTCACTAAGGTCAGCTTCCATATGTATCACCTCCTTCCTATCCATTCGTGAACGTACCTATCAATCATCTATCAGGCTTCTTGCTTGATGTTCTTTGCATCCAGGAAGGGCATCATATCGCGCAAATCAGCACCAACCTGCTCAATCATCAAGTTATGTTCGCGTTCACGGCGTTCCAGGAAAGTCGGCAGACCCGCTTCGTTCTCGGTGATCCAGCGGCGGGCGAAGTCCCCGTTCTGGATGCGATCCAGCACGCCAACCATTTCTTCCTTCAGTTGGTTCTCGAACAAATCACCAATTTCGTAGCCGCCCTGTTCAGCGGTATTGCTGACGCTGTACCACATGTAGCTCAGGCCACCCTGGTAAAGCAGGTCAACGATCAGCTTCAGTTCATGCATGCATTCAAAGTAGGCCACTTCCGGCTGGTAGCCTGCTTTCACGAGGGTTTCAAACCCAGCGCGGATCAGTGCGGTCACACCACCGCAGAGAACAGCCTGTTCACCGAAGAGATCCGTTTCAGTTTCTTCCTTGAAGGTCGTTTCGATCACACCAGCGCGGGTGCAGCCAATCGCTTTTGCATAAGCCAGCGCACGCTTGAGCGCTTCACCACTGGAATCCTGTGCCACAGCGACCAGACCCGGCGTACCTTCGCCCTGGGTGAACACTTCACGGACGCGATGTCCCGGAGCCTTTGGCGCAACCATGGAAACATCAACAGTTTCCGGCGGTTTGATGGCTTCAAAGTGAATGTTGAAACCGTGGGCGAACATCAGCATTGCACCAGCTTTGAGGTTCTCTGCAATCTCATTTTCGTAAATTGCGGGCTGCTTGGTATCCGGCGCAAGGATCATCACAACATCGGCCTTCGCAGTCGCTTCTGCAACCGAGTAGACCTCAAAGCCATCTTCCTGTGCTTTTGCGACACTCTTGCTTTCCGGGCGCAGGCCAATAATCACATTCATGCCGCTGTCTTTGGCGTTGAGTGCATGTGCATGACCCTGGCTACCATAGCCGATTACGGCAATCGTCTTGCCTTCGAGTACGGAGAGGTCAGCATCTTTATCGTAGTAGAGCGTTGCCATTGAATTTCCCTTCCTGGGTTGTATTGAAATCTACAATAAAAAGGGCTGGTTTCAGCCCTCGGTAATCCCTAAATCACGTTCTTACGAGCGCCATTGCCATTCGGCAAGAACGCTGGTTCGTACTCTGTATCCAGCACGCGAGTGCCACGCCCCATGGCAACAACACCGGTACGAACCATTTCCAGCACTTCAAATGCTGCCAGTTCCTGCACAAATTCTTCCACCAGGTCTTCCGTGCCAGACATCTCAACAATAGCAACTTTAGGGCCGATGTCGATGATTTTCGCCGGATACCGTTCACAAATAGAGGTCACGCCATTGGCACGTTCAGGACCTTCGGTGCGAACTTTCACCAATACAAGGTCGCGGCTGACATGAGGTGTATCCGTGAGAACACGCACATCAATCACATTCACCAACTTTTGCAAGTGGGCTGCAATCTGATGTGGATTCAGACGTTCGCTATCGACCACAATCGTCATGCGCGAAACGTGGTCTTTGTGAGTACGGCCTACTGTGAGGCTATCCACGTTGAAAGCACGGCGGCGGAACAAGCTCACAACGCGGTTCAATACGCCGGGCTTATTCTCCACCAGTGCGACGATGGTCACTTTTCCTTGCTGTGTCTGAATATCGCGGTCTGTCATGATTGCACTTCTCCGGGTTTGGGACGACGTTTCATGTCGTGTAAATCAGCACCAGCGGGAACCATCGGATATACCATCTCTTCTTTTTCAACTACATATTCGATCAGCACAGGGCCGTCAATGCTGCGAGCAAACGCAACAGATTCGGCAACCTGGTCACGGCTGGTGACGCGCATGCTGGGAATTTCATAGGCTTCTGCCAGCTTGCAGAAATCCGGGCTGAACATCGGTGTGGCATTATAGCGCTTGTCGTAGAACAACTCCTGCCACTGGCGCACCATGCCCAGATAGCTGTTGTTGATGATGGCGATGTTCACATTGACGTTTTCCTGCCGTGCAGTTGCCAGTTCACACAGCGTCATCTGGAAACCACCGTCGCCGACAATCGCCCACACTTCTTCTTCTGGCTTGCCGAATTTTGCACCGATTGCAGCAGGGAAGCCAAAGCCCATTGTACCCAGGCCGCCACTGGTGAGCAGTGTAGAGGGGCGCTGGTGCGGGTAATATTGCGCTTCAATCATCTGATGCTGTCCCACATCCGATACGGTAATCGCATTGCCTTCGGTGTGCATCCACAAATCTGCAACAACCTGTGCAGAAAGCAACTTACCACCCGAATCGTGCTTCAGGATGTCGCGTTCGTCTGCATCTTCTTGCCAGTCACGGATGCGGTTGAGCCACTGCGAATGGTTTTTCGCTTGCAGGTTGGGCAGCCATTGGCGTAGAACTGTCTTCAGATCCCCTGGAACCGCGACATCCACTTTGACATTTTTATTCAACTCGGATGCGTCAATATCCACATGAATTTTGCGCGAGTTGGGCGAGTAAGTTTTCAGGTTACCCGTCACGCGATCATCAAAGCGCATCCCCAACGCAATTAGCAAATCCGATTCCTGGATCGCATGGTTCACAGCAGCATCGCCATGCATACCCATCCAGCCGATTACCAGCGGATGTTCTTCCGGTACGCAGCCTTTGCCAAGCAGGGTCTGTGCAATCGGGATTTGTGCTACTTCTGCCAATTCCTGCAATTCTGATGCTGCACCAGAGAGCGTGATACCGTGTCCCGCCAGGATCACTGGACGTTCCGCCTGGGCGATTAGTTCGAGAGCAGCCACGACATCTTCTTCGCTGGATTGTGCCGGAGGGATGTAACCGGGAAGACGGATTTCACCCTCCGGGTAGATGAACTCAGTGAGTTCCTTCTGCACATCTTTGGGAATATCCACCAGCACAGGCCCCGGACGACCACTTCGTGCGATATAGAAAGCTTCTTTGATGGTATACGCCAGTTCGCGCACATCGGTGACCAGGTAATTATGCTTTGTCACCGGGAGCGTTGCACCCGTCACATCCGTTTCCTGGAAAGCATCTGAACCAATCGCAGCCACCGGAACCTGCCCGGTAATTGCCACGACGGGAACCGAATCCATCATTGCTGTCGCCAGCCCGGTGATGAGATTGGTAGCGCCGGGACCGCTGGTAGCGATACACACACCTACTTTACCAGTTGCCCGTGCGTAACCATCCGCCATGTGGGATGCGCCTTGCTCATGGCGCACGAGAACGTGGTGAATCCGGTCGAGGTATTGCGTCATCGCGTCATAGGTGTGCAGGATTGCACCGCCGGGATAGCCGAATACCACATCGACATTTTCCCGCAACAAACATTCCATGATGATTTGTGCGCCTGTAAGCTGCATGGGATTCCCTTTCTGCATTTATTCGGATGCGACAGACTGACGTACATGAGTCAGCCAATTGTGACGATCCGGTTTTTGACCAGCGGTAATGGCAAAAAATTCTTCCTGAAGCTGCTTCGTGATCGGGCCTCGCGTGCCGGAGCCAATCGGCAGACGATCCACCGAACGAATGGGGGTGATTTCCGCAGCCGTTCCAGTGAAGAAAATTTCATCTGCCATATAGAGTAATTCACGGGCGATGGGCTGGAAGCGCACTTCATAGCCCAGATCGTTGATGAGCGTGAGAACGGTATCACGAGTAATACCCATCAGAATTGACGACCAGTTACCAGGGGTGTAAATGACATTGTCCATGATGACAAAAATATTCTCACCAGCCCCTTCGCTGACGTAGCCATTCACATCCAGGGCGATGCCTTCGCTGAAGCCCGCGTCATGCGCTTCCATACTGACGAATTGGCTGTTGACGTAATTCCCGCCAGCTTTCACCAGTGCCGGGTGCGTATCAGGTGCCATACGCCGCCACGAGCTAACAATGACTTCTACGCCGTGTTCAATGGCTTCACTACCGAGGTAGGCTCCCCATTCCATTGTGAAGATGACCGCTTCGGTCTTGGTGCGGTCACGCCCCTCCAGGCCAAGCGCACCTTCGCCACGGAAGATGATAGGTCGGATGTAGCAGGCTTCGTGTTTGTTGCGAGCGATTGTCTCAACGACGGCATTGGTGAGCGTTTCTTCGGTGAAATCATGTGCAATCCGCATGATCTTCGCACCGTTCACCAAACGTTTCATGTGTGGCTGCAAGCGGAATACCGCAGGGCCATCCGGGGTGGCATAAGCACGAATGCCTTCAAATACGCTGGAGCCGTAATGTAGGGCATGGGCAGTAACGTGAACAGTTGCATCTTCCCAGCGCACGAATTCACCGTTACGCCAGATCCATTCTGCGGGCATTCCGTTTCTTCCTCTCCAAATCTAAATGCGTTAATAAATCAAAAACGCTCGCGGGATGTGTCCTGACGAGAATAGACACTTGCGAGCGCTTCCTGGGTGGGTGCTTGTTCTTCCTGCTTCACGGACGATGTCGCACGGGAAGTAGCCGACTCGTGTTGGCAGAATTGCGCGTACAATTCTGTCCAGGGACTATTATGAGATTGAAATTCGTACTTTTTCGTCTTCATGGTCACACCCTTGTCTTCTCAAAAACTGGCATAAAAAAAGCCTCCGCTTGGGAGGCTTTGCAGTCGCAACGTCGCGTCAGCACCCAAGCACTTAGAGACCACCTGTAATGAGGAGGACTACGAGTACAAGGCTAATAATGCTGACAGATTTTGTGCGGAACATGATTTGTTCTTTATGTTTTGTTTTTGCTTGACTGCCACAAAAGGTATCCAACAGACTCGATTCTGTCAATAAATCTCTTGCGGAAAACAAGATTTCGTCGCAATTGCATAGTCTGCAACCGAGGCACTTTGTACATTCCACACAACGTCTCAGGGCTTTTCCATACCGATGAATTGTTTCGCTAACGCAATTTGATCCTGAACAGCAGTAAAACCCGTGCCACCTGGTTGTGATTTGCGGGCAACGGCTGCATTGAAATCAAAGACATCATGCACATCTTCCGCGAAGACATCCGATATTTCTTGCAACGTCTCCAGTGATAG
This sequence comes from uncultured Anaerolineaceae bacterium, assembly GCA_964455365.1. Taxonomy (GTDB): domain Bacteria; phylum Chloroflexota; class Anaerolineae; order Aggregatilineales; family Phototrophicaceae; genus JAUZRW01. The sequence goes on along the minus strand of CAYVVZ010000020.1, from coordinate 3,079 downwards.
TTCAGATAGGCGCGTTTGCGTTTCGTCCGCTTTCTTCACGACTGCCCCGGAAATATGGTGTGCATCACGGAAGGGAACGCCTTTGCGCACCAGGTAATCCGCAAGATCGGTTGCCAGTAGTTCTTCTGCCAGTGCTGCCCGCATGGCATCTGCGTTCATTTGAAGAGTCTGGGTGATGCCAATGATGACGGGAAGTAAAGTCTTGAGCGTATCAAATGAATCAAAGATGGCTTCTTTGTCTTCCTGCAAATCTTTATTGTAGCCGCTGGGCAATCCCTTGAGTGTAGTCATAAACCCGGTCAGATTTCCCAGTAAACGCCCTGCCTTGCCGCGTGCTAATTCCATCGGGTCAGCATTGCGCTTCTGCGGCATCAGGCTGCTGCCTGTGCTGTAACGATCCGCGAGCGTAATGAAGCCAAATGATGGATTGCTGTACAGGATGATGTCTTCTCCCAGGCGACTGAGATGGGTTCCGACCATCGCAAGCACGAAAAGCAGTTCCGCAACAAAGTCACGGTCGCTGACAGCATCCAGGCTGTTTTGACTAACCGAATGAAAACCCAGTTCATCTGCCAGGAAGCTGCGATCTACGGGAAACGGCGTGCCAGCCAACGCACCACTTCCCAGTGGTGAAACGGCAACCCGTTCTCGTGCCTGCAATAAACGCTGCCGATCCCGCCGCAGCATCCAGAAAAAGCTCATCAACCAGTGCGCGGCGGTGATAGGCTGTGCAGGTTGAAGATGCGTATATCCAGGCATCAACGTCTCAATGTGTTGTTCAGCCTGGTTTATAATTGTCACCTGAAGCGCATGTAACAAATCATCCATTTCGTCAGCAGCACGCATACACCACAGGCGGAAATCCGTCGCAACCTGATCGTTGCGGCTGCGTCCAGTGTGCAGCTTGCCCCCAACAGCCCCAACAATCTCAATCAAACGACGCTCTACAGCCGTATGAATATCTTCATCACCGAGGGCAAACTCAAATCTTTTGTTCTCAAATTCCTGTTTGACCAGATCCAGCCCCGCACGAATCATGGCACATTCTTCATCGGTGATGACACCCGCTTTCGCCAGAGCTTTCGCATATTTCTGGCTACCGCGAATATCTTCTTGCACCAGCCGAATATCAAAGCGGAGACTGTCATTTAAGGCTCGCAGCGAATCGTCTGCGGATTCGCTGAAACGTCCGCCCCATAAACTCATAGCATATGCTCCCAGGATCGTCACAAGAAAGTAGTGAACAGGCACTGCACCTGCTCACCATCATTGTATCTCAGTCGCGCTTGAACTTGGTGTAATCTGGCTGGCGATAGCGACTCTCGCCTGAGCCGTCCATTTCCAGCAAGGCATCAACCTTCATCGGCAAACCGTACAACTGGATGAAGCCCTGCGCATCTTGCTGATTGTAGACATCTTCTTCACCGAAGGAAGCATAATCTTCGCGGTAGAGGCTGTAGGGACTCTTGCGCCCTGCGATAATCACATTGCCTTTGTAGAGCTTGAGGCGTACCGTACCCGTGACAGTTTGCTGCGTGACCTGAACAAAGGCATCCAGGGCTTCGCGCAGGCGCGTAAACCACATACCGTTGTAGACCAGTTCAGCGTATTTCACCGCAATCGAGTCTTTATACTGCATGGTGTGCTTATCCAGGCAGATGCTTTCCAGCGCCTGATGTGCGCGATGAATCACAGTTCCCGCCGGGGTTTCATATACGCCACGACTTTTCATACCCACAAGGCGATTCTCCACAATATCCACACGACCAACCCCATGCTTGCCTGCAAGCTTATTGAGCTTTCGCAGGATTTCCACGCCGGAAAGCTGCTCCCCATTGACGCTAACAGGTGTACCCTTCTCGAAGCCAATTTCAACATATTCCGCTTCGTCCGGGGCATCTTCCGGGCTGGTGGTCAACTGGAACATGCGGGCTTCAGGTTCATTCCAGGGGTCTTCCAGCAAGCCACCTTCATGCGAGAGATGGAAGATATTGCGGTCTCGGCTGTAAATGTCGCGTTCGGTATGCGAAACCGGAATATTGAATTCGGTTGCATAGGCCAGTGCATCTTCACGACTGCGAATGTCCCATTCACGCCAGGGAGCAATCACACGCAGCTTCGGATTCAGCGCCATGAACGTTAATTCAAAGCGCACCTGGTCGTTCCCCTTGCCTGTGCAGCCATGCGAAACCGCATCCGCGCCTTCTGCTTCTGCAATGTCAACCATGTGCTTGGCAATCAATGGACGGGCAAAGGAAGTTCCAAGCAGGTATTCGCGCTCGTAGACAGCACCTGCCTGCATTGTTGGAAAGACGTAATCCTGCAAGAATTCCTCGCGCAAATCACGAATATAGATCTTGCTCGCGCCAGATGCCAGCGCCTTTTCTTCCAGGCCATCCAGTTCTTCATCCTGCCCCAGATCAGCCGTAAAGCAGATGACCTCACAGTCACCATAATTATTTTTAAGCCACGGTACAATCACGGAAGTGTCCAGCCCACCGCTATAGGCCAAAACCACTTTGTTCACCTTCTGTCCAATTGGCATTGCTACAAACTCCTCTTGATATGGGTTCTACGATCTGGTCACCCATGCTACTCGTTGTTCCGGCGCATTTCTGTCGTGACGCTCCCCACGCCTAAAGGCGGGGGCTTCTGAGCCACGCTTGCGGCAACCCGCTACGTTCTGGCTCACGGACACGTCCTGCCCGTTTGAGTATATTCAATGCTGCATTGTGGTCTCGGTCTAAGCTAAGACCACATTCACATTCAACCCAACGATGTGCCAGTGTTAGACCTTCAAATATTGCACCACAGTTTGAGCAGGATTTGGATGTGTAGGCAGGGTCTACAAGCACCACTTCCCGACCAGCATCCGCCGCTTTGTCGAGTAGCCGCTGCTTGAAAGTTCCCCAACCCGCATCCAAAATGCTCTTGCTGAGATGGTGATTTTTCACCATATTCTTGATTTTCAGGTCTTCAATGACGATCATATCGTAGTTCTGAACAAGTTCATATACCAGCTTATCGAAGAAGTCTTTGCGCTGATTCTTGACGTGTTGGTGCTGACGCTGCACATCGC
>CAYVVZ010000019.1:36764-71909 GCA_964455365.1 uncultured Anaerolineaceae bacterium | reverse complement strand
CTGATTGAAGCCTTCCAGCAGTGGAAAGATGAACAAGACCTCGAAGAAATCTCGCAGAATGCCAAACGTGGCTTAGCACAGATCGTCGGAACACGTGATACCGACCCTGAATTCTGCAAATACAATCCCGACTGGGAAAGTACCGGCGCGTACCTGGGCATCCGTCCTGGTGGTGTGCCGACTGGCTTCAAAGGCGAACGCATTCAGATTGGTGTCTATGAGCGAAAAAAGGGACGTACTTCTGGCGAACCTCGTATGGTGCAGCGGCTTGTCCCTGATCCAGAAACATGGGATCGCTGCTATCTGGCATGGCAGATGCGACACGAGGGTGCAGGATACTCAGAGATTCACGCTGCGACACGCCTGTTCAAAAACGCGAACGGTTACGATACCTTCTTCTCAAATCTCATCTACACAGGTGACATCATCTACGGCGGCAAGCTGTATGAGAACTTTGTCCCGGCGCTGATTCCACACGAGTGGTTTGAAGCTGAACAAAAACGGCAGGCCGAAAACGCCAAAAAACATGTTGGCAAGAAGATCATCAGCAAGCTGGAACCGCGCCGCCTCGGCTCAAGCTACTTGCTATCTGGCCTGGTGTTCTGTGGGTATGTAGATGGCGAAGAGCATCCAATGCACATTGAAAGCATCCCGGAGAAAAAAGGCAAGCGTGGTAAGTACACCTTCTTCATCTGCTCGACTATGAAGAACTCTCGCGGTACTGCATGCGAAGCCAAGCGCGTTAGCATGAAAAGTCTCGATCAAACGGTGATTGAGAATCTACTGGAACATGTGCTGACGATGGATAATCTGCGTCCGCTGGCGACGAACATCGCTGAGTCTTTGATAGAGCGCAGCACTGATGCCGGGACACGTATCATGACGCTGGAAGATCGGCTCGCTGATGTGCAGAGATCGCTGGAAAACATCATGGATGGCATTGAGCAGATGGGGTACGCAAAACATCTCCAGCAACGATACGACCAACGCAAGCGTGAAGAAGAAGAACTGCTTGTCGAGATCAATACGCTACAAGCATTACAGGTCAATCCCATTCAAATTGCCCACATCAGCGACGAAGCGCTGGAAGGTTGGATCACTTACATGCGGGATGCGCTGACCAACGAGGAAGATCGCGGTGTTGCAAGGCGCATCATTGAGCGCTTCGTGGCCAAGATTGTAATCAAAGAGGGAACAGGTACGCTCTACTACACGTTCCCATTCCCTGATGATGCGTATATGCCTAGTGTACGTGACTTGGACCTGAGGGGATTCGAACCCCTGACCTCGTCAGTGCGATTGACGCGCTCTCCCAGCTGAGCTACAGGCCCGAAGATCGATATTGTAGAGAGAGCCGAGAGGCATGTCAATCAAGGATATGTCGGCATATGACCTCTTACACCGAAAAATCATTACCATTGTTCATCAGTTTTACAAGTAATCAGATTGATTTTTCCCTCGTGTCTGGTTCCGCCAACTTGTGGGCTTCACTGAAAGTTCACAATTACTGGATATAGTCAAAAAGTTCTGTAATGCACGCGTTACTCATCCACCTGCACACGGTGAAAGCCAGTCCCCTATGTGGTATTTGTTCTTTGCATCGAAGCATCTTCGTGCCCGTTGGCAATCCCTTGTTACCATAGTTGTTGGGGTGTTTCTCGCTGCGATCATTGGCGCGAACTCTTCCCTCTATACGGATGCCATCGCGGGTGTAGGATTTCTGCAATATCTGAAAAGTCAGGCCACAAGCGATACCAACCTGTACGCTCGGACATCTTTTGTTCCAGCAGATGTATCCGAGGTAAGCGATCTATGGGCCGCGTACAACAACACGGTTGCGACAACCAGGGACGAAACTTTCAGTAGTTCGGCATGGGAACCAGAGATCAGTGCAGGATCCGAGACGCAAACCATGTTTGCACTACGCGATGGCACGGAGCTGCAGGACATACGCTTACGTCTTGCCTATTATGAGGGGATTGAAGAATCTCTCGTCATTACTGAGGGACGTTTCCCAGCACAGGTTGACAGGGAAGGTGCTGTAATTCCAGTTGCGATACATGCGAGTGCGGCGGATTATCTCGGTATCACGGTAGGGGATATGCTGGAAATTGACCAACGTGGGTGGGAAAGCAGTCAGATTTTTGCTGTAGAAGTTGTGGCGCTCGTGCGTGAAAGGGATGAAAACGCAGCCTTTTGGATGGCTCCGTCTCCCCTGCGGCGGGAAATTTCCAGCACTGCCGGATACGAAACCAGCTTGCTGACGACACAATCGGCATTTGAATATGTAGTGACAGAATACATCCCGCAGCCGAATGTGCAGCTCATCTGGCGCTTCATCTTCCCGCAGGAGCAATTCGCTGTCTCCCAGATTGACCAGATCCACGCACAAATTGTGTTTTTTGAAACGGCATTGGATGAAGCAGTAACCACCGTTGAAGCGGATGCGAGTATACTGGTGAGAACCGATTTACCTCGCGTGATGGGAGCTTACAGCGGGAGTATTGACCTGCTGAATATCCCCACAGGTTTGATCCTGCTGCAATTAGGAGCGCTGGTGATCTTCTTCCTGGTTGTCATTGCGGCGCTTGTGCGGCGTGGGGAACGGCGCGAAATTGCATTATTGCAAAGTCGCGGGGTTTATAATCGGCAGATTTTGCTGCTGCGCGGTATAGAAGCCCTGTTCATCTGTATTGTTGCAGCATTTCTAGCGCCATACCTTGCCCGTGCAATCTTAGCCTTGCTGATTCCGATCTTCACGGGAATCAGCGGCATTCCTCTTCCACTGAATGCTGCGACCTTCATCTATTCTTTCGCAGCAGCGCTCATCGCGTGGCTGGTACTTGTGGCAACCGTCCGTCCAATTTTGCAACAGCCCCTGATCCTTGCGGGCGGGAGTGCAGCGAGAAGCAGCGCCCAAACCTGGTGGCAGCGTTACTATGTTGATGTGGTGCTGCTGGTCGTAGGTGTGCTGGCATTTTCGCAATTTTCGCAGGATCGCGTCCTAACCACATCCGCAGACGGAACCGTGCAGGCTGATCCACTGCTGCTGCTGACTCCTGCCTTGTTGTTCATCGCCTTCAGCAGCATTTTATTACGCTTCTTTCCGATATTGATGTCATTGGCGGCGAATGCAGCAGCGCGTCGGGATGGCCTGATCGGGGTGCTTTCTTCCTGGCAAGTGAGCCGGGAACCGCTGCATTATGGGCGTATCACCTTTTTGCTGGCACTGGCAATCGGCATCGGTGGATTCGCAGTGACCTATCAAGCGACCTTACGCGGCAATGATGTAGACCAGGCCACGTACCGTGTAGGAGCAGATTTGCGCGTCCTGTATGCGAATCAAACAACGCCTCTGCGAATTGAAGCCATGCAGGACGAACTAGCACAACAGTCGGACATTGCAGCGTTGAGCTTTGTGAATCGGATTGCGCTTGTGAACACGTCTACGGGGCTGAGTTCAGGGACGAGCCGTCGCAGTCGCAGCCGACAGGGAGGGATCTTGCTGGGTGTACCAGCCGCAAACATTGACCAGGTTGCCTATTCTCGTGCCGATTTGGATACGGTCATTCCTCCAACATTTGATGAGGAACTACCGCAGACCGGACGTACGCTGCCAGCGGATACTACAACGCTGCGTTTACAGGTTCGCCTGGATGCACGAATTGCACTGTCCTTCAATGTTTTTGCGGATTCCTTCATCAACGCACCTACAGTCCTCACCGATGTTTTGCGCCTGCAACTGCGCCTACGCGATGAAGCTGGCACGCGCTATCTGCTTCCGCTGCAAGCTGATACGGATGCGCTGGAAGCATTTCTAGCAGCAGAAGCAGAACAAGCCGCACAGGAAGAAGAATCTGACGAAGATCGTTTTGCGCCGCTGAACGAAGAAGAGCTATTGGCGACCCAATGGCCTGACGATGGCTGGATCACCTACACGGGTTCAATTGGCGAACTGATAAATCCACTGCCGGATGGGTTATACCTTGAAGGCATTGTGTTGCAATCGTTCACTGGTTTCAGTACGCCCTATGAACAAGCACAGTTGTCCATTGCCTCACTGCAAGCACTGGATGCAGCCGGAACTGTTACAACGCTAGATTGGTTAGAACCAGAGAACTGGTCATTCGTCAATGAGTTGTTCACAGTTGCCGATGCCCCCGCTAGCACGGATGCGTCAGGTGGCGAAACAGCATTGATGCTGCGCTGGTCGGAAACAGATGATCCGGCGACATTTGGTTTGATGCTTAATTACCTGGAATTCACTTCCGTCACCCACGGGCGTTCTCAGGATGTTGCGCTGAATGAAGACGAAATCGTCGGCATTCCCGTCTTCGTCAGCCGCAGTTTCGCCGAAGCGAATGCCCTCAGTGTAGGCCAGCGCTTCAGCCTGTTTTTTGATCAAGCTCGTCCCTGGTTTGAGGTAATAGACATCATCGACTATTACCCAACGCTCTACCAGGATACGCCCTATATTGTTGCGGATCAGGATATTCTGACCTATACCCTGCTTCGCCGTCCGCTAGCCGTAGCCTTACCGGGCGAAACCTGGATTCGATTGAACGCTGATACAGATGCATCTGCCGTAACAGACTTTTTGAGCAATTCAGAGAACGCGCCATATATTGCGGAAACGATCAACACTGAAGATATCCTGCAAACCTACCGCACAGATACCCTCTCGCTAGGGATCATTGGCCTGCTATACCTGTCATTTGTGATTGGCATCGTCTTAAGTGCTGTGAGTCTATTCACCTATGTGAGTCTGTCTGTTCAGGCGCGACTGCCTGAATTTGCAGTGCTGCGAGCGTTAGGACTGCCACAGCGTGGATTGCTACTGATGATTATCCTGGAACAGATGCTGATCCTTGGGACATCGCTGGTACTGGGAACCCTTGTGGGATTCTTCTTGAGTATGCAGGTGCTACCACCCCTCACTATCAGCGCAGCCGGGGGAGAAGTCACACCACCGTACATTGTTCGCTATGATGTAGGAGCGCTCTTGTTGTTCATGATATTCATCCTGTTGGTGATGGGCTTCGTCCTCCTGCTCAATATCCTTCGGATGCACCGCAGCACGGGTGCGCAAGCCTTGCGCTTTGAGGGAGAATGAACATGATCCAGATCATTCTGCTGCGCATGTGGCGCGAACGAAATTTGATGCTGATTTTGTTCATTGGGCTGTGCCTGGTGACAGGATTCCTCGCCCTGGGACCGTTGTATGTGCGGGCGATTGCCGCTGCTGAATTTGAAACGCAGCTAGATCGCTCTCAGAAAACCACACTTCGGATTGACCTGAGCAATTCCTTGCCGGTTGATCCTGCCATACACACGATCATCACGGATACGTTGGGCGAACGAGTGCAGGCAGCACGTCCCTACATCACCAGCGGCGGTGCAGTCTGTGGTTTCCAGTACAACCCGGAGCAGCCGGAGCAGTTCGGCGCACCGACGACAACTACAGGCTGTTATCTGGCGTATGCCTACCCGGAATTTGATGCTCTCTTCACTCTTACAGATGGTCGCCTGCCATCTGCCGAAAGCTCAACAGGGATCATAGAAGCCGTGATCACCACTTCTATGCAGGCGGATACTGGCTGGAATATCGGTCATAAGCTGATATATGGTGAGGAACGAGATGCGGCAGTGATGGTTGAGATTGTCGGCATCGTAGAAGAAACACTGCCACAAAGCGATCCATTCTGGGCAGATCAACACATCTTTGAGGAGTTCACTTTTTTCTTCACTGCGATTGATTCCCGCCAGGAGCGCAGCTTCATCGTGAGCGAAGAAGGCTACCTGGAATATATGCAGGCGGCGCAAGAAACAACGTTCTTCAATTGGCGAATTATATTGGAACGCAGCACCATCCGCGCCGGGGAAATTAATGCGCTGCAAGCAGCACTCGGCGAGCTTACCGCTGCGGTGCGCGACCGCTTCCCTTCAATGGAGATATTCAGCACGCTGGATGATTTGCTGCGCCGCTTCCAGGAGAATGTCGCCACGACACAGCCACCGATTACATTTTTGTCGGTGCTGGTGCTGGTGCTGATGCTCTTCAATATGGTGACGATTACAGCGCTGATTCAGGAGCAGCAGTTGCAAGAATGGGCGATGTTCGCCAGCCGGGGTGGCAGCCGCCTACAGCTTCTGGGGATGCAATTCATCACCATTGCCATTCTGAATCTTGCGGCGATTATCCTGGGGCCTGTGCTGGCGTTGGGCTTGCTCTATGTGCTGACCGTTGTAGGGCCACAGGCCAGCATCCTTGATGCACACCATATTGGCGGTATCACGCCGGATGCAGCCTTGCTCAGTCTCGGCGCAGCCGGAGCGCTGCAAATTGCCCTGATGCTCCCTGCATGGAATGGCGCACGAGAGAGTTTGCTGCGGCTGAAGCGGGAGGCAGCACGTCCAACCAGGCCACTATGGGAGCGCTATGGGATCGACTTCGTGCTGATCCTGGCGGGATTGATCTTGCTCGTTCGGTTGTATGGGCTGGCAACGGGGGCAAACCTGGGAACACTCTTGCGTGATCCCGCACACCTCATTCGTACCCTGGCAGAGGGAGATATTGGCCTGCTGCTGAGTGATCCCTTCAGCCTGGCAGCGCCTGCCTTGTTGCTGATTGGTCTGACGCTGCTCTGGGTGCGTATCTTCCCTTTACTCATTGGTTTCGTCGGGCGGGTTGTCGAACGCCGGAATGATCTGCTGCCGCGCCTCGCCTTGTGGAATCTCGAACGCGATCCTGGTCATTATTCGCGGATGGTGCTGCTGCTGATCGGTACCTTGGCGCTGGGTACGGCTTCCCTCGTACTGAGTGAAACCCGCGAGTCGGGGTCATGGGAACAGGCGCAAAATCAGGTCGGCGCGGATACTGCTGTAACCATCATGCCCGGTGCGCAAGCCATTGCCTGGGATGTTATACCGGGCGTAGAAGCATCCACAAAAGTCTTCTTACTCGTGCCAGAATCCACCAATGAGAGCTTGCTCATTGGGATTTCCGGGGATGCGCCTCAGGAATTCCCGCTTGTACGAGAAGTCGCTGGTCTGGTATCTGTGCCGGAGTATGATGCGGGTGGGCAAGTCTTGCCGGAAAATATCACAGCACTGCGATTGGATGTATATGCAGAAGCACCTGAGGCCGACAATCCCCCCATCGCAACCGGGTTGACTCTGGTGCTGAAAGACCGTACAGGCCGCGCTTATATGGTGAACATGACAACGGAAAGGCCAGAGACATCAGAGACTTTCCTCACCTACCGAGGGGAAATCCCTGCCACAGCACAGCCACCGCTGACACTACAGGAATTTCAAATTACCAGCGAACAAGAACGCGCCAGCACCCTGCGCCATACGATTTATCTGGATAACCTTCGCGGGGTGACTCCTGAAGGGGAAGAAAACCTCTTGCAGCGCTTTGAGCCAGATACCTATGAATACTGGGATTGGCTGGATCGCGTGCAGGGGGTGCGCAGCGCGACGTTGACCACTGTAGACACACGCCAGACCGAAGGAGATACCAGCCTGCGCGTGCAGTATGTACTGCGCCGAACAGGTAGTGTACTCACAGCACCACGGCTGGGCTATCGGGATGTGCGGCTTGCGCCGATACCAGTTGTGCTATCACCGGAGATGGCCTTCGCCCTGGGGCAGCGCAGCCGTAACAGAGAAGCGCTGCGTGTAGGAGATACGCAGACAGTCGATTTTGATGTGCTTTCGCCGCGATTGGGGTTGGTGAAGATTGAACTAGAAATCAGTGTTGTGGGCATCCGTGACACATTCAACGCAGCCGGACGCGATGGTAATTTCCTGGTTGCGGATCAAGACTTGTTGCAGCAGCAGATCAATGCAGGGCAGGGTGCAGGGCTTGGTCTCTATGCAGATACGATCTGGTTAGATCTGCCAAGCCGAGAACCGCAGCCAGAAACCATCCATGCACTGGAACAACTCTCAGGCGTGAGCAGCATTACCTATGCCTGGGATCGTTACATGGTTTTCTTGCGTGCGCCTCTTCCCAATGCCATCAGTGGCGTGCTGTTCGCCGGGTTCTGGGTATCTTTGCTATTAAGCCTGATGGATTTCGCCTTCTATCTGCTGGTGACAATTCGGCAGCGGCAAGCCTCCTTTGCGACCTTACGCGCTCTAGGATGGAGTCAGCAGCGGCTGCCGCAGTTGCTGCTCATGGAACAGGTCTTATTCATCACGCCCGCCCTGGTCATCGGGGTGTTGGCGGGGTTGTTGCTGGCTGGCTTGATTGTGCCATTCCTGGCGCTGGCAGGAAACCAACCATTGCAGATTCCGCTGCTGGATATTGGGCTGATTGTGACAGTGCTGGTGCTATCTTTTTACGCGATTATCCGCGCCGCATCTACAATTTTGCGCCGTATGGAGTTGACGCAGGTGATGCGCTTCGGCGACTGACAGCAAAGGAAAGACGAATGCCATACATTGAGTGCGAAAATCTGGTCAAGATTTACAAAGTAGCCGACCTGGAAGTCGTAGCGCTGCAAGGGTTGGAACTGAGCGTAGAACAGGGTGAGATGATTGCGCTGGTGGGGCCTTCTGGTTCCGGTAAATCCACGCTGATGAATATCCTCGGCGGGCTGGATACGCCTTCGGCGGGGAAAGTCTTCGTCGGGCAGCACAATCTGCTGAAGCTCAAACGCCGCGAACAGGTGGAGTATCGGCGCTCTGTCGTGGGTTTCGTCTGGCAGCAGACTGCCCGTAATCTGCTGCCCTATCTGACCGCGCAAGAAAATGTCGAGATGCCGATGGCTTTCAGCGGGATTGCTCGCCGGGAGCGGCAGCAGCGTGCAGCAACGCTCTTAGAACAAGTTGGCCTGGGAGATCGCAAAAAGAATCGCCCCAATGCCCTCAGCGGTGGCGAACAACAGCGCGTAGCGCTAGCCGTTGCAATGGCGAATCATCCAGGCTTGTTGATCGCAGACGAACCAACTGGCGAAGTCGATAGCGAATCAGCCGCAGCGATTTTCGATACCATGCGCACGCTCAACGCGGAATACAACGTCACAATCGTGATTGTCACGCACGATCATAACGTCTCTCAGCGCGTGAATCGCGTCGTTGGCATGCGAGATGGTCGCGCCAGCATCGAAGTTCTGCGGCGACAGGGTGCAAACGGAGTTGATCTAACGCCGGAAGAATTCGCAATTCTGGATCGCAGCGGACGGCTCCAACTGCCGCAATCGTATGTCGATGAATTGAACCTGAGAAAGCGTGTTGTGCTGCGCCTGCATGAAGACCATATTGAAGTGTACCCAGACCGTGAGGAGCCTGCACGATGAGCAACCCCCAACGCCCCGTCCCCATCATTCGCACGCGCAACCTGCACCGCATCTATCACAGCGCCGGGGAAGAAGTTCATGCAGTGAATGATGTCTCGCTGAACATTTACGCAGGACAACTAACTGCAATCATCGGGCGTTCCGGCGCGGGGAAAACTACGCTGCTGAATCTCATTAGCGGGTTGGATACACCGGATAAAGGTGCAGTCTGGATTGGACGAAACAATCTGCACGAGATGAGCGAAGCTGATCGCCTGAAATTACGTCGCCAGCATATTGGCTTCATCTTTCAGAACTTCGGTTTGCTGCCGCTGCTGACAGCCCGCGAGAATGTAGGTGTGCCGCTGCGCATGCGCAAGTTATCCCGCGAGGAGCGTGTAAAGCGCGTCACAACGGCGCTGCGCTGGGTCGGCTTGGAAGAACGCATGCACCATCGACCCTATGAACTCAGCGGCGGGGAACAGCAGCGTGTTGCCGTCGCACGGGCGCTGGCAGCGAGTCCGCGCATTATCCTGGCGGATGAACCTACCGGGCAGCTTGATACACAGACCGGACGGCAGGTTCTGGGCATCATGCGCCAACTTGCCCAGCGCCTGAAAATCACAATGGTCATCGTCACACATGATGAAGATGTGATGCGCACAGCCGATGTTATTCACGAACTGCACGATGGTAAATTACTGCAAAGCCAGAGCAAGCGCGTGACGTAGAAAAGTAGGGGCGATACGTACCCCTCCATTTCGTGCCGCACAAACCTACTGCGTAACGGTGACTTTGGTCAGGCCGCGTGGTTTATCCACCTCATAGCCACGTACCAGTGCTTGCTGCATGGCGAAAACTTGCCCCGGAATCACCGCTGCAATCGGCGAAATCCATTCTGGCATAGTTGGGATGAGCATCTGTGTGGTTGCTTTTGCCAGCGCTTTCTCATCGTTGCTGATGATCATCAATTCGGCGCTGCGTTCTCCGAGTTTGTCGATGAGTTCCAGCACATTGGGCAGCACGGCTCCATGCGGCGCAACGATCAGTACCGGGAAACCCTGCGCCACCATCGCAATGGGGCCATGCCGGAAATCGGCCTCGCTGTAGCCTTCACTGGAAAGGTAGCACAGTTCCTTCACTTTCAGGCTGATCTCGAAAGCTGTCGCGTAATTGTAACCACGTCCCAGTGTGACAAACTGCGTCATGTAGCGATAGCGCTGTGCCCACCGTGCAATTTCCTCTGTGTAATCGAGCGTTTGTTGCAGCAACGTAGGCAATTCTTGCAGCTTATTCTGCATTTCCGCATTCTCAATCAGTGCCGTTAGCAGCATGGCGATTGCCGTTAGTTGGGCGGTGTAGGTCTTGGTCGCAGCAATGCTGATCTCGCGCCCTGCCAGAATATCGACATGATGCTGTGCCGTCTTCGCCAGCAAGGACTCCGCATTGTTGGTGATGGCAATCGTCAGCCCACCCTGTGCATTGGCATCCGACAGCACGCGATCTACGTCTTCCGCCTGCCCACTCTGCGAAATCCCAATGACTAACGCCCGACTGAGGTTCGGGGGTTGCTCATACAGGGTGTGTAACGAAGGCGTACTCAATCCGACGCTGAGGCCAGCATACGCCCCGAAAAGATATTGTGCGTAGCGTGCCGCGTTGTCACTGGTACCACGCGCTGCAATCACCACATAAACAGGATCAAATTCGCGGATGGCTCTGGCGATTGTCGCAATATTGTCTTTCTGCTCAGTGAGTAAACGCCCCATCACTTCCGGCTGTTCGTTGATTTCTTTTTCAAGGTACATCTAGAAACCTCTCCATGTTCAATCTCATGTTCAATCTATGGAATAATTCGCTGTGTGTTTCATCCATTCTGGCAGCCACCAACCATTCACAGGCAAGATCGGACTACATCTAGTGTGGGGCAAAACATTGAAGTTGACCAGTGTTGCAGAGGAAAGAGCGCGAGGGAAAATAGATGGACGCAGTCATACAGCATCCATCTGTGTACATGATCGCTATCGGTTACGCCGAGCGACGAAGGCATCCAACAAGAACAGTAGGCCAATCACCAGGGTAGGCAGCGTGGTGATCAGGAATGTGCCGATATGTTCGGGATCATAGGTGCGGAAGAAGAACACTGTCACAACGCTGAGTAACAGGAAGACAACACCACCAATCCCCCTCCAGCGCCATGCAATCAACAGCGCCAGCAGCAAAATGATATTCGGCAGCAGATGCATGAAGAGCGCCACCAGTACCTCAGGGAATGCATACTCCCCAAAGACATCCAGCGCGAATATTCCCAGGAACAATATCAGAGCAATAGCGAGCAGGCGCGGAGACCAGGTTAATCCTTGCTGAAGCGGCTTGTTCATCTCACTCCTCCTTGTGCTGTTTCCTATATTCAGTACAACACAGGAAGCGTCAGAGCGATTACAGCCGAGCCAGCGTATAGGAGCAAAATCACAATCCAATGCTGCTATTTGAGCGCAGCAAGCAATTCCGCGATGCTGTATGCCGTTGCCTGTGCATCATTTTGATGTACATACCAGATGGGCTGCTGCACATCTCCGCATACTTCCACATGAATTGCTGGCACAGTGCCGTTGCTACTCAGAATATAGCCAGCACGTTGGAGGGCGCGGCTTGTCCAGATTTGCAGGATGCCTTCGCCATGCACCGCGATGCACTGCCCCTCTTCACGCTCCACGCTGAAGGCTCCGGTTGCGCGGTCGAACTGTACGCCTTCACTCTGGAAGGCTTCTTCAAACCTGCCGCTGATGACCATATCTTCTGGCGCACCGACCCGTACTTTGCCTTCAGACATCAACCAGAGCGTATCCGCAGAGCGCAGCGCCAAATCCAGGTCATGCGTCGAGAGCAAAATCGCACGTCCGGTTTGCGCTGCCAGATGCCGCAGTAGCTGCATGATCTCTGCGCGGCGCGGCAAATCCAGGTAGGCGGTGGGTTCATCCAGCAAAATCAACTCGGATTCCTGTGCAAGCGCACGAGCGATCATTAATTTCTGGCGCTGACCATCGCTGAGTTCCATCACGGGACGTTCTGCGATGTCTGCTGCACCAACGGCATCCACAGCCCAGCGAATCACTGCTTCATCGTGGCGCGAGAGCCTGCCCATCCAATCAGTATAGGGATGCCTTCCCAGGGCGACCAGGGCATAGCCATTCAGCAGGCCGACGTTGGGACGTTCGGTGAGGACAACACTCAACCGTGTCGCCAGTTGGCGCGGTTTCAATTTTCGGATGTCCTCCCCTTGCAGCGTAACTTTTCCAGCAAGCGGCGGCTGCATCCCGGCAATGGTGCGCATCAACGTTGATTTTCCCGCGCCATTCGGCCCCAGCAGACAGACCAACTCGCCTCTGCGGAGCGTGAGCGATAACGCCTCTGCGACGATTACATCCGGTTTGCGCGGCGCACGGTAGCCAATAGCAAGTTCATGGGTTTTCAGGATGGGTTTCTGTGCCATTGTCTCACTCTCCAAAAGACTTCTGTACGTTGCGCTGGCGCAGGATGACTATCATCACCACAGGCGCACCGATGAGCGCGGTCACGGCATTCAGCGGCAGCACGAGATTGTTTCCCGGCACTTCTGCGATGATCGCCGCCACCAACGCAACAATCGCCCCCATCAGAATCGTCGCCGGAACCAGCAGTCGATGATCGGACGTGTTGAACAGGCTGCGGCACAGATGCGGAACTGCTATGCCGACGAATCCAATGGGGCCACAAAACGCCGTCACAATGCCCGCCAGCAGCGCCGTTGCACCGACAATGAACATGCGCGTGCGAGCGATGTTCATTCCCAGGCTTTTTGCATAGCCTTCACCCAACAGCAGAATGTTCAGCGATTTGGTCAGCACCAGCGCCAGCAGCAAACCCGCGATCACACCCCCGACGAGGATCGGCATTTGATCCCATGTCACGCTGCCGAAGCTGCCGAACGTCCAGTTGATATATGCCTGGATGCGTTCCGGGATAGCGAAGTACAGCAGCAGACTCACCGCCGCCGAAACGAGGTAGCCCATCATCAAGCCCAGGATGAGGAGCGTCATACTGCTCTGTACTCGTCCGGCGATCAGCAGGACAACGAGCATGGTTGCCCCCGCGCCTATGGCGGCTGCGGCTGCCAGCAGCAAATCACCGCTGAGTCCGAAACCTGCCAGCATCGCCCCGCCAACCGTCCCCGCTGACAGCACCACCAGCGCCACACCCAGGCTCGCACCGGAACTGATCCCCAGGACGAACGGCCCCGCCAGCGGATTGCGGAAGAAGGTCTGCATCATCAAGCCGCTGACACCCAATGCAGCCCCGGCAAGTGATGCCGTCAAAGCTTTGGGCAGCCGAAAGCGCAGCACGATATTCGTCCAGGAGACTTTTTCCGCTTCGCCACCAAGCAATACGGTGATGATTTGATCCAGCGGAATATTGACCGACCCCACTGCCAGACTCAGCAAGAAAATCACCAGCAATCCACCGAGCAGCACCAACAGCAGCAGAGGACGCAGCCCTAGATTCAGGCGTGAATCCTGCTGAATTTTGGTGGGCTGTGGAATTGGCGGAATGGCTGAGTCTGGCATAGTATTTCATTTCTGTTCACGATGAATGTCGGATGTGAATATCACATCGCAATGTGTTGTAGGAGCATAATGATTGGCCTATTTCATAAATAACCGGGCACATTGTAGGGGCATGTCATGCCCCTACGAAAACAGGTCAAGCATCATATCCGAATTGCCATCACTTATTCCGCAGGTTCGATACGGCGGAAAAAGACAAATTCATGATCTGGCAACAGTTCCGGGTGGAAGATCGCCACCAAATCTTGCAGCACCAGATGCGGCGCGATGACACCTAGTTCAAAGTAGTTGTTGCCGCCGTTGGGGTTCACATCCAGGTCATAATTCCAGACTTCGCTACCCTGCACCGCCGTGAAATCCGCATAACGGGCATCGAGCGCCAGAACGTCTTCCAGCGTATTGATGGCAAATAATCCCGGAACCCAAATGTCTGCATCCAGCGCACCCTCATAAACGGATTCAAAACTGAGCAAGGCACTACCTGCCCCGGCTTCTTCTCCCAGGGCGATGATCCCACCCGCATCTTCGATCAAGTAACCGGAATAGGTTTCTGAGCCGGGGATGCTCCAGGCTTCTGCAAAGGTGGAATAGCTGTTCCACAAGACAACCGGGCGATCTTCTTGCGGCACGCCGGCTGCAAGTTCGCTGACTTCAGTATAGGCGTTGGCAATCTCTGCAAAGATTTCTTCCGCCGCGCCTTCTGCGTTATAGAACAGTGCAATGTATTTCAGCCATTCTGCACGCCCCAAGGGGGTCTGTTCCAGATAATCGGTATTCACTGCTGCAACGATGCCAAGATCAACCAACTGCGCGATGCGCCCCGGATCATAATCATCCGTCATGACAAGGCTGGGTTCAGCATCCAGCACCAATTCCGTATTCAGTTCAAAGGCGGGAGCCACTTCGATGAGTTCTTCCGCTTCGATGCGCTCCAGCACTTCCGGCGTGCTGGTATAGAGGAAGCTGTCCATCCCGACCAGGTTATCCACCAGACCAAGTTCCGCCAATCCGGGCAGATAAGTTGTCGAAAGGGTGACGATGCCGCCAGCCGGGACTTCGATAACCTGAGCATTTTCGGGCAGCGCATCCCCTTCCGGCGCAGGTGTACCGCACTGCACCAGCACATAGGTGTAGGATTCGGTACTGCCTGCCACCGTGACCAGTTTGTAGTTGTTGAAATATTCCACGCTGAAATTGGCAGCGTCAGTGACTTCTACTTTCTCCGGGAAGTAGTCCGTTTCCGGGTCAAATTCTGCCACGCATTCGTCGGTGAGGTTGTTTTCCAGGACGGATTCCTGGGCGAATACTGGCATAACCGCGACCAGCGCTGCCCAGATGAGGAAGAAAATTCTGGTCTTCATGTACGTTCTCCTTGTGTTGAACAGATGCTTACAAAGGCATGATGGCGCAGGCAGCATACTTCGCTGTACACGGGAGGCCGTACAGTAGGAGTGACAACTATTGGTTGTGGGAACAAAAAACCCGCCAGGCGGCGGGTATGAATCACAGAAGTCATTACCGCTCGTCTCCCTTTTCCGCGAAGGTGTGCAGCATAATTGCCGCCATCACGAGCTAAGGCAGAGGCAGGCATTCGGGCTTCTTGAAGCCATTAGCGATTAGCAGCCAGCTATCAGCTTTTGTTCTTGTGCTGATAGCTGAGGGCTGTTCACTGAACGCTTCGCGTTACCGTTGCGCGACAGCGCCGGACTTTCACCGGCTTCCCCAATTGTGTACCGAACATCCGGGTTCAGGTACACCCCTGACTTAGAGTTATAGGTTTCTATAGATGAGATTAACATGAGCAACGTATCCTGTCAATCGGCCTGTGCGGAGGTGCGGAGATTGTAGTGGGCGAGATTTGCTTTACGTTGCGATGAGCTTCACGCATAGTATTGAAGCCGGACAATAGATGCTAGGCATCTACGGGAAATCGCCCTCTGTACCATTCAACGGTTTTTCCCAGTCCTTCCTCGAAGCTAATAATAGGCTCATATGCCAGAAGACGGTGTGCTTTTTCGATGTTGGCGCAGGAGTGTAAAATGTCGCTAGCTTGTGCTGGGGCATATTGCGGCTGCACATTCGTACCCATGACATGATTAAGGGTTTCGACTAGTTCATTGACTGTGGTTGCCACACCCGTTGCCATATTGATGACTTCCCCGGCTGCATCGGCTGCTTCGGAAGCGAGTAGATTTCCATGCACCACGTTCTCAATGTGGATGAAGTCACGGGATTGTTCGCCTGTACCGAAGATCGTCGGAGTTTTGCCTTGCAGCATCAATGTGATGAATTTAGGGATGACCGCAGCATAGTGTGAATTGGGGTCTTGCCTTGCGCCGAACACATTGAAATAGCGTAGGGCTACGGTTTCCAGGCCATAGACTGCATAGAAGCTCTGGCAGTAATATTCTCCTGCGAGCTTGGCAGCGCCATATGGCGACAGCGGGGCAGGGGAGAAGGTTTCTACCTGATGGGTATATGCATTGTCGCCGTATGCTGCCGACGATGCTGCATAGACCACGCGCCGTACCCCCGCACTCCTGGCAGCATTCAGCACATGCACTGTTCCCGTTGCGCAGTGGGCATGGCTGCTCAATGGGTCATCGACACTGAGGGGGACGGATGGCAGCGCTGCCTCATGGAAGACTGTATCGGCTGCATCAAAAATTCTCTTGAGCGATTCTTCTTCCTGGATGCTGGTTTCATGCAGGGTAAACGTTCCCGGCAGTGTTTCCAGGTATGCGATATTCTCCCGCTTGCCCGTGAGAAAGTTATCCACAATATGCACATCATGTTGATCCTGGATCAAGCGTGCTGCGATGTGTGACCCGATGAAACCCGCGCCACCTGTAATGATGTACTTTTTCTGTGCCATCCGTGCCAACCTTCTGCTGCTGAAATCAATATATCGGCTCGATACTGGTACTGTACTTTTTTGGCAGTGAACGACGAATGTTCAATTGCAGGCAGTTGTTGAGCCGCCCCGCTGATTGTTTCACGCATCACCCGCTAGGTCAGACTCGCATCTGCTTCTGTGGCAAGATTATTCTGACGGAATGCTTTCACACTTTCCTCTCCGTGTGGTGTCAGTTGAACCATATTGTTCACTGTCCGAATTAAGTTTGCAGCTCGCAACCGGGTCATCACGCGAGTCATCCTGGCTTGTGACCAGCGGAAGTGCTTGTAGAGATGATCCGCCCTCAACTCCTCAATTGCTGCTGCTGTGTGCTGATGATTATAAATATGACCCAGAACAACGTGGTTGTCGAAGCGGCGGCGCTGGTTGGCACGCCGGATCAGGGTCGAAATTACACCATATTTGGGCGACAGCACCCACCCAAGCAGGAAGAAGAAAAAGATCATCAGCACCATAGAGGCAGAGATGGATGAATTCCACTGTTCTACCAGATCCATGCCGAAGGTGCGATTTAGCAAAGCCAATACATCCCCAATCTGGATCATACCCAGGAAGTTGCCGCGTGCTAAATCATAGCCGAAATATGCTCCTGCGCTGCCAATCACGGCGCTGAGTGCCAGCATCACTGCAAGGCGATCCGTCAAGAGGTAGGCGGTTGCCGGGGGGATGATGAAAAACGCGATCACGAGAATCGAACCAACTGCATCGAATGCGCCGACGGCAACGAGACTCACCAATACCATAAGGGCGTAATGCAGCACGCCAGGGCGGAAGCCCAATGCCTTCGCCAGTGCAGCATCAAAGGAAGCCAGCTTCAGTTCTTTGTAGAATAACGTCACAAAGCCCATCGTCAGCAGTGCCATCACCGCTGTCACGGTGATCGACTTAGGCCAGAAGATCAGGACAGGTTCTTGTGTAAGCAGCCCTGCCTGCCATGCCTGCCCAGGTGAATATGTGCCGCAGTTTGTGCAAATCTCGCGGAACTCCGCCCCTTCGTCACGCGGACTGATGCCCAGTTCGCGGCAGTTGGTACACTGGCGAGTCAAGTTTGCGCGTTCGTCTTCTGGGGTAATCGTCACCGTCTCGCAGTTTTCAATGCAATGGCTGTTCGTGTTCGCCCACGCAATACCGATTTCACCGACCATCACCGCATCTTCATCCAGATGCACATCTTCAACGAAGCGCGAGATCAGAATGATGGAGATTGCAAACAACAGGGGGAAGGCTAATCCCAATGCAGCATCCTGCCGTACCAGACCAGAGCGATAGATCAATTCCGTCAGCACAACCGTCGCAACGCCTGCACCGGCTGCGCCAATAATCAGCCAGGGTGATGAGGCATCCGGTTCCTGGTTGAGCAGGCGCGTCATCACGATGAAGGAAACTACAATCCCTAGCAGCACCGTATGACTGATCGCATCGCTGGTGAGCGCCATGCCGCGCAGCAGCAGCAGCGTGCCGAGCAGCGCCCCGGAGATTGCAATGAAAGTGCCAATGATGATGGCAGTATGCTGTGGATCACGCAGGAATGCATTGATCTCCTGGCGTGTGAAGAAATTCATCAAGAAGTCGATAAGGATGCGTTCAACACCAAACATCAGCTTGCTGTCCTTTCTAGCTTCCGTTGCAACCGAATCACGGCCTCGTCTGGTAAAACCTGATGGATCGGTCTCTGACGATCTTCCATGATGATCGGCAATTTCAGTTCATCCCCATACAAGCGGTAGACATCCCATAGCTGCTGGTTATAGGCATCCTGGTTCGCAGCTTCGGCACCACGTTCTGTCAGTATCCAGCTATCGTGTTGGCGCTGCACATATCCCTGGCGCTCAAGCTGTTCTAGCCCAATCTGTGCGCTGGCACCACGTACTCCCTGGATGAACGGAGCGGGAACCGGATATGCTGCGCTGCCGTGCGCCAGTGCATATTTGTAGAGATCACGCAGCAGGGTCTGCGCTGCAAACCGTCTCCGGTCACCGCGCCGCCGCAGCAGCGTCCAGACCAGGCCACGCCCCGGAGCGAACCCAATCGAGATCATGACAATCGAAAAGGCAGCAACAATAATCATGGGGCCAGTGGGAATATCGGCATCCACTGCGCTGAGGATTGCGCCAGTCGCCCCTGCAAAAGCGCCGAATACAGCGGAGAGAATCACCATCTGGTCGAGTTTTTGCGTCCATTGACGAGCAGCAATGCCGGGTGCAATCAACATCCCCACCATAAGAATTACGCCAGCGAGTTGCAAGCCCAAGACAACTGCGACGACAATCAGTGTGGAGAGAATAATATTGATGATCCCAACGCGAGACCCATTGGCATGCGCAAATTCAGGATCGAATGTCACCAGTTTGAATTCTTTCCAGAGAAGCATAACGATGATGAAGGCAATGCCGCCAATCAATGTGATGAGTTGAATATCGCTCTCAACCATTGCGGCTGCCTGCCCGAAAATGAATGTATCCAGCCCGGCCTGGCTTGCATCCGCACGCCCTTGAATGTAAGCTAGCAGGGCAATACCAGCAGCAAACCATGCCGCCAGCACAATGCCCATGGCGGTATCCTGCTTAATACGAGTCGTATTCAGCACACCCCGGATGAACTGCACGCCAATCCAACTGGCGAGTCCTGCACCCAGCAGCAGCGCACCGAGTTCGCGCCCGGCGACGAGAAAGGCCACAGCAACCCCTGGCAGGGCAGCATGGGATAGCGCATCTCCCATGAGGCTTTCATGGCGTAACACGGCATAACACCCCACTACGCCGCTGACCACACCGAGAACCGCACCACCAATGGCGACAGTACGCACGGTGTAGGTGTAGGCTACATTCAATACCGTTTGGCTGAAGGGGACAAACAGTGCCGCCAAAACCGCTATCACACCAATTACAATCCATACGCGCCGATCTTCAGCGGAGAGCTTTCCCATACGTCAATCTCCTGCTGCTGAGGTGGCATGGTCACTGTGCAAGTAAGACACTCGTCCACCATATGTCTTTTGCAGGTTATCCGCTGTGTACGTCGCTGCGGTTGGCCCGCTGGCAATGACCTCGACATTCAACAAGGTCACCCAGTCAAAATAGTCTTCTACGGTTTGTAAGTCATGGTGAACGACCAGAACCGTTTTGCCACGTTCGCGCAGTTCCCGCAGGATGGCAACAATCGCTCGTTCGGTCACAGCATCGACTGCCGCGAATGGTTCATCCATGAAGTAGATTTGCGCATCCTGTACCAGCGCCCGCGCCAAAAAGGTGCGCTGCTGCTGCCCGCCAGAAAGCTGGCTGATCTGGCGCGAAGCAAAATCCATCATGCCGACCTGATCCAGCGCGTGCAGTGCCAATTCATGCTCTTTACGTCCCGGTCGCTTGAACCAGCCGAGCTTGCCATACAGCCCCATCGTCACCACATCAATGACGGATGTGGGGAAGTCCCAATCGACGCTGCCCCGTTGCGGTACATACCCGACCAGTGAACGGGCTTGTTCATAGGGCTTGCCGTAGAAAAGCGCCGTTCCCGCTGCACGCGGAATCAGGTTTAGAACGGCCTTAATAAGCGTGCTTTTGCCTGCGCCATTCGGCCCAACAATCGCCATAAGCACACCCTCTGGCACTTCCAGATCAACATCCCAGATCGCTGGTTTGCTGTTATACGCAACTGTCAGGTCATCCACGCTGAGAGCGATGACACGCTCTTGTTCGTTTGGTTGTCCGTCGCTGTTGGACATCGTGATCCTTTCATTGTTGGCTCATGTGTAAAAAGCGTGATCTGTAGGGGCGCAGCGTGCTGCGCCGTTTGCGGAAAACCTCAAAAATCACATTTTCTGTAGATGAGCCTTCGTTGTTTCAGTCGGCATGCTGAAGCACAGGTTTGCGATGCGCCTCAGCATGTTGGGTATGCTTCTAACCCGGTTGCTTCTTAGTTCATAAAGTGCCAGTTATGAGCCATCCTGGATTGAATTTTGGTTATTTTGCGTGAAATGCGGTTCAGGCAAAACCACGCCAGTGGCTTCACAACTGGTATTGATGATCTCCTCCGGCACTTCCAGTTCGAGCGACTCAGGCCATTCTGGAATAGTCACATCTACACCCGCACACTGATATGATTGCAAGATCGTCAGTGTATTTTCGCCGATCATACCAATGTAGGTTCCCCCAAATGTGCCCGGTTCGCCCATCGCATCGGAGTAGAGTTCGCGTACCCCAATGCGTATCTCACTCCCGGCATCCTCAACAGCTTCGACTACCGCCTGAATGGTATCCGGCGGGAGGCTGCTTTCAACGAATAGTACCGGGATATTATTGTTAATCACGAAATCCACCGTACCCTGGATGTCGCCTACCCCTGCTTCGTCTTCAGTACTCAACCCCTGGATACCGAATACACGCCAGCCGAACCCTGCGCCGTAATACTGAAAAGCATCATGACTGGTCACCAGGTAACGCTGTGAAGATGGGACGGAACGCAGCCCTTCATCTGCCCACGCAAACAAAACGCGCAAGTCTTCGATATAGGCTTCGGCATTCGTCAGGTATACGTCAGCATTTTCCGGGTTGAGTTCAGCCAGCGACTCAGCGAGTGACATCGTGGTGATCTCCCAATTACGCGGGTCGAACCAGAAGTGCGGATCATCCACATTGACCAATTCCTCGGAGAGGTCAAATCCGCCGACGATAAAGCCCGCATCCTTCACTGGTTGGCCTAGCGTGAAGGTAGCGACACCCTGTTCCCCCAGTGCATTGAATACTGTGTCGAATTGTCCCTCAAGGTGTAGCCCACTGTAGACCACAACATCGGCTTCGTTCATCGCGGCGATGTCTGACTCTGTTGGCTGGTATAGATGAGGATCAACTCCCGCACCCATCAATGGTGTAATTGATACACCTTCGGCTCCCTCAGATAGGATCATCACCAGGTCGGTCGCCTGGGTAGTGGTCGTCACAATATTCAAACTTTCATCCTGGGCAGAGGCTCCGCTGACCATCAGCAAAGCCAACACTGCAAGCACTACCCATACATGTTTTTTCATCATCTTGCACATACTCCTCGTTGGTACAAATGTCCACGTTTAATCCCCTGTTGTCCTCTTGTAGGGTGCTTAAAGTTTATTTTTAGCCTAACCAAACTTTTTTGTCAAGGAGCGTTCTCCACGCTAGAAGCGAGATACGCACAAAGACTAATTGAACGTTTAGTTTGGTCTGTAATTTCTGCAATGTGATAGGGGATAAAACCAGGCGCAATGGCGCATCTCATATATATTCGGGAAGCTGAAAAACTACGTGCCAGATATTCAGTACTCTGGCTTTGCTCCACAGGTAGGACGAAACGACAGGAGAGTCTAGGTGACGACGGGTTCGCCTCGTACTTCTTTGTTCCGGTGACAGCGATGAAACACCTTGAACATGGCAAAACGCCACTCAACTTTCATAAGAAAGGGCAAACCATTTTCGCCAAATCATTTATGTGGTGGTACATTTATGGTATAGCACCTGATATTCACTGATTGTACCAAGTCCTATGGGGGTAGGTTTTGAAACATGTAATTCAGTGGGTAATTCTTTTACTTGTAGTTGTCTTCATTCTTGGAACAGCTTCATGGGTACTTTCCCAAGACACACAGAATATGGGCGAGGGAACTGCGGAGAACCTCTCCATTGGGGAAGTTTCGTTTACCTTTACATATGGATCAAGTTGGCGACAAACTCAGATCGCCTTGATGCAAGGAGAAGGAACCGCACTTTCGCTGATAGAGCGCGATGAACTCGGCCTGGAAAATCCTACAGCCTTGTTATTGCTATATCTGGTAGAAGCAGATCGCGCCCGTGAGCCGCTGGATTTTGCAGATGACCTCCTGTACGAAGTAGCCGTTTTCGATCAGGATCCTGAGCCATTTGTTTTTGATGAACGTGATGCCGCAGTCGCCAGGGGAACGCTCGTCTTTGAACAGCGAGATACCTACATACTGGTTGTGCAGGTTGAGCAGGGCATTTTCCTGATTGCGCAGGGTATTTCGGCGGGTGCGTCTCTCGAAGCATATGAACAAGAAATTGAGGAAATTGCGCAATCCGTCGTCGTCACGCTGCCGCAGCCAGAACCCACAATCCCACCGACTGACGTACCGATCCCTACATTGGCACCGCAGCGTTGTCCTTTCAAAGCAACTGTCTCAGTTGACCGCATTCGTGTCATTAGCGCGGAGGAAGCACGCGGAGGACGCGATTTTGAGGGGGATGGGGATCAGATCATTTTCACGCTGGAGCTGGGGCCAATCATCAATAATGCGACGGTTGATGCTGGAACATTTGGTGAATTCCGTTATGAATGGACGGCAAATCTCTTCGCGGGGGATATTCGTGAGTCCGTTAGCAGCTATGAGCGCGATGTCTGTGCAGATGACTTTGGTGTGGTGCTTGTTTTGCAAGAAGATGACTCCACTCCGTTTGATACAATATTGACCCCTTTGGGGGCGGAGATCCTGCTGCCGATTGTTGAGGGTGGCGCACGAGTAGAATATCCACCGCAAATCTTCCAGAACTTCGTTGGAGAATCGCAGGATGGTTCCTACGATTATGAAATCGTCTTGTCGATTGTTCTGGACGAGCAGGAGGGCGTGACAACACGCGACCTCACACCGACATTGACACCCTCCAATACGCCAACTCCTACGGCAACACAAACACCGTCAATCACCCCAACTCCGACGAATACCTTTACCCTGACTCCAACGAACACCTTCACGCCATCACCGACCCCAACGGACACGGATACACCGACGATCACCCCAACTCCGACGGATACGTTGACACCAACCGATACATTAACTCCGTCGATCACGCCGACACCATCCGATACGGCAACTCCGTCGGATACCCCAACACCGTCCGATACGCCGACACCATCGGATACCCCAACCAGAACCAGTACACCGACTGTCACGGCAACCCCGTCGGATACAGCAACACCATCCAACACGCCGACGAGTACGGCGACTGCGACGGCAACGGATACACCTACGGTTACGTTGACACCTTCAGAAACGCTGACCCCATCAGTGACACCAACACCGACGGCGGTTCGCTGCTCTATTTCACTGCCATCGCGCTTGTATGGGGGCATGTACGGGCGAGTCGTTCCTGGGGGAGAAGCAAATCGTATCCGCGATGCCGCTTCAACAGCGGGGAACCAGGTTGGGCGGATGGAAGCAGGCGAATTCTTTGAAGTACTGGATGGCGCAATGTGTGGGGATGGGTATGCCTGGATACAGGTACGCTATCAAGGAACTGTTGGCTGGACGGCGGAGAGCGACAACGAAGAATACTGGCTCGAACCCCTTCCCGGCGCGGCTGCATTTGATCCTGAAGCCTGCATGGTTCTGGCGGAAGGTCTGGTGAACCAACGTGAAGTGCCTTCTGTCAATGCCTCACTGGTGGGGCAGCTTCAGCAAAATGATCTCCTCGACGTAACGGGGCAAGCTACCGGAGATGATGGCTTCACCTGGTGGCAGCTCGGCGATGATAGCTGGGTGCGGGAAGATACCGTGCAAGCACTCCGGGTCTGCTCCAATGTACCCGTTGTTGATCCCTCAGAGGGTGAGTGAACATGAAGAAGCTCTTCATCAGCTACAAGCGAGAGCAAGAGGACGAGGTGCGAAGCCTCGTCCGGGCACTCTCGAACACCGGGAATTTTGATGTTTGGTATGACCACGCCATTCCCGGTGGACAAAAATGGTGGGATGCGATTCTCGATGCGATTGAAGCGGCAGATGTAGTTCTTCTGATGCTTTCACGGGAGTATCTGACAAGCGAACCCTGCAAGCGAGAATGGCAATATGCCTGGACACTGAACAAGGAAATCATCCCTATTCAGATTGATTCTCGCCTGTCCTTGGATGCGCTGCCAACGGAAATCAAAGAACTGCAAATTCGGCAGTATGAGGGAAGCACAGCACAATTCCAGACGTTGGAACACGATTTAACGCAGTTACAGAGTCCGCCGTTACCCAATCCCATGCCGAAACGACCCTTGCCACCAGCAGCACCACCACCCCCAACGAAACTATTTCCCTTGTGGCTTCTCGCTGGAATGTTGGTTCTGGTCTTTGTTGTTGGGGTAGGGTTGTTCCTGGGGCTGAATAACAACAATGACAACGGAACACCAACTCCGTCCGAAGTTGCTTCAGCTAGCGAGCCGCCGCTGGAAACACAAGCATTGCAGGGCGCTACGGACGAATCCGAGACCAGAGAACTACAGCCGCTAGCAGCCGCTGCTGATCCCGGTAGCTTTGCACTGACATTGATCTATGGGGGACTGGATAGTTTCACAGTGCAGTTCACAGAGACATCAGATGTCGCGCCGTTGAACCTGCGCACGACGGAAGCGACAAACGTACTGATTGAGGATTTTCCTGATCTGGCAGCGGCGGGTGCTGTGCAGGCCGGGACATGTTTGCGTTATATTCGCCAGGGGGAACAACCAGCACTGCCGAGAGGGTGCGAAGCATCCCAGACGTTAGAGTTGGAAATCCCTGGCGCGGATACATTCTGGTTCAATGACTCGACCAATCAGTACCGCAATGTTGCTCTATGGCAAAACGAAGAATTGATCGGCTTCCCATGCAACAATGCCAGTGGTAGTGGGCGATGTGATTATACCAGTGCAGAGTGAATGGTAGTGAATACAGTTGAAATCTGCTGAAGCCACTGGCGTGGTTTGCCTGAACTACGTCTCAGGCAAAATAACCAAGCTTCAGGCCAGGATGGTTCGTAACGGGCAATTTGTTAAATAAGGAGATATGTGATGCGAAAGTGGGGGCTTCTGATCTCCCTGATGTTATGGGTGGTTTCTGGCGTATGGAGCCAGGAACCCCATGAAACAGGTTACATCCTGTTTGTTTCCAACCGAGAAGCCAATGAAGATATTTACATCACAGATACAACCCGATCTATCACCTATAACTTGACTGAAAACAGCGCTCGCACCTGGCATCCCAGTTGGTCAGCCGATGGGTTGCGCATTGCCTATAACAGCGACCAGGAAGGCAATGAAGAGATTTACGTCATGCAAGCCAATGGGCTGGATCAGCGCAATGTGACCAACAACCCCTCGCGGGATTTGTCGCCAGATTGGTCACCAGTGCGCGACGAAATCGTCTTCCTTTCTGATCGAGATGGTGGTTTCGATCTTTATCGGTTGAATCTCGAAGATGAAGCCGTGACGCGGTTGACGGATGATGGTGCGATTAAGAGTGATCCGGCATGGTCGCCGGATGGTAACTTGATTGCTTTCTGGCAGCAAATGGGGGATGCCCTCGCGCTGGTGCTGCTGGATGTGGCATCAGGAGAACTGACAACACTGGTGGACACGGGGCAGAATTTCTGGCCTGCCTGGTCGCCCGATGGGGAGCGAATCGCCTACTTTTCGAATAGCTCCGGCACAGAAGACATTTACATCATCGAACTTGATAGCGGTGTAATCACCAACCTGACGCAATCTGCCAGCAATGACTCGCGTCCCGATTGGTCTGCTGATGGGTCGCAAATCGTCTTTATGAGTGACCGCGACGGCAACCAGAATCTGTATATCATGAATGCCGATGGCAGCGACCCCGTGCGTCTTACGGAAGCCTCACCAGATGATACTTCTCCTGTATGGCAACCGCTCAACGTTGAGGTTGATTTCGCGGCTAACCCGCTGTTGGGATTGGGCGCTTTGCAGGTGCAGGGCGGTGAGATTGACCCGGAAGATCAGGAAGTCCTCGGCAGTGGCGTGCGCCGTTTATTTGCGCCAGAAGAAGCCTATTTCCAGGATGCGATTCGCATACGTTTTGAGATTGAACTGGATGATATGGTGGTTGCGGAAGATGCAACTCCGGCTCCTACACCAGATATTCCCTTGCGCGATGAAGCCGCTTTGCAGGTCTACCGCTATATGGGTGCGGAGATCACGGGGCTAGACCTGGAACACTTCGATATGTACCCGAATCCCAGTGGCTACCTGCTGCAACTGCGCGAGGATGAAGTGAACTATTGGGAATGGATTTTGCGCCCAACAGGGCAGGGTGCTATCGGGACTCGCTATCTGGCGGTGCGCGTCTACCTCCCGGCAATCCAGGATGATGGCACGATCATTCAGGAGGAAGTTGCACTGCTTCCCTTTGATATGGAAATCTTACCTGTTGAACCAGAGGAACCGTCTGACTACACCCAGGATACGGTGCAGCAAGAGCCAACTCAGGGCTTCAGCATCTTCTACTCTGGTGGGGACTTAATGGCGATTTCTTTCTCGCAGGAGACGGATGTGAGCGATATGACCATCGCTACGGATCGCATTGAAATCCCCATCCTGTGGGACTTCCCGGATTTTGAGATGCTCAACAATCTTGCGCCACCGAATACATGTGTGTACTACGAACGAGAGGGCATTGACCCACCGACTCTGCCGCGTGCTTGTCGAGGCAATCAGGTTTTTAGCTTGCCGCTTATTCCTGGTGATGTGTTCTGGTTCGATACCAATGTGGACATCCGGCAGGAAGTCATCATTCGCAAAGCGGGTGAAGTCTTCATCTGTTCCGCTGCATTTGATCGCTGCGATTTCTAGAGGGAGAGTTATGCAGAAAAGTACATCTTGGCTGGTCTTTGGCTTGCTTTTGGTCATGCTATCTTTCGGTAGCATCTTCGCCCTGGCGCAAATCTCCGCTGCCGAGGATACGCGCATTGCCTTTGTCTCCAACCGTACTGGCGATGAAGAAATCTATCTCATGACGCAGAATGGTGAGGCTGACCCCGTCTCCAATCTGACTCAGAACCCGGCGCGTGATTGGTTCCCGGAGTGGTCGCCGGATGGTTCGCAGCTTATCTTCAATAGTAATCGGGACGGGCGCGATACTCTATACATCATGAATGCCGATGGCAGCGGCGTTCGTCCGTTGTTCCCCGGCGAGTCTTCCAATGATTACAGCGCAACATGGTCGCCGGATGGTTCACGGATTGCGTTTGTCTCAGATCGCAGTGGCAGCGGACGAGAAGTGTATGTTGCAAATGCGGACGGCAGCAATGTGCAACTGATTACGGATGCAGAACAGGGTAAGTTGAAAGGGGATGTTGCCTGGTCTCCTGATAGCATGGAACTTGTCTATTGGGAGTTGCAGAACGAAGGCGATATTCACATCTTCCGGCATAACCTGGAAACAGGCATCATTCAGCTCATCACCAATGCAGGGCCTGCGAATGGCGCTCCGTTGTGGGTGGGGGATACGATTTTCTTCGATACCAACCGCGATGGCTTGTGGTATATCTACCGCATGGACTCAGATGGTAATTTCCCGGATCGCATCTCGGATACAGGTGTCAACAGTGGGCGTGTCACGATGTCACCGGATGGCAGTCGCGTTGCATTTGTCACAGATCGGGATGAGCAGGCGAGTGATGAAATCTATACTATGAACCCGGACGGTAGCAGTGTGCGCCGCCTCACGGATAATGCCTATTCGGATCATTCTCCGGCGTGGCAACCTGCCGTACCAGAAAACCAAATCATTGTGCCAACCCCCATCATGGCGGAAGACCCCACGCCGGAAGCTACAGAAGAAGCGGAAGATGACCCTGCTGCACTGGTGGGCCTGGGGGTGAGTGGTATCAATCCACGACCTCTCACACAACAACAGTTGCTGATTGATTACGGGATCAGTGCGTGGCATGACGCGGGCTGGACGGGTGCAGGGCAGCGTGTGGGTGTGATCGATACCGCCTTCGGAGGCTTGCTGGAATTCCAGGCCAAAACAGGCGAGGTTCTCATTCCGCCGGATGACAACCTCAGCGTTTATACTGTGGATAATGATTATCATGGTACGCAGGTGCTGGAACTCATCCGGTTGATTGCACCCAATGCAGATTTATATGCTTGCCGCTATGAAGCTACCATCGACCAACTGCGCGAATGCGTCGATTGGATGCGGCTTTCCGGCGTGCAAATCATCAATCATTCCGTTGGTCTGCCCATCCTTCCGCTAGATGGCAACCATGAGTGGGCGCAACTGGTGGATGAAACGTTCCAGAACGATATTCTCTGGGTCAATTCGGCAGGGAATTTCAATCAAGGGTATATCTCCGATTTCTTCCTGGATCGAGATGTGAATGGCTACCACGAATTTGTGTTTGGCACGGGTGAACGTTCCGTGACGATCAACGCGACGGAAGATGAGCCTTATACGGGTGCGATCTTGCTCAGTTGGCAAGATACACAACTTCCGCTGGTGAGTCCGCAAACGGGCTTGATCGAACGAGTTGACTTCGATCTGGAAATCGTCAACCGGATTACCGGAGAAGTGATGTACGAAGGCTCGCGTCAACAGCGTGTGAATGCGGATTTGGCGCTGTACGAAGTTGTTCGTATCGTTAATGCCACACAACCTTTTGATATTCGTGTGCGTAATGCAGGCTTGCCCTTTGAAGAGAATGTACCGCTGGCGATTTTCGTGGAATTCTATCCACTGCCGGAAGATATTCGCAGCAACCGAGGTTCGGTTGTCGCTCCCGCAGATGCCAACAGTTCACTGACGATTGCTTCCGTCAATGCAGATCGTGAGCTAGGCGTGTATAGTTCGCGTGGGTTGGAAATTACAGAATACCAGAAGCCTGATCTCGCTGCACCTGGTGAAATCATTATGTCGGATGGTTCTCTGTTTGTTGGTACGTCGGCTGCTGCGCCAGTCGTTTCGGGTATTTCCGCATTGCTGCTAGAGCAAGATCCCAGTTTAACGGTGGATCGTCTGCCTGTTGTCTTATCGAATACCTGGTACGTGGAAGCGCCAAATGCGGCATATGGTTCTGGCATAGTGCAATTGGGTGCGCCGCCATCTGCCATCACAGAAGGTGGGATCATTGATACGCCGCCATTCACGGTATTCCCGCGTACAGCAGATGATTTTGTGGATGATGGCTTTGTCTGTGCGACACCTTTAGGCGGAACACGCCTTGAAGTTGGTGTGCCAGGGTATGTCAATTTTGATCTTGGGTTGCGCATTCGACAGCAACCTGATCCTGAGTCGCCAGAACTGGATGTTCTGGATTTTGGGGATCAGTTTGAAGTGATTGGTGGCCCCGAATGCGCTGCGGGTTCCTACTGGTGGTTGGTTGAACTGGAAACTGGAGCCGAAGGATACCTGGCAGAAGGGTTCGATTACTACTTAATCGCACCGCTGAGTTTGCAACGCGCCCAACTTCCCCTTGAGTATGATACTCAGTGTCCGAATTCGTTGGATACCCAGCTAGAGATTGGGGGGCGTGGTCGTTTGCTACAGGGCGGGTTGTTCTTCTTCCGCTCGGAAGGAGCGCAAAATCAGATGGATCCCCTGCCTGCCGAAACAGAAGTTTCCATTCTCGGCGGTCCCGTCTGTGAAGGGCGCAGTGATAATGTGCTGCGGTGGTATGTTCGTGTATTGAACGGTCCGCGTGCAGGATTTGAAGGTTGGGTTGCAGAAGGCGATACGGATACCCGTTTGATGGTTCCAATGGAAGACTGAGCAACAAGCCTTACTGGTAGCCTGCTGATTGAGTATGGCTACCAGTGACAACCTGCAAGAGCGGGTTGATATGGTTCTGAAAATACGTCGGTTAGTGTTGCTCGCTACCGAATCAGGATGACATCTCAAGCGCAGAATAGTCGTTGCTTGTGAGATTCCAACACCGACTTGAGCCGGCTGAGAGTGCGCTTGCGGCTTCTCACGTCAAAGAATTGCAGACTACTGTAATGGCTCAAACGAGTCGTGGCCTTCCCCATAAGCGCCCGTAAAGTGCATATCTCTGGATTCCGAAATAGACGATGAGGAATTATTCTTGCTGGCTTCGTCTTTTGATGATCCAGGGTGTGTTACATGGTAGAGGTCGGGGTCGAAGGGGAGTGTAGGGTCTTCATCATCAGAGCCGACGAGTTGGTGGCTCATCGATTCCATGACTTCTTCAGAGGGTTCAACGACAATGACAATGACGCTGACATTATCTTTGCCGCCGCGCTCATTTGCCAACTCAACCAGTTTATCACTGATGATATGAGGGTCATCTGCTTCTAAGGCTGCTTCTGCAATTTCATCACCCGTTACATGCAGTGTGAGTCCATCACTACACAACACCAACCGATCACCGACATGTATCTGAACATTCTGCACCACATCCACATCCAGTTCTTCGGCCTGCCCTAATGCTCTATACAGGACATTTTTCATGGGGTGTTCTTCGGCTTCATCCTGGGTGATATGACCTGCATCAACCAGGGCTTGCACAAAGCTATGATCAGAAGTTATTTGTCGGATGGTGCCATCAATTCCATCAATGTAATACGCCCGGCTATCGCCAACATGTACCAGGGTGACATCCCCACCTCTGGCAAAAGCCAGGGTCAGGGTCGTACCCATTCCCCGTAGTTCAGGGATCGAACGCGCTTTGCTGATAATACTGAGGTTGGCATCTTTGACCGCCTGCCCCAATAATTTTGCTAATCGGTCAGAATCGTATTCCCGATAATCACTCGGACTTCGATGTTTATCGTTTGTAAGCTTGCGATGAATCGTCTCAACCGCGATGCGGCTAGCTTCTTCGCCAGCAACAGCACCACCCATTCCATCGGCTACCACAGCCAGCACATCATGATCATGCGCCCATAGGTGAATGCTGTCTTCGTTATTTTGCCGCACCCGCCCACGGTCGCTGCGAGCACTGCTGCGCAAACGAATGCTATTTCCGGGACGATCCATGCCGATCTCCTCACGTACGTTACCACGTTCTTCTATAATTCTACCGAAGCTAGAGCGCAAGGCAAGCGCGGCAGCAGCTTCAAATGCAGTATAGTATAATTTGCGGGGTTTGTGGGAAGCAATTTCGGCGTATAGGCCAGCCCTATCAAACCGAAACTACCTATGGCATGATAGCGAGGTTCTATTGGGTCGGAATTGCCTGTGAAGCATTTATGTAAGACAATGCGAAGTCACCATAGAATAGAACTGCAAATGGCTGGCATTACCGATTTCACAGAAAGTACCAGTGATGACGCAAACACTGACTGATTTGTACCTGATTGAGAATTACATTGATACCTTCGCGCTTGGTCACTATGCGCGTGTCCTTGCGGCGCGTGATCTCCAGAACGGGCGTGAAGTCGCCTTTAAGGTGATGCGCCCCGAACATCTACACGACGACGGGGATGTGCGTTGGGAATATCGTGCTTTCGGCAGTGAAGCCGAAATTCTATTTGCCTTGCGCGAAAGTCCCCATGTGGTGAAGCTGCTGGACTGTGGCTATATTTCGAGTAAGGCGGAAGCCCCCACGGATGGTGAGATTATCTCGTTTGGGTTGGATATACCTGCCTTTACCAAACAGATGACAGAGTATGCCATCACAGGTTGGCGGCCTTACATCGTAGAAGAATATCTGCCACGGCATGAGAATTTGCTGTATGCCATGAAGCCCAACCAACAAGGCCCCCGTCGCAGGTTGCCCAGCGAAGAAGGGTTGGCGCTCGCGCTTCAATTCGGCAATTTGCTGAAAATGGCACATGATCGCAATATTGTGTACCTGGATCATAAGCTGGAACATGTGTATTGGGATGGAACCCAATTGAAGGTCATTGACTTCAACAGTTCCAAGCAGCTCATCGGCTCCCCATCCGAGCATCAGGAATACACCCGCGACCTGCACAATTTATGTGTCGGCATTCTGTATCCTATCTTCACTGGGATGTCCCCGCAGAAGACGGCGCTGCGTCCGCAGGCTGGTGGGTTGGAAGCCGTGGACAACCGCTACAAGGATGTGAACGAGTTGGATTTCATGATGGAGCCGACACTCAGCGAACCGTTGCAAAGTATGCTGAATAAGGGGGCTGCCCAGCAAATCCCAACGGCGGAAGAATTTCTGATTCGCTTGCAGGAAATCGCAGCACTGCACGGGCGGGATTTCCCCAACCAGCGCAGCAACCCGGCTACTCGTCAAGCGCGGGATTTTGTGCTGAAGGGTTTGGAAAACTTGCGCAGTGGGGAAGGGCAAATCCGCGAGGCGCGTGATCTCTTCCGTGAAGCCCTGATTCTGGATAGCATTTCGCCGGATATTGAGAAAGAACTGCGCCGCCTCGTGCAAGAGGTGAATAGCATGCTCAATAACCGCGTCATTCCCTGAGTGTTTTTTGGGGGCGATCATCAGTCGCCCCACCTCATTACACCACACCGCCAAGCAGATACAGCAAGACACTGAGCGTGATAACACTCGCCAACGTTGAAACTAGCGTTACCGCGCTCACAAACTCTGCATCACCACCGAACTGTGTCGCTAATGCACTCGCAAGCACAGCCGTTGGCATGCTGCTTTCTACCACCGCAACCTTGAAGGGAATCCCACTCAGCCCGAAAAGCATGGCTAAACCTGCACCAAACACCGGCCCCAGCAAAAGACGGATCGCCGCTGCGATGGACACCACACGAATGCGCCCCGTCAGACGAACACGAGACAATTGCAGGCCAAGCAACGCCAACATCAGCGGAATCGCTGCATCGGCTGCAATGTCGATGAATGCTCGCTCAATGATGATCGGTAGATCCACATTCATGACATTCAAGGATAGGCCGAGGATTGCCGCATAAATGATCGGCACGCGCACCACATTGAGCATGGCATCCTTCAGGCTAACGCTGCCACGCGAGGCGAAAAACACGCCGAAAACATTGCTCATCATGGCGTTCATCACATAATACACCGTAGCGACTTGCTCGCCAGCATCCCCAAATGCGAAACCATTGAGCGTGATTCCGTAGTTTGCAGCATTCACCATGATGAGCGTCAGCACCATGGCACTCTCTGTACGGGTGTCAACCTTCAGCAGCCGCGATACACCAATTCCAATGACCATCATGAAAAAGGCAACGCCGAAGACCACACCAGTCAGGCCGCCGATTTCGCCTCCGGTCAATTCGGTCTCGTATAAACTGCGAAAGACCAGCGCTGGAGTGAAGAGGTAAATCAAGAAAGGGGAGATGCTGCGCGGATCAGGATTTAATTGCCTTCCGATGACATATGAAATACCCATCACAATGAAGATTGGTGCGATGACATCCAGGATGATGCTGAGGAGTTCAGCCATGACGATACTTTCTACGATGCTGGATACTCACCCTGCACGCATCACCCGAACCCTTTAGGGAGCCTGCCAGGGGAATTCATGATAGTCACCGTTCATGATAGCCTGTAAGCGCTCCATGAACCAATCCGATTTTCGCAAATCTTCTTTAAAAATGTAAGCGGCCTGTATCGGGTCTTCCAATGGCTTCTGCATCCGACCACACAGACGCGCATGCTGCAAATGCGCTTTTGCCAGATCTTGCAAGTTGCCATGCTCGGAAAGCTCGTCGAACTGCTCACGGCGCAGTTTGTAGGCGGTTTCCGGGTGTCCATCCAGTTCATGGAACGCAGCTAAAGAATCATAGTAAAGCAAATTTTTACACAGGTCGTACTGCTTATACTGTTCCAGCCCTCTTTGTAGCGTTGCCTGGGCAATGCCGATATTTCCGAGTTGCTTGGAGCATACCGCCTGCACCAGTAAGCTGTCGGCAATTCCCCGCTGGTATGCTCCTTCTCGGCTGTGTTCTTCATGGTTGCGTGCAGCTTCTAGCGCTGCGGAGAAAGCCCCACGGGAATACTCCATCTGATACAGCATCCAGTAGCCATCTGCCTTGCGCAATGGATAATCCTTCTGCACCGCAGCAAGGTAGCGCTCAATACGCTCTTGTGCTTGGTCGTACCGTCCCCATTCCAGATCAATTTCTGCGCGGATGTATTCCATGCGCCAGTGGTACTGCTTATGCTGGGGAAACTCGGTTTCCAGGTAGTTCGCAGCCACGCGAATTTCAGTTTCGTAGCCGATGCAATCTCGGTAAAAGTAGGCATGGATCAGTGCATCGTAAATGCTGACGCGCTCTGAGCATGTTGCGTAGCGCGGCTCGCGTGCTTGTGTCGTCAATATCACAGCGGCTTTCAGCGCAGCTTCCAAATTGAAGGTGTAGTAAATTGGAACCTGAACCCGGATCGACTCAAGCTTCAGTTCCCAACAGGGCAACCCTGCTGTGCGTGCCATTTGTACACCCTCAGAGAGAACTGCTTCTGCCTGCTTCACTTGCTCTTGTTGTAGATAGCGCCATGCCTGATTCTGCCGACGCGACAGTTCAACCTGAATCCAGAGATCCCCGGTACTCATCTCGTGGTCACTCCTGCTGATGCGGATAGTTCCCCCAGTTCCTGAGCATACTCGCTTTTTGCTGCCATTACGAGGCAGATTTTGCTATTACACTAAAGCAGATTTTGCTATTACA
>CAYVVZ010000019.1:0-36664 GCA_964455365.1 uncultured Anaerolineaceae bacterium | reverse complement strand
GCTGCCATTACGAGGCAGATTTTGCTATTACACTAAAGCAGATTTTGCTATTACAAGCAATGGCAACTACCCCATCAGCGCTAGATGCCGTATACTGAACGTATGTGCAAATAGAATGGCATCCTCAATAACCTTATGCAGCTAGAAATCATCAGTGGAACTGTTGAACATGTGACCTTCTACAATGCGGATAACGGCTACAGCGTGTTGAAGATTGTGCCGGATAACGAGCTATATATTCAGAACAACAACGGCACTCTGACCGTCGTAGGCAATTTCCCGGGTGGGCTGCAAAAAGGTGAGAGCGCGGAGTTTGAGGGCTACTGGGTAGAGAACCCGCAGTACGGCACGCAGTTCAAAGTGATGGGCTTTGAGCGCATCCGACGAGTGAATAATCCTCCTGCTGCTGCTACTTCCCCGGCATCAACAGGCAGCGGCGGCACAGCAACCCTACGCGGCACCATTGAGCGAATCACATTCTACAATGCGGAGAATGGTTGGGGCGTGGTCAAAGTTGTGCCAGATGATGATAGCTACCCGGAAGAAGCCATGAGCTACGATGGGTTAATCGCTGTCGTGGGGGTCATGCCGGAATTGGTAGAAGGCGAATCCGCAGAGTTCACCGGACGATGGGTGAATAACGAGCAGTACGGGAAACAGTTCAAAGCCGAGCAAGTCGTCCCGATTGCGCCCAAAAACCGGGACGGGATTGTTCATTACATTGCGGATACGGTCTTCGGTATTGGGCAGGTGACGGCGAACCGTATCTATGACCACTTCGGCGACCAGACGCTGGAAATCCTCGATACTAATCCAGAGCGTATTCACGACGTTCCTGGCTTGAAACCAAACCTTGCGAAAAACCTGATTGATGTTTGGTCGAGCGGACGGCAGCTTCGGCAGATTATGGTACATCTACAGAGTTATGGAATCACCAGCCGTCTCGCCAAACGCATTTATGATGAATATGGCAATGAGACACTGCAAATTGTACAGACTGATCCCTATCAACTGGCGGATGATGTACATGGTATCGGCTTCAAGAAAGCGGATAAGATCGCGCAGGGAATGGGCATCGCGCCGGAGTCCCCGGCACGGCTGCGGGCAGGGTTGGTTTATACCCTGCGACAGATGGCAAACGACGGACATACCTATGCGCCGCGTGAATTGCTGATTGAAACCGGGCGAGAATTGCTCGGTGTGCAGGTAGATGACGATGTACTGGATTTACAAATTCGGGAGCAAGTGCTGGCAGGTAAAATTCGGCGCGATACGCTCACCTATAAAGGCGGCGAAACAGATGCAATCTATCTGCCGTTGTATCATGGCAGCGAACGAGGAACGGCTGCCCTGCTGAAGGTAATGGCAAACGCACCCAGCAAAATTCTTTACCAGATGAAAGAAACAGATTGGTCTGTGTACCTGGCAGAATTGGCGCAGGAGAACAACGTCAAACTCACCGAGGAACAGCAGGGCGCGGTCAAAGCTGCGCTAACCAGTAAGATCAGTGTCCTTACAGGTGGCCCCGGTACAGGGAAGACAACGACCCTGCGCATGGTCATCAATGCACTGGATCAGGAAGGCTATGATTACCAACTCGCATCCCCCACCGGACGCGCCGCCAAACGACTTGCAGAAGCCACCGGACGTGAAGCCCGCACCATTCATCGCTTGTTGGGATGGAATCCGCAGGAAGGCGGCTTTGAGCATGATGAAGATAGTCCGTTAGATGCAGATGTTGTTATCATTGACGAATCCTCCATGATTGACCTGCTGCTTTTTTACAATCTGCTGAAAGCACTAAAGGTCAGCACCCATCTGATGCTCGTCGGCGATGTGGATCAGCTTCCGAGTGTGGGGGCAGGTAATGTGCTGAATGATGTCATCGCCAGCGGAATCGCTTCCGTGACTCGCCTGAGCCAGATTTTCCGCCAGGAAGATGCCAGCCATATCATCACCAATGCCCACCGCATCAATCATGGGCAGATGCCTATGACGGATAATGAGAGCAAAGATTTCTTCTTCTTCGCCAAAGAAGACCCTGTTCAGGCTGCCGAACTGGTGGTCGATATTGTGATCAATCGGTTGGAGAAGAAGCTCGGAAGCTATGATCGCGTCAACGATGTGCAGGTAATTGCGCCGATGTACCGGGGACCGATTGGGGTGAATGCCCTCAACGAAGCTTTGCAGGAAGCCTTGAACCCGGCGAGCTATCGCGTGGCAGAAAAACGCCTGGGTGGGCGTACTTTCCGGCATGGTGACAAAGTAATGCAGACCAAGAACAACTACGAAAAAGATGTCTTCAATGGGGACATTGGCATCATTTATGGCATCCATGACGATGAGAACAGCCTGGAAGTCACCATTGATGGGCGCAATATTGTCTATGATTTCGTGGACGCAGAAGAGCAGTTGATTCATGCGTATTGCATCAGCACGCACCGTTCCCAGGGCAGTGAATACCCGGTGGTGGTCATGCCTGTGATGACACAGCACTATATGATGTTGCAGCGGAATTTGCTCTATACCGCCATCACCCGCGCCAAGCAGATGGTTGTACTGGTGGGTACGCGCAAAGCCGTTGCTATCGCTGTCGAGAACAACAAAGTTGCCGAGCGCTACAGCGGTCTGATG
Source organism: uncultured Anaerolineaceae bacterium (assembly GCA_964455365.1). GTDB lineage: Bacteria > Chloroflexota > Anaerolineae > Aggregatilineales > Phototrophicaceae > JAUZRW01. The sequence goes on along the minus strand of CAYVVZ010000019.1, from coordinate 34,030 downwards.
GTGCGCCTCATCAACGGTGAAGGCGAAATCCAGCGCAGTTTGTTTGATGAGGATGAAATAGAGTTTTAGGGGTGCGGATTATAAGGGTGGTAAATGCCATTGCACGCTTGGCATAATATCATTCGTAGGGACATGCTTCTGCATGTCCGCCAGACACGCACGAAAATCGCGTCCCTATTTCCCATCTGGTTCGTAGAATTTGTCTTGTGACCACAGGGCAGGGTTAAATAGGATGTACTGCCGTATGCGCTCTAGATTCTTCTCATTGCGAATGATGTGATCGTGATACCGACCTTGCCAGATTGCCATTTCTGGTTCAGAAGATGCAGCGCGAATCCGCCGAGTCACCCCCGATTTGTAGTTGCCCACAACTGTACCTAATCTTGGAATAATCTTGTTCTTCTCCATCGGTGTTTCAAGAAGGATAATCAAGTGTACGTGGTTTGGCATAACGACGAATAAATCAACATCCACAGATTTCCAGTGAGATGATATTGAAGCGATTTCCTCGTGGGCAATTTCCCCTCTGTTATTGAGCCACATCACATCTTCTTCAACAGAATCAAAAAAGTATTGTCGATTATGAGTACAAATGGTGACAAAGTATGCACCCGATTGAGTGTAATCGTATCCCTGAAGGCGCGGGGACTTGCGTTGAGGATAGCTCTTCATATCAATTCATTTTTGAAGCAACGGACGGCAAAAATGCCGTCCCTACGAGAAATGTTTTTACGTATATGAGCATCATTATGCCCTCATCCCAGAAGGCATAAATGCTACCGAATGACGGGAATATCTTCGTAGCTGCCCTGCACAATATCCAGGTAGCCGGTGTAGACCCAGCCCGTTGTCCCTTTCCACAAGACGAGGAACCAATCCCCGCCAGCAGTACGTCCCGCAACAGGTAAGAACGCACCCCAGGTAATGCGACCTGTCTGCGGTGAGAGGACATTGGGTTCGGCACGCATGCGCATCCCGGCGTTGGTCTGTACCAATACGCCTGTATCGGTGAAGCCTTCTGGCAAGCCAAACACCGTTGTCGCAGAACGAACGGGTGCAGTGAATTCATTGCCGTTGACGAAGAGATAGTAGCCGAATGCCCAACCCTGGAACTCGTTCAGTTGCAGCAAGAACCAGGTTGCATCCGCATTGCGCCCCACTACCTGATAGGTTTGCCCGCGCAAAATGCGGCTGATGACCCCACCACCCAGCGACGGCGCATCCCGTACATTCAGCACTCCGGCGCGGATTACGGTAGCGGTCAGTGCGCCAGCCGGAATCGGCGGCAAGCCGGTGTTGGTGGGGGTGAAGGTGGGGCCAGCCGTACCACCTGTGATGGATTCCCAGAAGAATTGAATTGCGGATTCTCCGGTAAATTCCACATATTCCACGCGGATGGTATGCGCACCTTCCGTGAGGGCAACTTCGGCTGTGGTCTCGATAAGGGTATTGTTGGCGGTGAAGTTGTTGATAATCAGAACCCCGTCCAGGTATACCCGCGCCCCATCATCATAACGTGCCGTGAAACGATACGTTCCAGCGGTAAACTGCTGCGTGGATTCCCATGTGGCACTCCAGTTATCTGCTGGAAAGCCCGGAATATAATTTGGGGCAGCGGTACCGTAAACATAGTTCACCGCTGATTCCACGCGGCTGAGGGAGGGTGTCCCACTGAGGGAGGTATTGGGGTAATAATTCGCTGTCCAGCCAGCCCCAAAAATCTGTGCCTGGGACTGCTGCACACCGAAGGACAGCATCAAAGCAAATAGAACTACCAGTGCAGAAAAAAACGTGAATACACGTAACCGGGAAAGCATCGGCGCGTGCCTCCAATCATGATGGCGAATCTTCCAATAGTATACCATTGCTCTGCGAATACGCTTCTCTTTCAAACAACATTTCGACATCAGCATAGGAACATCGGAGGAAAACAACCGAAAGATATGGCCTTGCGACACGTTCTAGAAAGCAATATACCCTTCAAACAGGAGGAAAATCCCCCATGCTGGAATTGCTGGATTATCGCCGCACAGTCTTTGAGATGTATCGTCAGATACGCCAGCATGGAACCCATGCACCGGAGTCGTTCATACACTTCCGACAGACACGAGACAGCCTCTTCGGGAAACACTCACAATCTGCACTGACGGACGAACAGCGCCAGCGTTTTCAGGGCTTACGCTACTACGACTATGACCCGGCTTATCGCGTGAGGGCAGCGCTGGAACCTGTGGAAAATCCCGCCAGCTACCAGATTGACGCGGGTGCTGATGGCGCAGTGACCATTGAAGAAATCGGGCGTGTATCGTTTTCCCTGCCAACAGGCACGGGTTCGCTAGGGGTATTCTGGATTGCAGGATACGGAGGCGGGGTCTTCATTCCGTTCCGGGATGCAACCAATGGAGATACAACCTACGGTGGCGGACGCTATTTGCTGGATACGATCAAGGGCGCTGACCTTGGTGCGGAAAACGATGAAATGATTCTAGATTTCAATTATGCCTATCATCCCTCGTGTTACTATAATGCACGCTGGACATGCCCCCTGGCTCCTGTGCAGAACCGCTTACATTTCTCTGTCTTCGCGGGCGAAAAGCTGATGGAACTGTAGTCCTATGGTTTCTGGCTGCACAAGCACCGCTTTTTTTGCCATAATGGGATGGATATATCTCGATCAATGAATGCGACGATTGCATGACTCAAATCTCTGCTGCTGAAAATCATATCATCCAAGTCATGGATGGGCGTTGGCGATTGCTATACCAGGAGCGCCCAACCGCAGAAGCGACAGCCAACGGACTGCGATTCGGCAACCGTTTTGGCAGCAGCCGCCGCTTGCCGGGTGAAAAAATCTTGCACAGGGAAGATATTCAGCAAGTGGTACTGGGGTGGCAGCGCACTGATGAGTCCTGGCATCTTGGGCTAATTCTTGCGCGTCCATTGGCAGAGCAGCGGGGCAGTCGTTGGTGTGAGATGGTGTACTGGCCTGATCCTGAAGTCCATGTTTTCCAGGAATTGGCACAGCAAACAGGGGAACATCTTGCTCAGACGCTTGGTGTACCCTTCCGCATGATTCCTCCCAGGGAGGTTGAAGCGCCACCGGAGCCGCGCCCGTTGCCCGAATTGCCACTGCACTTTGGCTTGTGGACGATGGAGTACGCCTCCGCAGATAAACGGCGTTTCGTCATGAAGCGCTCATCACGCTGGGAGATGCGCCAGTATGGTCGCATTGCGTGGTACACCCTGTGGATGTTTGTCTATCTGGCGCTGTCCCTGCTAACGCTCTTCAGCGATTTGGCATTACCCAATGCAGGTACATTACTCCCTGACCCGCACTGGCTACCGTATATGGGACTGGCGACAGTCGTCCTGCTCATGGGGTTGATTTTCGCAACCTTTGTCACCACATTGCGCAAACCAAACAGCATCTTTGTCGATGGGATGCGTGGTACTATCAGTGCGTGGAAAAATCGTAGACTCGTCTGGCAGATTCCGGCGAATGAAATCCAGTCGCTCTACGTCTCAGAGATTGTCAAACGCCGTGAAGTCCCGCCAGCAACCGAGTACGGCGAGATCAATCTGCACCTGGGAGGGGGCAAGTTTCATTTTGTGCTGACCCAGGAAGACCCGGAAGAGAACGCCAATACACCACAGCCCGTTCAGCCTGTTCAATACAAAGAATCTGAACTTCAGGAATTGACGCAAGACAACGTATATACAGATTTGCAGGCCGCGAACCTCTACATCGCGCAGACGCTCGGAATCCTCGCTACATGGCATGATGTGCGCGTTCGCTAACATCCGCTACTGGCTCGAAACAATTTGAAATCTCAACACTTCCATTGGATTAACCCTGCTACAATCAAGGAAAGATTGAGAAACAATAGTCTCTGAAGCAGGGAACATCATGGAAATCACAATTCTCTACATTGAGGATAACCCGCTGAATATGCGGTTGGTGCGGCGGATGCTGGCAAGTTTTGGCTATACTATCGAAGAAGCGCCTGACGCGATGTCTGGGATGAAGAAGATCCGAGAGAGAAAACCGGATCTCATCTTAGTGGATGTAAACCTTCCAGGGATTGATGGGCTAGAGCTGACTCGTCGGCTGAAAGCTGATCCAGAGACAACCGCGATCCCAATTGTAGCGCTAACAGCCAATGCAATGCATGGAGATCGGGAACTCTGTCTTGAAGCTGGATGTGATGGCTACATTGCAAAACCAGTTGCTCGCCTGGAACTGAAGAATGCTGTAAGCCACTATTTGCGGCCTGTTGCCCAGTCAGCGTGAAGTTTTTCTGTAAGGCTTACATTCTGTTTACATCAACAGTGCGCCTATTCACGTTGGGATAAATTGCGGCTACAGTAAAGCCGAATAGGGCAGTCGCGCCAGGTTTCTCTGAATCTGCAACCATAGCTGCAATGTGGCAAGTGCAATCACATAGTGATAAGTTGGAAAGTGGCTTTGTAAACTCATGACACCACAGATTTACCTGATTGATGATAATCCAGCAAACCAACGATTAATCAGTTGGGTGGTAGAAAGCACGAATTGCCAGTTAAGCAGTTTTCTGGATGCGGAAACCGGGCTGGCTGCTTGCTTCAGCGAACCGCCGGATTTGGTGCTGCTCGACATTGGTTTGCCAGGTATGAATGGTGAAGATGCATGTCGTACATTAAAGAATGACTCTCGTACGGCGCATATTCCCGTGATTGCAGTGACTGCGAATAATATGCCCGGTGATGAAGAATACTTGCTGAGTATTGGTTTCGATGCGTATCTTGGGAAACCGATTACCCGGTTAGAGTTGACGCAGTTGATTCAGCGCTTCATATCTTCGCAATGAGGTCATGATTACCCTTTGAAAAGTTGCGATCTCAATGAATTGAATGCCCCAAACAATGAAATGTAAAGAAACCTGGTCAACTATTCACGATATACTGTAGCCAAGTTGACTGGTGTTTAGAAATCATGAGGACTTCGTAATGGTAGCTGCCATGGAAGTATTCGGCGATGCCACGCCGGGATTGCATACCCCGGAAAAAGTGTGGTTTGAGATCAATGAAGAAGGCGATGCCTGTGATGCACTGGTGTGCATGGATGATGGCGCGGTGTATACAGCGCTTTTTGTGACGTTCGATTATTTGCAGCGTCAACTGGAACTCAATTTTCAGATGACGCAGCAAATGCCCGATGCGCCAGAAGTCGCCTATTATGTGTTAGATACACCACACATGCTGGTTCCAGAACTCACTCGTGAAATCATTGAGGATACAATTGATGCCTTGATGGTTCAGGATGTGTTCGAGAGTCACTTCATACGCGTGACAGAAGAAGAAACAGATGACACACCCGAACCGACCCGAACTAACGGCGACGGCAGACGTGCGACTCAAGAAGTTGCCGCTGTGGTAATTTCGGATGTGTTGATGGTAGAAGAGTAACTTCACCCTTCCTCCAGAAAGATAACCTCAGCATCGCTTCTTGCAGCGGGGTCGTGCAAATTTGTGTACGACCTCGTTTTGATTTTGCAGTGAGCTTGCTATAATCGGCTCCATGTCTGTCGTCAATCCAGGTCAAATGAATTCTGTCGTGAATTGGTCTCTCCAGGGTGAGGGGCAAATTCGTGCGGCTTTGTATGCATAATGACAACTAATCACACATCATAGGAGATCACATGCCTGAAGAACGTTATGAGGATAGCCACCTCTATAAGATACGCCACAGTCTTGCCCATGTGATGGCACAGGCTGTGCTGGAAAAATACCCGGAAGCCAAGATTGCCATTGGCCCGCCCATTGAAGATGGCTTCTACTACGACTTTGAACTGCCGGAGGATTTCAGCGAATCCGACTTGAAAGACATCGAGAAGCGGATGCGCAAGCTCGTCAGCCAGAAGCACGAATTCACGATGCGCGAGATCACACCGGAAGAAGGGCGCGATCTGTTCAAAGATCAACCGTATAAGTTGGAATTGATCGAAGACCTCGTGAATGGTCGTGTGGATGACAATGGCGAACCGATTGCCGAACCCGCAGAGAAACTGACGATTTACACGCAAGATACGTTCACGGATCTCTGCCGAGGCCCGCACGTCGAAAGCACGAAGGAAATTAATCCCAAGGCATTCAGCATCACGTTCCGGCAGCCAGCCGGGGCTTACTGGCGCGGGGATGAAAAACGCACGATGCTGACGCGCATCTATGGCACGGCCTGGGAAAAGCCAGAAGAACTCCAGGAATTCTTGCATCTGCTGGAAGAAGCCAAAAAGCGCGATCATCGCGTCTTGGGGCGCAACCTGGATTTGTTCATCCTTGACCCGCTGGTGGGTAAAGGCTTGCCGCTGTGGTTGCCCAATGGTGCTATCCTGCGTGATACGTTAGAGCGTTGGTTGCGCCAGGTACAGATCGATAACGGCTATGACCCGGTGGTCACGCCACACATCGGCAACCTGAATCTATATCGCACGAGTGGGCATTATCCGTACTACAGCGACAGCCAGTACGCGCCGATTGAAGTCGATGACGAAGAGTATCTCTTGAAGCCAATGAACTGCCCGCATCACTGTATGATCTACAAGAGCAGCCCACGCAGCTATCGTGATCTTCCAGTACGGCTGGCGGAATTCGGCACGGTCTACCGCTATGAACAATCCGGCGAACTCAATGGCCTGACGCGCGTGCGCGGCTTTACGGTCGATGACGCACACCTGTACGTCACGCCAGAGCAGCTTCTGGAAGAATTCAAGAAAGTTGTAAAACTGATTCAGATGGTCTTCACGACGCTGGGCTTGACGAACTTCAGCGCCCGTATCGGCAAGCGCGACCCGGAAAGCGATAAGTACGTCGGTGATCCGGCACTGTGGGAAAAAGCTACGGAAGCCATCATTCAAGCCTGTGAAGAGTTGGGCTTGCCCTACATCGAAGAAGAAGGCGAAGCTGCATTCTATGGCCCCAAGCTGGATTTCATCGTGCGCGATGTGCTGAAGCGCGAATGGCAACTGGGTACGGTACAGGTAGATTACAACCTGCCGCAACGTTTTGAACTGGAATACATGGATAGCGATAACCAGCTCAAACGCCCAATCATGATCCATCGTGCGCCGTTCGGAAGCATCGAACGTTTCGTCGGCATTTTGATTGAACACTTTGGCGGGGATTTCCCGGTCTGGCTGGCTCCGCAGCAGGTGATGGTCATCCCGATTGGCGAAGATCACCATGAGTACGCCAATGAAATTGTTGCCATGTTGAGCGAAGCAGGTATCCGTGCCAAAGCGGATTTGCGCGGCAAGAACATGCGCAGCAAGATCAAGGAACATCGTAAGATGTCGATCCCGTATCTACTTGTAGTAGGGGATCGTGACGTGGAAGATCGCACGGTCAGCGTCCGGTTGCGCACGGATGAAGACAAAGGCGCGATGCCGCTGGATGCCTTCAAGCAGATGGTGGTTGATCTGGTCAAGTCGCAGAGTATGGAACTATTCCCGGAAGCAGAAGCCCAAAGCGGGGATTAAGCCATTATTCGTAGGGGCGACCCGGTGGGTCGCCCGCCAAATTTGGGCACGATGCATCGTGCCCCTACGGAGTTTATTCCGCAAACCCCTGCGGATGCGTTTGATGCCATTTCCAGGCGGAAGCAATGATTTCTTCCAGGCTGGCGAAACTCGGTTCCCAACCCAATTCACCCGCAATGCGTGCGCTATCTGCTACCAGTACAGGCAAATCTCCGGCACGACGCGGCGCGGATTCAGCTGGGATAGGATGCCCGGTCACTTTCCGCGCAGTTTCAATCACTTCCTTCACGGAATATCCTGTGCCAATGCCCAGGTTGTAGACGCGGCTCTTGCCATCTGCCAGGGCTTCTAGCGCAAGAATATGCGCCTCTGCCAAGTCCATCACATGAATATAATCGCGGATGGCGGTTCCGTCTGGCGTATCGTAATCTTCACCGAAGATTTTGATGCTCTCTCGCTGACCCAGCGCCACTTGCAGCACCAGCGGAATCAGGTGCGTTTCCGGGTCATGAGCTTCGCCAATATGTCCGTCGGGATGTGCGCCACACGCATTGAAATAGCGCAACGCGCAGTACTTCAGCCCATAAACACGATCCATCCACAGCAGCAGACGTTCCGCCATGTACTTCGTCTCACCGTAGACGCTGCCAGGGATCAACGGCTCATCTTCATTAATCGGCACATTCTCCGGCTGATCGTAGAGATTTGCGGTAGAAGATAGGATGAAGCGCTTCACATCGTTGGCAGTGACGTACTTCAGCAGGTTCATCATGCCGACGACATTATCATGGAAATACTTGAAGGGGTTTTGCATACTCTCGCCAACCATGATATGCGAAGCGAAATGCAGCACGCCCTCGAACTTTTCTGCGGCGAAGAGCGCTTCCAGATCAGCTTCGTTCAGCAAATCCCCCACAACCAGCTTCGCATCTTTGTGAACGGCTTGGCGATGACCTGCCGAGAGATTGTCAAAGACGGTGACCTCGTAGCCTTTTTCCACCAGAAGCTGCACCACATGGCTGCCGATGTAGCCTGCGCCACCTGTTACCAATACTTTCATGTGTGTTATCCTTCAGCGTTATTCAGTGATGAGTAATCTACAGATGCGCCATCTACTGCACGGCAGACGTAAACATCCGGTGTGATGCCTGTTTGCTCTTTGTAGCGCTGTGAAGTCGCCTCTACGAAGCTGTCTACATCATCGGCACGAATGAGCGCAATCGCGCAGCCGCCGAAGCCGCCGCCCGTCATGCGTGATCCATAGCAGGCCGGATGTTCCCGCGCTGCTTCAACCATGATATCCAGTTCTTTAGACGAAATTTCGTAATCATCGCGCATACTGTGGTGGCTCTCATCCATGAGCTTGCCCATTGCTGAAGCCTTCCCCGCTTGCAAGGCTTGGGCAGTTGCCAGCACACGCGCATTTTCCGTGAGGATGTGCTTCACGCGACGAAATAGGATGTCTTGATCCAACAGTTGTGGATGTTCCAGCGCATCCATAGGCGCATCCCGCAGCGACTCAACACCAAGCAATTCCGCTGCTTGTTCACATTGAGCGCGCCGTTCGTTGTAACCCGAACTGCTCAATTCGCGGGACGTGTTGGTATTCAGAATGGCGACAACGGTTCCTTCTGGCAGCGGCACAGGCGTTACACCCAGCGAGCGAAAGTCCATCACCAGGGCATGATTTTCCACCCCACAGGCCGAACTCAGTTGATCGAGCAAGCCACTGTTGACCCCGACCCATTTGTTTTCAGCTTTCTGTCCCAGCTTCGCCATCGCTTCTGCATCCCATTCGATGCCGGAAATTTGCGCGAAGGCACGCGCAACCGCCATCTCCAACGCAGCCGAAGACGACAACCCTGCGCCGATGGGAATATCCCCGCCGACTACGCCATCGAATCCGCGCAGTGCGTAGCCTGCTTCTTGCATCGCCCAGGCTACACCCTTGATATATTCTGCCGGACTGGTCGGAGCTTTCTCGATGTTTGTTAGATCGAATTGAACCAGCGCATCAAAATCCAGCGCGTAGAGAGTCACCCGTTGATCCTCACGCGGACGCAGGGCAATCCAGGTAGCGCGGTCAATCGCCATTGGCAGCGCGTATCCGTCATTGTAATCGGTATGTTCACCAATCAAATTGACACGCCCCGGCGCACGCACCAGCACAGATGCAGTTTCGCCATAGCGTTCTTCAAATTGCTGTAAGACTTTTTCTCGGATGTTCATGACTCGCGTTCTCGGTAGTGAATATCGGATAAACTCCGCAGGCGATCTGCTGCTTGTTCGGCGGTCAGGTCACGCTGCGATTCGCCCATCATCTCATAACCCACCATGAATTTGCGCACGGTTGCACTGCGAAGCAGCGGCGGGTAAAAATGCGCGTGAAGCTGCCAGTGATGATTGTCTTCTCCGTTAAAGGGCGCACCGTGCCAGCCCATCGAATAGGGGAAGGAGATTTCAAAGAGGTTGTCATATTTCACCAGCAGCCGCTTGAGTACCTCGGAGAGCGAATTGCGCTGTGAGTCCGTCAATTCCGGCATCTGTTTCACAGCAAACTTCGGCAAGATCATCGTCTCAAAAGGCCAGACCGCCCAGAATGGAACCAGCGCCAGCCAATCACCATTTTCAGCGACGGTGCGTTCCGCATTTTTGCTTTCAGCCTGGGCATAATCCAGCAGCAGATTGCTACCGTGCCGAGTGAAATACTCGCGCTGCATGACATCTTCTTTTGCCACCAGATTCGGCAGCACATTCTCCGCCCAGATTTGCCCGTGAGGGTGCGGATTGCTGCTGCCCATCATCGCACCGCGATTTTCGAAGACCTGTACCCATTGATAGGTCTTGCCTAGCTCCGTCGTTTGATCCACCCACAGATCAACCACCGTGCGGATCTCTGCCTGGCTCATCAAAGCCAGCGTCAGATCATGCCGAGGCGAGAAGCAGATCACGCGGCTGGTTCCCTGCACGCCTGTAATCTGGAACAAGGGATTTTCTCGTGGTTCCGGTGCAGGGGTATCCGGCAGCAGCGCAGCAAAATCATTGGTGAAGACGAATGTTTCATCGTAATCGGGGTTGGTATCCCCACTTTTGCGGGTATTGCCGGGGCAGAGGTAACAATCCGGGTCATACTGCGGCAGTTCTTCGCTCGCCAGCTTTTCAACCTGCCCTTGCCAGGGACGTTTCATGCGATGCGGAGATACTAATACGTATTCGCCAAGCAGCGGATTGTAGCGCCTGTGCGGATGTTCAGTCGCTTCAAAAGAGGTCGGTTCCGGTTGAGTCATGGGCTGGCCTTTCGTCCTTGTGTTGGGGTTATGCTAATAGGGCGATTCAGGAATCGCCCCTACGCAAAATTGCTTTATGGATACTTGCGGTTCAACAAACGCGGATACGGAATTGCTTCGCGTAAATGCGGAAGGCCACAAATCCAGCTAACGGTGCGTTCCAGACCGAGGCCAAACCCTGCGTGGGGAACCGTCCCATACTGGCGCAGTTCGATATACCACTGGTAGTTGGCTTTGTCGAAACCGTGTTCTTCAATCTTCTGTTCCAGTAAATCAGCATCCCAGATGCGCTCACTGCCGCCAATGATCTCGCCATAGCCTTCCGGCGCGAGCAAATCCACACTGCGGCAAACTTCCGGGCGGCCTTCGACGGGCTGCATGTAGAAGGCTTTCACTGCGCTGGGGTAGTGATAGACGAAGACAGGTTTATCAAACATTTCCGCCAGCGCGGTTTCATGCGGTGCGCCGAAATCTTCGCCCCAGTCGATCTTGAGTTGTTCCTTTTTCTCTTCGTCGCCTTCTTTTTCGTAGGCTTCTTGTAGTTTCTGAACCGCATCATCGTAACTAATACGAACGAAAGGCGCGGTGATTTTTTCCAGCACAGCCGGATCGCGCTCAATGATTTCTAGCTCCTGGCGATTCTTCTCCAGCACCTGCTGCACCACATAGCTCACCATCTGCTCTTCAATGTCCATCAATTCTTCCAACGAGCAGAACGCAATTTCTGGTTCCAGCATCCAGAACTCGATCAAGTGGCGGCGCGTCTTGCTCTTCTCTGCGCGGAAAGTGGGGCCAAAGCAATACACTTTTCCGAAGGCCATCATGTTTGCTTCGTTGTATAACTGCCCGGTTTGCGCGAGGTAAGCGGGTTCGCCAAAATAATCTACTTCAAAGAGGGTTGTTGTTTCTTCGCCAGCAGAAGGGGTAATAATCGGCGTATCGACCAGCAAAAAGCCATTGTCATCCAACCAGTCGCGCAGCGCACGAATAATGGTGGAGCGAATGCGCAAAATTGCCCATTGCTGATTGCTGCGAAGCCACAGGTGGCGACGATCCATCAGGAACTCAGTACCGTGTTCTTTCGGTGTGATGGGATATTCTTGCGCTTCATGCTGTAACTGAATACTCTTGATGCCGACTTCGTAACCAGGCGGGAATCCATTGGCGCGTTCATCTGCACGTACTTCGCCTGTGATGATTACTGATGATTCTTGAGTGAGACCTTTTGCGAGGTCAAACTCGGCTTCATCCATTTCCTTCTTAAAAGCCACGCATTGCACCTGACCGCTGCCATCCCGTAGGCGAATGAACTGGAGTTTGCCCTTGCCAGTTTTCGCATAAACCCAGCCTTGCAGCGTGACCTCTTGCCCGTCATATTCCGCAATATCTGCAATCCGTATCCGTGTCGCCACTGGCTCGCATCCTTTTCATAAATGACTTGATTGACTTTTGAACAACGGGGGGAATTATAGCACGCAGACTCTGTAGAGACAGTTGCGGATGAGTCTTGCTATGATAAATGTCATCTCCTGTAATGTATCGCATGCATTACGGGAATTGCACCAATATTACGATTCGACAATCCTCTTTTTGTTTCATGCAGGAAAGCTAAAGATAGCATTGAAAATGTCAAACCTGTAATGCACTGTATTGACATTAAGCACTGGTCTCTATTTCAATACTAATGTAAACAGTTGCTTCAAGGGGATTTAACCCGCCCTTCATGACAGCCGTTATAAAATCCTCGTGAGCGTCGATTGTCACATTTGTCACAATTAATTCGTGACAGACCATACCGCTACTCTCACTCCGTCCGCTATATAGTTTTTGTACCGCAAGCCTGAGAATCTCATGAGGGAAGCTGATGACCATCTACAATCCAGAAGGTACGCACGAGCGTTACACCGTAACCGACCGCCACTATTGCCCATATTCCGAGAGCTACACCGGAGCCGATAGCCTGCTGACGGCACAGCGTAATGGCTGGCGTATGGTTGGCCTGGCATACCGCGAAGATATTCTGCTGCGTGGCAGCCGTCATACGGCTCTGTACTACTTCAAACTGCAACGTGGTACAGATGTCATGGTGATGCCCATTCTCAGCAATCCATTTGTCATGCGGATGCTGAAGCAGTATAATGTCCGTGTACTTCCTTACTCGCGCATTCGCAACGCAGCATTTGAAGAAACTGTCGAAGCACCTCGCGTTTCGTTTGCTCACGCCTAACAACTTTAGGGTACTTGCGTTAGAAACCCAGTAAGTTCTTCTGAATAGTAGTTTTTTGCCTTTAAACTTCAGCCATTCTTACGAGGCATCTCACCATGAGCAAGAAGACCACGACGGCGATCTCCAACTATCACGCACAATACCAGGGTGTGACTTCGCAGCATTATGACCCAAACTCGGAGCGTTTTGCAGGTGGTGACCAACTGTTGACCGCGCTCAACAACAACTGGCAAGTCGAACAGTGCGTTTTGTTGCGTCACACATTTGCAGGCCGTCGCTATTCGAAGGTCTATGAATTCACGCTGCGACGTGGGAATGACGAGATGGTGATGCCAGTCATCGACAATCCCTACATTGCTCGAATCGTGGATGCTTACGAAATCGAGCTTGTAGAACACGGGGAAGACCGAGCCGCCGGAGCCGGGGCGGGTTAGGACTACGCCGTAATAAAGTGCAAGGCGAGCCACTTGACCCGCCTACATCCACCGCAAAATATCGTTTTGTGACCGTTCTACGAACAGGTTTGGGGATTACGCGCTCTCTTCGGTGAGCATCGCATCAAAGACTCGCGCAAAATAGCCCGTCATTTCTTCCACCAGCGACTCACGCTCCTCAATCCCTGCTAATATCCGTGCAAGTTGTTTCTTGAAATCCGTCTGCATCTGGCGGTAAATCTGGATGCGCTGTGCCTGGGGAGACCCTGCACCATGCATGGATTCCGTCAGGTAGCCAACGGCGTTACGTCCCAGGGTCAAATTTTCGATCAGGCGCATGATTCGCATACGATGCTCAGTCGGAATATCTGCTCGCCCTTTGAGATACTTATCCAGCAGCGTCCCCACTTCAGGATGGCGATAATCCTGTTCTGATGGCATGGTTGCCACCAAACCCCCGGCTAAATCCTGCGCCAGCCGACCAATCTCATAGGGCATTCTGGTGACGTGATGCTTGCAAACATTCGCCAGCATATCATCCGCGAGATACACGCCGGACTTCATGGGTGCAGCCTGATGGCTGGATGCAATACCAGTGGCGTAGATGGTTTCGTTGAGGTGCGTCATCTCTACCAGCTTATCCCGAATATGTGAGGCTTTTTCTACACCGTTATATTCAGCAGCGGCAGCAGCAGCACCAATGAGTACATCCCCCACACCGCTCTTGCAGACGTAACTGCGACGATGATAGCAGGTGAAACGTTCTACCAGCAGCGCCGCAAACTCATATTCGCCATCCATGAAGATGAGTTCATTGGGGATGAAGACTTCTTCAAAGATGACCATGGCCTCTTGCCCACCATAGCGGGCATTGCCGACATCTATCGTGCCATCTTCCATGCTGCGTGTATCGCAAGATTGGCGACCATAAATATAGGTGATGCCATCTGCTTCCACCGGAACTGCGCCGACGATGGCAAAATCGCGGTCATCTTCGCCAAGTCGCAGCGTGGGCATAACCACCATCCAATGAGAATTGATACACCCTGTCTGGTGTGCTTTTGCCCCACTGATATACACGCCATCTGCTGTACGGCGCGTGATGTGAACGTACAAATCGGGGTCTTCTTGTTGATGAGGTGCGAGGTTACGATCTCCTTTTACGTCGGTCATCGCTCCACCGATCACATAATTATGCTGCTGACACATCGTCACGAAATCAATGAAGCGCTGATGGTAGTTCGTACTATGGGCTTCATCAATTTCATAAGTCACAGAATGCAGAGAGTTCAGTGCATCCATACCCACACAGCGCTGGAAACACGTCCCGGTAAGCTGCCCCAGGCGGCGCTGCATCTTATTTTGCAGCACAAGATCACCAGCGCTGTTGGCAATGTGCAAGAAACGATTGACACGCGCTCCGGTATATGGAGAAAGCGCCGTCGCCAGTTCAGGATTTTGCACAGCCAGGTCAAATGTCTCGGCAATTGCATTTATTGACGGGCGAATCATAGGATGGTCTACAGGTTCTGCAACCAGATCACCGAATAAATAGACTTTCAGGCTGCGCCCACGCAGGCTATTAATGTAATCTTCTCCGGTGATGATTCTGGGTTGTGGTTCTGATGCCGATGAGGTGGGGGGATGCTGCGTTGTATCCGTCATGACTGCTGCTCCAAAACTATTTTCAGAAAGGGTTCTGTTGGTTTTCCACCACAAAGTAGTCTATGAAATGCGTTCACCACGAGTGATGAAAATTGTATTTCGTCTGCGGGCGGGGCGATTACCCAACGTGCTGTAGGAGTTCGATCATGTCGAACCCGTTGACAACCCCGGGCGCGTCATGGACACGCTCCTACGACGTACTGTTTTTTTGGTGTAGCGCCGTATTTTCAGGAGAGTACAAAAAATTCAGGAAACTTTCCGACTATACCCTACATTGTAACAGGAGGAGGCCGGAAGGCGAAAAATGTTTTGATGCGATAGCCCTGGTTATGGAAAGCATTTTTTGCACAGCCTTGACCGTCAGCTCATTCTCTTGATTGCGCATTTGCACAGTGCGCCAAAATCCACGATAATGAAAATGCAACATAATCCCTATCTTCAATTAACTCAAACGAGCGGAAATTGGAGGATAGGGTTCTGCCGCTGCGCTTCAGATGCGGTACAATGTGCCTTATTCACGTGTCCGACCAAGCGAGAAATAAGCCGATTATGTCCGACCGCCCAGAAAAACCAGCAGACGACACCACTCCACCAATCCGTGGTGCATGGCATGCGCCGCAAGACCCGCAGCTATGGCAGCCTCCGGCTGAAGAAGAGCGTTCGGAAGCAGCATGGCGCACCGTTCGCGCACTGCCGGAAACCATGAGTAATCAACCGGAAGTTCCCGGTGCATGGCATTTGCCGGAACCGGAGGATACGACCTTCGACCCGGAAGATGAAGTCCCGGTGAATGAGGCTGCACGAACGACCTCGGCTGCGGCACCAGAAGATCTCATCGCTGAAATCCTGGGGCAGACGCGCACCCAGTCAGCAGCACCGCTGCCGGAAGACTCACTGCCGACCCGTGCCGAAGCTGTTGATACGCTTCCATTAGAAGTAGAACCGCAGACGGAAGAAGATGGGCTGGGATCATTAGCCGCGTTGGGTTCGTTGGATGATGACGACGACGAAGCCTTCAACATGACAGAGTACTATGCGCTAGCCAGCCTGGAAGAAGGTGCGCAGCAGGGTACACCAACAGACGAAATCAACCCTGCCGATCTTTCCCCCGCGGAGCGTGCTTTTTACAATGTTGCCAGTGAGGCGGCGGCTGAACTCCCAGCAGACTCCACCACCGGAGGGCAAGCGCCGCTGGGTGAAGATGATGCTGCAAGCATTGCAGCACGAATGGCTGCGCAATATGCCAATGACGAGAGTATTACAGAAACGCTTGATGCTACGAGCGGGCAGGAGGCAGCAGGCTATTCGCAGCAGTACGGCACAGTTGGCCTAAATGCAGAGCCGCAGTTTACACAGCAAGAAATGGAACTCGCAGCCCAATTCCGCGAGACACAACAGCAAGTTAAGGTACTCAAGCAGATGCACGATGCTGGTCAGCTTGATTACCAGGAATTACAGCGACGTTTGCAGCAGCTATCGATTCTTGATCCGCAGGGGCGCTGGTGGATGCTCGGTGTCAATACGGATCGCTGGTATCGCTATGATGACACCAGCGGACAATGGATCGAGTCGCGGCCTCCTGTGCCGCTGGATGCGGGCAGCCCCCGAACTATTACCAGTGATCTTGACCCGGTGGATGTGGTTGGTGGTTCGCTGCCACAGCTTCCAACGGATCGCCAGATTTCGCCGGAAGAATTCTCAAGCGAATATGACGCGACAGCCTACAGCCAGGCACAGCAGCAATACTACGATCAGTATGGCGTTCAGCCGGGCGATACCCCTATTCCAAATCCGGGGCAGCCGCCAATTGACCCGAACTTGACCCAGGTTGGCGGAGCGTTTGACCGCACATCCCTGAGCAATGCGGACCCGACGGTGCAAAATATGAGCGCGGTCGGGAGTGGTGCGACCATGCCATCGGCATCTGTCTATGGCGACCAGCGCCTGGGCGACATGATCGAAATGCCTCAGCGTGAAGTCTACCAGGGCGAACCGGAGTATGACCTGAATCAGCAGGCTCCCACATTTGAAGGAGCAGCAGAGCGCGAACGCCGTGGCTTCCTGACATTTGCGCTGGTGGGTGTGTTTGCGCTGGCGGTCTTCGGCCTGGTAGCAGCGATTGGTTTCTTCCTGTATGTGCAGAACCTCTATAACAACACGGTGGCTCCCTACCGTGAGAGCATTGCGGCATTGGCGAATTACCAGCCAGATTTCCAGACAGCGCGTATTCTGGATGCAAATGGTGATTTGATTGTAGAACGCACCGGGGAAGAAGGGGATCGCATCCCGGTCAGCATATTGAACGGGCAAATCTCTCCGTACTTCATTCATGCTGTTGTATCGTCGGAAGACCCGACTTTCTACGAGAACCCCGGCTTCGATTTCTTCTCGGTGATCCGCGCCTTCTTGCAAAACCTGGGTGCAGGTGAAGTAGTTTCCGGCGCAAGCACCATTACCCAGCAGATTGCGCGTAATCTGGTGCTGGATGACAATACGGTCTCAGCAGAACGCAAGCTAACAGAAGTCTTTGTTGCGCTGGAAATTGCCAATACCTACGGCAAGACCGAAATTCTCGATATTTACCTGAACGAATCGTACTTCGGTAATTTGTCCTACGGTGCCGAAGCTGCGGCGCAATTCTATTTCGACAAATCTGCCGCTGAACTGAACATGGCAGAGTCTGCGCTGTTGGTGGGTTTGCTGCCTGCTCCCTCGATCAATGATCCTGTGAGCAACCGTGAACAAGCCTTCCGCAATATGTTGATTGTCGTTGACCGTATGATTGAAGCGGGTTGTTTGAACTTCCAGCATGGTCAATGGGCTGACCCCGATGCAGTTTTCTGCATCACTGAAGACACATTGGTTGATTCTGGCGGTGGCAATCAGACGCGCCTCTTCACCATCCGCCCGGATGGAACGTATGGTGGCCCTCTATCGATTCAGTTCGCACAGGTGGAAGCATCGGATTACAACCCACGCACAACCGAGACTCGTTACCCGCACTTTGTTTCCTTCGTAGAAGGGCAGATTGATGCGATCTTTGGTCCTGGTGCGCTGAATGAACGCGGCTTCACTGTACAAACGACGCTCATCCCCAGCTTGCAAAATGCCGCGGAGCAAGCCCTGCGCCAGAGTGTGGAGCAGTATTCCATCAACGGTGTGCAGACGGGTGGTGTTGTCGTCATTGATCCAACGACAGGGGCAATTCGTGCGCTGGTCGGCAGCCCGGATTTCAACAATGATGAGATTGATGGGCAGGTGGATACTACTCGTACCTATCAGCAGCCGGGTTCTGCGATCAAGCCAGTTCTCTATACAGCGGCGCTCTCCGGTGCTAGCCCCAGTGGCTACCTGACCCCCGCCAGCATTCTCTGGGATGTGCCGTCACGGTATGACATCGGCGGGCAAATTTATGAACCCCTGAACTTTGATCGTCAGTATCGCGGTCCCGTATCGGTACGCACAGCCTTGCAGCAAAGCCTGAATATTCCGGCGGTCAAGGCATATCAATTCGTTGGACAGGATACGTTCGTCGAAATCTCGAATCGCCTGGGTATTGATTACCTGGACAATACAACATTTGGTCTGGCTTCTGCACTCGGTGCAAATGAAGTCACGCCGCTTGATCTCACGCATGCTTACGCAACCATTGCCAATGACGGGCGGTTCGTACCCCTGTTTGCCATCATTGGCATCCAGGATAGCAGTGGTGCTAATGTCTCACTGCCTGAGCGTGGGGAACCTCGCCAGGTGATTTCACCACAAACCGCTTACCTGGTACAGAATATTCTCAGTGATGACTCTGCTCGTCAGGCACAGTTTGGCGCGAACAGCCTGCTTTCAGGTGCAGCCTTTGGTTTGCCAAACCAGCGCTACGTTGCAGCTAAGACGGGAACCACAGATGACGAAAATGATCTGTGGACAGTTGGCTTCACCAACACTGTGGCGGTGGGTGTATGGATGGGTACGGTGCTGGACGCGACAGCAACCACAGGTGACCTGACCGGGTATCGCGTGGCGGCTCCTGTCTGGAATGCGGTCATGACCGCCGCAATCGGTAGGAATGATCCCGGCGCGTTCGATGTGCCGACAGGCGTGGTGCAAGATACTATCTGCCAGTTGACCGGAACGCTCGCGCCTCCGGGATCAACTTGTCCCAGTCGGATCACGGAAATCTACATCCAAGACCAACCGCCGCCAGGACCTGATGAAGGCTATGTGCAGACAATCGGCATTGATAGTTGGACGGGGCTGCGAGCCAATGAGTGGTGTCCTGAAAATGTGGTTCAGCAAACCTTCGCGGATATTAATGACCCGTTCGCGGTTTCCTGGTTGAATACATCCGGGCAGAATATCTTGCAGGCACTTGGCCTTCCCAACAATTTGCAGAGTCCGCCGCAGCAAGAATGTCAGCAGGGGCAGCCGCTGCCGACCATCCGCCTGACCAACCCATCTACGGATGGTGTGACGGTGATGGATCAATTACCAATCACGGGGCAGGTAAGTGCAGAAGACTTACAGCGCTGGCAAATCTTGATTGCGCCGATCAATACGGAGCAATTTCAGGCAATCACGGAAGCGAATACCAATCAGGTTCCTACAGCGGGAACGACGCTGGCAACATTTGATACGAACACTGTTCCCAATGGAAGCTACACGCTGCGACTTGCAGCAGACTCACAGACGGGTGGGTTTGTCTTCGATGAGGTGAACATCGTCGTTGATAACCCGGAACCGACAGCGACTCCGTTCCCGACCAGTACGCCAGTTGTGCCGACGACGGCTCCCGAAATCATCACGCCGCTGCCATTCCCGGATGATGATGAGCCAACGCCGACCCTTGATCCTTTCCCCTGAGCCGGGGAACTGATCGGCAAAGCAAAGTCCCGCATTCGTGCGAATGCGGGACTTTTTGTTTCTGGCGAGTATTTGGATTTAGAACCTATCCGAAAAATGGTTCCTACAGATGCAACCTGTCGCAGGGGTTCGATCATGTCGAACACGCGGGCGCGTCGTGAACACGCCCCTACGGAATTCTCGGATAGACACTTAGCTGCTTAGTGCTTGACCGCAAAGAGCCAAGGCACTGAGGGCAGCACTGCGAATCACGCGAGTGGGCTGGTAGAGGCATTTGCCGATCCACAGCGAATGATAGGATTGTTGGTAATGCTCTTGCAGCCATGCGCTTCCACGAGCCAGCACTTTGTGCGGTACATGATTTCCCGCCTGTTTCCACATGCAGAGCGCTTGTAAGCAGTAGGCCGTTTCTTCAACAGTTTCGACCTGGAAGCCCCAGGAGCCATTCGCGTTCTGTGTTTTTATCATCCACTGCACCGCATCTTCTGCCAGTTCATCCATATAATCCGCAGCGGTGATGATGATATGTGAAGTTGTGTAGTAGGGCGAATGATGCCACTTATCCGACCAGTATTCGCCTTGTTGTTGCTCTTCCAGTAACTTACGGATCTTTGCGACAGATGGATGAGACGGTGGATACCCGGCGAACTTCAATGCGCTCAACACATGAATATTCACACTCAGAGACAGGTTCGACTCATTGGGATAGGTGACAAAGTGCGTTTCGTGTTCGTAGTTGAACACAGGATCAATCTTCGCATCACGCCCATATCGCGCCAGTACTTCATATGCCATGCTGGTTCCGTCACCATCTAGCACACCGTAATTCGCAGCAAATGCTGCTCCATTCTGTGGATCCCAGGCATCCTCAATGAAATCAAGATGGCGTTGGCAGTGTGCCAACAGTTCATCGTGTTCTTGAATTCCAGCAAGATCCAGGTTCCACAATACCCAACTGAGTTCGAACATATCAAACGGGTAGACATTGGGCAGGCCGCCATCCGGGTTGGCAGCTTCTTCCAGATAAGCCAACGCTTTCGCATTGCCTGGGGCAATCGCCCGTAAGAAATATGCGGTTGCCGCTGGGCTATCGCCAATGGAGCCATTTTCTTCCTGAAGGTTCTCCACATCCAGCAGGTGTTGGTATTGGCTGCCTGCCATCTCTGCGGAGAAGTTCAGCGTGATCTTACGGTTGATCATCCCGCTTGGCAGGCGAGATAGCTTTCGTTCGCGCTGCTGCATGAGGCGTTCGTATTCTGCATCTCGCCAGCGCTCACCCAGGCGATATTCTTCCACAACGTCAAACAAAGATGGGATCAACACTTCCGCGCCGATAGTCTCCATCATGTTGCTTTCAGTCATCTTTGGCAGTACCGATTGCAAAGCGGATTGTGCTTTGAAAACTCGCTCTGCATCCTCTCCTGGCAAATCACCTGCGACACTAAGAGCAATAATTGCCGCCAATGTCGAGACCAGACGATCATAATAGTAGGTGGGTTCGGCTACGCCCCAGCTACCATCTGGTAGCTGATGTTCTCGCAGCCAGTCCAGCGCCCGTTGGCCAATCTCGTATCCATCTTTTGCCAGCATAGCAACCCACGCGGTATCGTATGCTGTGCTTGCCATACGACCATCGCCAGCTTCTGCGAGCAGGCTTATCGTCTCGTCGGCAAACGATTTCATATTCGTTGATGTTGTTTTGATCCCCAAAATGCGCAACATATCGCCTTTCACTTCTGTTATATTTGCGAGTTTGCAAATACTTGTTTGTGAAAAACACCTTGCTATAAGAGTAGTATAGCAATCGTCCCTTGGACAACTGACATTTATTCCATTATTGTAGTGTCATCTGCCACTTGATTATCGTTTCTGGATATTATCAGAGTGCTGAAGTGTAAGTGTATTCAGTGTAACTGGTAACAAAACCCTAAAAAGGTATATTTCGGTTTCTTCGCGTATGAAATGAGTGTGTAATGCTAAATTCAACCATAATCCAACAAATTACCAATCGCACGGTGATGAAGATACAGCGATTGAGTGGTGGCATGATTGGGGATGTCTACCGTGTTTTGCTCGAAGATGGTCAGGCGCTGGTTGCGAAGAGCGCAGATGGAGCAAATTCTACCCTGCACATTGAAGGACGCATGCTGCGTTATCTGCATGAACATAGCCAGCTACCGATACCGCAAGTGCTGCACAGTGATGCAAATCTGCTATTGATGACCTACATTGAAAACCAGGGCGGCATTACGACAGAGGCTCAAGAAGAAGCAGGGCGTGTTGTCGCAGCGCTGCACAGCGTTTCGGCAGAAAAATTCGGCCTGGAATTTGACACGCTGATCGGGTCGCTGCACCAGCCGAACCCTCAATATGAGCGCTGGATTGATTTCTTCCGGGAACAGCGGTTGCTCTATATGGCGGACGTTGCGCACAGGGCAGGGCAGCTACCGGATGCGCTGCGCCGCCGCGTTGAGGCTTTCGCGCCGAAGATCGATTCTCTGCTGCACGAACCCGCGCACCCGGCGTTGATTCATGGGGATATGTGGACGGGAAATGTGCTGTGCCTGCGCGGTCATCTGGCAGGCCTTGTTGATCCAGCCATCTATTACGCGCACCCGGAAATTGAACTCGCTTTCACAACTTTGTTCGGCACCTTTGGCAGACCTTTTTTTCGGGCATACGAAGAGGTTAGCCCACTAGAACCGGGTTTTTTCGAAGAACGACGAGACATCTACAATCTATATCCGCTGCTGGTGCATGTACGGCTCTTTGGTGGTGGCTACGTCAGTCAGGTTGATTCAATCCTACGACGTTTTGGTGCTTAACCTGTCGGCAGCCATTCCTGCAAAATCTCTTCCAGCGATGCTTGCTTCCCGGACTCCCAGGCGTGTTTGGCTTCAACTTCGGGCAGCGTGACTTCCAACCGGAAGATCAATTGCTCTGCCTTATCTTGCAGCGCTTCCGCTGCATCGTCGGCATTGAATAGGAAGGAGAGCAGGCGTAAGGCTTCGTAGCCCGCATCCCGGTAGGCATTCACGCGGGCGACTTCCAGCAGCAGTGGATAAAAGGTTTCCTGCAAACCAGCCTCCACAGCCATGCCCAGTGCAGCCCGATAGAGCGATAGCGCCAGTTCATAGTCTCCCTGCACCACGTAGACGTCACCAACCTTCTTGCGTGTCTGGATCAAAGCCGTTTTGTCGCCAAGCTCATCTTGCAACGTCATGGCTCGTTGGTAATGCTGCAAGGCGCGGCTGGAATCACCCAACTCTTGCTCGACCATCCCCAGTTCAAACAGGCTGGTTGCCAGGAGGGGTTTCTGATTGGTTCGCTGCAAACGGCGCAAATCGTCAGATAGGCGTTTTTTGTCTGCCTGCCAATCCTGCCCCGGTGTCGATGCTGTGCGGCCTGCCGTCAATGAGCCTGCCATGCCCCAGTCCTGGCCTAATGTGCGCGAAATCTCCAGGCTTTGCTGGTAATACTCGCCTGCGATCTCATGATGTTCCTGCTCATATGCAATATCACCCAGGCGGTTTAAGGTCTGTGCGATTCCCTGTTGGTTGTTTGCTTCACGGTATAGTTGCAGGGCTTTTCGATATTGGCGAACAGCTTCGCTGAATTCTTCCAGCGCAAACGATACTGCCCCTAGATGCCCCAACGAAACGGCGACCCCAACGGAGTCCCCCAGGTCTTCGCAGAGCATCAGGCTCTCTTTGAAATATGTCCGCGCCTGCGTATATTGCCCCAGGCCAAGATGCGCTTCAGCGGCACGTTGGCGCAGGTGAACGTTCTTGCGCTGCTTTCGCGTCCGCGAAATGGTCATCTGATTCACAAGTCGGTACGACTGCTCGAAGTGCTTCAGTGCCTCTGTATACGCACCAATGGCGAGGGCTTGTTCGCCGGATTTGGTGACGTAGTATTCTTCCCTGTTGATGTTGCCAGCCATTTGCCAATGGAACGCCAACTTAGCCGTATTTGCACTACTTTCGCCGGATTGTTGTTCGATCACTTCTGCAACCTGGCGATGCATCTCCCGTATGTCTTCTGGTGGCAGCGATGCAAGCAGGGCATCGCGCAGCTTATCGTGGACGAACGTAATTTGTTCCCCATCTGCCTGCAAGATACCTCGCTCAATAGATGTTTCCAGCCAGTTGCTCTTGTTGCCTTGCGAAATAAAGTGTTGCAGCACGGAAACATCGATTTCCATTCCCATCAGGGCGGCGTACTGCAAGATATGCCGCATACCTGGCGTGAGTTGGTTGATGCGCCGTTGCACAATCTGTTGGATGCTGCCAGCAAATACTTGTGCCGGGATCGTCATACGCCCAATCTGCGAAAGTTCCGTTACCTGCTCTGCGAGGATACGTACCAGTTCAACGGCGAAGAACGCATTGCCTTTTGCCTCTCGCTGCAAGAGATCTGCTACCTGTGGAACGCGGCCTGCCTCACCCAGCATGGCAACGCCTAACTCTCTCATGGCATCTTCGCTCAGGCGGCTCAGGGGTAGGTGCTGTGCCTGTGGAAAATGTCGGTACAACTCTGGAGCTTCGTCGTCGCGGTAGGTTGCCAGTATCAGCAGTGGCAGCCTGCCTACCAGGTTCAAGCAGTATTCCAGCGTTGCAATACTTGTGCTATCTGCCCACTGTAAATCTTCAAAGATCAACACAATCGGTCGTTGTACCGACCCCAGGACACGTTCAATCAACGAATTGATGTAGTCACGCAGCGATTGCACAGCAATCTCACTACCACCGGAAATATCTGCATCTGGTAGCAAATGCTCGGCATCTGGCATGATGGCTTTCAGCGCGTAGATTTCCTCCTGCGTTAAATCATCTGCCAGCAGACAAATCCAGCGCAGAATGGGAAGCCACATTTGATATGGCTGGCTGCCTTTTTCGATGGTCTGCCCGCGTATCACCAGCGCACCACGTACCAACGCTTCGGCACGCAGTTCTTCCACCAGGCGCGATTTACCGATGCCGCTTTCACCGCTAATTAGATAGGTGGCACCAATGCCCCTGGATACCTGCGCCAATGATTTTTGCAGACGGGATAATTCATGATCACGTCCGACGAGCCTCGCTGCTTGCAATAGGCTATCGCGCACGGCGGTAGTTTCCACACTCAGGGTCTCATTGCTGAAGGGCTGCAAGGCTTCAATGACTTCGGTCGCACTGAAGTACCGATCAATCGGGTTTTTGCTCATCAAACGTTGTAGGATGACGGCTAGTTGCGCAGGAATGTCTGCATCAGTAGCGTGGCGCTCCTCATGGATGATCTGGTCAATGAGCTGTGCTGGTTCTTCGAGGTTGAAGGGATGTTCCCCGGTAAAGATTTCGTAGGCCATCACCCCCACAGCATACAGATCGGACATTACCGTCCCCTGATTCCCCATGAGGATCTCAGGAGCCATGTACGCCAATGTGCCGACGGTTGTTTCACTTTCTGCTGCCTGCGACCTGTTGTGATCTAACGCATAGGAAAGGCCAAAGTCCAGCACCTTCACAATGCCGTTACTCACCAGCACATTCGCGGGTTTTAAGTCTCGGTGGATGATGCCCCAGCGATGCAGATAAGTCAGCGCTCGCAGTAGTTGAATCAACAGGCCGATGGCTTCCGGCAGCGCACGATTGCGTGCTGCCTCCAACAACGTTTGCGCATTGTCCAATAAGGCCATTGCATAGTAAGGTTGTTGTTCTTCATCGAAGCCATAATCCAGCACAGTAATGATATGAGGATGCCGCAGTGATGCAGATACTTTGAATTCCCGTGCAAGCCCCATGCGTCGGCTAAAACGTTCTGTGGTGTTGCCTTCGTGCGCTTCTTTGGGGGATGTTTTAAGCAGTCGTTTCAGTGCGACATCCCTGGAGAATAGGCGATCTGTCGCACGATACACAACACCCATGCCACCCGTGCCCAGTGTCTCGCGCACGATGTATCGCTTGCCAATGATGTTATTCTGCTTCCCCCGGTGCGATTCTACAGACATGATGTGTTATCTCACTGCATTAGGTGTCCTCTGTAGTATCCAGAAAACGCTCCATTTTCGCCAGTAAACGCGGCATATTCACGGGTTTGCTCTCGTATTCATCACAGCCGACTTCCAGCGCACGCTCCCGATCTCCGACAACAGCATGGGCTGTGAGAGCAATAATCGGAATGTGTTGTGTGGCAGGCTGCGTTTTGAGGCGGCGTGTGGCTTCCCAGCCATCCATCACAGGCAAGCTCAAATCCATGAGGATTAGGGCGGGTTGTTCCTGCGTTGCCACCTCCACGCCTTCTACGCCATCCAGGGCGACAATCACATCATAGCCTCGTCGCTCCAGCCGCCGCACCAGCATATCACGATTCATTTCGTTGTCTTCAACCAGCAGTATCTTCGCCATTCCCTCTAGACTCCGGCTATTTGCGTTGTTCCTGGACGCGAGTATAAATCAGGTTCAGCACTTCATGCAGCAAATCATCTTTTGCATATCCTTGCTTGGATAGCACACGCTCGACCCGCCCATTTAATTCGCGGCGTTCTTCTTCAGTGATTTCTTTTGCGGTGAGAACAATAATCGGGATCTGGTTCCACGCCGGGATATTGCGCACCGCCGTGACAAATTGGAAGCCGTCCATCTCTGGCATCATCAAATCCAGCAAAATTAAGTCCGGCAAGTCTGTGTGCATTTGCTCAAGCGCCAATCTTCCGTTGCCAGCGAGTGAAACTTCCCATCCGCTGCGTTCCAGCGTCCGCTGCAAGATCTCACGAGTTTGTTCATCATCTTCTACCACGAGCAGTCTTCCTGGGGGCAAGCGATCCGTCTTGCCAGAGTTTATACGATACTTCATCAACACCTGTGCCAGCCGTTTGCGGTCTATGGGTTTGGTCAGGTAATCTGCTGCACCCAGGGCGAAACCACGTTTGCGGTCATCAACCATCGTCAGGATCACGACAGGCGTATCCGCAAGGGTAGGGGTGGCCTTTACAGTACTGAGGACATCCCACCCATCCAGCCCGCCCATCATAATATCCAGCGTGATGATGTCCGGGTTTTGGCGCTGTGCCAGTTCCAGCCCTTCTTCACCATTCGCAGCAGTGATGACCTGAAACCCTTCTTTTTGCAGGGTGCGGCTGATGAGGTCTCGCACGCTTTCATCATCATCAATTACCAGCACCAGCGTATCTTCAATGTATTGACGTAGATCTGGCAGTATGTCTTCTGGCTCCTGTGTTTCGTCGCTCTCCTGCAAGTCCTGCACGACAGCAGGGAGAATGACGGTGAAGGTTGTGCCAATGCCCAGTTCGGATTCAACCGTAATGTCCCCGCCCATCATCTGGCAGAAGCGGCGACTGATCGTCAAGCCAAGACCTGTACCGCCATATTTGCGCGTTGTGGAAACATCCGCTTGCTGAAATTCTTTGAAGACTTCTTGTAACTGATCGTCCGACATGCCGATGCCCGTATCGCGTACAGTGAAATGAACCCAGGTTGTGCCGAAACCATCTGTAATTGTGTTTGCCGAGAGTGTGATTGTGCCATTGGTGGTGAATTTTGCAGCGTTGCTCAATAAATTGAGCAAGGTTTGTCGCACCTTCGTGACATCCGCTTGCATCGCTCCTAGCGTATCGTCTATTGCAACCACCAGTTCATTTTTCTGTCTGCGCACCAATGGTTGTACCGTAGATACGACTTCGCGCATCAGAGCTTGAATGTTGAAGCTCTCAACAAACATCTCCATGCGCCCGGCTTCGATCTTTGAAAGATCAAGGATATTGTTGATCAAATCCAGCAGGTGGTTGCCGGCCTGCTGAATTTTGCTGAGATCCGGTTGGATTTCTTCATAACCAAAGTCTTCTGCATCTTCTTGCAGCATTTCACTGTAACCAATGATGGCGTTCAGTGGTGTGCGCAGTTCGTGGCTCATATTGGCGAGGAAGGCGCTCTTGGCGACATTGGCACTTTCGGCAGCTTCTTTTGCCATTTTCAACTGGCGTTCCGTCTGCTTGCGTTCGGTAATGTCCCGCGCTACACAGGATACCCCTGTAATCTGGTCGTCGTTGGAGCGAATCGGATGGAAAGAAAACTCAAGCACAGTCGTTTCGCCATCCAAGGTGAACTGCTCCTCGAAGACGATTCTTCTTCCTGCGAGGGCGGCATCGAAGCGAGCCTTCCATGCTTCCCGAATGTTGAATGGGAGTGCATCCAGCAAGTACGAATCTTCCTGGATTTGTAGATTGAATATATTGGTGAAGCCCGTTTGGAAGGGCGTATTGTAAATGATGACACGGTAAAACGAATCAATGGACCAGATGTAATCATTCGTGTTTTCGATCAATGCCCGCAGATTTGCGCGATTTGCTGAGAGGGCAGTCTGTGCGCGGATGCGTTCTTCGAGTTCGGTTTGTGCTTCGCTGTATAGGCGTGCATTATCCAGGGCTACCGTTGCCAATTCCGCAAACATCGTCATTGTTTCCACACCGAGTTCGTCAAATTCTCGGTCGGAGTCCGTGTAGGTCAGGCCAATGCAGCCGATAACTTCCTGCCCATTTTTTAGCGGTACTGCCAGCGCAACCTGCCCCTCCTGGGGAGCTTGCGGTAACTGCCCTTCCCAGGCGTTATAATTGTCGATCAACAAAGGTTGACCACTTTCCCATACACGCCCTGATAATCCCTCGCCGCGTTGTACGGTGATTTTTTCAATCGTGCCGAAAAGCCCTGTGCCCGCTTCCAAACGCATGACATCGGCTTCAGTATCTACCAGAAAGACATAGCCATGGTGCGTATCTAACAGGTGTCCGGCGCGGAATAAAATCGTTTCTAGCAGCGTATCGGGGTCAAGTCGCTCTAGCAATGAGAGCGAAATCTCATGAAGGGTCGCCAGATATTGGGCTTGATGCATCAACTTCTGTTCAATACTGCGGCGCTCTGTCATATCACGGGCGTTCAGCACAATCCCCGCGATAGCGTCCTCTGCCAGCAAATTACTGACTACTGCCTGAAAGATCAGCCAATGCCCGTCATGATGCTGGATGCGAGCTTCCAGTGTTGAGTCACTGTAGTTCTCTTGCACCAGATTGCGTAATTGATAGCGGACGTGTTCTGTATCTTCCGGGTGTACGTATTCCAGTATTGAATGCCCCAGGAGCGATTCCGCTCTGTAGCCGAGCAGGGTATGTACAGCCGGGCTGATGTAGTTGATGATCCCGCGTTCATTCAGAATTGTCGTTAAATCAGAGGATCGTTCAATCAGGCTGCGGAAGTAAATCTCACTGCGCTGCAAATCCAGCGCGGCTCGTTTACGCTCCGTAACATCGCGGAAAAAGCCAATGTAGAAACTGCCCGACGCACTGTTGGTTTCTGTGACGAGGACTTCCATCTGGATTGCTGTGCCATCTTCACGCTGACCCACCATCTCCTGATACTTGTTGGATGCAAGCAGGTCTTGCAGCACATCGCCGAAGCTGGTTAGCTGGTCTTCTTGCTGCATCTGGCTCCAGGGTAAAATGAGATGTGTGATCGGTTGCCCGATGAGTTGGTTGCCTGAATAACCAAACACGGCGGTTGCGGCTGGATTGACTGAGGCAATCTGAAATGTATCGGCAGAAAATGACAGAATGGCATCCATCGCATTGCGCACAATGCTATCTGTGCGGTGTATTGCATCTTCCAGGGAGGCAAGCACTCGGTTGTAATATCCACCGATTACACCAATCTGCGTGAAGGGTTCTTCTGGCGCACGCAGCGATAAATCTCCCGTGTCCGTTTGCGTTTCCATCAGCGAGACCAAATCAAACATCTCGTTCTTCGCGCCATGTTCGGAGACATTCAGGCCGACGAACTCGTCTTCTGCTGAGACACGCAGGGGGAAGAAACGATTAATCCCGCGCATCACAAGATAGGTCACGCCAAACGTCCATACTCCTGCCACACCAACACCCAGAAGTTGCACCAGGAAAAATCCCAGGCGGTCAAACTGTACCGGGTCAATACCTAGCGCTGCCGGGTTACCAAAGATTGCAAGCGCCAGTGTGCCGAAAATACCTGCGCCGAGGTGAACTGGTATCGCACCAACGGCATCATCAATGCGCAGCCGAAGAAGCAAAGCATCGACTAAGAGCATCACACCGCCACCCACTGCGCCGATGATCACGGCAGATGTAACGCTGACGGCATTCGCTGATGCGGTGATGGCAACCAGGCCAGCCAGTGCGCCATTCATGACCGATACTGCGTGAATCTGCCTTCGCTGCCAGATGCTCAACATCATAGCGCTGACCATCCCCGCAGCTCCTGCCAGCAGAGTGTTTGTGATAATGGGGATGACATTCTCGTTAAAGGCCAGTTCACTGCCACCATTGAAGCCAAACCAGCCCACCCATAAGAGCAATACCCCCAGGCCAGTCAGCGGCAGATTTGAACCAGAAATGTTGTTTGGCGTTCCATCAGCGTTGAAACGCCCTGCTCGCGCCCCAATGATGAGCAGTACTGCTAGCGATGCCCAACCACCGACGCTGTGAACGACGGTTGAACCTGCAAAATCGCGGAAACCGAGCGCTCCGAGGAGGCCAGCAGGTTCACCAAGCCATACCCCATTCCATGCCCAATGTCCCAGAACAGGATAAACTAGCCCCGAAATGAGGATAGTCAGGGCGATGTATGTCCCGAAGCGCAGCCGTTCGGCAACCGCGCCGGACAAAATGGTGACGGCAGTGCCGCAGAACATCACTTGAAACACCAGAAAAACGAGCGTTCTGGTTTCGTTACCGGTGGCTTGCGGCAAGAATAGATCGCTGCCGACCCACCCACCGAGGGTAGTTCCGAACATTAAGCCGAACCCGAATAACCAGAAAATTAGCGTGGTCAGGCCGAAATCTGCGAGGTTTTTGAGGGCAACATTGATATTGTTCTTGGTGCGGGTGAGGCCAGTTTCTAGCGCCAGGAAACCCGCCTGCATGATGAAGACCAGTACAGCGCTAATCAGTACCCACAAATAATCGCTGAGTGTCGTTCCCATTATGGCTCATCTCCCTCATCTCTATCCGCATAGATTGCCTGCGCTTGCAGCGATGCTTCGTAAATGTGGATGAGTTGCTCTTTCACTTGTGGATTTAGCTCGTCTAGTTGCATCAGATCCTGTGTGATCTGGTGAATTTGATTGAGCTGCTGCGAAATCTTCTCCAGTAGCAATCCGCGTCGCTGCCGCAAAATGGCATTGATTCGTGCCTTCAACAAGACCGGATTGAAGGGCTTGAAGAGATAATCCGCTGCGCCCAATTCAATACAGCGAACAACACTTTCCAGGTCATCCACGGCGGAGATCATGATGACGGGTAGATCGCGTGTTTTGGGATTGTCCTTGATATGTTCTAGCACTTCATAGCCGCTCATTCCTGGCATCATCAGATCAAGCAAGACGAGGTCGAAGTGGCTGTCCTCCAGGATGGCTAGCGCTTCTTCACCATTTTCACACATGGTGACTTCCGCACCGATTCGCTTGATGCGCCGTGCGAGTACATCACGGTTCATTTCATTGTCATCCACGATCAGTATTGCTGCATTCTGTGATGACCCTGCCATGAGTCGTATCCTTCAATGGTTATGGCTTTTAAGAAATGTCAGTCCTGTGGGTAACGCAAAACCTGCGTTTTCTCCATGTCATGCAATTGTAGATACCATTTTGCGGCATCTTCCAGCGCATCTTGCGGCATCAAACCAATCAACTCTGCCTGGGTGATGCTTGCGCCATAGCGTGCCGCTTCCGTTCGAATCATCTCCAGAACGCGATGCACGGGAGTGCGCTGATAATCGGTCAGGTTCATGCTCACCTGAGCTTTTCCTTTTACGAGCAGCCCCAGGGCGCGAACGCCTGCCAGCCCCCCACTGGAATACCGTATCGTCCGTGCAATAGCCTTTGCGACGCTTACATCGGCTGTATTCAAAAAGACATTGTAAGCGATCAAAATCGGACGCGCCCCGATGATAACTGCCCCAGCAGTTCCGACCCTTGCAGGGCCATAATCCGGCTGGCGCTCCGGTAGGTGAATGGTTTGCTTCAACATTTCGTATTCGCCGCGCCGTACATCTGGCAGCGCGACTCGCTCGGGACGAGATGCGGCAGCTTCATATAAGTATACGGGGAGTTGCAATTCTGTACCGACGCGCTTCCCCAGTTGGCGTGCAAAATCTGCACACTGTTCTAATGTCACTCCCCGCAGCGGAACCAGCGGGACGACATCCGCCGCGCCGAGCCGTGGATGAACCCCCTCATGTTCATCCAGGTTGATATGTTCTGCGGCGAAGGCAATTGCCTGAAATGCGGCTTCCTGAACAGGCGCAGGGCTACCCACGAACGTAACGACAGTACGATTGTGATCGGGATCACTGGTGCGATGTAGCACATGCACATCGGCTGCACTTGCGATGCGTGTGATAAGTGCATCAATTACATCAACGCGGCGGCCTTCAGAGAAATTCGGCACGCATTCAATTAAAATAGGCGAATCGGATGCTATCGTCATCAGCTACGGCTTCAATCAACGTTGTCAAAAAAGGTGGGCATTACAGTGTTTCAATGAAATGTTCCTTCATGTTGATAGTATTGTAACGCAACTGCCACACAAAAAGCACGCTTACACTATCGTTTGTGATTTCGTACAGTATCTCTACTTAGAACGATACTGGATCGCTTCTGCGACATGTTGAACACCAATGCTTTCCGCATCTGCCAGATCAGCAATCGTGCGGCTCAGTTTCAGGATGCGGTGGTAGGCGCGAGCGCTCAGGCTCATTTTGCGTACAGAAAGGTCAAGGAGTTGCTTGGCTTCTTTACTCATGATGCATACATCTTGCACATCTCCCGCCCCCATATCCGCATTAGAATAGATGTCTGGTGAATTCGTAAATCGTTGAGTTTGGCGCTGACGTGCTTTCTCTACCCGTTCCCGGACGCTGCTTGATGGTTCGCCGCGTTCGCTGTTGAGCAGCTTGTCATAATCGACACGAGGTACTTCTACATGAATATCAATTCGATCCAACAAAGGGCCGCTGATCTTTGCCTGGTAGCGCGAAATCATGGTTGGTGTGCAGGTGCAGGCATGCACAGGATCCCCGTAGTAGCCACAGGGACAGGGGTTATGCGCCATGATTAACATGAAATTCGCGGGAAATGTCAGCGTTCCCTTTGCGCGGCTGATGGTGACGGATTTCTCCTCGATGGGTTGGCGCATGACTTCGAGGGCTTTTACGCTGAATTCCACCACTTCGTCTAGAAACAGTACGCCGAAATGAGCCAGTGAAATTTCTCCTGGTTTGGGGATGGTTCCACCACCGACGAGACCCGCTTGCGAGATGGTATGATGCGGAGCGCGGTAGGGACGAGTCTGGATCAAAGGATTGTCACCCTGGAGTAGATCCGCAACGGAATAGATGCGTGTTACAGCCAGGGCTTCTTCCAGGGACAGCGGCGGCAGAATTCCGGGGACGGCCTTCGCCAGCAAACTCTTGCCCACCCCTGGCGGCCCCACAAGCCGCACGTTATGCCCACCCGCAGCGGCAATTTCCAGCGCTCGTTTGACGTGTTCCTGCCCTTTCACATCAGCGAAATCAACCACGGTTGCATTGGTTGCGCCGTTCTGTGCGCGTTGCAAATCATTCACGTAAGGTTCGATAGGTTGTAATCCATACAGATGTTCAACCAATTCACCCAGAGATTGCACAGGTATGACATCAATCCCTTGCACCAGAGCCGCTTCGGGAGCATCCTCTAGGGGAACGTACACGCGCTGGTAGCCTTCGATGGACGCAGCATACGTCATAGACATGGCACCTTTCACATGCCGTACCCGTCCGTCAAGTGATAATTCGCCAATATACAGCGAGCCTTCCAGGGCTTCTTGTGGGATTTGATCCGTTGAGGCCAGCGCACCAATGGCAATCGCAAGGTCATATGCAGGGCCATGCTTGGGCAGATTCGCCGGAGATAGGTTGACGACGTAGCCCTTATTGGGAAAGCGCAGGCCGCTGTTCTTGATTGCGGCTCTCACGCGCTCGCGGCTCTCGC
>CAYVVZ010000018.1:0-75909 GCA_964455365.1 uncultured Anaerolineaceae bacterium | reverse complement strand
CTTCTGAATCCATCAGTAGGACCGTTCGTATCGAGTTTGCTGGGTGGTGAACAGCTTGCGAATGGCATCGAAGAATTCTTCCTTGAGCCGTTGTCGGAGGAAGAATTCGCTGCTTATGCATCAATCTTTGACTATCAGGGCGGCACCCGCGTTCAGCACGAGATCATCGAGTATCTGAATGAGCGTACAGCCAATGAAACGGACTGGTTAGAAGCTCTGTCGCGGAGTGATGTTCCGACGACCATAATCTGGGGTGAGCAAGATACAGTTGCGCCCCTCGCCGTGCCAGATGATGTATGGAGCAATTATCTTGCGGAACGCATTACGCCTGCCAGTTACTGGCGCATCCCGTGCGCCCATCATTATTTGCAAGTAGATCAACCTGAACTTGTTGTCCAGATCGTGATGGCCTCACTGGTAAACGATAGCGTTTTAGAAATTGAAGGCACTGATTGTGGCGCTGTTCGGTTTCAAACTGCTGCAAATGAAAGTTAGACAGCTTACAGATAAGCACCTTTGCGCTCGTAACAGCTAATCCATAGATGGGTAACACCTACTCTACTATGGCGGTTAATCTCGGCAACTTAGCCGCCTTAGCAAGCTTGCAAAAAGACCGCCAGAAGGCTTTTGATCTATTTCAGCAATGCCTCATAATTTTTGAGCGTCTGGGGAGTTAGTGGGGCAGTGCTGCAACCTATAATAACATTGGATACTCCGCCCTAGCCTTGGGTAAACCAACGGCGAGCACATGGTTTGGGCAAGTTCTTCGCATTGCAAATCGTCTTAATTCGGCAGACATCAATCCTGATTCTTTGGTTGGTTTCTGCCATATTCTCTTGCTACATGGTCAAGGTGACCGTATAGCGCAACTGCTCGGTTTCGTACAAGCTCACGACATCCAAAAATCCGACTTTACAAAAAGAGTTTGACGTACTCATGCCCCAACTAGAAGCCGTACTTCCGCCTGACGAGCTACATACCGCCCTCGAACGCGGCAAATCCCTCGATCTGGATACCGTCGTGCAGGAACTGCTGGCGGAGTTTGGAGGTGATGAGAGTGATGTTTCACGTCACAACCAGTCGGATACTTGAGAAAGCAAAGAGTAAATCGAAACTGCTCTCCAAAATTACAGCGCAATCTTGGCGCAAGGGTGGCTACTGTTTGCACCGTGCTTTGAATTTCTCGTACAGTCGGATCTTCGTTCGCAAGCGATGGGTTACTCGCCCCTTGACGCGCTTATCATTCTCGCCAAACGAGGTTAATGTACTCCTGGTCATATGGTTCTTGCCGATGCCGGGCAGGTTGATTAGCCGAGACACTGACGGCGGATAGCGCGATGCCATGTGGTGGTCGAAATGTTCGCGTAGTGGGATGCTCACTGAATGACCTCTTGTTGTTAGAGGTTGCGTCACTGATTTGTGCGATGACGGCGAAACTGCTAGATTTGAACATGGCAAGGTTTAAGCGGTGGAGACGATAGAGTTTCTCATTTTGGGCATTCTGTCGTGACGAACAGCCTCCATCTGCGCAGTAGTAATCTGCCGGGCGTAGGAGCCGAACCTGAGCATCAGGCAGAGATGAATCCTAATGGTACGTGGTCGCTGAAGCACACCGTAGAGGGGCAAAGTATGACGAATAGATATAAACTACGATGGAACTTATCTGTAGTTGCCGTTGGAATGTTGTGGTTGTTGGTTACCGGTTGTACAGCTTCGGAAGAAGTTGATTATATTCCACCGGCTGTAGCCAATTCCGAGACATATGAACTAGGGCAGCGGGTGTATGCAAATCATTGTGCGGAGTGCCATGGGGAAAATGGCGAAGGCCAATTCCCGGATGCACCGATGCAACCTGATGACACGGGAAGAATCGGTGCTCCTCCACATAATAGTCATGGACATACCTGGCATCATGGGGACGGATTACTCGTGCGCTATGTCATAGAGGGTGGATTGGGTGACCCAAGCCGCTTCTACCCAATGCCTGCGCTGGGTGATGTTCTCACGCAAGAAGAAGTGACAGCGGTCATTGCATATATCAAAACGTTGTGGTCGCCGGAAGAACAAGCTGTGCAGCGCGAACGCACAAGGGCAGAACAGCAATAATCAAGCGTCCGGGGCAGTGAGCAGGTTGATGTATTCATCAATCTCCTCGCTGCTCATAGGCCCAAAGTGCCGAGCAACAATCTTTCCCGTTCTATCCACAAATATGGTAGTTGGCGTACTGCTTGCCGTATAGAGTTCTTCGACGATTCCTTCCACATCCAACACAATGGGAAACGGTATCGAATAATCTTCTACGAATTGTCGTGCGCCGTCGATTGAATCTTGTGAGGTGACATTGACTCCAAGGATGATCAACCCCGCAGATGAAAAATCCTCATATTTTTCAGCAAGTTCTGGCATTTCAAAACGGCATGGTGCGCACCAGGAAGCCCAGAAGTTAATGACTACGGGTTGACCTTCAAAATCTGATAACGCGACCTGTTCGCCATCCAGCGTTGTAAGTGTGAAATCCGGCGCAGTCATTCTCTGATTATCACCGCAAGCAGTGAGTAGAACAGCTACGAGCAGAAAAATTGTGTATTTGCATCCAGGTAGGTTCATCTTCTGAATCCTTTCGTACATTCAACAAACATTATCTATGCAGGGCTGCGTCCCTGTACAGAGTCGTGGGTTAATTGGTGGAATGTCCGCAATTTGCAGTGAACTTCTTGACATCGTAGTACAAGCAGTGAAACACTTGTTTAGATTTGTACGATATTCGGCAAAATAGGGGGAGACTGTGAACTATCCAAGTTTTGATCTATCGGGACAGGTGGCGCTTGTTACAGGCGCGAGTCGCGGTATTGGCTATGATCTAGCGAAAGCGCTGGCAAATGCTGGGTCAAAAGTGGTTGTTGCAGCCCGTGATATGGATGCACTGCAAAGGCTTGCCTCAGAAATTGAAAGTGAGGGTGGACAGGTGCTAGCCGTTGCGCTGGATATGCAAGACCTGGACAACATCCGCGCTGTGGTGAATCAGGCGGTGCAGCACTTCGGTAAGCTGGATATTCTGGTCAACAATGCGGGACTCGGTTTCAATCATGATGCGGTGGATGTCACAGAATCTGATTGGGATGACATGATGGATGTCAATCTGAAGGGGTTGTTCTTCATGTGTCAGGCGGCTGGCAAGCAGATGATCGCTCAGGGAAGCGGTGGACGCATTGTGAATATGAGTTCGCAGGCAGGGCAGGTCGGCATTCTGCGGCACGCGGTCTACTGTGCGACCAAGGGCGGTGTTGACCAACTAACGCGGGTGCTTGCGCTGGAATGGGCGCAGCACGGCATCACAGTGAATGCGGTTGCACCAACGTTCATTCGCACACCAGGAACTGCGGAACGCCTCGATACTCCTGAGTTTGCAGCGGATGTTCTCTCACGGCTACCCATCGGGCATGTGGGGGATACGATGGATGTTGCAGGCGCTGTGATCTATCTGGCATCTTCGGCGGCGAAGCTGGTCACCGGGACGGTTCTGCTGGTGGATGGTGGCTGGACAGCGCAGTAGAGCGATGTTTTGTAGGGGCGATTTCATGAAACGCCCCGATTAACAAAAAAGTTCTATCGCTGTGGTTCCGCAACAGCGCTGCGTTTGGTGATTTCTTCACGCACAACCGGAGCGACCTTTGTGCCGAGCAGTTCAATCGCGTGCAGCATTTTATCGTGCGGCATGCTCCCAACGCTCAATTGCAGCAGCAGGCGCTGATGCCCGAAGATTTTGTGCTGGAAGAGAATCTTCTCGATGATGTCATCCGGGCTGCCGATGAAGTTCGCCCCGCGTAAATCTGCCGAGGCTTCGTACTGCTCACGGCGCATGGGTGCCCAGCCACGCTCCCGCCCGATCTTGTCCATGACGATCTTCGCTGCCGGGAAGGACAAATCCAGCGCTTCTTCGCGGGTATCGGCAATGAATCCATGTGAATTGATGCTCACGGGCAATGTTGCCGGATCATGCCCGTATTCTTTTGCGGCACGGCGGTACAGATCCACAAAGGGTGCGAAGCGCTCCGGCATCCCGCCGATGATCGCCAGTGCCATTGGCAGGGCGCGGCTGGCAGCGCGGACGACTGACTCCGGCGTGCCACCCACCCCAATCCAGATCGGTAACTTCTCCTGCACAGGGCGCGGATACACGGCGCGATTGTCGATACTGGGGCGCAGGTTGCCTTCCCAGTTGATGAATACGCTCTCGTTCAATGCTCGCAGCAAATCCAGCTTTTCGCTGAACAACTCGTCGTAGTCGTTCAGGTCATAGCCGAACAACGGAAACGATTCGATGAACGAGCCGCGTCCCGCGATGATTTCTGCACGTCCGCCGGAAATTAAATCCAGCGTAGCGAAGCGCTGAAACACCCGCACCGGATCATCCGAACTGAGGACGGTGACGGCGCTGGTGAGGTGAATGTTCTTCGTCCGGGCGGCGGCAGCAGCCAGCAGCACTTCCGGCGCGGAAGAAACATATTCTTCGCGGTGATGTTCGCCCAGGCCGAAGACATCCAGCCCGACCTGATCGGCGAGTTCGATTTCTTCGAGCAGGTTGCGCGTGCGCTGCTCGGCGGTGAGTTTTTCGCCCGTGTTCGGGAGGGGCGTATTATCAACAAAGGAATAGATGCCGATCTCGAAGGGTTTCTGCGAGACGGTGTTTTCGGGTGTGCCAGACATGGTGATCTCCTGCACAAGATACGGTTAACGGTGTTCCTCCTAGACGCGGGAGTGTGCCATAAGATTACGCGAAGAGGGGGGATAGCCAGGGGTTTCTTCTGGTTTGTTCAGATTCAGTAGTGTAATGGGTGCGCTGCAAGTATCCTAAGAAATGTTGCTGATCTCCGTTTTTGGGCATTTCGGGCACGACATGTCGTGCCCCTACGTAGAACCTATCTTCTGGCGATCACAGCCGCACCAGTGCACCAGAGTTGATATCCGTCAAAAAGGCTGAATTTCGCTCTACCACGTCATGATTAAACGAGGCCAAACTCAGGCTTCTTGTGCTGCTTTTTGACGCTCTGCCATCAGGCGTTCGTCAATTTCAAAGACGCGCTGTTGATGGGCTTCCCACCAGGCCGGGTCACGTTGGGCATCCAGTTCGGCAACGGTTTTGCCTTGCTGCTCGACCCAGGTGTAATACTTCAGGTTATGCCAGCGCTGGTGAATGTTGGGCGTGCCATGCTGGACGTAATCTGTTTTTGCGCCGTAGAAGATGCCTTCGATGCGACCCACAGCGGCGGCTTCATCCAATGCACCATATTCTTTGCGCATCCAATCCATGACCGAATAGTAACGATCCAGGCTGTCGGCGGCAGCGGTGATGATGACATCCTCTTCGCCGAAGTTGAATTCCTTTGCGGTCTTGATCGCACCCAGGATATGGCAAATGCTGCTGATGCCGAACAAATCGCCGAGCTTTTCCACCAGTTCTTCATCTGCGCCGTAGCGTTTCACCAGCGTTTCCCGCCCAATGGGTTCGGAGAGCAATTGCAAGCCCTTCAGCGAATCCAGGTCGTCAATGCACATCAACACATCCATATTGAAGGTATTGTGAATCCAGGTGACGTGCTTATCACCGATGCCCTGAATTTCATGTGCGCCGTAGCCGTTGCTGAACATGGTGGGGCATTGCACAGGTTCCAGCCCAACAATCTTGCAATCCGGGTAAAGCTGCTTCAGGCGATCCCCGGCGGCGATGGTTCCCGCGCTGCCCATCGCCCAGACGAAGGCCGCCGCTTTGCCGTTGCCGATACCTTTTTCGTGCAATTCCTGCACCAACTCGGCTGCGGTATTGCCCGTGACGTGATAATGGTAGCGGTAATTGCCCATCTCCTCAAACTGGTTCAGGATGCGCGTATTGGGGTCTTGTCGCAGCCGCCAGGTTTCGTCGTAGATTTCTTTGACGTTGCTCTCTGAACCAACCGTCTTGATGATCTTTGCGCCGTAGCTTTCGATGCGATCAAAGCGCTCCTGGCTCATTTCTTCAGGCAGCACAACCAGACTGTTGCAGCCCATGCGTCCGCCAACCCACGCCCCGCCGATGCCATAATTCCCGGTGGAAGGCCAGACTAGCCGATGCACTGCCGGATCAACTTCACCGAACAATTCTTTTTCCAGCAGAATTGAATAGGCGGGGCCGACTTTGTGGCTGCCAGAGGGGTATTCTTTGCCGTACATCACTACAATCGGCGCTTTGACCCCGGTCAATTCCGGCGGCAAAATCACATGATGGATGTTGTTGTTGCCATCGCGCCAGGTGATGTTGAACAGGTTAATCGGATTCAGCGGATCATCTTTCAGCGCCGCCAGCGCACGCGCCCGAATCTCAGGATCAATTTTGTCGGGGTGCAGCATTTCTTCAAATGTAGGGCCTGTAATCACAATCAAACTCCTGTGTTGATACGATTTTACAAATTCAATGCGCTGCGGATCGCGTCTAAATTTGGTGCAACACGCAACCCGCCGGAGACGGATTCTTGCGCACGGCGAACATCCTTCAGACCGTTGCCCGTGCTGAGAAAAACAACACGATCATCTGCCTGTAAATAGCCGCTGGCAAGGGCGTGTTTGGCTCCGGCGTAGATTACCGCACTGCTCGGTTCGGCGAAGACACCTGTCAGCCGGGCGAATTGTGGAATCGCTGCGACGATTTCTTCATCCGGCACAGCGATGAATGCACCTCCGGTTTCGCGCACTGCCCGCAGCGCCTTCACGCGATCACGCGGTAAACCTGCGGAGATACTATCCGCGATGGTGTGAACTTCTTCGGGCTGCATATCCGTTGCAGCCGTGCCATTTTCCCAGGCTTTCACCAGGGGCGAACTCCCGCTGGCCTGAACGCCAATCAAGCGCGGGATATGGTCAATCCAGCCAAGTTGGTGCAATTCCCAGAAACCTTTATGTACGCCGCTGATAATGCTGCCATCGCCCACGCTGACGACAACAGCATCCGGCGCTTGCCAGTTGAGTTGCTCGGCAATCTCATAAGCGACGGTTTTCTTGCCTTCAGTGGTGAAGGGATTGATCCCTGTGTTGCGACAGTACCAGTTCTCCGCTACGCACATCTCGTAACAGAGATCGAAGGCTGTATCATAGGTATCCTCGACCAGGATCACGGTTGCGCCATAGACCAGCAGTTGGGCGATTTTGGCTTCTGGTGCGGTTGCCGGGACGAAGATGATGATTTCCAACTCGCTGTTCACCGAAGCACCAACCCCTGCCAGGGCTGCGGCTGCATTGCCTGTGCTGGCAGTGCTGACGGCAC
Organism: uncultured Anaerolineaceae bacterium; assembly: GCA_964455365.1. Classification (GTDB taxonomy): domain Bacteria; phylum Chloroflexota; class Anaerolineae; order Aggregatilineales; family Phototrophicaceae; genus JAUZRW01. The sequence continues at coordinate 68,615 of CAYVVZ010000018.1, read as the reverse complement.
GCACGCCCATTTCCAGCGCTCGCGCCACCACCATCGTACTCGCACGATCTTTTAGCGAACCTGTAGGATTCGCACCATCGTCCTTGACCCACGCATCCCGCAAGCCCAGATTTTCTCGCAAACGGGGCGAATGGTACAGTGGAGTCCAGCCCACTGCCAGCGGCGGTACTTGCGAATCTGGCGCGAGGGGCAGCAAATCCCGGTAGCGCCAGATGCTCATGTCGCGGGATGCGCTGAGGGTATCGCGGTCAATGCTGTGGCGCAGTTGCTCATAATCGTAGAGAACATCCAGCGTGGCGACCTGCCCCACTGCCGGGTTAAAGTATTCGATTGTGCCGGGTGCGAAGTCTGTCCCGGTCACGGTATCGCGTAATGTTTTGAACCTTACCATGAATTGCGTTCCTTGCTGTGTGGTGGGTCTTATCCCGGAAGGATATGTGTCCCTGCCTCTCCATTGATCGCTGCGAGTAAGTTCGTGGGATCGGTGATGATGGCTTTGGGGCCTCCGTTGCGCAGGAATTGTACGGCTGCTTTCATCTTGGGCAGCATACTCCCGGTGGCGAAATGCCCATCATCAATATACTGCTGTGCTTCTTGCAGCGTAACCATCCCAAGCGCTTTTTGCTCTGGTTTGTTGAAGTTCAAATAGACCTGTGGCACGCCTGTTGAAATTAAGAAGATGTCAGCCCGGAGTTGTTCCGCCAGTAAACTGCTGGCTAAATCTTTATCAATCACTGCCGCAACCCCGCGCAGGCTTCCCGTCTCATTGCGCACAACCGGAACACCGCCACCGCCGGAAGCAATCACAATGTAACCAGCCATCATCAAATCATGAATGGGATTAATCTCCAGAATTGTCTCCGGCACGGGGGATGGCACAACCCGCCGCCAACCGCGCCCCGCATCTTCCATCACCGACCAGCCTTCTTCCTCGAACTTGCGGGCTTCTTCTTCTGTCATGAAGCCGCCAATGGGCTTGGTTGGATTTTGGAAGGCGGGGTCATCCGGGTTCACTCGCACCTGAGTCACAATGGAAAGTATGGTGCGGCTGATGCCAATGCGCCGGATAGAATTTTCCAGGGCTTGCTGCAACATGTAACCGATGCTGCCCTGTGTATCTGCAACGACTAAATCCAGCGGAACATCATGGATGCCGTGTTTGGCTGCGATCTCTCCGCGCCGCAGGATGTAGCCGACCTGGGGGCCATTGCCATGCGTGATGACGACCTGATACCCCGCCGCGATAACATCGGCGATGTGGTCAGTGGTTTGCCGTACTGCGTCCCACTGCCGCGCAATCCCTGGATTTTTGGGGTCTTTAATAATGGAGTTGCCACCAATAGCGATGACAACCAACTTGCCTTTTTGATTCATAAATTTAGTTCCTATGTGCGCGTGCCGATTAAGTACCAAGAATTGTATCCCAGAACGCGACTTGCGCACATTCAGACTCTGCTAGTGACTCTCAGTCACGTTCGAAGCGCTCCCCCAGCGCATTCGGTGGCGAAGAGCGCAAGATGGCACGCAGGCGATTCTGCATCGGACGGGGCAAAATCCGCAGTAAGCGTTCGATGCTGCCGCTGCTGACCAACAACAGAGTCAGGATCATCAACGTCCAGGGCAACGCATTCAGCAGCACAAAGTTAAATTCCAGCTCTTGCCCGAAAATCATCAGGCCATTCCGTTGAATATCCGCCGAGACAGCCCGCAGCAGCGCGAAGAGATACGCACCCAGAGCCACGCGGAAGGGATGCCAACCGCCGAAGATCACAATCGCCAGGGCAATCCAGCCGTCACCGAGCATGGAGGGTGGGTTCGCAATGCCGGGTTTGACGTTCAGGGAATAGGCTGCACCCGCCAGGCCGACCAATGCGCCGCCGATGAAGGTGTAAATGTAACGCTGGAAGTTGACTCGCGTGCCGCGTGCGAAGGCCGCTTCCGGGCGTTCCCCCAGGGCGCGATGGGCTAAACCGGGTCGGGTATGGAACAACCAGAACCACAGCAGAATCACCAGTGCGTAACTGAAATAAACCATCGGATTCTGCTGGAAGAAGATGGGGCCAATGATGGGGATGTCTTGCAGAATGGGAATCGGCATGCGGGTGATTTGTGGCCCCGGTATGCGTGTGTAGCCCTGACCGAGAAAACGTGCGAGATCACCAGCAAACAACGTTAGTACAAAACCAACTGCCACTTGATCCTGCCGCAGACTGATGCTCGAAAATGCGATCAGCAGGGCAACCAGTGAACCAGCAATCATGGCAGCAATCAAGCCAATCGCCACACTGTCCGTATGCCATGCTGCTGCAAAACCGATCATGGCGCTCAGGGCGAGGCTGCCATCCAATGAGAGGTTAATCACGCCAGCGCGTTCGTTGACGGTTTCGCCCAGGCTGGCGATTACGAGTGGAGTCGCATTGGCGATGATACTGCGCAGAGTATTCAGAAGTTCTTCGTTCATTGTGCTGCCGCCTGTTCTTGGCTGGGTGAATCAGGACTTTCTTCTGGAGTAGCTCGTCGTTCCTGCAAACGCTGGCTCACACCGCCGAAGAGCAGCACCAGCAAGACGGTCATTTCTTGTAGAACACTTGCCAGCGAAGCGTCCAGTTGCAGGGAAATGCGCAAGCGTGTGCTGCCAGAAAGAATTGCTGCGAAAGCAAAGGTCACAATGGGAACCCATAATGGTTGTACGGATACGAGCAGCGCCACCAACAGACCCAGGAAGCCTATCCCACCGGAAACCAGCGGACGCAGGGCATCGAAGGTGAACAGCACGCGGTATGATCCGGCAATGCCTGCCAGCGCACCGCATACCAGGAAGGCACTCATGGCAACGCCCTGTGTAGGTACACCGAGCAAGAGAGCAGAACGGGCATTTTTGCCTGTTGCTTTCAGTTGCAGCCCCCATCGTGTACCCCGCAGCGCCAGGATCACCCCTACCACCGCCAGGAATACCAGCAGCAAGGCGAGCGCACTCGTCGGAAACTCGGTTGAAATTTCCGGGAAGAGAGTTGCCGGAGGGAAAGGTTCTGTACCCTGTGCGCTGCCGCCGATAGCGGGTTCCCAGGGGCCTGAAATCAAATAAATCGAGAAGACATCTGCCAGCGCATTGAGTGCTACGCCGCCGAAAATCTCGTTGATCCCCAGGCGAATCTTCAGGATACCCACCAGGGCAGCCCATAACATGCCGCCTACCACTGCCAGTGCAATACTTGCCAGTGTCAGCACCAGCGGCGGGAAGCTTTCTGGGTTGATGTTCGGGTTTTGTAGCAGCGTCATAGGGATGATGCTGGCGAAGACGGCTCCCATCATCATCTGGCCTTCTACGCCGATATTCCACAGGCCAGCGCGGAAGGTGACCACCAGCCCTATGCTGACCAGCGTCAGCGGGATGAAGAAATTCAGCACACCGGCAAATGAACGCTCGTTGCGGAATGCACCTTCCCAGACTTTTTGCACCACTTCCAGCGGATCGCGCCCCACCAGAATCACCAGTAGCGCAGCAATCGCCAATGAGACGACGATGGAAAGCGTATAGGTAAATATCTGAATAGTCAGTGAACGATTTTTCATTACGAATGCCTATTCTTGCGCGGGAATCAACTCAGTTGCCCGGTCGAATTCCCCGCCGATCAGATGCCCCAATTCCTCAATGCTTGTCTTCCGCGCATCTGGGACTACATAAATACGCCCTGCGTAGAAGACCAGAATGCGATCACTGTAGGTGACGATCTCATCTAGCTCCGCTGAACTGAACAGAATTGCTGTGCCGGATTTGCGCCGTTCGAGCAACTGTCCCCAGATACGCCGCACGGATTCAATATCCAGGCCGCGTGTCGGCTGTTCCAGGATCAACACCGAGTGCTGCGGCGGGAGTAAGGCCATCAGGACGCGCTGTTGATTGCCACCAGAAAGCTGTTCGATGTTGTCGTCGGCACGTCCGCGAATGTCAAATTCGGCAATTTGCGATTGCATGTGCTTCTTCGCCGCAGACCAATTGACGAGAGCTTCTTCGCCCATGGTCAGTGCCATGTGTTCCGTCAGTGTCAGGCCTGCGATGAGACCTTCTTCAATACGCCCTGACCCTGCAAAGCCCAACCCGCGCTCGAAGAATTGGCGATAGGGGCGACCCTGCATTGGCGTGTTGTTGAGCATAAGCGTTCCATCATAAATGCGTTCCAGGCCGGAACAGCCGCGCATGAATAATTCCTGCCCGCTGCCATCTAACCCGGCGAGGCCAATCACTTCCCCTGCCCGCACTTCCAGGTTGATATTGGGCATATCCAGGCGTTTATCGCGCAGGTGAATATCTTTCAGGATTAGTACAGGTTTGCCGATTTCTACGGCTTCGCGGGGCTGCGGCGGAATCTCTGCGCCGAACATCAGCGCCACCAACTCCTTTGGTGTGGCGGGCATCTCTTTTGCACCCACCAGTTCACCCATGCGCAGCACGAAAACTTCATCACACAGCGCGACGACATCTTCCAGCTTGTGCGAAACCAGCAGCACAATCATACCTGCTTCGTGGGCTAGCTGGCGCAGTGCAGTGAAAAGCGCGTCTTTTTGCTCGGCGGAAATCCCGGTTGTGGGTTCATCCAGGATGAGGGTGCGCACGCCGAGAGCCAGCAGCCGCACAATCTCCAACTGCTGCCGCTGCGCAATGCTCAGGGTTTCAATCGGCGCTTGTGGGTCAAGCTCAAAACCGAAGCGTTGGTTGGCTGCTTTGATATGCTGCGCGGCTTTGCGTCGGCGCATCAACAGCCCACCCGGAGCGCCATAGATGAAACTTTCCGCCACGGTGAACGCCCCTACATCCAGCGGGTCTTGCTGTAACATCCCGATGCCGTGTTCGATGGCAGCTTCAGGGCCTTCATAATCAATGGCTTTTCCATCAATCAGGATGTCGCCACTGTCAGCAGGTTGGTAGCCAGAGAGGATCTTCATCAGTGTGGATTTGCCCGCGCCGTTTTCCCCCAGCACGCCAATGATACGCCCTTCATTCAGCGTCACGCTGATGTCTTTATTGGCATGTACTGCACCAAAGCGCTTGTTGATCTTGCGAAGTTCAATATTCATAAGCTGTTGGGAGAATTTACTCCCATCCCCCAATAAGTGAATTACGCCGTGCCGAAGGTTAAGCCCATTTCATTCAGCCATTTGCGGTAGGCAATCGCAGTACGGTCTGAGCGCAAATGTAATTCCGCCTGCAAATCCAGCGGAAGCATTTCAGGTCGCTGCGATTCCACAATTGGCACATCCTGGTAGGCGATTTCATCCTGGAAGGCACGTAATTCTTCTTCGGTCTTCTCGTAAGAATGATTCATCACCATCCACATCCAGGCGGAACTTCTCACTTCTTCATGCGGTGTGACCATCAGCAGAATGGCAAAACCAGGGCCATCGCTCTCTTTGCGCAGATAAGCCACCATCGGACGGAAGGCATGATAAGTGTAGGTCACATCTTTCCCAACTCCAGTGCCATCCGGGTTGGGTTGGTAAATGGTGATGTCGCTGGCCTTCACGCCGTTTTCGTCTGTGGTCACATCATATTCCGGGATGACCGGGCGTTCTTGCACACCGAGGATATTCTCGTGTACGAAGGGGAAATGCGCCACATCCAGGAAATTTTCGACGATGCGCGGCCCCGCAGCATTGAATGGATATGGCCCACACAGTACGCGGCGGTAGCTTTCATCTTCCCACTCCGGGAAGGTTGGCAGGGGGTAGCGCGGTTCATCGAGGCAAACCCAGACGAAATCATAATGCACACAAGCATGATAGGTTTCAACGATGGCTTTCGTTGGAGGCGTTTGTTCAGGGTGTGCGGGAATCTCTACACATTTTCCCTCTGTGTTGTATGTCCATCCGTGATAGGGACACTTCAGCTTCTCCCCATCCAGGACTTCACCCAGGGAAAGCTTCACCCCACGATGGACGCAGAGGTCTTTCCAGGCGAGAACAGTCCCATCGATAGTGCGCCAGATGACAAGTTCCTGCCCCAGTACCTGTGCTGAAATCACATTGCATTCTTCCAGATCACGCAGGGGCGCAACGGCGATCCAGTCATGCTTCAGAATTGGGTCATCAATCATGGTTTGTACTCACTGTTTGATTGTTGCTGTGCCGGGTCGTTTATCCGTGACAAGAATTGGCGGATGGTGAACCATATTTCCACCATCCGCCAACCGTTTTATTCTCAATGTTCAATGTCAGGATTCGCCATCACATAATGAAATGTGAAGCCTTCTTATTCGCTCGCGCCGGACATGCCTTCCAGCAGTTGCCCCATACGCCATACGTCCAGCGGCTCCACAATTTCACCTTCTTCTGCCAGGACGGTACCATCTTGCAGCGCCAACGGCCCTTCCCAGAGATAGATGCCATCAACTTCTTCGTCTGCTTCTTCGTAAGCTGCCATTTCCTCAACGAAGGTATCCAGCGTTGCACGCAGTTCTTCCGGCATACCTTCACCGTGCAGGTAACCAATCACGGATGTATCCGCACCGGTGTAGTAGCCTTCTTCGCTGATTTCTTCCCAGTACGGTTCAATCCAGACCCAATCCTGTTCCCAGGTGCCATCTGCTACTGCCTGCACGGTATCGAGGTACGCGGGACCCCAATTGTAGTAAGCAACGCCCAGGCAGGCTTCTGGGGCTTCGCTGCACCCATTGGCATTACCATAGGGGATCGCGTACACTTCTTCGCCTTCGGACTGGCGCTGACCCGCAACGACGATCGCTTCGGTGGTGTCGATGCCGGAGATGATGACATCTGCGCCGCTGTTGAAGAATTCGTTGGCAACTTCGGTGGGATCAAGTGTCACACCTGGAATGTTGAACCAGAAGCCGATCCATGTCACGTCAAATTCGAGCGTGTCCGGTTCGCCACCTGCGAAGTTTTCGTAGCAATATTTCGCACCGAGGTAGGAGGAATTTGCCAGACGGCGGGTTTCATCGTTGATGAGCGCACCCAGGTAACCGATCTTGCCTGTCTGGGTAGCCAGACCAGCCGCACAGCCTGCGATCAAACGAGGTGCTTCCATCATGCCGTTGAAGTTGCCGACATTTTCCGGTGCGCCGTTCAGTACGTTGCTACCTGTGATATTCACGAAGGTAACGTCCGGGAAAGCTTCTGCAACGGTGCTGGTTTCTTCTTCAAAGCTATCCGATGTGGTGAAGATCAACTGAGCGCCACTATCGACCATTTCGGTCACGACATCAATCAAGGTGGTTTCCGGTGCATCTGCCGGGTTCAGGCTTTCGAAGACCAGTTTCACAGCGCCATCGTAATTGGCTTCCACATATTCTGCGCCTTCAAAATGCGATTGGCTCCAGCCACGGTCATTGAGCGGCCCCACGAGAATTACGCCAAAGACGAATTCATCCTGGGCTGCGGCGGGTGCAAAAACACCGACGAGAAGTGCGAGTACCAAAACAAAGAGCAAATTCTTACGCATAATGTATGTCCCCTTTTTGAGGTTGACTGTACCCATATTGAGTTTAACCAGCAGTTTGCTGTGAACAAGTGACAAATCACACAAAAGGACTTCGGGTAGCTTCGTGTAAAACCGCCTGCGAATTGGTGATATTTGTCATGATTCGCTTGATCTTGCTCAGGACTTTTTGCCGAACATGGATTTTCCTGGTAACTTTTCACAATTAACGGTGGTGGTCAAGAGTATTTTTTTATGGGTAGCTCACCCAAAATCTGAATATTGTTTCAGTTATGCAAAACAGGGTTTATTAAAAGTGTATGAAGTTACCTGCAAATATCTCGTAGAGTTGTCCAATTCGAAGTGGGCAATGGCCTGTTATCCTAGCGAGCAATCGCTTTATTCGCATCCTGGCATTGCTCCCATTCTCATGCACAAATCCACAAATTGCATTGCTCCCACAACATCCATTTTCAGTATCTGCGGAAGGGTGTAATGCAAAATTTCTTTACTCCTTTCAGAACATCGTTGAACCGTGCCTCAGATTTGCTGCCTGTGCTGCTGGCAGTCCTGGCGGCCCTGTTTGTGTCTGCTGTCATGTTGCTGGCTCTAGGTGCGAATCCGCTCGTAGCGTTTGCAGCAATCGCTGAAGGTGCATTCGGCACAGAGAACGCCACCGCCGAAACGCTGGTGAAAGCCATCCCGATTTTGTTCGTCGCTATTGGTATCACCGTTGCCTTCCGTGGTGGGGTGATCAATATCGGCGGTGAAGGGCAGATGATTGCTGGGGCGCTGGCAGGCACAGCCGCCACGCTGGCTGTTGGCGAGAGTATCGGCTGGCTGGTGATCCCGCTGGCGCTGATTGCCGCCTTCATTGCTGGTGGGTTGTACGGTGGCCTTGCCGGGTTCTTGAAAGCCTACTTCGATGTGAATGAAATTCTCAGCACGATCATGCTGAACCAGGTTGCCGTGCAGTTGATGAATTATCTGCTCAACGGCCCGATGCTTGACCCTGAATCTGGTGGATTGAACCACATTCCCAAAACAGCACGCATCGCGGAGATTGCCCAACTCCCTCGCCTTGAAATTCTGACGTTGTTTGATCGCACGCGCTTGCATTGGGGACTGCTTATTGCAATTGTGTTGGCGGTTGTGGTGTATATCATGTTACGCCGTACTATTGTAGGTTTCCGCATCCGTGCTGTAGGCCAGAACGACCGCGCTGCCCGCTATGCCGGGATGAATGTCAAACGGGAAATGGTGCTGGCAATGTTCATCGCGGGGGGGATGGCAGGGTTAGCAGGGATCGTGCAGGTGCTTGGCTTGCAGTATCGCTTGCAAACCGATGGTTCCCCGGCTGGTTTCACGGCGAGTGCGGGCTTCAACGGTATTGTTGCGGCGCTCTTCGGTGGTTTGAACCCGTTGGGTGCAATTCCATCGTCGGCTTTGTTCGGCGGTTTGCTGGTCGGTGCGCAGAAGATGCAGCGCGAAATCGGCGTGAGCGCTTCCTTGATTACAACCATCAACGGCATTGTTGTGGTTTTCGTCGTCAGCAGCCAATTATTCATTCAGCGGCGCATGCGGCGGCGTGCCCTGACCGAAATGGCGCGTACCGTGACGGGTGATGGTGTAGAGATTTCCACAGAGAAAGCAGGGCAGTCGCTATGATTGAGAGTATTTTCACTGCCAGTGTTTTTGCAACGACAATCCGCCTGGCAACACCTTACCTCTTTGCTGCCCTGGGTGAGATGTATGGGCAGCGCAGCGGCGTGCTGAACCTCGGCGTGGATGGCATTATGCTTTTGGGGGCATTTGGTGCATTTTACGCGGTGCTGCAAACCGGAAGTTTGATCCTGGGTGTGTTGGTTGCGCTCATCATCGGCGCATTGATGGGGCTGGCGACTGCGTTTGTCAGCGTCACGCTCAAAGCAGAACAGGGCATCAGCGGGATTGGTGTTTATCTCTTTGGCCTGGGATTGAGCGAATTGTTGTTCCAGGAATTGATTGGCACGCCGCGCTCGGTGAATGGTTTCCCACGACTGGACATTCCCTTTTTGTCCGATATTGAATTTCTCGGCATCGGGCAGATTTTCTTCAATCACAACATTCTGGTATACGTCGCTTTCCTGGCAGTGCCGATTTCGGCTTATGTATTGAATAAGACGACGTTCGGGCTGGCGGTGCGTGCCGTCGGGCAAACGCCGGAAGCCGCCGACGCGATGGGCGTGAGCGTCGCTCGTATTCGCTACATTTGCGTGATAATTGGCGGTATGTTCTCCGGGTTGGCAGGGGCTTCGCTCTCCATTGCGCTGCTGAATGTTTTTCAGCAGAACCTCACTGCCGGACAGGGTTTCATCGCGGTGGCGCTGGTCTATTTCGGCGCGTGGCGGCCTTATGGCGTGATGGCGGGTGCGCTGCTGTTCAGCTTTGTGAACGCGCTGAAATTACAAATTGATGTGATCGGTGTCAATATTCCTGCGGAAATTGCGGCTATGGCTCCGCCGATTATCACCATTCTGGCATTGGTACTCACTTCGCGCAGCCGGGAAAAACCAACCGCGCTGACCAAACCTTTTACTCGTGGTATGTAATGGACGCAGGAGGGGGACACCTTTCATGAGTTGCGACATTCATAATCGGTCATTCTGGTTCTTTGAGATGTTGCCTAACTTGATTGTCAAACTCCAGCAGGTTATTTCCTTGCGCTCCATATATGCAGCTTTGCTCAAGCAATGTCTCTACGGAGGAATGAAAAATGCTCAAACGGTTTGCTTTACTACTGGTTTTGCTGGCTCTGGTACTCGCGCCGACTCTGGCACAGGACGATGTTTTCCGTGTGGCAGTTGTTGCGCCGAGTGCTACCGATGACCTGGCTTTCAGCCAGAGCATGTACGATGCCATGCTGGCGCTGCAAGAAGTGTACGGGGAAGAAAACTTCCAGTTTGTCTTCCAGGACGGCACATTTGTTGTTGATGATGCTGCGGTTGCTTTGCGCGATTGGGCTTCATCCGGCGAGTATGATCTGATCATCGCTCATGGTTCGCAGTTTGGTTCGATCCTCGAAGAACTTGCGCCAGAATTCCCGGAAGTCTCCTTTGCCTGGGGTACCGATGATGACACATTCGGCCTGGATAATGTCTTTGCATATACTGCCGCAGCGGAAGAAGGCGGCTACATCAATGGTGTGGTTGCGGCTGGCATGACTGAAACTGGCGTGATTGGTGTTGTGGGGCCGATTGAGGTGGGCGATGCAAAACTCTATGTTGATGGCTTCGTTGCTGGTGTTGCTGCGACTGATCCCGAAATCGAAGTGAACGTGACCTACATTCAGTCCTTCGGTGATGTGCCGCTGGCGACGGAAGCAGCAAATACCCACATCGCAAACGGCGCAGACATCCTGACTGGTACTGCACAGATGGTTGTTGGGCCGATTGCCGTGGCGTTGGACGAAGAGCTTGCGTGGTTCGGTACCCAGACCAGCCAGGCAGAACTTTCTGCTGAATCCGGCGTTTTGTTCCAGGTGTACAAGTGGGAAGTCGTGCTGGAAGAAATCATCAGCTTGATGGACGAGGGTACGCTCGGCGGGCAAGCCTTCACGATCGACCTGGAAAATGGTGGCCTCGCAATGGAGATCAGCGAATCCTACGCTGGTGGTGATGAAGATGCAATCGCAGAACTTCAGGCACAGGTTGATGAGCTGATTGAAGGCATTGTGGCTGGTGATATTGTGATCTTCCCGGAAGAAGAAGCTCCCGCACCGGAAGCTACGGAAGAAGGCTAAATCTTTAAGTTAGTAACCATCGAGAGAGATGTCCAGGGCAGTCATGCGCTGTGCATCTCCCTTTGTTTTTTTAGGAACAGACTGCAATGGAAGCTCTAGCAAAAACACGCATACAACGTGTCGCTATGAACAGGATCGTGAAGCAGTTTCCCGGTGTGTTGGCGGTAGATCAGGTCGATTTTGACGTACACGCCGGAGAGATTCATGCGCTGCTTGGCGAAAACGGCGCGGGTAAATCCACCCTGATGAAAATCCTCTATGGCTTGTATCAGGCCGATGAAGGTACGATTTCCATCAACGATCAGCCTGTGCATGTTACATCCCCAACTGAAGCCATCAGTCATGGTATCGGTATGATTCACCAGCACTTCATGCTCGTGCCATCTCTGACCGTTGCCGAAAATGTGGCTCTGGGTACGCGCTCAACACGCGGATTTCGCCTGGATTTGGATGTTGTGTCGCAGCGCTTATTAGAACTATCGCAGCATTACAACTTGCACATTGATCCCACTCGCCCGATCTGGCAACTATCCGTTGGGGAACGGCAGCGCGTAGAGATTTTGCGTGCGCTCTACAAAGGCACGGACTTGCTGATTCTGGATGAGCCAACTGCTGTGCTGACTCCGCAAGAAGCCGATAACTTGTTTGATACGCTGCGCATTATGGCGAACGATGGGCATTCATTGGTCTTCATTTCGCACAAGCTGAACGAAGTTCTCAAGCTCACACATCGTATTTCGGTGCTGCGCGGCGGGGCACATGTCGCCACTATCCCCACTGCCGACGCAACCAAAGAAATTCTTGCTGAAATGATGGTCGGGCATCCGGTAGTCTTCCAATATGAATACGAAGATGTCACTCGTGGTGAGGCTCGCTTGTCCCTGAACGGTGTTACTGCACGCGGTGAAACGGGAGATGAACGGCTCAAAGATGTTTCTTTTGTTGTGCATTCAGGTGAGATTGTGGGGATTGCTGGTGTTTCTGGCAATGGTCAGCGTGAACTCGCAGAAGCCATTACCGGATTGCGCCGGGTAGACCGAGGTATGATTTCGGTCGGCAAGCACGATATTACCAATGCCCCGGCTTCTCGGGTCAAAGATTTGCATGTGTCTTACATACCCGAAGAACGAATGGAAGACGGCATCGTGAAAGACTTCACCGTCACCGAAAATTATGTTCTGCGGGATTTCCGTACTGCCAAGTTTACCCGCTTCGGCTGGTTCATGAATCTCACGGCTATTCAGCAATTCTGCCAGGAAGCCATCAAGCGCTATGAGATCAAAACGCCGACGCAAAAGACTCGTGTGCGCAATCTGTCTGGCGGCAATATTCAGAAATTGATTCTCGCTCGTGAATTGGATGCAGAGCCAGAAGTGATTATCGCAGCGCAGCCGACTCGTGGTGTGGATATTGGTGCAATTGAGTACATTCACCGTCGCTTGCTGGAACAGCGCAGTATGGGTACTGCTATCCTGCTCATCTCCGAAGATTTGGATGAAATTCTGCTGTTGGCGGATCGCATCCTGGTGATGTACGAAGGGCGTATTGTGGGTGAAGTGCTGCGCGAAGAAGTTCAGATAGAACGCATCGGCGCGATGATGGCTGGTGCGGGGTAAACAGATCAGATAATCGGATCAAAATAATTGCTCACCAAGAGGATGCGAAGGACACGAAGAAATCTGTAGAGGTGAAACATGTTTCGCTCTTATGCATAAGTTGAAGGTATCAAAAACCGAGACGCTAGCACGCTGCTGTACCGCTATTTCTGACGATCCAGCGGATCGCCCCTACGCTTTTCTCTGTGTTCTCGGTGTCCTTGTGGTGAAAAATCATTTCATGTGATTGCCTGGTACAAGAAACTTCTCGCAGGCGAATCATGTCTTGTTGTGTTATAGTCTTGGCTCACAAATCGGCAGTAAAAATTGAGAAGGTTCCAGTACCAGATTCGGTGATGCCTACAGCGCGACTGTAGTGCGATTTGGGATATTTTTGGTCACTGCCATCAGCGAGTCTCTCAAACCCTCCTCAGGAGAAAAGTACGAAGTATGGATGAAGTAATCGCAAAACTGAATACGATGGTCGAAGAAGCCAACGACGATATTCTGCGCTTTTTCCGCGAGATTGTTGCCATCCCCAGCATGGATAGCGACATCGGCGCAGTAGGCGCACGCATTGGCGAAGAGATGAAAAAGCTCGGCTTTGATGATGTCTACGTTGATAAATACGGTTCCATCGTCGGGCGCATTGGGGATGGGGATACGATCCTGCTCTACGACAGTCATATTGATACCGTAGGCATTGGCGACCCTTCCCAGTGGGAATGGGATCCATTTGAAGGCAAAGTCGAAGACGGTAACCTCTATGCACGCGGTGCGCTGGATGAAAAGAACAGCACGCCGGGTATGGTCTACGGTATGGCGATGGCGCGTGACCTGGGTTTGCTGGATGGTTACACCCTCTACTACCTGGGCAATATCGAAGAATGGTGTGATGGAATTGGTTGTCAGGCGTTTGTCGAATGGGAAGGCATCACGCCAGATTTTGTCGTCATCGGCGAACCCACCAAGATGAACATCTATCGCGGTCACAAAGGCCGCATTGAATTGGAAGTGACCTGCAAGGGTGTGAGCGCTCACGCTGCCAGCAATTACATGGGCGATAATGCCATCTACAAGATGATGCCACTGGTGAATGCCATTAAAGAGATGGATGCGAATCTGCCAACGCACGAATTCCTCGGTCAAGGGCGCATCACCGTGACGCGCATTTCGGTCATCAGCCCCAGCACCAATGCTGTCCCGGATGAATGCACCATTTTCATTGACCGCCGCGTTACATTTGGTGAAACCCGCGAAAGCGTCATCCAATCCATCTGGGATGCCATCCCGGAAGAAACCCGCGATGATTTTGAAGTCCGCGAATTGGTCTACGATACGCCGAGCCACACAGGTGCGGTTTTTGAATACGAGCAGTACTTCCCCGCCTGGGCGCTGGAAGAAGATGATCCTTTCATCCAGGCCGGGTTGGAGACCATCAAGAAAATTTGGGGACGTGAAGAACCCGCCGGGAAGTGGGATTTTTCCACCAATGGGAATTACTGGCGCGGCAAGATTGGTGTGCCGTCGATGGGCTTTGCCCCTGGCGATGAAATCTACGCCCATGCGGTGAACGAACATGTTCCGTTGAAAGATGTTGTAGACGCTACCAAGTTTTATGCTTTACTGCCTGCGATCCTGAAAGATCGCCTCTAAACCGGAGGAGAGAGATAACCATGCAAACCAATTTGCGGGGACGCGATTTAATCACAACACAGGATTGGTCACGCGAAGAACTGGATACGCTCTTTGATGTGGCTTTTGATCTCAAGCGGAAACGGGCGCTGAATCAGTCCCATGCCTATTTGCGTGATAAAGTGCTGGCGATGCTGTTCTTCTATTCCAGTACGCGCACCCGTGCCAGCTTTGAAGCGGGGATGGCGCAGCTCGGCGGGCACGCGCAGTTCATCGAAAGCCGCACGACCCAGATCAGTCACGGGGATACCGCCAAAGAAATTGGTGAAATCCTGGGACGCTACAATGACGGCCTTGCCATCCGCCGCAGTGATTGGGGGCAGGAAGGCAACAAATACCTGAACGAAGTGGCAGCCGCCAGCCGCGTCCCGGTGCTGAATATGCAGGATGATTATTACCATCCTTTCCAGATCCTGGCAGATATGATGACCATCATGGAGAAGAAGGGCAATCCGCGTGGCCTGACGATCAACGTCAGCTATGCCTACGCGAGCAGCTACCTCAAGCCGATGAGCGTGCCGCAAAGTCTCATTCTGCTGATGACCCGCTACGGTATGAATGTGCGCCTGACCCATCCGCCGGAATTCAAGCTGATGCCGGATATTGTGGAACAGGCGAAGGAAAATGCGAAAAAATCTCGTGGCTCCTTTGAAATCATGGACGATTTCGATGCGGGTTTCAAAGACGCTGACGTGATCTATGCCAAATCCTGGGGCTGCATGTTGACTACCGAAGACAACGACGAAGCCTTCGAGATTGGTAAGAAGTATACCGATTGGATCACGGACGAACGCCGTATGGAAATGGCAAACGAGGATGCGATTTACATGCACTGCCTGCCCGCTGATCGTAACATTGAAGTGACCGATGGCGTGATTGATGGCCCGCAGAGTGTCGTCTACGATGAGGCTGAAAATCGCTTGCATGCCCAGAAAGCGGCAATGGCGCTGACAATGGCCTAGAATAGAAACAAAAGTACGAGGGCGGTTCACGAATCGCCCTATGAGATCAATAACGAACGCCACCGCCTGAGAGTATGACGGAGGGATTATTTATGAAATTCTGGCTGAATGGAACGGAACGCGAATATACGGGCGATCCCGATTTATCGTTGATGACGTATTTGCGCGAAGAAGAGGGGATTATCTCTCCGAAGGATGGCTGTTCTCCGCAGGCCGCGTGCGGTTGCTGTGCAGTGCAGGCAGATGATAAAGCAGTGCTGTCTTGCGTGACGAAGATGTCGAAGATCGACGGCGCACGAATCACCACAACGGAAGGCTTAGGCGAATACCGACAAGATGTGTTTGCAAATGCCTTCGTCAGCAAGGGCGGTGTGCAGTGCGGATTCTGCATTCCCGGCATTGTGATGCAGGCCAACAGTCTGATTGACCGCAACCCGGAACCGAGCCGCGACGATATTGAACAAGCATTGACTCCGCATCTGTGCCGCTGCACTGGATATAAGAAAATTGTGGATGCGATTGAGTGTGCCGCTGATGCCATCCGCAAGGAAGAAGAAGTCCCTACCCCTACCGGTGACGGCAAAGTTGGTTCGCGTCATCCCAAATATCAGGCGCGTGATCTGGTGCTGGGGCAGCATCGCTATGTGGATGACATCAAGCTCGAAGGCATGGTCTATGGTGCGCTGAAGTTCAGCGATCATCCCCGCGCAAAAATTTTGAAGCTGGATACTTCAGCAGCCGCAGCACATCCCGGTGTGATCCGTGTTGTAACAGTTGCCGATATTCCCGGAGATCGCACGATTGGGTTGATCCGGCAAGATTGGCCTATGATGGTCGGCGAAGGCGATACGACCCGCTACATTGGTGATGTGCTGGCCTGCGTGGTTGCAGAAACAGAAGAAATCGCCCGTGAAGCGGTGGAACTACTTCAGGTTGATTACGAGGTGCTGGAACCCCTCACGGATATGCACGAAGCCATGAAGCCGGATGCTCCCAAAATCCACGAAGGCGGCAATGTGCTTTCGCAGTCCATCACCAATCGCGGGGATTTAGAGAAGGCCATGGCGGAATCTGCGTACACGGTGCATGGCGTGTATCAGACGCAGATGATTGAACATGGTTTCATGGAACCGGAAGCCTGCATCGCCTACCCCGATGGGGACGGCGTAGAAGTGCTATCGCAGGGGCAGGGAGTCTTTGAAGATCGCGTGCAGATTGCTAAAGTCCTGGGTCTACCACAGCCCAAAGTGCGCGTGAAATTGGTCTCCAACGGTGGCGGCTTTGGCGGGAAGGAAGACCTTTCGGTACAGGGTCATGCGGCGCTGGCTGCTTACCTGTTGCAAATGCCTGTGAAGGTTAAGCTCAACCGTGCTGAGTCCATTTCCATGCATCCCAAGCGCCACCCCATCTGGATGGAATACACTATCGGCTGCACGGAAGATGGTAAGCTGACCTTCTGTAAGGGGAATTTTGTCGGTGATACGGGAGCCTATGCCTCGGTTGGTATGAAGGTACTGGAACGCTCCGCCGGACATGCAACAGGCGCGTATAACTTCCCGGTGACGGACATCGTCAGCACGGCAGTTTATACCAATAATTTGCCCTGCGGCGCGATGCGTGGCTTCGGCGTGAATCAGACGGCTTTCGCGCTGGAAAGTTGCATTGATGATCTTTGCGAACAGGGCGGCTTTGATCGCTGGCAGTTCCGCTATGATAACGCCCTTGCCGATGGCGACATGACCGCGACGGGGCAAATCATTGAAGGCGGCGCAGGCGCTCGTGCTACGCTGGAAGCAGTCAAAGAACAGTTCCAGAATGCCCAATATGCCGGGATTGCCTGCGGCATCAAGAATACAGGGATCGGCAACGGGATGCCGGATGCTTCCAAAGTGACCATTACTGTTGAATCCGCCGACAAAGTGATTGTCGATCACGGTTGGACGGAGATGGGGCAGGGCGTGCATACAATGGCGGTGCAGGTGCTTTCCACTGAAACAGGCATTGATCCCAACATCATTGAAGTGCGCGTAGATACCCAATCCGAGATGGTTACAGGGATGACGACGGCTTCACGCGCAACTTCGCTCATCGGCAATGCCATCATTGATGCAGCGAAACAACTGCACGAAGACCTGCAATCCCACTCCCTGGCTGATCTGACAGGGAAACAATATTACGGGGAATGGGTGGTCGATTGGACGACGAAACCCGGCGCGATGGTAGAGAAAGTCTATACGCATTACTCCTACAGCTATGCCACACAGGTCGCCATTCTGGATGAAGATGGGCAGGTGGAGAAGATCATCGCCGCGCATGATGCCGGGAAGATTTTCAACCCGACTCTGTTTGAAGGTCAGCTAGAAGGCTCGATCCACATGGGGCTTGGGTATGCCATCAGCGAAGAATTGGTGCTGGAAGGCGGTCGCCCCAAGAGTACCATGCTGCGCAAATGCGGCATCCTCCGCGCAAAAGAAATGCCGGAAATGGAAGTTATCGGCGTAGAAGTGCCGGATCCCTACGGCCCCTACGGTGCAAAAGGTGTAGGCGAAATTGGGCTGGTTCCGACGGCTGGGGCAGTGGCGAATGCGCTGTATCAATATGATGGGGTACGCCGCACGACGCTCCCAATGCGCCTGCCAAAGCGCAAGCCGAGCAAGAACGGCGCGAAGGTGTAATAGGCAGTCCCTACTCCTTGCATTGTGCGAGGAGTAGCCTTCTTGTGTGCTTAATACTCACAGCTATCTCAGATTAGAACGTTCATGGGGAAACGAATCCTTTACCATTACACCAGGCAGGAAAATCTGTTTCCCATTCTCACGTATGGTTTGCTTCCGTCTATCAGAGTTCTAGATGAAGCATCCAGTGATGCTCAACATGGAGATGGTCATTATTTTACGGATTTAACTCCACAGGAAGTTGAGCAGTTTACAAGGGCGCAGGTTAGTCAGGCGCTCTTCATGACACCGAGAAAATGGGGAACACGCGGTCAGGTGGCAACAATCGTATGGATTAGCTTTGATTTAGAAGAAGCAGAAGTTGTACGAGTCACAGGTTTGTTTCCAAGCAAGGTGCGAAGTCTATTCCCGAACCGAGGTATTTGGCTACATCGCAGTACAACAACGCTATCAACTCATCACATTACAGCAGATGGTACAATTACCTTTGAACCGATGAGAAATGGAACCAGGTGAGATGGAAAAGCTTTCATCCGTACAAATGCACTGGCTTGAGTCGCACATTGGCACAATTGATGATGCGAAGAAGATCGCTGAAGAATTCACATGGAAACTCACGATCACCGAGCGTGATGGTCTATGGTATGTGTTAGATGGTGAGGTGAAGATTTTTTCTTCGCCAGAGAAGAAAGATATTGAGATTTTCCTTTATGGTCTGGGACTTGCCTATGCTGTCCTTCCCAATTACGAACAGGTGAAAAAAGAAGTCTCGGATTGGGGAAGTGATTTATAGAAAATTATCTGCGAAAGAACAATTATGACTCTGCTTATTCATAACGTTACGGTATTCACCAATGCGGGTGCAAACAGCATCATCTCCGATGGGGCTGTTGCCATCGAAGGTGGCACAATCGCCGCTGTTGGCTCTCGTGCTGACCTGCAAATGCAATACCCGGAAGCCGACCTGCTGGACGGCAAGGGGCGCTTGCTCATGCCGGGATTCATTAACGCGCATATGCATTTCTACGGAACCTATGCACGGGGTCTGGCGCTGACCAAGCCCATGCACAATTTCCATGAGATTTTGCAGTATCTATGGTGGGCGCTGGATAAGGTGCTGGATCTGGATGCCACCTATTACAGTGCCTTGCTCCCGGCGATTCTTTCGGTGAAGAAGGGCGTGACCAGCGTCATTGACCATCACGCCAGCCCTAACGCCATTGACGGCAGCTTAGACCGGATTCAGGATGCGCTGGAAATGGTGGGGATGCGCGGCATTCTCTGCTACGAAGTTTCTGACCGGGATGGTGTAGCAATCCGGCATAAGGGTTTTGCTGAAAACGAGCGCTACATCCGTAAATGCCAGCAGGCCAAAGCCGAAAATCCTGACTACATGTTTGATGGCATGGTGGGGCTGCACGCTTCCTTCACGCTGGATGATGAGTCGATGCAGCAGGCGGCGAACCTGTGCCAGTCGGTGAATCGTGGCGTGCATATCCACATGTTGGAAGATAAAGTGGATGAGACCGAAACACAGCGCAAATACGGGCGCGGTGTGGTCGAACGCCTGAATTACTTTGGTTTGCTTGGCAGCCAGAGTATCACCGCACATGGTATCTTCCTCAGCGATGCGGATGTAGAGTTGCTGGCGAACAGTGACACGATTGTCGTGCATCAAGCGCAATCCAATATGAATAACGCAGTAGGGCGTGCGGATGTCTTCAAGCTTCTACAGCGCGGGATCACCGTTGGCCTGGGTACGGATGGCATGACCCCGGATATTCGCCGCGAGACGATGACAGGGTATTTGATGCACAAGCATCACCTGGGCGATAACAACGCTGCCTGGGGTGAATTTGAAACCATGCTCCTGCGCAATAATCCAGCGATCTATGAACGCCTTTCGGGGCAGCGTGTCGGGCGTATCGAAGCTGGAGCCACCGCCGATGTCATCCTGGTGGATTATGAGCCGCCTACCCCGCTGACCAGTGAGAATGTCTGGGGGCATTTCTTGTTCGGCATTGTGGATGCGCCTGTTGTTACAACCATCATCAACGGCAAAATCATCATGCAGGATTATGTCATTGCTGGCATTGATGAAGCGAAGATCGCAGCCGAGTCGCGTGAGGTGGCGCGGCGCGTGTGGGAAAAATTTGATCAATAAATTTCTATATGTAGGGGTGCAGCGCGCTGCGCCCCTACGACATGAAGGATAGAATAATATGGCACAGGATCGTGTAGCACTGTATTTGCAGGATGCCCACGAAATTTCTGAGGGTATCGAACTGGTGAAATACGCCGAAGAAAAAAGCTTTGAGGCCGTCTGGCAGGCAGAGAGCCGCCTTGTGCGGGATGCCATTGTGCCGATGGCGGCCTTTGCATCCCATACCAGCAAGATCAAAGTAGGCAGCGGCGTGACCAACAACTGGACGCGCAACATTGGCTTATTGGCAGCGACCTTCCTCACGCTGGATGATCTGGCAGAAGATCGTATCATCTGCGGGATTGGCGCATGGTGGGATCCGTTGGCGGCAAAAGTTGGCATTGAACGGCGCAAACCCTTGCAAGCCATGCGCGAAACCGTCGAAGTGCTGCGCAAATTGCTGAATATGGAAAATGTGACCTATCACGGCGAATTTCATCATGTAGATGGCATTCAGTTGGATGTTGTGCATGGACGTACCACGCCGCGCAATGTGCCGATTTATATTGGTGCAACGGGCATGAAGATGATGGAACTCACGGGGGAAGTCGCGGATGGTGCTGTGCTGAATTATCTGGTGCATCCTGATTACAATTTGCGTGCGATGGATGCTCTGGAACGTGGTGCGAAGAAAGCGGGTCGCAGCATTGATGACATTGATCGCCCGCAGTTGGTGATTTGCTCGGTGGATAGTGACCGTAAGAAGGCGCTGGATGGCGCACGCAAGATGATGACACAGTACCTCGGTCAGCAACCGCACCTGATGAAAGCCAGCGGTGTGAGCCAGGAACTGCTGGATGAAATTCATCAGGTGTTGACGTGGCCTGCCACAGATGAACAGATTGAGAATGCCATGCATCTCGTGCCGGATGATGTGGTGCAGATGTGTACTGCCAGTGGGTCGCCGGAAGAAGTGAAGGCCAAGGTGCGCGAATACATCGACAACGGCGCAACCTGCCCCATCCTCTATCCCCTGGGTGATCCGCGCTTGATGATCGACATTTTCAGCGAGGGCTACAGCAGCTAAGGCGATGTCTTACGATCTCGTCATACAAAATGGCATGGTCGTCACCCCGGGAGGTGTAGTGCTGGCGGATGTCGCCATACAGGGGGAGTCCATTGCCGAAATTGGTTCCGGGCTGGAAGGCCAGCGGGTAATTGATGCTGCCGGGAAGTACGTCATTCCCGGCGGGGTCGATATTCATGTGCATATGCAGATGCCGCTTTCTGGCGGGGTGATTTCTTCGGATACCTTCTTCACCGGTACACGGGCGGCTGCCTACGGCGGAACCACCAGCATTGTTGATTTTGTCGCGCCGGAGCCAGATGAATCCATGCTGGATGCGCTGGCAAAACGCCGCGCAGAAGCCGATGCAGAAGTCGTGATTGATTACGGCCTGCACATGACCATCACCCCGCACGAATTGCAGAAGCTCCATGAACTGCCCCAGGCTATCGACGCTGGAATCAGCACGCTTAAGTTGTACATGGCCTATGGTTTCCGCCTGACAGATGACCAGCTTTTCCGCGCATTGCAAGCCGCACACCAACACGGGATGCTGCCTGTGGTTCATGCCGAAAATTGGGATGTGATCCAGACCTTGATTGCGCAGAATCTCGCTGCCGGGAATACGTCCCCGCGCTGGCATCCGCGCAGCCGCCCTGCCATTCTGGAAGGGGAAGCCGCCGGACGAGTGATCAACATGGCGGAGTACATCGGTGTTCCGGTGCATATCTTCCATGTTTCCTGCGCAGAAGTGGTAGAGCGCATTCATCAGGCGCGGGCGAAGGGGCTGGATGTAACCGGGGAAACCTGCCCGCAGTACCTCTTCAAAACCTGGGAAGCCTTCGAGGAACCAGGAGTGGACGGGGTGCTGCCTGTTTGTGCGCCACCGATCCGCGATGAAGCACAGCAAGAGGCGCTCTGGCAGGCACTCAGCCGGGATGACTTACAGATTGTCACAACGGATCACTGCCCCTTCGTGCGGGCGGACAAGGCACGCGGTCTGGATGATTTCAGCAAAATTCCCGGCGGTGTTCCGTCTATCGAGATGCGATTGGCAGGGGTTTATGATGGGGTGCGGCGCGGCCTGCTGACTTTGGCACACTGGGTAGATGTGTGCTGTACACGTCCGGCGCAACTGGCAGGTTTCACCCGAAAGGGTGTGATTGTGCCGGGATATGATGCTGATCTTGTGATCTTCGATCCCGAAAAGCCGATCACGCTCTCAACAGAGACATTGCATGAAAATGTGGATTGGACGCTCTACGAGGGCTTGGAGTTGCTTGGCTGGCCTGTGGTGACCATCAGCCGGGGCGAAGTGATTGTGGAACACGGTGAATTTGTTGGCGAACGCGGACGCGGACGCTATGTAAACCGAGCAGTAAAGGGTGTAAACCATGCATGAAGTACAACTCGCCGGAACGCGAATCCGGCGCTATGAAACACCTGCCTCGGTAGAAGAGGCACTATCGCTGCTGGCACAATATGGCAGTGCAGCGCGGATCGTGGCAGGGGGTACGGATATTTTGCTGGAATTGGAACGCCGCGCACGCCCTGGGGTGGAAGTGCTGATTGATGTGACGCGCATCCCCGGACTGGCGGAAATTCGCCAGGATGCCGACGGCACGATTCGCCTGGGTGCGCTGGTGACACATAACCAGGTTGTCGCATCCACCTTGATGCGAGAAAAAGCGCTGCCGTTGGCGCAAGCCTGCTGGGAAGTTGGTTCGCCACAGCTTCGCAACCGGGCGACCATCGCCGGAAACCTGATTACCGCCAGCCCTGCCAACGATACCATTTCGCCGTTAGTGGCATTAGACGCAACCTTGACGCTGGTTTCGATGGAGCGTGGAGAACGACAGGTTCCGTTGAGCGCATTCTACACAGGGGTGCGTAAAACAGTCATGGAGCCGGACGAAATGCTGATGGAGATCAGTTTCCCGGCGCTGCAAACCCATCAGCGCGGCCTCTTTGTGAAGCTTGGTTTGCGTCGGGCACAGGCGATTTCAGTCGTGCATGTGACGCTGATCCTGGGATTTGATGGCGATACGGTTTCGGCTGCTAAAATCACGCAGGGCAGCGTTGCCCCAACGATTATTAATTCTCCTGCCGCCGAAGAATACCTGATCGGCAAATCATTGACTGATACAGAAATTTCAGAGGCGGCGACTCTGGCGATGCAATCGGCTGCACCCATTGACGACTTGCGCGGCTCTGCGGAATATCGCCGGGAGATGGTGCGCGTCATGGTGCAGCGCGGCTTGATTGCCCTGCGTGAGAATCAACAGGCGGCGGAATGGCCTGAAAATCCGGTGCTGCTCTGGGGTAATGTGCCGGATGGGAAATTCCCCACAGGTGCAGATTTCGCCACATCACATGAAGATGGCGCAACCATCGAAACCACCATCAATGGCAGGAAGATCAGCGCCCCGGCACAGGTGCATAAAACGCTGCTGGATTGGCTGCGTGATGATGCTTCGCCCATCGTGGGACAGGGGCAGTTGACAGGTACAAAAGAAGGCTGCGCGGAAGGTGAATGCGGGGCTTGTACGGTTTACCTGGATGGCATGGCTGTGATGTCCTGCTTGGTTCCGTCATCACGGGCGCATGGCGCGGAAATCGTCACGATTGAAGGACTCGCAAATGGCGATTTGCACCCCTTGCAAGATGCCTTCATCGAACAGGGCGCGGTGCAGTGCGGTTTCTGCATCCCCGGCTTTTTGATGTCTGGGGCGAAGTTGCTGGAAGAAAATGACTCACCCACGCCAGATCAAGTTCAGCAAGCCTTCAGCGGGAATCTTTGCCGCTGCACGGGATATTACAAGATTATGGCAGCCGTTGAACAAGCGGCGGCTGCCAAGAAGAAACCACAAACATAACGGGGTAGACGACTATGGCAATCGGTCAATCAAAATTCAGGCTGGATGCACCGGGCAAAGTGACCGGAGAGACGCTGTACCCCGGTGATATTCAGCGAACGAATTACCTGCACGCGAAAATTGTCTTCAGTGGGCAGCCGCACGCACGCATGCTGCATATGGATTTGTCGGCTGCGGAAGCCGTTCCTGGCGTAGTGGCGATCTTCACAGCGAAAGATGTCCCGGTCAATGAATATGGGCTGACCATGTACGATCAGCCTGTGATGGTCGGATTGAATGATAGCGGACGCAGCAAAGTCCCGGCGGATGTCAGCCGTTGGGAAGGGGATCAGGTAGCACTGGTGGTAGCGGAAACAGCCGATGCTGCCCAGGAAGCTGCCGAAAAAATCCATATTGAGTGGGAGCAACTACCCCTCGTGGATGATGTCTTCGCTGCGTTGGAAGACGAGGTTCTCGTTCACCCTGAAAACGGCAGTAATACCATCAAGCACTTGCGCATCCGCAAAGGGGATATGCAAGCGGGTTGGGATGCGGCAGAAGTCATCATTGAAGGACGCTATGAAGTCCCGCATCAGGAACATGCGTACCTTCAGCCAGAAGCGGCAATCAGCTACGTCGATGAAGAAGGGCGCGTCACCGTCGAAATCGCGGGGCAGTGGACACACGAAGATCTCTGGCAAATTGGTCATGCGCTGGATTTGCCGGATGACAAAATTCGCGTAATTTACCCGGCGATTGGCGGCGCATTCGGTGGGCGAGAAGACATGTCCATGCAGATTGTGTTGGCGCTGGCGGCCTGCAAGCTGCACGAACGCGGCGAAGCCCGTCCGATTCGGGCGCAGTGGTCGCGGGAGGAGAGCATCGTCGGGCATCACAAGCGGCATCGCGCCATTGTAGAAACCCGATGGGGTGCAACCAGGGACGGCAAAATCGTCGCGGTAGAAGCGGATGCTTACCTGGATGGCGGTGCGTACAATTACACCAGTAACAAAGTTCTGGGTAATCTTCATGTGACGGTCGCAGGCCCTTATGATGTGCCGAATGCGCGTGTGGATAGTTACGCCCTGTATACCACGACGGTTCCCGGAGGAGCTTTCCGGGGGTTCGGAGCGCCGCAGGGAGCATTCGTTGCGGAAAGCCAGATGAATAAATTGGCGGCTGCTCTGAACATGGATCCGGTAGAAATCCGCCTGAAGAACTGCTACCGCGAAGGTAGCATCGCGCTGATTCAGGCTCCCCTTCCCGCAGGGGTCAGCATGGCGGAAGTGATCGAAGCTTGCGCTGAGTCCAGCCAGTGGCGCGAACCGCTGGCAGATGCTGCACCCTTCAAGGCATTCCAGACACTACCCGGAACAAGCAGCAGCATCCGGCGTGGGCGGGGTGTGGCCTGCGGTTTCAAGAATATTGGCTATTCCTTCGGCTTTGATGAACGCTCAGAAGCGAAGATTATTCTCTATGGTGGCGCAGAAATTGAACGGGCGGAAGTCTACCAATCCGGGGCGGATGTGGGGCAGGGGGCGCATACGGCTTTCCGGCAAATGGCAGCGGAAGGGCTGGGAATTGATTATGACTGTGTAGAGATGATTGTCTCTGACACTGCCTATACAGGGGACTCGGGTTCAGCTTCAGCGTCTCGCCTGACCTTCATGGCTGGTAACAGCATCAAGCAAGCAGCGGAACGTGCGCTGGAAGCCTGGAAGAATGAAGAACGTCCGGCAGTGGGTGAGGTGCGCTTTAGCCCACGCCCCACTGAAATGATTGACCCCGAAACAGGGAAGGGCGATGCCAACATCACCTATGGCTATGTCGCGCAATCGGTTGAGCTTTCCGTCGATGTGGATACCGGTCATATCTTTGTTGAGCGGGTCGTTTGCGCTGATGATGTGGGCAAGGCGATCAATCCGCAGCTTGTCGAAGGGCAGATTGAAGGCGGTGTCATTCAGGCGTATGGCTATGCCATCACTGAGAATTTGCAGCTTAAAGATGGCTTCATCCTGAATCCGCGCCTGAGTACCTACTTGATTCCGGGAATCAAAGATATTCCGGCAAAAGTCGATTCAATCATACTGGAAGTTTCCGACCCACAAGGCCCCTGGGGTGCGCGAGGTATGGCAGAAATGCCCATGATTCCGCTGGCTCCTGCAATTGCTGCTGCACTTTACGATGCAACCGGAGTCTGGTTCGATACGATTCCGCTAACGCCGGAGAATGTCATGCGTACTTTGCGTGCTGCCGGGGTTGGTATGAAGTAAACAGCAATCAAAAGAATCAGCCTGTGAGCCACCTACACAATGGGTGGCTTTTTAGTTTCTCAATTTGTTGACATCCTGGCTGACTCATGTTATTTTTATTGCAAGCGCTTGCAAAAATGGCGCGATTTTGAAATAGAGATTTCTGATGAAAAAAGATCCGACAGGCCACAAAGTTACAATTTATGACATCGCCAGGGAATCCGGCGTATCTTATTCAACAGTCTCTCGTGTGCTGAATGGCTTTGAATTTGTCAAAGATGTCACCCGCGAGAAAGTGTTGGAAGCCGCCGAACGCCTGGGATATGTGGCGAATCTGCAAGCCCGCAGCCTCGCAGGTGGGCGATCCAACGTGGTCGGTCTGCTCGTCCCCAAAATAGATAACAGCTACGTCACCGAGATCGCAGCCGGGATTGATGATGAATTGGCGAAAGCCAACCTCAATATGATCCTCTATACCACCCATCGGCACACAGGCAAAGAACATGAATACGTAAAATCCATCGCTGGTGGCATGATGGATGGTATGCTGCTGCTGGTTCCGCTGGCGATTAATGCTTATCTGGAAACCCTCCATGAACGCCATTTCCCCCATGTTCTGATTGACCAACATGATCCATCGGGTATCAGCAGTGAAGTGATGGGGCAAAATTATGAAGGGGCATACCAGGCGACAGAATACCTGATCCAGCTAGGGCATCGGCACATCGCTTTTATCACGGGTTTGTTGGAGCTTCACAGCACTCATGAACGCCTCAGAGCCTATAAGATGGCGCTCAACGATCATGGTATTCCATATCGTCCAGAATATGTATTGCAGGGTGATTTCTACGAGATTGAAGCCTACCGTGTGACGGGCGAACTGCTCGCTTTACCAGAACCCCCGACTGCGATTTTTGCATCCAACGACCTCACCGCGATTGGTTCCATGAATGCCCTGCGAGATCATGGCATTTCTGTGCCAGATGATATATCCGTTATCGGCTTTGATGATATCTCCCAGGCCGCATTCACCAATCCCCGTCTGACAACCATTCGTCAACCACTTGACCAGATGGGGCGCAAGGCCGTCGAACTTCTCATTGAGCAAATTGAAAACCCGGAACGCCCTTCGAGGCGCATAACGCTGGCAACCGAACTTGTGGTTCGGGACTCGTGCCAGCCACCAGAATAGTGTTGTCCACCATTCTCTAAAGAGGAGGTGTTACATCAAACGAAGTTTTTTGCAGCATTTTGCAAGCGCTTGCAAAGATAGGTTTATTCAATAGAGGAGAAAGCACAGTGTCACATTTCAAACGGTTTTTCTTTTTAGTTGTGGTCGTGGTGCTGTTCACCGCGGCACTCGGCGCGGTCAGCGCACAGGAAGATGTGGTGATCACCTGGTGGAACATTCAGACTGTGGGTGAACAGCAGGCTGTGTGGGAACAGGTCGAAGCGGATTTTGAAGCTGCGAATCCTGGCGTTGATGTACAGCGCACGGTTCTGGAAAATGAAGCCTTCAAGACGCAGCTCGTGACTGTCATGCAGGCTGGCGACCCGCCGGACTTGTTCCAGTCCTGGGGCGGTGGCCCGCTGTGGGCATTCGCAGACGCTGGCCTGGTTCGTGATATTGCCCCGGAAATGAACGCAAATGATGGTACATGGCGTGAATCCTTCCTGTCATCCGGTGCGCTTGGCCTGTGGGGACGCGGCGAAGAACAGTACGGTGCGCCGTTCAACTTTGGCCCTGTTGGTCTGTGGTACAACAAGGCGTTGATGGCTGAACTCGGCTTTGATCCTGAGAACCCCTGGGAAACCTGGGAAGATTTCATCAATGTGATTGAAACCATCCAGGCAGAAACTGATGTTGCCCCAATTACGGTGGGCGAAGGTGAAAAGTGGCCTGGTCACTTCTGGTTTGCCTACCTTGCGCTGCGCCTCGGCGGGCAAGAAGCATACATCGCTGCGGGTGATCGCACGGGTGCATTCACCGACGAACCCTTCGTGCAGGCGTATCAGTACATTGCTGACCTCGTAGAAATGGGTGCATTCCAGGAAGGCTTCCTCGGCACAGGCTATGCGGATGCATCAGCGCTGCTGGCTCGCGGTGAAGCAGCCATGCAGTTGATGGGTACCTGGGATCCGCCAGTTGGTGTTGACTCGTGCGCTTGCGAAGGTCTGGGTGAAGACCTTGGCTGGACGACCTTCCCCTCCATTGAAGGTGGTGTCGGCAATGCGACGGACATCTTCGGTGGTGGTGATGGCTTTGCTGTTGGCGCAAATGCTCCCGACGAAGCAGTTGAACTGCTGCAATACATCACCAATGCAGAAACTCAGGCCGCAGCCCGCGCCGCAATCGGCATCCTTCCGACTATTGATGCAGCTCCCGAAATCGTAGGGGACGACCCTTATGCTCAGGATTGGTTGGCTGCCCTTGAACAAGCTACTGTCATTCAATCCTTCCTGGATCAGTTCTATCCGCCAGCACTGGGTGAAGCCGTCAACGATACTGTTGAAACCGTCTTTGCTAGTGCAGCAACCCCGGAAGAAGCGGCGGCGGCTCTGGAAGAAACTGCTGCATTCGAACTTGACTAGCAACTGACGTTGTACGTGCGGTTGGCGGAGTGAGGGGCGCAATCCCTCACTCAACCATCAAACAAAGAGGAACGGATTTGTCTCGCCGTTCCTCACCAAAATAAACTCTTTGTTCAAATTCTCATAGCGTATATCTGGTGAAATTATGGCTCTCACTGCAAAACCGCTGGTTGGTCAGCCAGAAGCGAAGAATGATGCCTATGATCGGCAGCAACTCTGGAACAAGACTCTAGCAGTGCTGATCTTCATGGCACCGGGCATGATTTTCTTCTTCGCCTTTTTGCTGTTCCCAGTGTCTAACTCACTGTATTACAGCACATTCCGTTGGAATGGCCTGGGGCCGCCAACCGAATTTGTGGGGCTGCGCAACTATGAATTCTTGCTGAACCAATCAGCCTTCCGCCAGTCGATCCAGAACAGTTTCACGATTGTGGGGCTTTCGTTAACTGTCCAATTGCCGCTGGCGCTGGCGCTGGCATTGGTGGTGGGGCGTGGTGCCTTACCAGGGCGTAGCATTTTCCGAACTATTCTCTTCATTCCCTATGTGTTCTCGGAGATTCTCACGGCCTATATCTGGAACTATGTCTATCATCCGCGAGATGGGTTGGCGAATTTTCTGCTGCATTTATTTTTGCCGAACGCGCAGAATATTACCTGGCTGGCGGATAAAGACCTTGCATTGATTGCCGTCTTCATTGTCATCACCTGGAAGTTCTTCGGCTTGCACATGATTTTGTACATGGCAGCTTTGCAAGGGGTACCAAAAGACCTGGAAGAAGCAGCCCGTATTGATGGTGCAACAGAATGGCAGGTGCTGCGCAATGTCACGCTGCCGATGATCGGCGCAACGATTCGTCTGACGATTTATCTCTCGGTGTTGGGGAGCTTCCAGCAATTCGTTCTGATCTGGGTTATGACAGAGGGCGGCCCTGCGAATGCAACGCATGTGTTGGCGACCTACCTTTACAAGTTCGGGATTATTTCGTGGCGGCTCGGTCTGGGGAGTGCGATTGCGGTGATGCTGTTCATCATCACGTTTACCTTCTCGCTGATCTATCAACTGCTGGTCTTACGGCGTGATTACAGCGCCGAGTTTGTACAGTAAAGGGAGCAGAACAATGCGCGATAAACTTCATGTTCTGGCGATCAAGTACACCTTGCTCACTGCGCTGAGTGTTGTGATGATGCTCCCAGTAGTCGTGGCCTTCCTGGGAAGTATACGAACCAACGGCGAATTCATGACTCAGCCATTTGGCCTACCAACACGCGGGCTGTATCTGGATAACTACATTCTGATTCTTACGGATGAGCGTTTCTGGCGTTCGGGGTTGAACAGTCTGGGAATCACCCTTGGGGTTGTGCTTCTGAATATTATCCTGTCCAGTATGTTGGCCTTTGCCTTCAGCCGTATTCGATTCTTCTCAAAAGGGCTGTGGTTCAACATCCTGTCTGTGGGGTTATTGTTCCCGCTGGTGGTTGCCATCCTGCCGATCTTCATCCAGATTCGCAATTTTGGCCTGACTGGGAATTTGCTCGGCGTGATCCTGCCGATGGCGGCTTTTGGCATACCCGGTAGTGTAGTCATTTTGCGTGGTTTCTTTATATCTGTGCCAAAAGAGTTGGAAGAAGCTGCCTACATCGACGGCGCGAACATCTACCAATTCTTCTTGCGGATATTGCTGCCGATTGTGCGGCCTGCGATCTTCGCTGTGGCAACCATCCAGATCATTGCCGCCTGGAATGAATTCTTCCTTCCGCTGGTGGTACTCACGGGTTCGCCGGAAACGTGGCCCTTGCCATTGGGCTTGATGCAGTTCCAGGGGCAGTACGGTACAGATTGGGCTGCGGTGATGACCTACATCACTATCTTGATGATCCCGGCGATTATCTTCTATTTGTTTACACAACGTTTTATCGTCACCGGACTTACGGGCGGTGAATTGAAGGGCTAAAACCAATGCAGAAAGAACGTCGCTATCTCGATGCAAATTTATCCGCAGATGTGCGCGTGGCGGATCTGATGGCGGAGATGACCATCGAAGAAAAGGTTGCGCAGTTGTCCGGCATCTGGACGAGCAACCTGATTGACAAAGATCGTAATTTTGTGCCGGAAAAAGCAGCCCAGGTTATTCCGCATGGGGCAGGGCATGTGACGCGAATCGGCGCTGTGACACTGCTGCCGCCCCAGCAGAGCGCGGAATTGGCGAATCGCATCCAGCGCTACCTTTGCGAAGAAACTCGCCTGGGGATCCCGGCAATTGTCCATGAAGAAAGCTGCGCCGGGTACACCGCACGAGAAGCGACAACCTTTCCGCAGGCAATTGGGCAGGCTGCAAGCTGGAATCCGGCGCTGGTGGAATTGGCGGCTTCGGTCATCCGGCGTGAAATGCGATCTGTTGGGGCGCATCACACCCTGGCTCCTGTGCTGGATGTCTCGCGTGACCCACGCTGGGGGCGGCAGGAAGAAACCTTTGGTGAAGACCCCTTCCTCATTAGCACGATTGGCAATGCCTACATTCGCGGCATCCAGGGGGAGGATTGGCATAAGGGTATCGTTGCCACCGCCAAGCATTTCATGGGCTATGGCTTCTCCGAAGGGGGCTTGAACTGGGCACCGGCGCATATCCCGGAACGAATGCTGCGCGAAATCTTCCTGACTCCTTTTGCGGCTGCCATCAAAGAAGCGAAGATTGCTTCGGTGATGAATGCCTATCAAGAACTGGATGGCATCCCGGCTGGCAGCAGTAAAGCCATCATGGTGGATCTGCTGCGCGGTGAACTGGGCTTTGATGGTGTTGTGGTGGCGGATTACTTCACGATCAACATGTTTGTGCAGTATCACAAGATTGCAGCCAACAAAGCCGAAGCGGCGAAGTATGGTCTGGAAGCGGGTATCGACATTGAACTGCCGGATGCAGATTGTTATGGTCAGCCGCTGCTGGATGCGCTGGAAGCTGGGGACATCAGCATTGATCTCGTCGATACCAGTGTGCGCCGCGTGCTGGAAATGAAACTGCGCCTGGGTCTGTTCGAGAATCCTTATGTAGATACAGCAGCAGTTGCGGAAATCTACAGCGAAACAGAACCGATTCATATTTCGCGCAAGCTGGCAGAACAATCACTGGTTTTGCTCAAGAATGATGGGGTGCTGCCGCTGTCACGGGATGTGAAAAAGATCGCTGTGATTGGGGCGGCGGCAGATAGTGCGGGATTGCTTCAGGGGGATTATCACTATCCCGCGCATATGGAACGCATCATCGAACTGACCGACGAAAATATGGATGCTCCAGCTCCTGGTGAAGATGGCTTAGAAGTCAACTGGGATGAACATCGTCCTCCGACTGTAACCATCTTGCAGGGCATTCAACAACTGGTGAATGAGTCTACCGAAGTCATGTACGCAAAAGGCTGCGAAATCAACAGCACGGATACATCCGGCTTTGCCGAAGCGGTTGCCGCAGCACAGTCCGCAGAAATCGCCATCGTCGTTGCTGGTGATCATTCCGGGTTGGGGCGGGCGAATACCTCCGGTGAAGCGGTTGACCGTGCCACATTGGAATTACCCGGTGTGCAGCAGCAGTTAGTGCAAGCGATTGCCGCAACAGGTACGCCAGTTGTGTTGGTGCTGACTAACGGACGTGCAACTGCTCTGACGGACATCGTGGAACAAGTTGGCGCAATGCTGGAAACATGGTTCCCGGCAGAACAGGGCGGGGCAGCGATTGCCGATGTCTTGTTCGGCGTGGTCAATCCTGGTGGCAAGCTCCCGGTATCTTTCCCGCGCCATGTGGGGCAGGTTCCGGTCTACTACAATCACAAGCCATCAGGGCAGCGTTCGCACTGGTATGGCAACTACACAGATATGAGCGCGAAACCGTTGTTCGCTTTTGGGCATGGTTTGAGCTATACCACATTTGAGTACAGCAATCTGGTCATCAGCCAGGGGGAAGCCACGGCGCAGGATACGGTAGCGGTCAGCTTCACGCTCACCAATACAGGCGGCACTGCCGGGGATGAAGTTGTACAATTGTACCTGGGTGATCCTATCGCCAGCGTGACTCGTCCGCTGAAAGCCTTGAAAGGTTTCCAGCGAGTGCATCTGGCAGCCGGGGAAAGTATCTGCGTGACCTTCCATTTGCCGATTGCACACTATGCCTTCTATGATCGTGCGATGCAGTATGTCGTTGAACCCGGTGAAGTTCGTGTGATGATCGGCAGCGCGTCTGATGACATCCGCCTGGATGGGACGCTGACCATCATTGGGGAGACGACTCCGGTGGAGCAAGTCTTTTCCACCAGTACAACGCTATCCTGATGGCAGCTTTCTAATTGAGTCTCGTGAATAATCAGGGCGATGCGATACAGCAATCGCCCTGTCTTGATAAATCCTTCAGGAGGTATTTTAGATGTCCAATTATGAGCCGAAACCGGAACATAAATTTACGTTTGGTCTGTGGACAGTGGGCAATCCCGGCGCTGATCCCTTCGGACGTGCTACCCGTGAACAGCTTTCGCCTGTAGAAATTGTGCATTTGCTGGCAGAGGTTGGCGCGTGGGGCGTGAACTTCCACGATAACGACCTCGTGCCGATTGATGCTACCCCCGCCGAACGCGACCAGATCGTCAGCGATTTTCGGAAAGCGCTGGATGAAACCGGTCTGATTGTGCCGATGGCAACGACTGACCTCTTCCGTGATCCGGCTTTCAAAGATGGTGCGTTCACATCCAATGATCCCGCTGTGCGTGCCTATGCGCTGCAAAAGACGATGAATGCCATTGATCTTGGCGTGGAATTTGGCGCGAAGATTTATGTTTTCTGGGGTGGGCGTGAAGGGGTAGAAACGGATGTCTCTAAGAATCCGGTGGATAGCATCAAGCGCTATCGTCACGCTTTCAACTTCCTGACGAATTACGTAAAAGATCAAGGTTATGATCTGAAATTCGCGCTGGAACCCAAGCCGAATGAACCACGCGGCGATATTTATGCGCCAACGGTGGGCAGCCTCCTGGCTTTCATCGAAACGCTGGATCACCCGGAGATGGTCGGTGTGAACCCGGAAGTGGCGCACGAACACATGGCAGGGCTGAACTTCCTGCACGCAGTTGCGCAAGCCTGGGAAGCGGGAAAACTCTTCCACATTGATCTGAATGATCAGATGTTTGGACGTTTCGATCAGGACTTCCGTTTTGGCAGCGCTATGATTAAGCAGGCATTTTTCCTTGTGAAATTCCTGGAAGATGTGGGCTACGATAGCAGCCGTCACTTCGATGCACACGCTTACCGCGTCAGTGACCATGAAGACGTGAAAGCCTTTGCTCGCGGTTGTATGCGGACGTATCTGATCCTCAAAGAGAAAGCACAGCAGTTCCGCGACGACAGCGAAATTCAAGCACTATTGGCAGAGATCAACGCGGATGACGGTACGTACAGTTATGCACAGAGTGCTTATAGTGCAGAAGCTGCCAGCCAGTTGAAGGCCGCTGCTTTTGACCGCGCAGCACTTGGCAACCGTGGCTTGCCCTATGAACGGTTGGATCAACTCCTGATTGAACTGCTGCTCGGCGTTCGCTAAGAATTTTCTTCAATGGGGATGTAGACTTGCATCCCCGTTGCTGCTTTACCCCGCTTGCAGCAACCCCATCGAATCAATCAATACCGCGAATAGAAGTGTCAGCACCAGGATCCATAAGATGATTCTTGCACTGTCCCGGATGAAGGTCAGGCGGCTGCGCTCTCGTTCACTTTGAATGTCGGGCTGTCGCAAGCGGTATAACGCTTCGGCTGCGTAGGTATTTCTGGGATTGATGCGCAGCACATTTTCCAGGCTGACCACACTCTGATCAATTGAATCGACGGCAACGCTCATCCAGAGCCACGCATCCTCAAAATTGCTGTTCTCGCGGATGAGGCCGCGCAAGATCGAACGGGCGGATTCTTTGTCACCCGCTTCAATCAAATCAATGGCATCCATCAGGCGTTCTACCGGGGATACTGGCTTAGATGGCTGCTCGGCTGTCATGCCACTGGCTCCGGCTCCTCTTCCGTGAGTGTGACCCCTTCAAACAAATCATGCTCATCAATCCCATCACGGGCAGGTTCAGGATAGATGCGGGTGAAACCCTGTTTGCCTGCGATGATGCGCCGCAACCACATGGGCATATTCATGAAGCGCCCCCCACCCTGGCTGGCGTGGCAGGCAGAGGCTTCGTCTCCGGCTTCCAGATAATCCGCAATATCGACAGAAGTGTGCTTCGGTTCGATATTGTCCACCACGGCCTGGAAATCAATATCTTTGTTCGTACCCATTCTACGAACATCCATCCCGCGCAATTTCATGATCCACAAACCGACTTTGAGCATGGCAGCCGGAATGCCAGAATAGTACAGTTTTTGCGGTTGATAGGGCGCATGGTTGGTTATGTAGCTGCTATCGCCTGCCAGTTCAAATGCCTGGGTTGTGGCTTGCTGAATGGCGATATGGTCAGGGTGTCCGTACCCACCATAGCGGTCAAAGGTGAGGATGACCTGCGGCCTGATTTCACGTATGACATCGACCACGCGGTGCAGCACTTCGTCCGGGTTAGTCTGCCAATTATGCCAGAGCGCATCCGGGTGATCTTTGAGATCATTCTGCATCATGCCGCTGTCTCGGTAGCCGAAGCGAAAAACTTCTTTGAAGCCAAGCTTTTGCGCTGCGCAATCGAGTTCCGCGAGGCGCAGTTCCGCGACGGTATCATATTGGTCTTGCATTTCTTCCGGGATTGTCCCCACGTCCCCATTCGTCGCGCAGATCAAATACACGTCTACACCTTCTGCGACGTACTTTGCAATCAAGCTGCCATTGCCAAAGCTCTCATCATCGGGGTGAGCATAGGAAATCAATAAACGGCGCTTTGCCATAGGGTATTACTCCAATTTGCGATTTGCACGGTGCGTGCGCCAGCATAGCTGACGATACACCTATTATAGTCGCTGACACGCAACATGCCCCTGTGCAAGCTGTAAGCAGCCTCCTATACTCATCCGCTGCTAAAACGCAACGAAATGATTGAATGAGGAACGAATGCACAGGAACCTGAGCTTATTCGCAATTGTGCTGCTGCTCGCATTGGCAGTGGTTTCAGCACCTCAGCAAGTACAGGGGCAGTTTGCGACCAATACGCCAGATGGCGGCACGAGCCAACCCATCGTCGCTACCAATGCCCCGGCAGAGGGTGGCTTCGGCTTTGCGACGAACACGCCAGATGGCCCCACTGCAACCCCGACCAGCACAGCCACCAATACACAGACTCCGACGCAAACGCCAACTAATACACCCACGCCGACGGCATCCAACACACCGACGAACACGCCCACACCAACGGCGACTCCCATCGGGCCGTTCAGCTATCCCCAGGGCATTAATCCGCTGACCGGGTTGGATTATCCCGACGAAGAAGCGATGGCGCGGCGGAACCTGATCGTGAAGATTTCTAACTATCCGCCCGTGGTGCGTCCCCAGTACGGCTTAAGTGCTGCGGATGTGATCTATGAATATGAGGCCGAAGGCGGTGTCACCCGTTTCGCAGCGATCTTCCGCAGCACAGCGCCAGAACGGGTCGGCTCGATTCGCAGCGCCCGCCTGATGGATATGGAACTGGTGACAATGTACCGCGCCTTGCTGACGTATTCCGGCACAAGTGAACCGATTCAGCAGTTGCTGCTTGGCGAAGAGTTCTTCGAGTTCCAGTTGATTTCGCCCTCTGTCGGGCATCCTGAAGACCCTAACAACAATTGCGATGAAGTGGTCTTCTGTCGCAATGCGGAATTGCGCGAATCCGGCGTGGCGCGTGAGCATACGCTGTTCGGCAATACCCGCTTGATGTGGGAAGTGGCAGACCGCCAGGGAAC
This sequence comes from uncultured Anaerolineaceae bacterium, assembly GCA_964455365.1. Classification (GTDB taxonomy): domain Bacteria; phylum Chloroflexota; class Anaerolineae; order Aggregatilineales; family Phototrophicaceae; genus JAUZRW01. Next base: position 31,676 of record CAYVVZ010000018.1, on the reverse strand, counting down.
CAATACCGGATACGCTGCCTTTGGCTTTGCCTTCGGTGAAGATATTCCCCCCGGCGGCGTACCTGCCAATGACATCAGCGTGTTCTGGTATGGTCCCACTTCATCGCGCTGGCAGTATGATCCCGACAGCGGGACATACCTGCGCTATACCGATGAAGTGCCACACCTGGATGCTGCGGACGGGCAACAGGTGGCGGTAGAGAATCTACTGTTTATCGAAGCACCGCATGTTGAACGCCCGGATTTGTTCCCGCCGGGGGCGAATTACACCTCGCTTGGCATTGAATTGTGGGATCAAGGGCGTGCCTACCTGGTGCGGGATGGTCAGCTTTTCCAGGGTTTCTGGCGGCGGCGTGACCGCGAACCCGGCAGCGCTTTGCAGATTATCTTTGGCGACAATACGCCGATCAAGATGAAGCCGGGGCAAACCTGGGTGACGGTCACTCGTGGGTTGGGTAATGTGGCCTTCTCGGAGGCATACACCGACATTCAGGCAACAGCGACCGTGCTAGCACAGACACCATCTCCAACACCTATTCAATCCAACACGGACGAATAAGCTGAGGCTGAGGGGTACGCCGCCAGGTTGCCCCTCACTCATAGACGCGCCCCTGGTTCAATTGCTGGGTTGTTTCCACATGGTTCTTAATGTATTCCATCGCGTCTTTGTAATTCGTGCGCCAGAAGTTGATGAGCAAAAAGTCATAGAACAGCCATCCGACCCAGTTAGATATATTCCTGGGGAAAATCTGGCTGTTGAGTTTGCTCACACGCACACCGCGAATATCCGACCAGTGCAGAAAATTCTTGAAGCCAAAACGATTGACTTCGACACCATCGCTATAGACCTGTACGTCAGGTGAATAGAGCGGCACGCGAAGCGTCATATAAATGAATAATGCCCACACCATCCAGTTCTCGCGTTGCAACCAGAGGATTAACAGTGCAACCACCGCAGCGAAGGCAATCCACATGACCTTTATATGCCGTGGCACAATGCATTCCATCACAAATTCATGTTCCATGTGTATAGAAATGCCCCTTCCCAGAATAAAAAACAAGGGAGCTTGGGTCGCTCCCCTGTAATCATACATCAGGATCATGCAGTTCCGGTGATGGGGTTTACTTGCGGCTGGTGCGCACGCGCAGCCCGTACAGGCTGAAGGCGAAAGTCAGCGTACCGAGTACCGCGCAGGCTGCCAGCCCGATCAGCAATTTTTGGGCATCCCAACCATCAATCATCAGGGAGCGCATGGCATCCAGGATATAGGTGATGGGGTTGATCTGGGTTGCGACCTTGATCCAGCCAGAGAGTAAGCTAATTGGTACGAACGTTGCCGTGAGGAAGGTCAGCGGGAAGAACAGGAAGTTTCCACTCTGGGTGGCAGCCGCGTTCCCGGTCAGCAGCGCGATTCCGATGGTGAATCCTGCGAAGCTCAGGCCAACCAGCAGTGCCAGCCCGATTAGCGCCAACAGGCCGAGCCACCCGGTTGCAGGGTTCAAGCCCATGAGCAAACCGACAAAGACGATGAAAGCGGATTGCAGTGCGAGGATCGCAGCCCCGGCGATGGTCGGACCCAGGATCAGCGCAGCGCGGCTGATAGGTGTCAGCATCAGCTTGTCAAAGTAGCCGCTTTCAATATCACGGACGAGGCTCTGCCCCGCGACCCCTGCGCCGCTGAGTGCGGAACTGATGATGGACAGCGGCAGAATGAAGTTAATGTATTCCACGCCACGCAGGAAAAAATCTGAGGCGTTGCCCAACTGCGCTTCGTAAATCACCAGGAAGAATCCACCCAGGATCAGCGGCGGCAAAATTGCCGATGGGGTACGGAAGGTGACCAATAAACTACGCCATGCCATGGTAGAAACCTGTAACCAGAACGGCATCCGTCCACTGGTGGCTGCGACGCTCTTGTCATTCGGAAGTGCTGCGGCATTGTTGGTTGTGATGCTTGCCATGTGTGATGCTCCTATTTAGGCCACTTCAGGGGTCGGTTCAGTTTCGGGTTCACCTTCGGCTTCATAGCGCTGCCCGGTGACTTGCAGGAAGACATCATCCAGCGTGGGCTGGGTGAGGGTGAGGGATGCCATTTCGATGCCTGCACTTTGCAAACGATTGACCACGACAGGCACAGCAGCAGCGGATTTCTTCAGGTACAGGCGCAGGGTATTGCGGTCAATCTGTACTCGTTCTGCCATCTCGTTCAATTCTGCGCGAGCGCGGTTCACTTCATCCATATTGTGGAAGGTCACATTGATGGCTTCTCCGCCAACCTGTGCCTTCAGGTCTTCCGGTTGGCCTTCGGCTGCGATTTCGCCCCGGTCAATGATGGCGATGCGATCCGCCAATTCGTCCGCTTCTTCCAGATATTGCGTCGTCAGGAAGATGGTCATGCCCAGATCACGGTTCAGGCGGCGCACTTCCTCCCAGACATCGCGGCGACTGGCAGGATCAAGCCCGGTGGTTGGTTCATCCAGGAAGAGAATTTCCGGCTTGTGAACCAGTGCCAGTGCGAGGTCAAGGCGGCGGCGCATCCCACCGCTGTATTTCCCAACAGGACGATCTTTGAACTGCTCCAGCTTGACGATGTGCAGCAGTTCGTCCGCACGTTCGCGGGATTGCTTGCGCGTCATGCCGAAGGTTTGCCCCTGAATGGTGAGCATTTCCATGGATTTCATCAGCGGATCAAGGCCGATTTCCTGCAAGGCAACACCGGCAATCCGGCGAACATTCGCGGCTTCTTTCACGATGTCATACCCGCCGACGCTGGCCTGCCCCTCGGTTGGCAGCCCCAGGGTAGTCAGCAAGGTGACGGTTGTACTCTTGCCTGCGCCGTTCGGCCCCAGGAACCCGAACACTTCGCCCGATTTCACATGGAACGACACGCTATTCACCGCTGTGAAATCGCCATAGCGCTTGACTAGATTCTCTGCAATGATTTCTCTGTTCGACATAGATTATCCTTCGATAAGCAACACGAAACGATCACAGCGCCTAAGTAGTGCTGTCTTGTAATAAAAAGGTATTCCTGGCTTGAAGATCTATTTGGTATCGGAATCCGATGGGAGGTAGCTCATCGCGTCAGCAAAAGCCCCAATCATAATTTCTAGGCCATCCATGAGTTTTTCTAAGTCTTGTTGTGAAAGATGGCTCAGGGTCTCTGCCAGGAAATCTTCAGAGCGGGTTTCGATCTCCATCAGTACAGCGTGACCCTGCTGTGTGATTTCGATTTGCACCACCCTGCGATCTTCGGTAGAGCGGCTGCGTGTGACCCACTCACGCTCTTCCAGCACGGTAATCGTTCGGGAAAGCGATGCAGAACTCACCGCCATTTGATCCGCCAATTCATTGAGCGCGTAGGGGCGCGTCTCCAGGTGATTCAATACATGGAAGTGAACCGGTGGGATGGGGATGGCTGGCGTTCGCATCCGCGCTTCCATCAAACGTCCCATAATCGGGAATATGCGTTTTGCTTTGCGGGCGACATCGCGCGCTGTTACTTTTTCTGCCACTTGCCCTCACAGGGATACTTAGCACACCTAATGGATAACTGTGCTAACTCTAAAAAGTGTCAATGAATTCTAGATGAGTGTCGAGTCAGAATCGCCTCACAATTCGGACATTCGTCCATTTTCATGACGGGAGATAAATTCATTGATTCTCTTGTGTAGATTCTCATCTATATCCTACGTAGAGCGCGTATCTTTGGCTTTGCATCTCTCCTGTGCCACGCTATAATCAGAACACTTGTACGGGTATTTGTTACCTGTAGCACAATCAACAGGACACAATCACTATGCAAGATAAAATCATCGTTCGGGGCGCTCGTGAGCATAACCTGAAAGATATTAACGTCGAAATTCCACGCAATCAGCTTGTTGTTCTCACGGGGTTGTCCGGGTCGGGGAAGTCGTCCCTGGCATTCGATACGATCTTCGCGGAAGGTCAGCGTCGCTACGTAGAAAGCCTCAGCGCCTATGCACGGCAGTTCCTGGGACAGATGGAAAAACCCGACGTAGACCAGATCGAAGGGTTAAGTCCGGCTGTTTCCATTGATCAGAAAGGGGTGAGCGCCAACCCCCGCTCGACAGTGGGTACAGTCACGGAAGTATATGACTATTTGCGGTTGCTCTATGCGCGAATAGGTGTGCCACACTGCCCGGTTTGCGGTGTACAACTGCTCGCGCAGAGCGCACAACAGATTGTGGATGATGTGTTGAATATGGAGGATGGCACGCGCATCCAGGTGCTGGCTCCCATCATCAGCAACAAAAAAGGTCAGCACGAAAAAGTCATCGAAGAACTGCGGCAATCCGGCTTTGTACGCGCTCGGATTGATGGCGAAGTGCGTGATCTGGAAGAAGAAATCGACCTGGATCGCTACGTCATCCACAACATTGAAGTCGTGGTGGATCGTCTGGTGATCCGCAAGTACAGCGATGAGCAGTCAGAAGATGCACAAGCCTTCGAAAGCCGCCTGACAGATAGCATTGAAACAGCGCTTGAACTGGGGGATGGGGTGGTCATCATCAATGACCTGACCGACCGTGAGAAGCCGGAAGACATTCTCTTTAGTGAGCATCTAGCCTGCCCGAATGGACACGGGAGTTTCCCAGAGCTGGAACCACGCCTATTCTCCTTCAATACACCCAGCGGCGCTTGTCCTGCGTGCCAGGGGTTGGGGTTCAGCCTGGAGATTGATCCTGATTTGATCGTCACCAACAAAGATTTGAGCATCGCTGACGGAGCAATTGATGCCAACGGTTGGAATGTGGACGATAAGAACGGCTGGACGTGGAATGTTCTCAAGGGCATCAATCGTATGTATGATGTTCCGCTGGATGTCCCCTGGCGTGACCTGACCAAGAAGCAGCAGGACTATATCCTTTACGGCACAGGCAAGAAGAAGATCGAAGTCCGCTACAAGAATCAATCTGGCAGGATGCGCATGTACGAGACGACATTTGAAGGTGTCGTCAATAATTTGCGCCGACGCTACAACCAGACCGATTCGGACTACATCCGTGACAAAATCGAAACCTATATGACTCATATCCCCTGCCGTGTGTGCGAAGGGCAGCGCTTGCGCCCGGAAGCGCTGGCAGTGACTGTCGCAGACCGAGGCATCTACGAGATTACGCTGGAGCCTGTGAGTGAGCTGGTGCAGTGGATTGCTTCGTTGCGCGGTGATGAAGAGAATTTGCTGGAAGGCAGCCTGAATCAGCGTGATATGGAAATTGGGCGGCAAATTCTCAAGGAGATTGAAGCACGCATCGGTTTCCTGAACGATGTCGGCCTCGGCTATCTGACGCTGGCACGTTCTGCCGGGAGTCTCTCTGGTGGGGAAGCACAGCGTATCCGGCTTGCGTCACAGATTGGCAGCCGCCTGACGGGTGTGCTGTATGTGCTGGATGAACCCAGCATCGGTTTGCACCAGCGAGACAATGCTCGCTTGATTAACACGCTGACCGATTTGCGCGACTTAGGCAATACGGTGCTGGTGGTGGAGCATGATGAAGATACCATGCGTTCTGCTGATTACCTGATTGACCTTGGCCCCGGCGCGGGTGAACGTGGTGGTGAGATCGTCGCAGCAGGCACACCGGAAGAAGTCGCGCAGGTGGTGGGCAGCGCTACCGGAGATTACCTGGCAGGGCGTTTCAGCATACCTGTGCCAGAGACGCGGCGCGAAGGCAACGGTGGCAGGCTCGTCATTCATGGTGCGCAAGAAAATAACTTGAAGAAAGTGGATGTCGAAATTCCGTTGGGCAAGTTTGTCTGCGTAACAGGGGTCAGCGGCAGCGGTAAGTCAACGCTGGTGGTGGATATTCTCTATCAGCGTATGGCGCAGCTCATCAATAACAGCCGCGTCCGGCCTGGGAAGCACGACTCCATTGAGGGCTATGAGGCAATCGATAAGATCATCAATATTGATCAATCGCCTATTGGACGCACCCCGCGCAGCAATCCCGGTACATACACGAAGATGTTCGACCACATTCGTTCACTCTTCGCTGCGCTGCCAGAGAGCAAGATTCGCGGCTATGACCAGGGACGCTTCAGCTTCAATGTGAAGGGTGGGCGCTGCGAGAACTGTGGTGGGCAAGGGCAGATCAAGATTGAGATGCAGTTCTTGCCTGATATTTACGTCGAGTGTGATGTCTGTAATGGCACGCGCTACAACCGCGAGACGCTGCAAGTTCACTACAAAGAGAAGAGCATCGCGGAAGTGCTGGATCTGACAGTGAGCGAAGGCATGGAATTTTTCGCCAACCAACCGCCCATCCTGAACAAGTTGGAAACGCTCAATGCCGTTGGGCTGAGTTACATTCGCATCGGCCAGCCAGCGACGACCCTTTCCGGTGGTGAGGCGCAGCGCATCAAACTCAGCCGTGAGCTTTCTAAACGCGCAACCGGGCAGACGCTCTACATTCTGGATGAGCCAAGCACGGGGTTGCATGCGATGGATGTTGCGAAGCTAATTGATGTTTTGCAGCAGTTAGTGGATGCAGGCAATACGATTGTGGTGATTGAACATAACCTGGATATCATCAAGACTGCTGATTGGATCATCGACCTGGGGCCTGAGGGTGGCAGCGGCGGTGGTGAGATCATCGCCGAAGGCACACCAGAACAGGTGGCGATGATGGATCACAGCTACACGGGGCAATTCTTGCGTCCCTATGTCAGCATCAGTGAACCCGCTGCGGACTAGGCGGATAGATGGGGCTTACGATATTCAACGTAAGCTTCATTTTTCTGATGAAAAGTTGTTCTAGCTTTAAATCACCTTAGCGCGGAGCAAGAATTATATAAGTTGTAGATCGTTTGCTGATGAAATCATAACCCCTGATTCATATTGCGTCCCATACAATAAGGCGACATTGAGTAATCAGGGGATCGTGCATGTCACAAGAGGGGCAACCACGGCAGTTAATCAGCCGTAGAACATTTCTTGCTACAGGAGCGACGGCTCTAGGTATTCTAGGAGTCATAGGGTTTGGGTTCCGGCAATACATCGGGCGCTTTCTCAATTCACTCAATTCCCGCCAGCCGGAGGTCGCAGCATTCAACGCATTAGATGACACAGTTTACGATGTTGTCATTGTAGGTTCCGGGCCGGCAGGCGCAATATTGGGGCGTGACCTGGTCAATAAGGGCGTGAAAACGCTCATCCTGGAAGCAGGACCTTCACTATTCAATCCCGATTCGAGCATTCAAGCGCATCAACTAGAGGTGGTGCGTAATTCAGGCAGTATCGATTATCCGATTTCGTCAACGCGCATCCGTGCTGTTGGTGGGACTTCGCTCATCTGGACAGGGCGTTCGCCGCGTTTGCACCCGATTGATTTTGAGAACAACGCTTACACACCCCAAGGCGCAGATTGGCCTTTTCGGTATGAAGATATTGAGCGTTATTACGAGCAGGCGGAGCGTACGCTGCGGGTGCGTGGGGATACTCTATCTGAGATGCATGCTCCGCGAAACAGCCCCCTTCCACTACATACCTGGTTCACCGAAGGAATTGGTGAAGTGGAAGAAGTCATGCAACCTGTGAATCTGGTATGGGATTTTTCTCCGACATCCACTGGAATTGCCAACCATAATTCAGGCTTGCAAGCGATGACAGATGTGCTTCCTGATTTTACGGATTCGTCCTATGGCACACTGGTAGCAGGTGCTGCCCTGACAAATATTGTGCCAGATGACGATGGCAATGTAGATCATTTGGAAGTCCGCGATTACACCGGGCAGGTACACAGCGTGCGCGGGAATCGCTATGTAGTCGCCTGCGGCGGCATCGACTCTGCAAAGTTGCTGCTGCAATCTCGTTCAGAGGTATATCCAAATGGATTTGGCAACGGTAATGATGTGGTTGGACGTTTCTTCAATGAGCATTACAACATCACCTTGCAAGGGCAACTCCCACCAGATCAAGTTCCTTCCGAAAGCCAACTGGCGCGTTCCCATTCTTTCTACCAATCCTTCAAAGAACAGGGACTTGGCAGCATCATCGTGTGGAGCCGCGTCCAGCCAGATGGTTTGGTGATGGTAGGTGCGACTACTGAAATATACCCACACCCCGATAACCGGGTCACGCTTGCAGAAGACATGCCGGATGGGCTTGGTAATCCTGGTCTGGATCTGTCTTTTTCTTTTACTGAAAAAGATGAACTGACCATGGAGGCTGTTTACGAACTCCTGGAGCAAATCCTGCGCGATATTGGTGCAACGGACATTGAAGAGGTCATTGTTCATCAATGGGCGCATCATCATTACGGCACCTGCCGAATGGGGGATGACCCCGAAACAAGTGTGGTAGATGCAAATTTGCGCGTACATTCGGCGAACAATCTCTATGTCCTCAGCAGCGCGACGTTTGTCACAGGTGGTGGTTCACATCCCACGCTTTTCATTGCTGCGCTAGCACACCGCCTCAGTGAACACCTCGCGGAAGTATTGGTAGGCGCTAAAGCAACCGAGACTATGGCATAGGAGTCTCCTACATGGTGCGCTAAATTGACGCAAACATAATCCATGAGAAACCAGAGGCGTGTGCTTCTGGTTTTTTCTTCTCTCTCTCATTGACCGACATCTGTCTAAGTGGAAAATATACCATTTGCTTACGAAATTCCATCAATTGTAATGGTTTCTTAAGATGTAGACATATTTAGTCATATCGCTATATACTTGGTCTGCGCGAACACACACGGGGAAGTCTCAAATTTTGTCTCGGAACGAACAGGAGAGTGTTCGCTATGCCTGCTGAAAAGCTTCAACCAAGAAAGTTGAGCCGCAGAAGATTTCTTCAGATAGCTGCATTGGGTCTGGGAGCATTAGCTGCAATTGGCTTCGAATTTCGTCAATACCTTGAGTCCTTCATTTTTTCGCTTTCCGAGCGGCAAGCAGCTGCTCATGGCTTTGACCAACTTGATGATACGCTTTACGATGTTGTGATTATTGGTTCCGGGCCTGCGGGTTCCGTTCTGGGTACACAGCTCGTAAGTCGGGGGATCAAAACATTAATCCTGGAAGCGGGTCCCTCGCTTGCCAATCCTGATGCCAATATTCAAGCACATCGCCTCGAAGTGGTTCGCAATTCTGGCAGTGTGGAGTACCCAATTGCTTCTACGCGCATCCGCGCTGTTGGTGGCACATCCTTGATCTGGACGGGAAGAGCGCATCGCTTGCATCCCATTGATTTTGAAACCAATGCTTATACGCCGGAAGGGGGTGAATGGCCTTTTCGTTATGCGGATATAGAGCCGTATTATGCCCGTGCTGAAAAGACGCTGCGTGTTCGCGGTGGAGAACTTTCCTCGTTTACACCGCCGCGCAGCACGCCGCTCCCCTATCGCGTCTGGATTGGTGAAGGGATTGATGAAGTAACCCACGCTATGAAGTCGTTGGATATTGATTGGGATTTTTCGCCCACGTCTACGGGCGTTGCAGATCATTCACAGCCAATGCGTATGATGAGCGATTTGCTCCCAGAATTTGCGGATTCGCCGCTCGGTACATTGGTCGCTGGGGCTGTCGTTACCAATATTGTGCCGGATGCAGATGGCAATGTCGAACACCTCGAAGTAAGAGACTACAACGGTCATACACGAACAGTGCGTGGGCAGCGGTATGTGGTTGCATGTGGGGGAGTTGACTCTGCGAAGCTGCTGTTGCAGTCCCGTTCAGACGTATACCCAAATGGCTTCGGCAACAATAACGATATCGTTGGACGTTTCTTCAACGAGCATCACAACATTACAATGCAAGGTAAGCTGCCTTCGGACAAAATTCCGGCACGGAACCAGCTTGCGCGATCTCACACTTTCTATGAGGAATTCAAGGAGCGTGGGCTTGGCAGCATTATTCTATGGAGCCGTGTGGAACCGAACGGCGGAGTGATGGTCGGCACCACTACCGAAGTGTATCCACACCCGGATAACCGGGTGACATTGGCGGAAGATATGCCAGACGGGATGGGCAATCCGGGGCTGGATATGTCCTTTTCGTTGACGGAAAAAGACATGGCGACGGAAGCGGCTGTCTATGAATTGCTCGAGTCGATTCTGGTAGAGATTGGTGCAACGGAGATCGAGAAGATCTACTATCATGAATGGGCGCATCATCATTATGGCACTTGTCGTATGGGAGATGACCCCGAAACGAGTGTGGTTGATGCAAACCTCCGTGTACATACTGCCAATAATCTGCATGTCCTCAGCAGTGCGACCTTCGTCACGGGTGGTGGTGGGCATCCCACGATATTAATTATCGCGCTAGCCCACCGACTGAGCGAACATCTGGCAGAAGTTTTGGTTGCAGGTGTAGAAGCTGAGGTTGTAGGCTAAGACGCAAACTCACTCTTCAATCATGAAATGCTGCTCGCCGTCTTTCCGGGTAGTGAATACAACGGCGAGCAGCCGGATTGCCCCCCGAATATGTTGGTTGAATGCTTCCAGTTCTTCTGCTGGAATCCACAATTCCTCGTGCAACTCACTGCCTACTCGCTGGACTTCATATCGTCTCAGAAAATGGCTGTCTACATCAAACGCCGTCACAAACCCAATGTATCCAGATGCTGCATCCCTGGTATTCCAATCGCGGGCAATTTGCACCGCATACTCACGGTGCAGTACCGGGTAGAAAATCGGCTGATGTGGAAAGCGCGGTGGGAACTTCTTGAAACTGTTTGCTTCGATTTTCTGGTACTCATATAAGCCAACAGGACGGTAAAGAGCCTGTGTCGCCATTGTTCTTGCTCCTTCTAGCTCCTGTTCGATGATCTGGTTTGTTCTGGCAAAAGTGTACGAAATCAGCAGGGTATAAATGCAGCTTTCTTGATGTGTAAGCAGAATACGTGCTTGTTGCATTCTTACATAGCAAGATCCCGGATAGAATTGCTGGACAAAAAACGGGAAATTGCATTGACACACAATGTGTTCTAGTCCTTGCGTTAATGTTTAGCCTTGCGAGCAGGGAAGACCCTTTTTGGTCTCTATAAAGCTTTTTTGGTGTACCTGCTGCTTTTCATTATGAGGGCTTGTGCAAAAATTCTTCAATCAAATTGACGTGACTTTAAACTACAAATTCACCTTCATCGTATATACTGCACAGTTGTAGGGCACTTAGAATTGTATGAATTGTACACAGATCACTTTACAAGAAACCAAAACTGCATACACTGAGAGATACCCGAAATATTACCATTCATTAAGGAGACTTGCTCAATGGTTGTTGCGATGCCCGGAGCGCAAATGACAGAACTGGATGCTTATAAAACTGCTCTAGCTCAGTTTGATCGTGCGGTTTCACATATGAACGATATTCCTCATGGTGTCGTAGAATTCATGCGTTACCCGCGCCGTGAATTCACCGTGAATTTCCCTGTGCGTCGTGATGACGGCACAATCGAGATGTTCACGGGTTACCGTGTTCATCACAACACCGCATTGGGTCCGACGAAGGGCGGTCTGCGTTTCAGTGAACATGTGACGCTGGATGAAGTTCGTGCGTTGGCAATGTGGATGACCTGGAAGTGCGCCCTCGTGAACATTCCGTATGGTGGCGCAAAAGGCGGCGTAGTTGTTGATCCTCGGACACTGAGTACGGGTGAACTCGAACGCCTGACGCGCCGTTATGCTTCCGAACTTGTGCCCCTGGTTGACCCCAAGACTGACATCCCCGCGCCGGATATGGGAACAAATCAGCAGGTGATGGCCTGGTTCATGGATACATACTCTATGCAAGTGGGCTACTCTGTCCCCGCGATTGTCACCGGGAAGCCGGTTGGCCTGGGCGGTAGTGTGGGACGTACTGAAGCAACGGGACGCGGGGTCATCGTCTGCATGGAGGCGACGCTTGAAAAAGGTGGTGCTTTTGATCCAGCGGATGTGAAAGTCATCATTCAGGGTTTTGGTAATGTTGGCTCGAACGCGGCACAGTATGCTGCCGAACGGGGCTTTACAATTGTTGCTGTCAGCGATGTATACGGCGGCATCTACAATCCAAATGGTCTCGATATTGCAGGCGTACAGGCTGCTGTTGAACAGGATGGTAGCGTGATCCATTATGCTGATGCAGACCAGGTGAGTAACTCCGAACTCCTTACTCTGCCCTGCGATGTGTTGATCCCGGCAGCACTGGAAGGCCAACTGACTGAATTCAATGCGAATGATGTTCAAGCGCGGGTCGTCATTGAAGGTGCGAATGGCCCCACAACGCCTGAAGCGGATGACATCTTACATGATCGTGGTATTACGGTAATCCCGGATATTCTTGCAAACGCTGGTGGTGTGCTGGTCTCGTACTTTGAATGGGTGCAGGATTTGCAGGCGTTTTTCTGGAGCCGCGAAGAAGTTTTCGACAAATTGTACCGCATCCTGAGTGATGCATATGACCGCACGTATGAGTGCGCCCAGGAGAAAAATCTGGATATGCGCACTGCTGCACAGGTGACGGCAATCCACCGCGTTTCAGAGACAATTATTCTGCGCGGCATTTACCCCTAGTCATCCTCAAATCTTCAAGGGAGTACAACTTTTTTTTGTACTCCCTTCTCTTCGTCTGCAACGGCTCCCCTCAATGCTATAATGGAGGTCAATTTGAGCCGTAATAATGAGCGTGGACGATACCTTTATGTCATTTCTCCGCCGGATATTCCAGAGAGCCACAACGCAGAACGCAGGCCGAATTTCCCGCCCGAATGCCGAAAAATTGATTGAGCAGGCACATCGTGCGCAGCATGCAGAACAGTATGATGACGCATTGGAATTGTTGTCTCAGGCAATGGAGCATGCAAGGCAAGATTATGATAGCGAAAAACAGGTGGATATTACACTGGTACGTGGGGATATTCTGATTGCGCAGGGTGACTATAACACTGCGAACTTCATCTTGCAGGAGCTATATGAAGACTGCCTGGGAAAACAGTATACGGCACCCATGGCCTATGCATTGGTATCGCTAGGTGTGGTGGCGCAATGCCAGGGCGACTGGGAAACAGCCCGTGAAAAATATGAAGAAGCGCGATCTCTGGCGAAGAATGCCATGCTGGAAGGTGCGTTAGGCCGGGCAACGGCGCGGCTCGCGTCTGTATATATGCACGATGGAAATGATGCGTTTGCGCTGCATCTTCTGCAAGATGCCATACCGCGACTGCAACGCAGCGGAGACAAAGAGTTGTTAGGCCGTTTTATGCAGCAGCTTGGGGAACTCCATATACGGTTGGATAACGAGGCTGAAGCATTACGGGTTTGGGGGGAAGCGCTCGAATTTGCCCGACTGTTGCAAGATCGCCAGCAGATTACTGCTTTGCATATGTTGATGGGAAATCAAGCGGTTGTCGGTTCCCGTTACGAGGATGCTCGCAAGCACTACACAGAAGCCCTCAGCCTTGCACCCATTCCACGCCCGAAGACTGCTCAGGGTGCGGATTTACTCTGCCGCCTGAGCGATGTCTTACTACGACAGGGAGACACAATCACAGCAGAAGCGCAAGCGCAAGAAGCCCTGGAGATTGCCCGGCATATCGACGATGCGACGCTGCTCACACAGGCGAAGATTGCGCTGGGTACAGCCCTGCTGAGGCAAAATCCAACCAGCGAAAAAGGCCGTTTGCTTCTCCACGAGTCTGTCAATATCGACGCTGCATCCGTCACTGAAGAGGCGCTTCGTGCAGTACGTACCCTGGCACAAGCTAATATTCTCGCAGGCGATCAGGAGACAGGAGAGAAATTGCTGAGAGATGCACTGCTGCATGCAGGGGTGTTCCCCCTGGAAGAGGCGCATATACAGGCTAGTCTCGGCACATTGCTTCGTGAAAGCAACTCAACTCAGGCTCTCAAGCATTTTGAGCGAGCGATAGAAATCTATATTTCAGTGCATCGTACTGAGCAAGTAGCACGCCTTTACACCGAAATTGGCGCTTTACATACCTACTCAGGCGAAGGACGGCGTGCGGTCAAGGAATATGAGAAAGCACTGGTTTCCCTCAACGATGTGCAGGATGCGCCAACGAGAGGAATCGTCCTCGGTAACGTAGCAACCGCCTATAGCGATTATGGCGACATGGATAGCGCTCAGGATTTCTTTGTGCAATCCATCGAAATCGCACAGCAAACAGGCGATAAATCCGCCGAAGCGATCCGTCGTGGCAATTATGGACGGCTGCTGGCGCTCATTAATGAGCCACGCAAAGCAATCACAGAATTGATGCAGGCGCAAAACCTGAGTGATGAACTTGGACTGAGTCAGTTATCTGCCACGCAACAGGCTGGTCTGGGGTTAGCGTACTTTGGCCTGGGGAACGTGGAGGACGCGATTGAGCGGTATGAAACCAGTCTTGCTTCACTGGAGTCGCTTGCGCTGCAAGCCATAGTCCGTGCAGATTTGGCAGATGCTTATGCGGTCGCTGGAAGATCAGAAGAAGCAGTGATGATTTACGAACAGGCGCTGCGATCAGCCCGTGATCAGAAAACAAATTCCGTTATTGGTCAGTGCTTGGTCGGGCTTGCGAATCTGGCGCTCAACGAAGAAGATATAGCGCGTGCGGAAAAATTGCTGGATGAAGCCGAACCCCTCTTGCGCCGTGCCTATTTGCGACGTTGGTTGGCGCATTTGCTGGCAGCCCGCAGCCGGGTGCAGCAGATGCAGGGCAATGCAGAACAAGCACAGCAGTTCTGGGAAGAATCGCGCAAGTTGCAGCGCATGATGCAAATGCCGCCTATGGAAGCCAATTGGCTAGAACATGTAGAAAAGGAAATCTAATGTTTGAACCATTACCAACCAGGATGACACCGGAAGAATACCTCGCATTCGAGCGTGCCAGCGATGAAAAACACGAATACATCGACGGTGAAATCTACGCGATGGCAGGGGCGAAAGAATCCCATGTGTTAATTGTGACCAATCTGGTAGCTTCTCTGGCAGTTCAATTGCGCGGCACACCCTGTCGCGTTTATTCCACCGATATGAAGGTGCAGGTATCGCCCACCAAATATGTCTACCCCGATGTGGTTGTGACCTGCGAGGAATCGCAATTCTCTGATGAGACACGGGATGTGCTGCTTAACCCCGCGCTGATAATCGAAGTGCTGTCTCCTTCCACACAGGATTATGACCGGGGACAGAAGTTCGCCCATTATCGCGGGTTGGCATCCCTGCGCGAGTATTTGACCATTGCCCAGGACAAAACCCACATAGAGCAGTACGTTCGCCAACCAACCGACCAATGGCTGCTGACAGATTTCCTGGATTCAGCCTCTCAGATTTCCCTGCATACAGTCGATGCGGTTTTGTCGCTGGCGGAAGTGTACGAAAAAGTGCTGTTTGAAGAATAGATTGGGGCAGGGCAACCCGCCCCGTAGTGCTGCTTATGCACCTTCCGGTGCGTAGTCGATTTCCTTGAGGGCTGCGACGATCTTCTCCCAGCTTGCCGGGTCGCCATATTCAACTGTGACCATCTTGCTTTCGACCTCGCCATCAACAGTTTGCACGCCTTCCATCTCGCCCAACTCGCCTTTGATGGCGTTCACACAGCCGTTGCAGCCGATGTTCGGCACTTTGAAAGTCTTAGTTTCCATCGGGGTTACCTCCCTCAAATTGGTTGTTTGATATACCCATACGGGTATGGGTATTATAGCGTGGGGTTTGGCGTGTGTCTATGCAGATGCAAACGACGTTAATTTGCGGCGTTCCTGCCGCGCTAGCACAAAGAAGATTACCACGCTCAAGAAGGCCAGCGCTCCGGCTCCATACCAGATGGCAACCGGGGCAACGTTGTCGTTGAGGATGCCACCCAACACAGGGCCAAGACCGGAACCCAATGGATAGCCCAGACTCAGCACACCCAGGTAACGCGCACGCATATCTTCTGGCGCGAGGTCAGCGACGAATTTCAGGGCTGTTGGCTCGAAGATCAATTCGCCCAGCGTGAAGATGACCATTGCTATTGTGAAATGCAGCAGGGTACTTGCCGGAATCACGCTCATGAGTCCCAGTGTGTAGACCAATGCGCCGACTGTGACGACATAACGGGCGGGAAAGCGTTCCGTATAGCGTGTGACGAAGTACTGTAACAAGACAACCATTGCCGCATTCACGCTCAGGAAAAGGCTGTATTCTGTTTCCAGTAAGCCAAAATTCTCTACCGTGTAGACTGGCAGCAAGGAGAACATCTGCGAGACTCCCATCAATGCGAGCAAGTAAGCAACGACAAACCCCATGAATCGCCGATCATTCAAGATGACATCATAGCCGCCAAAGCGATTGTTGTTCGTGGTTGGCTGGATGTCCTGTGGTTTCGTTTCGCTGAGTAAGAAAATTCCCAGGATTGCCAGCACGATGTATACGGCTGCCACCAGCAGAAAGATCGCCTGAAACGAAATGATTGCCACCGCGCCACCGATGAGGGGGCCAACAGCAATACCGGCATTGCTCACCGAGCGAATCATAGCGTACCCCTTGCCACGATTTTCCGGCGGAACAATATCCGCCACAACGGTATTCACGCCGTTATTGAATACCGGGAGTACCATCCCATGTGCTGCCAGCAAAATCGCCCAGGCCAGCAAACTATCACCAAACGCCATGCCCACGAAGACCAGTGCCGACAAGAAAACGCTGACGACCATCACCCATTTGCGCCCAATACGATCCATCAAGTTGCTGGTGACGGCAGTACTTGCCACGCTGAAAACAGCCCGAACAGTCAGCAGCAGCGTGATTGTTGTCAGGGAAACATCCAGATGCTGGCGCAGGTACACGGTCAGGAAAGGCCACATCATGCTGACGCTGCCGCGATTGATGAAGGCTCCCCAGAAGAGCAGCCAGAATTGTGCCGGGTAGGGGACGCGCTCACGTTTACGTTTGTTCAATCGTTCGATCATTTGGTCTAGTCACTCCTGTGTGTGCGATGCATACTGTACACCTGGGAACCCCCTGATGAATAGCACCAACGAATCCAGGAGACAGGAACACATCATGAGCAGCGATTTCCAGGCGCGGATACTTGCCGGAGAACGAACCTTCCGCAATCTCGCAGCGAGCGACATTGATCTGAGCTATGAGGAACTGGCTGGGTTGACCCTGCGCGGATGTACGTTCCGTAAGGTGGATTTGTCTGCTGTGATGCTGGAAGGATTGCAGGCCGTTGACTGTACCTTCGTCAGCTGCAACTTCGCCCGCGTCCACCTCAGCGAATCGAGATTCGAGCGCTGCACGTTCTATGAACTGGATGCTGAGTGCGATTTCACCAGCGCGGATTTACGCCTGACGACTTTCAGCGATTGCGATTTGCGGCTGGCGAAGCTGGAAAGTGCGCGGTTATTCCGTGCTAGCTTCGAGAAGACCAATGCCACCGGAGCCAACTTCTACGGCGCGGAGATCAAAGGGGCAATTCGCATAGTGGCGTGTGATTTCCGTATGGTGGATTTGCGCAGTGCTGACCTGAAAAAGTGTGATTTGCAAAAAACGAGCTTCGAGCAAGCCATCCTGCGGGATACGAATATGAGCGAGTGCAACCTCACGGAATGCAATTTCGCTGGCGCGGATGTGACCTATTTGCAGGTGAAAGGTGCCGATTTGCGCGGCGCGAATCTTTCTTCTTTTAATCTGCGCGAGATGGATATGAGTGATACCATAATCTATAAGCAGCAAGGGGAAGTGCTGCTGCAAAACGCCGGGATTACCCTGGTAGAGAAAGCAGACTAATCGAGCAGGGCTTCCAGTTCTGCCCGGACTTCTGGATCATCTTCGCGGTAATAAAGTTGATTCAACTGCTGCACCGCGCCATAGCCTTTAATCTGGAACAATGCCCAGGCTGCATGTCCCCGCACGGTGGGTTCGGCATCGTAGAGCAATTGGATCAGCGCCGGAACAAGACGAAGGTCTGCGCTGTTCCCGGCGGCGACACAGGCATTACGTACCAGTCGCTTGCGCCGGATGCGTTCAATGGGTGTGCCTTTGTAGCGCTCCCGAAATGTATCTTCCGTGAGCGTCAGCAAATCCAGCAGCGGCGGCGCAGCGCGGTCTACATCCAGCGGGAAAAATGCCTGCTCTTCACTGGTCAGGCTGAAGCGCTGAAACGGACATACTTCCTGGCAGACATCGCAGCCGAAAACCCAGTTGCCAAAATCAGCGCGTAACTCCCGGTCAATCCAGCCTTTGTTCTCGATGGTGTGATAGCTGATGCAGCGCCGCGCATCCAGCACATACGGTTCTGGAAAGGCATCTGTAGGGCAGGCATCCAGGCAGCGCGTACAGCTTCCGCACATTGTCGGACGGTGGGCTGTGTCGTACTGGTCAAACGCGATACTCGTGATAATCTCACCCAGGAAAAAATAACTCCCCCGGCGAGGATGGATCAACATGGTATTTTTGCCGATGAAGCCCATCCCGGCCTGTTGCGCATGGCTGCGTTCCAGCACTGCCCCGGTATCGACATAGACACGCTGTTCGGCAGAGGTTTGTGATTCGTATGCTAGCCATTGTGCCAGCGTTTCCAGGCGCGGAGTGAGGATGTCGTGGTAATCCAGCCCCCAGGCATAAGAAGCGATTCTTCCCCGCATAGGATCGTTCAGGAACTTATCAGAAATATTCAGCGTGCGGTAATCCAAGCCAACCATCACAATCGACTCTGCGCCGGGGACGATGTTCGTCAAATCTTCGCGCCGGATGATGCGATCTTCCCGCGCTATGTAACCCATCTTGCCGTGCATTCCCTGCGCAATCCAGCGCTTATACGCTGCTAAAGTTGGCGAAGGCTCTGCGCGAGTCAGTCCAAAGAGATTGAAGCCCAGTTCCCGGGCTTTTTGTTTCGCTTTTTCAGCGGAGAAGACCATCAAAAACCCCTATCGTATTCCTGTGTGTATTGTATCAAACTGGCGCTACATAGTTTGGTGTGATATAAACGATCAATGTTGATAGAAAAATCAAGTAGAGGTAGGGATGAACCAGGACGAACTGAAAGAACTGAATAAACAGCGCTACGGAATTGCGGCACAAAATTATGTTGCCAGCCCGGTACACAGCAAGGGCATGGGACTCGAACGCATCGTGGAATTGGCGCAGCCGCAGACCGATTGGCGTGTGTTGGATGTAGCCACAGGCGGTGGACACACGGCCTTAGCCTTCGCGCCGCATGTGAAAGAAGTGGTCGCTTCGGATTTCACGCCGCAAATGCTGGTCGCGGCAGAAGCCTTCATCCGTGAACAAGGTATGGAAAATGTCACCTTCCAGGAAGCAGACGCAGAACACTTACCCTTTGAGGATGCCAGCTTTGATCTGGTGACGTGCCGGGTAGCGGCGCATCATTTCCCGGATATTTTTGCTTTCATGCAGCAGGCAGCGCGGGTCTTGAAACCTGGCGGAATATTAATCGTTCACGACCATGTTGCGCCAGAAGATGTGAAAGTCGCGGATTACGTCAACGCCTATGAAAAATTGCGTGATGCAGGCCATGCGCGGATTCTGCCAGAGAGTGAATGGCGCGGGACATTCCTGGATGTGGATTTGAAGATTCTGCATGTGGAGCAGTTCACCATTCAGCATCAGGTGCTGCGCTGGGCGAAGCGCCAGAATTGCAGTGACGAAACTATCGAGCGTTTGCAGGTGATGCTGCTGCGTGCGCCAGAGGCTGTGCTGGAATGGATGCAGCCGGAATATGCCGGAACAGAATATGCCACCTACACCGATCACCATATCATCATTATGGGGCAGAAAAAGGCGTAGTTGTTGATTTGTAAGGGCGCAGTGCGCTGCGCCCCTACGGCGACAATCGCTATGAAATTGCCTGCAAAATTAATGCTGCTGCGCGGGATGCGCCACCGAGAGAGGCCATGCGTTCGGCAAATCGGCGGGCATTTTCTCCCACGAAATCCGCTTCCATGATGGCCTTTGTGCCTTCTACCAACTGCCCCTGCCGGACTTCATGAGCTGTCAGGTTCAGGCCGATTTTCGCCTGAGCCACACGCCGAGCCTGGATGCGCTGATCCGCCGCATGTGGAACAACAATTTGGCGCAGACCGTGTGTGATGGCGGCATGGGTCGTACCCATCCCACCGTGATGAATCATCAACTTGCAGCGTGGCAGCACATGCTCAAAAGGTGCCCATGCCAGCAGACGAGTTCCACCGGGAAGCGCTTTCTTTAGCACAGCTTTGTCTTCTGGCTCCATTGGTTTCCAGCCCACTACGACAATCGGCATCAATCCGGCATTGGCTGCCGCTGCTGCTGCCCAACTGAAGAAGCCCAGATCACCTGTGAAGATTGTTCCCAGGGTAATCATTGCCAGCGGAATCCCTGCTGGAATATCCGCCAACCATTCCGGTGGCTCGCTGGTGGGTTCTTCCTTGTGTCCGCCGACAAACTGCGTTTGTGGCAGCATGGCAGAAGCTTCCTGCATGTACCATTCCGGCGTGAAGTAGGTGATATGCAGCAGTGGGCTGATGATGCTCGGTGCAGTGCCTTTGCTGAAGTACGTCCCTTCCAGCCCGAATTTGTCACAGAGCCGTTGAATGCGTTGTTGACTGTCGCTGCTGAGATCACGCTGCACCGGAAACAACGATTGCTCATCGAGATTGGCCTGGGCAGGCCAGCCCGCTACAATCAGCGGAACATCCAGCTTTTCCGCTGCGAACGCTGCCGCACTCAGGAAGGGATCAATCACCATTGCGTCAGGCTTGCCAATTTCGGAGGCGAGTTGCAGCAGTGCTTCTACACCCCTGGCGACCAGGTCTTCGCTCAACCAGGTATCCAGCGCCCGCCGATAGCGCAGTGTAACGGCTTCCTGTGGTGGAATTTGTGTTAAATCCGGCTGCGGCGGTGGAGGCCAGAGCCAGCCTGTTTCTTCGACTTCAGCGAAGGCCAGCCCTTTTGCTTCGACTGCGCCGCGCAACTGCTGCTGGCTCACCCAGAGAATATCATGCCCCTGGTCTTGCAGCACCAATGCCGTTTTTAGAAAACCGCCCCAGTCTGTATGGCTGTAGAGCGGGGCAGATACAAACCAGAATTTTGCCATGATCGGTTAACCGTGTTTACGGATGGATTGATGTGACTGTAGCGTCGCTGTGGTGGATTGAACAGGTCAGGATTCGTCTGCGTCCACTTCGCCTTCGATTAATTCCCAAAGCGCTTCCAGCAGATCTTCTGCGCTTTCGACGGCTTCTAATGCGGGTTCATCTTGCGATTGCATCAAGTGGGTTGCCGCTTCCAGCAGACGGGCTGCTGCATGGCTCACGAGGGCGGCTTCATCCTGGTAATCATGTTCTGCAATCAAATTCTGGATGACTTCCGCTGCGCTGCGGGTGGTTTCCAATGCATCAGTTAGTTGCTTGATTGCTTCTGAAGAAGTGTTCATAGGTCTCCTGATGTGACAAGATCATGAGCAGCGCGTGGCTCCTCAATTTGTGTTGCGCAATATTGTACGTGGTAGGTGTGGGTTTGTGGAGACTATGAGGAAAAATCGGTGGAGATGGATGAATTGCATGGCTTCCCGGTTCTATCCCCACCATATTCACCAGTCATTGCTTTGGTTGTACTTTCCTACTTTGCCTCGGCAGAAGCGACTTCAGCTTTAGCGTAAGTAGCCTGGGGCTTCGTAGCACGGAACCAGCGCAGGGGAGCGGTGATCCCTTCTGAAACCCAACCAGCAAGTGCGGAGAGAATATCCATCCAGGTAATGCGAACGTCAATCTTCATGTCAGACTGGACTTCGGCGTTGATGTTTTCCACGGTAAGCTCCTCCGAAATAATTCGTTCAACCGCACTGTACAACAATTCAGATCGTAATGCAGCCGATTCACGAAATGCTTTATGGCCTTTTAACAGGTTCGCGCTGCGATTGTTAAAAGCGCCAAGAACCTATCCGAAAAATGGTTGCCACGAATAAAGCCTGTCGTAGGGGATTCGATCATGTCGAACCCGCTTTTAGGCCAGCGGGCGCGTCGTGGACACGCCCCTACGCAATTCTCGGATAGACACTAAATGATGTTCAGAGGTTGTGTGAGTGTCTTAGGGAAGCGGTGCGAATTGCCCGGCAAAGCTGGCTTGTCCGGCGGCACCCTGCGCCCATCCCACAAAATCACGGTATCGCCCCTGTGGTTCGGTTGTGCCAATGATGTAGATCACCGTCCGCAATGGATAGAGATTCTGTGCGACAGTTGCTAAGGTTGGCTGCACCCCATCTATCGTGAGGGTGGCGACACTGGCACGATTCTGACTCAGCGGCAGATAACCAATCGCACCAGGGTTACGAGCCACTTCTGCCAGTACTGCCTCTGAGGATGGCAGTAGCTGTGCATTGGGAGTCGTGCGTTCTTGCCCCATCACCAGCCGTTCGAACTCAGCACGCATGTCTGTCCCGGTATCACGGCTCAGAACCCTGATATTCAAATCAGCCCCCTGGACATCCTGCCAGTTGGTGATATATCCCCGATACAGGCGGCGCAGTTGCTCAATGGTCAGGCTGCGGACGGGATTACTAGGATGTACGATGATGGCGAGGCCGTCCTGCGCGATTGGTGCTGCCCATACGGGTTGATCCTGCGGCAGATGATGGCTGAGGAAGTATGTGCTGGGGGCACTTCTCAGTCTTTGAACGAGTGTCGTGTGGTTGGCGGTTTCCCTGATGATTGTGCTGCCGGGATGCTGCTCGGTGTATCCTGGTGACAGGCTTTCCAACAGTGGGTAAGCAGCGGGAGTGCTGTGGATTCGAAGCGGAGTCGGGAGTGCTGTGGGTGGGGTTGCCGGAGTCAAATATGCATTGCACCCGACCAGGGCGGTCAGGGCAAAAAGAGCAAGGGTACGACTTGCACGTTTCAGCACAGGGTTCCTGTCTAACTCGTCCGGTACCGCTGCAAGAATGCTTCTGTATATTCCTGCAACCGCCCTTCGATGATTGCCTGCCGCATGTTGCGTACATGGTTTATCAAGAAGTGGATGTTGTGCAGGCTTAACAGATAATGCGCTAGTAACTCCTTTGCAATAACCAGATGACGAATGTATGCACGCGAGAAATTCTCGGTGTAAATGCCTGTCCCTTCCATGATGGGGCGAGAATCTTCGCGGAACTCCGCCCGCCGCATGTTGATGCGTCCATCCGGCGTTAGCGCTGCACCATGTCGTGCAACGCGGGTCGGCATCACACAGTCGAACATATCAACTCCGCGTGTGATTGCTTCGCACAGGTCGTCCGGGTCACCCACACCCATTAAGTAACGTGGCTTGTTCTCCGGCATATGCGGCATGGTGTAATCAAGCGCCCGATACTGCTCCTGTTTGGTTTCGCCCACTGCCAAACCGCCAATGGCGTAGCCCGGCAAATCCAGCCCGGTGACAAATTTCGCAGACTGCACGCGCAAATCCTCGTAAATCCCGCCCTGCACAATGCCGAAGAGCGCCTGTGTATCGTCGTTCGGATGCGCTTCGCGGCTGCGTTCCAACCAGCGATGGGTGCGCCCCAGTGCATCCAGAACGGACTCGCGCTCATTCGGTGGAGGGCATTCATCAAAGGCCATGATGATGTCTGCGCCCAGTGCTTCCTGAATGCGCATGGAACTTTCTGGGGTCAGGCGTTGAAGGCTGCCATCAATATGACTGCGGAAAGTCACGCCGTCGTCATCTTTTTCGTTGATTTCCGTCAGGCTGAATACCTGGAAGCCACCGGAGTCTGTCAGGATGGGGCCATCCCACTGCATGAATTGATGCAGCCCGCCCATTTTTTGCACAAGGCCTTCACCGGGACGCAGATGCAGATGATAGGTGTTCGCCAGAATCAACGGAGCATTCAGTTCGTCGCGCAGGTCACGCGGCGGAATCGCTTTCACCGTCGCCTGCGTACCAACCGGGGCGAAGACTGGCGTAGGAATATCCCCATGCGGCGTATGCAAGATACCTGCCCTGGCGTTGCCATCACGGGCAATCACCTCGAATTCAAATGCCATTGTGTATAATTTGCCTTTTCAGGTTCCCCGGTGTGGCTTGTATAGTGTTGCTGTTTTTGCTGACAACGAATTATAACACACCAGGGTTTTGCTTGTTTTAATATGAAATTGGCAGTGATGCAGGGAAATGCTATACTGCATCGCATGATAAATCTATATGAACTCCTAAAAGTTGCCAACGGACAGTTGTTCGGTGAGACGGTCGCCACGCTCTTCACCGAATTCTGCTTTGAACCACAACGCGCACATCAGGCCGCGCTCTTCGTTGCGATTCGTTCGGCGCAGGGGGATACGCACCGCCATATGGAAGAAGCAGTGCGCCTGGGTGCGACCGGGCTTCTGTGTACAGAGCCGCCGGAGTTTGATACTTCGGGGATTACGGTCATCATCGTGCGGGATACTACCGACGCATTGCTACGCTGGTCGAAGCACATGATCCAGAAAATGGGCGTTGAAGTGGTCTTGGTCGCCAGCCCCCAACCGCAGGTGTTTGCCGCCGCCGCCATCAGCCATGTGCTGCGCTCTCGTTATGAGGTTCTCACGAGTCAGGTAGCTTCTCAGGGCTTATGGAATTTGCCAGCTACGTTGGTTAACCTGCGCCTCGAACACGATGTTGTGGTGATCACTGTTGATGTTACGCATCCAGGTGAAATGCAGGCATTCGCAAAGGTAGTATCCCCGAAGGTTGCGGTTGTCGATTTACAAGGCTGCGATGCATTGCCCACATTTGAGAGCAGCACAGAATACCTTCAGGAGATGCAACATCTCTTCACAGCGATGCAGCCGGACAGCCTGGTGATTATGGATGCTGCTGATCCTCATGCAAGCGTTTTGCAGCAGTATATCCCCACCTACATTCAAACGAAGACCATCGGCGTAGAAGCCTTTGGGGCGGATTTGCTTGCATTGAATATTCAAGTTGGTGCAGATCGCATTGGTTTTGATTTGCGCTATGGCAATGAGCGCATTATAGGCCGCTGGAGTCCGGTACTGGGTCGGCATCATTTGCAGGCATTGCTTGCGACTCTGCTGGCTGGCGAGTTCTTCTCGATTGATATGCAGGATGCCCTCCAACGGCTGACGCAACCGCTCATTCTGCCAGGGCAGCTTACGCCGCTGCGTGGCACGGGCGATTCTTTGTTGATTGACGACACAGCTTCCGGCACATCGCGCACTGTCTTTGCTGCGCTTGATTGGCTAGAAGCCGTCTCCGTTGCGGACAATCGAATCGTCATGATATTGGGTGATCTGGAAGTCACTGCCATAACTACCAATTCGCAGATCTACCGTGAGATTGGTCTGCGTGCCGCGCAAGTTGTTGATGTCCTGGTGACGCTGGGAGTTGGCGCAGCGGGCGCAGGCCGCGCTGCCATGGATACCGACAAATCTCCGGGCGATGTTTATATCACCTTCAGCGGGGGCGATGTACGCACAGTGCTGCAACAGCTTTCGCTGAATGAGCGCGATATTGTCCTGGTGACAGGGGCTGCCTTCATGAGGATGGAAGGGGTTGTCCGGGATTTGCTGCTGAATAAAGACGACTCGGACAAACTCGCACGGCAAAATCCTGAAATGCTAGAATCTGAGCCAATACTGCGCTCACGTCCCAGTTGGGTTGAAGTGGATGCGGATGCTCTGGCAGCGAATGTTCGCGCAATCAAAGCAGCAGTAGGCGATGATGTAAACCTGATGGCAGTCGTCAAGGCAGATGGCTATGGACATGGTGCAGTATTGGTTGCGCAGACTGCCCTGCATAATGGCGCGGAATATCTCGGCGTGGCTTCGCTGGGAGAAGCGCTGCAACTGCGGAATGCTGGCATCAACGCGCCGATTCTAATTCTTTCTTACTTACCTGTCGAAACTGTGCCGCAAGCGATTCACCACAATCTGACGGCAACTGTCTTCGATATGGATATGGCTCTGCGCTACCATCGGGCGGCGTTTGGTGCTGCGCATCCGCTGAAAGTGCATGTGAAGCTGGATACTGGTATGGGACGGCTGGGTTTCTTCGCAGAGGATGCGCCGGATATTTTCCGGGAGCTGCGCCGCCTCACCAACCTGGACGTAGAAGGGGTATACACCCATTTTTCTGTGGCGGATGATGATCCTACCTATACGTCACAGCAAGTCGATTTGTTTCGAGAATCAGTGCGACCCTTGCAGGCGGCTGGCCTGAATCTTCGCTATGTTCATGCGGCTAACTCGCCTGGGGTGCTGCGTGGAGAAGAGACTTTTTTCAACCTGGTGCGGCCTGGATTGCTGCTCTATGGGCTGCGTCCGTCGGACAATATGCCGCTGCTGCATGGCATTCGCCCCGCAATTTCCTGGAAAACTACGGTGTTACAGGTGCGGGATTTCCCACCGATGTACCCCGTTGGCTATGGCAATACCTATCACACGCGAGGTGAAGAACGGATTGCGATACTGCCTGTGGGCTATGCGGATGGTTTCCGGCGCAGCCCGCAAACCTGGGAATATGTGCTGATACGCGGACAGCGTGCGCCGTTGGTAGGGCGTGTGAGTATGGAAAAATGCGCCGTGAATGTGACGCACATCCCGGATGTGAGCGCAGGGGATGAAGTCGTATTACTTGGAAGACAGGGTGAGGAAATCATCACAGCCGAGATGGTGGCAGAATGGCTGGGTACAATCAATTATGAAGTCGTGACGACCATCCTGCCCAGGGTTCCGCGCCTCTAGCTGTCGAGGACGGATTGAAGATCATTGACCAGCGTCCGGCGATCAATGCCGTAGGTATAACGGCGAATCCAATTGTTTTCGGCATCAAGCAAGAACATGCCTGCGGTGTGGTTTACGGTGTAGAAACCATTTTCATCCGGCTGGGTATATGCGAAATCGACACCTAATGGCGAACCGATTTCTCGCACTGCTTCGGGATCCCCTGTGAGACCGTGAACGAAGGTCACATCCAGCGCACCGAAGTAGCGATTCAAAACTTCTGGCGTATCTCGTTCACCATCCACACTGACGAAAACAAAATTCACTTCATCTGCCTGTTCTTCCAGATCCAGGCGAATCTGGCGCATTTCGCGCAGCGTCAGCGGGCAAATATCCGGGCAGTGGGTGAAACCCCAGGCAATCAGCGTGGGCTTACCCTGAAAATCTGAGAGTGAGACTTCCTCCCCGTTCTGGTTGGTCAGGGTGAAATCGTCAACAGGAATTGCTGGTTCAATATCGGTGATGCCGTCGTTGGCGCTGGATTGGACAAATGCGAGTTCTGCGGGATTGCTGGCAGGTGTGACAAAAGCCAGTACCAGAATATACCCGACGACAATCGCAATCGCGCTGATGAGGCCGGCAACAAGCAAATAGAGCCAGGTCAGGTTGTTCTTCTTTTGCTTCATATGTCACAACCTTTGTCATTGGTTGGGTTCGAATTGTCCTTGAGTATAGCATGCGGGCATTCCTGGCTGATAGAGGTTTCTGCTTGTGGATAATCCTACAAGGGATAGTTGCATGCCCCGGACATAATCTGTATACTCATGCCAATTACAATTCAATTTTCCACTCGGTGAAGAGAGCGCTCTTGCCTGGCAGGAGCCACCGAAGGGGCAAGCGGCTGTGGCTGGCGAGCGTAGTCGTGAAACTCTCAGGTTCATGGGATTTGCCGAGTGAAGGGAACTCTGAAGGTTGTATACTGACAGAGCGCACAGCGAAGTTCGCGCGTGCGCTCTTTTTATTTCTGTTAGAGCCATTTCTCAGGAGTGCAAAATGAAATACCCCGAAGATTTGAAGTACGCTCAAAGTGATGAATGGGTGCGTGTAGAAGGTGACACCGCAACCATTGGTATCTCCGATTTTGCCCAGGATGCACTCAATGACCTGGTGTATGCCGAGTTCAAAGAAGTGGGTGAAACGCTCGACGCAGGCGCGTCCTTCGGTGAAATTGAGTCGGTGAAGGCTGCTTCGGAAGTCTATATGCCCATCGCCGGGGAAATCATCGCAGTCAATGATGAACTGGAAAGTGAGCCGGAAATCGTCAACGAAGACCCTTATGGCAACGGCTGGATGATCAAGATCCGCGTTACGGATGATAGCAACCTGGCGAACCTCATGGATGCTGCGGCTTACAAAGAATTCTGCGAGAACCGCTGACGGCTGGGTGTTGAGTGTGAGAGCGAT
The DNA here is from genome assembly GCA_964455365.1 of uncultured Anaerolineaceae bacterium. GTDB lineage: Bacteria > Chloroflexota > Anaerolineae > Aggregatilineales > Phototrophicaceae > JAUZRW01. Next base: position 3,590 of record CAYVVZ010000018.1, on the reverse strand, counting down.
TCGTATTCTTCTGTCTGTGTCTCTATAATGAGTTGTTGCTTGCGAACAAATGTTTCAATTTGGGCGATCTGCTACTCATTCAAGCACATCAGGAGAAAACACTATGGCCTCAACAATTGCTGTCGAACCGTTCAAGCAGGGGATGCTCGGAGCGTACAAAGAAACTTTCGAGTCGGTGATGGGGATCTATCTGGATTAGGGTCTTCAGACGAATGTTTATTGGCGCGGCCTGAACATATTCAGCCCCTACAAAAGCCATGGTTCACCGTAGGAGCACGACATTGGTCATTGAAGCAATAATCGCCCAACCGCATCTTCTTCTGGCTAGTTGTGGACACCCAATGGGTGTCCCTACAGATACGATATTTGTAGGATCGTGCAACGGTACATCCGCTACACGGAAAGAAAACAGGTTGGGTAATTAAATTATCAAACGCTGATTACCGTCCACCTACGGAAATTATGTTTGATTGCTATTTATTCTTCTTGCAAATCATTTATTGGTTAGATTGTGAGTAAGCCTATGAGTTACATTCCCCATACCGAAGTGGAACGCCAGCAGATGTTGGCCGCTATCGGTGTCACTACAATTGAAGATCTATTTGATGCAGTTCCTGCTTCGCATCGCTTCCCGGATTTGAAGCTGCCGGAAGCCATGAGCGAGCTAGAAATCACCCGCGAGATGAGCGCACTGGCGGAAGCTAACGAACATGCCGGAGATTTCACCCTGTTCCGGGGCGCAGGTGCGTACCATCACTTTATCCCCTCGGTTGTGAACCATATCTTGCTGCGTGGCGAATACTACACGGCCTACACGCCGTACCAGCCGGAAGTCTCGCAGGGAACGCTGCAAGCCATCTACGAATATCAGAGCATGATGTGTGCGCTAACAGGCATGGATGCCGCGAATGCCAGCCATTATGACGGCGCAACCAGCCTCGCGGAAGCGGTGACAATGGCCTTTGAAGTGCAGCGTGGCAAACGCCGTAAATTCGTCTTCAGCCATGCAATCAATCCGCAGTACCGAGCCGTCGTGCGGACGTATCATCAAGGGCGGGATTTGCAACTCGTCGGGGATGAGCAGCGCCGCAGCATTGCAGAACTGGCGGCACTGGTCGATGAAGATACCGCGATGCTGGCAGTAGGCTATCCCAACTTCTTCGGGCAGATAGATGATCTGCGAGAATTGGCGAAGACTGTTCATGAAAAAGGTGCGCTGCTGTGCATGGTGGTCAATCCGCTGGCGCTGGCGTTGTTCAAGTCCCCCGGTGAATTGGGTGCGGATATGGTCGTCGGGGAAGGTCAGCCGCTGGGGATTCCGTTGAGCTACGGCGGTCCTTACCTGGGATTCTTCGCAACCAAACAGAAGCACGTCCGCAAGATTGCAGGACGCATCATCGGTGAAACGGTGGATCAGGAAGGCAAACGCGCCTTCGTGATGACCCTGCGCCCTCGTGAGCAGGACATCCGACGCGAAAAAGCCAGCAGCAACATCTGCACCAATCAGGGTTTGATGGCGCTGGCGGCCTCCGTCTATCTGTCGCTGATGGGGCGCAATGGCCTGCGCAAAGTGGCGAAGCTCAACTATGACAAAGCCCACTACGCTGCCGACAAGATTGACGAATTGAAAGGCTTCAAGGTACTGCGTGATGCGCCGTTTTTCAACGAATTTGTGGTCAAAAGCCTGGAACCTGTTTCGACAATCAATGAGGCATTATTGTCGAACGGCATTGTGGGTGGCTATGATCTGGGGCAGGACTATCCCTACATGGAAGATCATATGCTGTTTGCAGTGACGGAGATGAATACCAAAGAAGAAATTGATGCGCTGGTCGAAATTCTGGGGAGTATTGGCTGATGGTGACGACAACACAACAGGAAGTAAACGGGCTAGAACCGCTCATTTATGATATGAGCGTACCGGGGCGTATGGGTGTGAATCTGCCGGAAAGTGATGTCCCCTCAGCGGATCTGCCAGAAGACTTGCTGCGCGATGATCTTAAGCTGCCGGAAGTCGGTGAATTGCAGGTGGTGCGCCATTTTCTGAAAATGAGCCAGCTCAATTACGCGATTGATAAAGGCTTCTATCCGCTGGGTTCCTGCACCATGAAATACAATCCCAAGGTGAACGAAGATATGGCGCGGCTTCCCGGCTTCGCGCATCTGCACCCGCTGGCAGATGACGAAAGTTCCCAGGGTGCGCTGGCGCTGATGCATACTTTGCAAGAATGGCTGGCGGAAATCAGCGGATTCAAGGCGGTCAGTTTGGCTCCGGCTGCCGGGGCACAGGGTGAATTTGCCGGAATTTTGATGATCCGTAATTACCATGTGGATCGCGGTGATACCAAGCGCACGAAGATTCTCGTCCCGAACAGCGCACATGGAACCAATCCCGCAACGGTGACGATGGCGGGTTTTGAAGTTGTCGAACTCCCGTCTGATGATCGCGGTAGTGTTGACCTGGATGCGCTGAAGAAAGTCTGCAATGAGCAGGGCGAGCAAATCGCCGGGATGATGATTACCGTCCCTAGCACGCTTGGCCTTTTTGAAGAGCACATTCTGGAAGTCATCGAAGCTGTGCATGAGATCGGTGGCTTGATGTACATGGATGGCGCGAATATGAACGCGCTCATGGGCATTGTCAAGCCGGGGGAACTGGGCTTCGATGTGATGCACTACAACCTGCATAAGACCTTCAGCACTCCGCACGGGGGTGGTGGCCCTGGTAGCGGCCCCGTTGGTGTGGGCGAAAAATTGCAGCCCTTCCTGCCGGGTCCGATAGTGACCATCACCGAACCTGCCATCGGTGACACGCCGCCGCTGTATGGCCTGAAAATGCCGGAAAAGAGCATCGGACGTTTGAAGGCATTCCAGGGCAACTTCGGGATGCATGTCCGGGCTTATGCGTACATCCGCGCCTATGGTGCGCAGGGCATCGCAGAGGTCAGCCGCCATGCAGTTCTGAACGCAAATTACCTGCGTGCCTTGCTCAAGGATACTTACAAGGTTCCTTATGATCGCTACTGCGGGCATGAATTTGTGCTGGAAGGCCGCTTCCCGGATGCAGAAGGCATTCACGCGCTGGATATCAGCAAGCGCCTGATTGATTATGGCGTGCATCCGCCGACGAATTACTTCCCGCTGATTGTCCCGGAAGCGCTCTTAATTGAACCAACGGAGACGGAAGCGAAAGAGACGCTGGATGAATTTGTGGAGATCATGAAGAAGATCGCGCAGGAAGCCCGCACGAATCCTGATTTGCTGCATGAAGCTCCGCATGAAGCCCCAGTGCGCCGCCTGGATGAAGTGAAAGCGGCGAAAGATCTGGTACTTTGCTGCGCCCCGGCGCTGCCTGAAGCGGGTGACTGAATAAGCTACACAGCCCCTGACCACTCACTGGGTCGGGGGCGTTTCTTCATCATCCGTTGCTTCAGGGAATTCCACGCGCTCATAGACTTCCGCCATGCTCAAGGTGCAGTCAATCGTCGGTAGGTACATGCTGTCTTCCAGGCTGATAACTTCGGTGAAGCGCCAACTACCATCATCCTGCCGGACGTACTGCTCAATATGGGGGCTGTCCTGGCTTACCA
>CAYVVZ010000017.1:0-76686 GCA_964455365.1 uncultured Anaerolineaceae bacterium | reverse complement strand
GGCGGAAGACGAGCAAGGGCACAAACAATCGTAAAATACCTGCATCCAGGATAGTCGTTATTGTCCTGTTTCGTATACTCCTCATACAGCTTCCATGTGCCAGATAAAAATGCGCTTAATCTTGCTGTGGTATAATGGTGTACATATTGGCAGCATATCCGTAAAAACCAGACGCTGCCTCACTGAATCAGGTACTCACGCGGCCTCAGCAAGTGGCTGACCGCTTTCGATGCGACGGTTCGTTTCCTATCTTTTATCCGAATTGTGTAGAAGGACTACACACTATTGTCCGCTGCATAACCAACATATTGGTTATTGAACGACCCGGTACACTGCTGCTCTGCGTGACCGGGCAATTTAAGTTGGAGTAAACAACAATGGCAAAACCGAAACTACGAATTATTCCCCTGGGTGGACTTGGGGAAATTGGCAAGAACATGACTCTCTTTGCACTTGGCGATGATGCCATGATCATTGATGTCGGTATTATGTTCCCTGCTAATGATATGCACGGCGTGGATTACATCATCCCGGATTTCCGCTGGGTGGTGGAAAACAAAGAACTGAAAATTCACGGCGTACTCTTCACACATGGTCATGAAGACCACATCGGCGCAGTGACGCATTTCCTGGAAGCCTTCCCGGAAGTGCCGCTGTACGCAACCAAACTCACCGCCGGACTGATTGAGGTGAAGGTCGCAAATGGGCGACACTTTGGCGAAACCAGCCTGAAGACAGACCCGATCATCAACGTCGTCAAACCGGGTGATAAGCTCAAAGTTGGGCCTTTCAAGGTCGAACCATTCCGCATGACGCACAGCATCCCGGATTGTGTGGGCTTCGCAATTGATACGCCCTACGGCCTGATTGTGCATACGGGCGACTACAAATTTGACAGTAACCCGGTGGATGGGGTGCGCCCTGATTTCGCACGGCTGGCAAGCTACGGCGAACGCGGTGTGAAGCTGCTGATGGCAGACAGCACCAATGCAGATCGTGCGGGCTGGACTCCTTCGGAATCCACCATCGAACCTGCCTTTGAAAAAGTCTTCAAAGAAGCCAAAGGCCGCATCATGGTGGCAACCTTTGCATCGCTGCTTTCGCGTGTGCAGCAAGTCGCCAATGTCGCGCAGCGGCACGGGCGCAAGATGGCGATTGTGGGCTACACCATGCGCGAATACATCAAGCTCGCCCGCGAGATCAAGTATCTGGATATTCCCGATAACCTGTTTGTGGACATCAACAAGATGGACAGCGTGCAGCCGCATAAGCTGGTATTGATGGTCACGGGGTCTCAGGGTGAGCCATCAGCCGTATTGGGACGTATGTCCGTCGGCAGGCACAAATACCTGGATGTACGCCAGGGGGATACCATTGTGCTGTCCTCACATCCGATCCCCGGCAATGAAGAGCTGGTCTATCGCACAATTGACCGTTTGATTGAGCGCGGCGCGAATGTGGTCTACGAGCCGCTGGAGAATGTACATGTTTCCGGGCATGGTAGCCAGGAAGAAATGCGCCTGCTCTTGAACCTGACCAAGCCAACTTTCTTGCTACCGGTACATGGTGAAGTGCGCCATCTTCATGCGCACAAACGCCTTGCAATTGAGACAGGCATGCCCGAAAGCAATATCCTTCTCAGCGAAAATGGCACAGTCATCGAAGTAGATACCCATCATATTCGCAAAGGGGAACGCATCCCTGGTGGCTATGTCTTCGTGGATGGTGGCATCGTCGGTGATGTAGGCCGCGCTGTCATCCGTGACCGCGAAATTCTGGCGCGTGATGGCTTCCTGATTGTCTCCATCACTGTGGATCGCAAGTCCGGGCATATCATCAGCAAGCCGGATATTATCTCGCGTGGGTTTGTGTACCTGCGGGACTCAGAAGACCTGATGCACAACGTCGAAAATACCGTGACCGATGTGCTGCGCAGCAACGGCAACTTGAATGGGCGCACCTCGGAGAAGATCGAAGAGAGTGTGTCGCGCTTGTTGTATAACGAGACGCGCCGCCGTCCGATGGTCTTCAGCATCGTCAACGAAGTATAGCCATGGAAACACACAGGGGCGCGGATACCTTGCGCCCCTATATGATTGCCACCACGTATCACGCGACAACGCACAAAACAGCTTTTCTGTTCTCATTCTCAGATGCAGAGCAAATTTTGCGAGCCTTCTCACCGCAAGGCACGGCGTTCTCAGGAATATTGTTCCGGCGCAAAATCATCTATGAATAAACGATGCCACATTTCCAATGTGAGCAGAGTCCACAACGCACGATTGTGGTCACGCCGCCCGGATTCGTGTTCTGTGATGAGGGTTTCCACTGCCGCCATTTTCAACAAACCCCGACTTCGGGCGCTGTCACTCAGCAGAATCTCGCGTACCATAGAGCTATCCCGGCGCAGCCATGCCCCCAGCGGAACCCCAAACCCATGCTTTTTGCGGTCAATGATGTGATCCGGCAGCAGGCCGCGTGCAGCTTCTTTGAGGATGTATTTGGTGGTGCTGCCGCGCAATTTCAAATTGAGGGGAATCGGCGCGACGATCTCCGCCAGCACATGATCCAGGAAGGGCGCACGCGCTTCCAGCGAAGCCGCCATGCTGCACCGATCCGCTTTGATGAGCAGATCGTCCGGCAGGTAACTGGCTTGATTCGCCTGCAAAATGCCTGCAAGGGAATTGGCACCGTAAGTGCTGGTGAAGTGTTCAGCGGCGAAATCGGGTTGTGCGATGAAGCCTTGCAGTAAATCGGCGCTGAAAACACGCACCCAATCGAAGTAGGCATTTGCTAGCGGTTGGGCTGCGCCGCGCACAAAACGTCCGGCACGTTTGATGATGCTGTAATAACCTGTGCCTTCTGGCAATAAGCCGATTGCAGATGCTGCTGCCTGCCACAATGGACGCGGAACAGCCGCTAATTTCTGTACCAGAGACGCAGCGTAGAAGCGCTCATAACCTGCGAAAAGCTCATCGCCACCATCCCCGGTAAGCGCAACCGTCACATGCTGGCGCGTCAATTCGCTGACCAAAAATGTGGGAATGGCGCTGCTATCCGCGAAGGGCTGGTCGTGATGCCAGACCAGCTTCGGCAGTAGTTCCAGTGCATCCGGCTGCACGGTGAAGGCAGTGTGTTCTGTTCCGAGGTACTGCGCAACTTCTTCGGCATAGCGCGTTTCATCGAAGCTGTCATCGCCAGAGAAGCCAATGCTGAAGGTTTTCACCTGTTGTGTGCTGGCCTGCTGCATCAACGCCACAATCAACGAGCTATCTAATCCGCCAGAGAGAAACGCACCCAACGGTACATCGGCAATCATGCGCAGTTCGGTTGCTTCGCGCAATCCTTCGCGCACCATCTCTGCATAGTGGCTGATGTCGGCTGTGTCCTCCAGATGATGCGCGGAAATTTCCGGTAAGTTCCAGTAAGGTTCTGTGATTGGCTCAGTATAGCCTTCCTGCCAGATCAAGCGATGACCCGGCATCAGTGCATGAATCCCCCGAAAGGCCGTTTGCGGCGCAGGAATGTAGCCATAGCCCAGGTACAGCGCCAGCAAATGTGGATCATCCAGCGCACTCTCACGCGGGACTCGTGGGTGTGCCAGCAGCGCCTTGATTTCGCTGGCGAAGATCAGGCCATCCGCATCGTAATAGTAGTACAGCGGCTTCTGCCCGAAGCGATCCCGCGCCAGCAGCAAACGATTTTCTGCCGCATCCCACAAGGCAAAGGCAAATTGTCCGCGTAGGTACTGTGGCGCATCTGTGCCATACTGCTCGTAAAGGTGGGCTATCGTCTCTCCGTCGCCATCTGTGCGGAAGGCATGCCCCTGCTGCTGTAAATTGTGGCGTAGCTCGCGGAAATTATAGATTTCCCCATTGAAGACCAGGGCAATCCGTTGATCTTCGTTGTACAGCGGTTGGTCACTGCCTGCGACATCAATGATACTCAGGCGGCGCATTGCCAGCCCTGCCTTCTCTGTGAGATGCATCCCCGCACCATCGGGGCCTCGATGCACAATGGTTTGATTCATCTGTTGCAGTGCAGCGTTTTCGACGGGTTGACCTGTGCTGACAATGCCGCAAATCCCACACATGAAGGGGGTTTCCTCTCAGGAGTTGATTGCCGCCGTGATTGTAGGTGGAGTGCAAAAGCGAGGGTAGTGCCAGTTTTATATTAAAAAAAGGTTAGGCAGTGTAACGATAAGCAAACCAAAATACCTGTCGTGCCGGAAAAACTATAATCAAATCGGAAGATGACATTGATGATTTCCGCGTATACTGGCATATGGATGTGTTTGTTTTTCGTTGGTTCACGGTCAAAAAACAGCTTGCGAACAGTACAAATGTCATGGTTAAAGCCGTCGTATAACATGTTACCCTGACAATCGCACATGTTTCACAAACAAAGAATTGCGAAGTTTGTGGTAACTTAAGGATAAGGACGTATACCCAGTACTGTTGCGGTAATCGCTGGAACGAATAGCAGTAAGGGAACGAGATGGATAAAACAAGACAAACCGCGATCTTTGAAGATCAGGAAACTTATATCCGCGAGTCGATGCTGAAGCAGACGACACGAGAACTTGGGACGGGGACGCTGGGTGTCTCCCGCGAAATTCTCATTCTGATTCACAATCGCGTGGAGCGAGTCACCATTGCTGAAGAAAGCCATTGTTTGCTGGGACGGTTTGATAAGCGCCCTGTCATGCGATCCAACTTCCTGGATTTATCCCGCCATGAGGGAGCAGCCCGCACGGTTTCGCGCATCCATGCCCAACTCCATATGGAAGGTGGCAAGGTTTATCTCACGGATCTTGGCAGCACCAACGGAACGTTTCTCAATGAAAAGCGTGTCGAGCCACATCGCGCCACACAAATGCACTCTGGTGATGATCTTATCCTGGGCAAACTGCGCGTGAGTATCATTTTCGCCTGACCCTCCACGAATCCAGCGCGTGTGGGGGCGCGTTGGGATTACCTGGTTTTCTTACACACTTTTTTATACTTCGCTGCATCGGTTGCTAGATATCCCTCCGTAACATATAGCAGAACTCGCCTCATGCATTGCGTGATTTTCGTTCCACGCTATGCTCAAGGCAGGGGCTTACTCACCACACATGAGGAACTACTATGCAACTGGATGGAACCACCGTATTGTTCATTTACCTTATCTTGCTCGTACCATTGATGCTGCTGGGGTATTTCTTTGCCCGCCGCAAAATGTTTGACCCCCATCATAAGCTGGTGATGACCACAGTCGTCATCGTCAACTGGGTGCTGATTGCCCTGCTGATGGCCAATTCTTACCGCAGCATTGTAGAATTCACACCTGATCGCACCAATGTTAATTTCATCTTGCCTACGCTGCACCTCATCACTGGCGGCCTCGCGCAGATCATGGGGACGTATCTGGTGCTGCTGATGTGGACGGAAAACACGCCACTGGAACGGCTTGTACTCGTTCGTACACGCAATATCAAAACCCCCATGCGAATCACCCTGAGTCTGTGGCTGGTGACGGTACTGCTTGGTTTCGGAATTTACGCGCTGTTCAATGCACCTGGCGCAGATGCAGATGAAGCACCACCACCTGCTGCAACAGAAGAAGCTTTATCCGAAGAAGAGGAAGCCGACACTGCGCCCGCACCGGATGCCACTGAAGAAGCAGCAACAGAGGATCGGGACGAAACCGAAACACCCGCGGAAGATGCACCAGAAGAACCCGCTGCAACTGAAGAAGAACTTGAAGATGTCGAAGAACCTGCGGCAACCGAAGCCCCAGAAACCTCACCAGAAACCTCAGATGAAGACGCGCCAGAAGAACCCGCTTCTACCGAGGAAAGCTAAAAAAGGGAATGCAATACAGGCGGTCAACTTCAAATCGCCTGTTCTGCGGCAACCCTATTCCTCGCCCTTCTCCGAACCGTGGTTTTCGTGCCAATTCTGAATGAAAGTCAGCGCTTCTTCTGACGACCAGACAATGGTCTTGCGCTGATTTTCTTTGACATTTTGCATGGGGCCACGCAGGATTTCTTCCTGGTAAAAATCCTTGACGATCATCGCTACAGGCAGGCGCTGAATGTCATTGCGCAAGTTGTAGCGACGGCTGTTGCGACGTGCATCCATGAGATTATCCGGCATGAACTCGGTTACTTCGCGGAAATCAAATACTTCGCCGCGCATCTTTTCGATGCCAACCGCGTCTGTAAGGTCGCCCAACCAGTTATACACAGCGGTACTCGTCTCGCCATCGAGCAGGCCGCTGTAGTTCACATAGATAATGCCCGTCTCTTCGTCATAGCGAGCCATCGCTTTAGGATGTTGTAAAGGTAAAAAAACCATTGTGTTCACCAACGTCTGCTTGTTTCACTGATGTTAAGCCTAAGTGTAATCGCTGTTTCTGTAACGATAGATTAGGAATGCGCTACAGGGTGGTAAGGCTTTTGTTATAGGCTGGTTGACCTAGCCTGCGGCAATGCTCGCACACAGGAAGCAAACATGCGCAAGCACAGAAAAAAGACCACGAATCCGATTCAGTCGGTAAAAACGCTGCCGAGATAGCTCCCAGCGATCCGCCGGGTTGTCTGGTTCCAGTGCCATGAGGACTTCATACAAGGGTAAGTTGAGGCGAAGGGTTACACCAAACACGCCCAACCCAAAGCTGAGGAAGCCAACCAAGGTCAGCAGAAAAGCCGTGGTGTTGCTCATCTGCCACAGCAGTATCAATGCCGGGATCGGAAGCAGTAACCCGGCAAACGTCAAGAATGCAATGACCGGATGCCCCTTCGCTACTCGCAAAAAGGTCTGTAGTTCAGCGATGCTATCCGGCATAGAGCGCTGATTCCAGGTTGGTTCCATCAAAACAACAAGTGCCAGCATCAGGCCAGCAAATAGCCCCACTGCCGTCACACTTGCGCCCAATAAGATCACCGCCATTTCGTACATGTTCGCTGTCTCCACTACTCGCACCTATGCATCTACATTTAGCATAGCATCAATGCGAGATCATGGCGTTCGCCTTGCTTGTGCATTGGCGGCATAGGGTATAATTTGCAGTGCTGCCCCCTCTGACACCATTGCGCTACTTATTCAAGCCGTTCACCATACGCAGCAATATCGACTGCACCCGTGTTACCACCGTTGCTCTCTACCACATCGAAGCGCAGCGTCTCGGCGGTGAAATCAACCTCGAAGCTGTATGCTGCATCCGGGTCTGGCAATTCAAAGGGGCCGTATACATCGCCTGTTTCGGTGGTCACAGTGAAAGAAAAAATCTGTGCGGTGTTATTACTCATAGTGCGAGTCCAGAAACTGATCTCGTTGATTTGCGCGGGCTGGCCTAGTGCAACCACAACATAGGCATCATTGCCATCCCCATCACTTGACCATGCCGTATTCGGGTCGTCATCAAAGGCGTTGGCGGCTCCCCAGGTACTACCTTCTGTGGGCTGCCCGCCGAAGTTGCTGCTGACTTCAATCACGGATGCGCCATTCTCAGGCGCGAGAAGATTATCGGTTGCTTCTGTACTTTCTTCTGGCGTGCGGAAGGAATAGACGGGACTGACGTAGAAATTCCCGGCCTCGTCTGTACCTTGCAAGCGATAGAAGTATTCGGTATCTGGCTCTAATCCACGCATCACCGGGTTATGCTCGATGATCGCCGCACCTGCCATATTAGGGTCTTGTGTCGCAAATCCGAATTCCGGTGTTTCACCGTACACCAGCAAGCAACCTGTAGGAATCGTACCAATCCAATTCAGGCGAACGGAATTTGGTGTGAGATCAAACAAAGTCGGTGGCGATTCGGTAATGGCTTCCAGGGGATAGATATTCAAGTCGGTGTCTTCCAGGAGTGCCAGCGCTTCTTCTTCGCTGAGTGGTTCACCCGGCCCCATTTCCTGAGCGCCGACGGCGACTGCGACCAGAGCCAGCACAATGAGCAATACCCAAAGGTTGCGTCGAAACATGGTTTATTCTCCTCGGTGATGTGCCTTAGTTGCCACAGAGTGAACCACACAGACGTTACAGTTTGATGAATTGCGGACAAATTCGATGGAACCACAGACATACCCGGCGCGTATTCGATATAATGAGACCAGTCACTAAACAAGGTAGAAAGCAAACACCATGCAGTTCTTCATGAATCTCTGGAACCGCATTCGCAAATTTGACCCACGCAAACTCACCCCCATGCAAATCGTCCTGGGGGTTGCCACGGCGATCATCGTCATATGGTTGATTGGTGTGGTATTGCAGGCGATCATGGCAATCTTCAACTTCCTCGTTCCCGTAGCGATCCTGACCATCGTCGGCTATTTCGGTTATCAATGGCTTCGCAGCCGCGCCGAAAACTTGCCCGATGACGTGCAGAAGAGCAAACAAGAACGCGAAGTGGAAGCCGCAGTTGCCAACGTAGAAGCCGCCGCAAGTGGTCAGCCAATCACCATCGAAGAAAGCGAAGAAGCGGCAGATGATCCCCTGGTGGTGAAACAGGTTGTGAACCCCGAAACTGGCTTCAAAGAACCGGATATTGCCCGCTTAATTGAGCGTGAAGAGTCGATGCTCAAAGAAGCGGACGAGGTTAACGACGCGGTAATGTCGCAGATTGAAGCCCGCCGCCGCCGTTTGTTGGGGCAAGAGGACGAAAGCTAAGGACTCGGTTCATTGCAAGATGGGAGCTGCCCATAGTCGCGCTCCCAATCTTCCCCGTAAAAGGTCAGGTATTCACTGATATGGGCTGACCAATAGTCGTTATCATGCTGCCCGTTGGGATAGACGCGGTATTCATGGGGGATGTCGCGCTCGGTCAGGCGGCTGCTGAAAGTCTGCTGGCTGGGTCCTGACGAATCGCCGGAGCCGTTATCCAGCCACATACGCAGATTCGCTTCCTGCACGAAGGACGAATTGAGCGCCAATTCCAGCGGAGAGAATGCCGCCGGGACTTCCCCCAGTGCATCCGGGAAGTAGGCACTGTGTCCACCGACGATGCCGAAAATATCCGGGTGACGCATGGTGACGCTGTATGCCCAGAATCCGCCGCGTGAGATGCCACCAATTGCGCGATGCTCCCGATTGCTTATCGTACAGAAGTCACGCTCCACTGCCGGGATAAGCTCTTCCAGGATGACCGTCTCGTAGGAGGGTTCCGGCGGGAAGGCGTTAATCTGCCCAATTTGCCCCATGTAAGGCATGACCAGAATCATAGGTGGCAGCGCCCCAATGCGAATCCCTTGATCCAGCGCCGCGTTGATGCCCAGATCTTCCCATTGTTCCTCTCGGTAACTCAGTCCATGCAGCAGGTAAACAACCGGGTAGCGGCGTTGCGCTTCCTCAATGCGTGTGAAATAACAGGGCGGCACGTACACACGATAGCGCAAATTCTCGCCAGCAATCGCGCTGCGGTTGTCGTCAAAGTCAATGAATTCGCCGGATTCCTGCTCGCAGGGGAAAGGCGTGGGGGATGGCGTAAATTCCGTTGGTGACGGCGCGGGCGTTGGGGTGCGCGTCGGGGTCGTCGTCGCAGAAGGAATCGGTGTCTGCGTCGGTTCGCCTGTGATGACCACAGCAACAGGCGTAGGGTTATAGGCCAACGGCTCGCAAGCCATGAGTACAAACGCAAGCAAAACAATTCCACTACAGAGAAGAGGCAATTTCCAACGCATCACAATCCTATGGCATCCGCTGCATATGATCCAAACGTGCATTATAGTGCGCCAGGTGTGGTTTGGGGATAGGCGTTACGATGCATTTACAAGTTGCTGAATAAACTGCTTTACACCATCAAATGCTGGATGTTCCCAAGACCACCATGTCATTTTGTAAATGTCAGAAAGATAGCTTCTATTACGATCTTTTCCTGTAGTCTCAACGTCCACATGTTTGCCCTGAATGTATGCCTGGATTTGCTTCTGTAGCACCGCCGCCATATAGACTTCTACTTGTGCTTTCGGCAAAGGCTCTGGTTTGGTTGTGATTCCGACTGTCTCCAGGCACGAAAAATATTGTTCAACACACTGCATGATGGTGTCTTCTTGCAAAGCGCGAAGGATCAACGTTTCCAGCATTCCATTGGATTTCGCATCCGGCAGAACGAAAATGCCAACTTGCATATCGGCCTCTGTAAATATCTCCACTTGTTCTGGTACGGGGTACTGCTTATACGGGTTTTGACGTTGATTGGCATTTTTCAGTGCGCTCTGCACTTTGATCAGCGCGTTTCCGTCAAAATCGGCATCGCGTGTGATCGCTATATGAGTCACAAACGGAAAACGCGGATCACTGCGCAATAGACCTAAAGCCTTTTGTAGATTGTCCTTGCCTTCATACTCAATGATGTCTACCGCTTTGTCTTCTGTAAGTCCAAGATATTGGCTCAACTGAAAAAAGAATTCTCGATCATCGCGTCCTTCTACAAGCAGCAGTCGTGTTACGCCTTCCGGGATTTGTTTCATCCACGCACCTCGTACTGCATTTCGACTGCTGCTTCGCTTAATTCGTTGTCATATTTGATGGCCACAATTTCGGTTGATATGGGGTCACGATCTAAGCGATAGTAGCGAAAGGCACTTTGCCCTTCACTGGAGAGCGCTTGATGTGCAGCCTGGAACATCTCATAGCTGTGTGTCGTTGCGAAAACCTGCACGTTGAATGCTTCGGCTGCGTGATAGATGGCCTTCCACACATCCGGCAGCACCGAGTAATGCAAACCATTCTCGATTTCGTCGATAGCAACAACGCCATTGTCCGCAGCCGAAATAGCAAGGATTATAGTCGCCAATCGTCTGATACCGTCACCCATTGACTCAAGAGGAACTAAACGTTCAAAGCCTTCAACATCGCCATAAATACCATCTGCAAGTAAGTCAAGCCCTTGTAGTGCTGGCTCTATTATTTTTAAGGCGGAAATAAGCTGATCCTCTTGTCGCATGATTTTTAATTGGCTTAGACGATTTCCATCTACGCGTTCCCTACTTAACCGCGAATTGACAAAGAGGCTTTTGATTTCTGACATTTCCCTTCTTTCTCGAATAAAGGTCTTGCCCCACAGTCCAATATATAATGGACTCGATCCGGTTCTTTTAAATACCAAATAATTCTTGATTAGTTGGGATGCCGATTCCAACTCTCCTCGTATACGAACAGGTAACGTGATAGAAATTTCAAGATCAGTTTCATCTGCGTTTATCAAAGAGACTTCAACTACATCCTCAAAACCGGGTAGTAGCCTCTGGGAATGTGCGCCATCCCCACTAAGCACAATAGTAGATGTTGTATCGAATTGCCTGAACAGCACATTCCAAATTTGATCAATATCTACGATTTCCTCTTCTGTTGTATATCGGAGATATTTGCTATCTGAGACTTCTTTTAATCGAGCGAACAACTGCTCATAATTCCCTGCATGTGCCAACAAAGCCTCTAACAGACTTGTCTTCCCTACATTATTCTTGCCGCCGATGAGGTTAATTCGGGCGAGGTCGGTTAGTTCTAAGTCTTTGAAGAGACGGAAATTCTGTGCGCGGAACGAGGTATACATTGCCAAGCCTCAGGTATTTTCAATGAACGCCATGCGATCATTATACACGACTTGAACTCAAAAAAGCCGCGTGGGGCGGTTCACTGCGCGAGGTTTTTTTGCGGCGCTAGCTAGCATGTATTGGCGTTCTGCGAACCAGGCCAGCGTGTTTGGCGCATCGGAGGCTTGGCAATTGTCGGCGAAAATTCATCAACCTGGAACATTGGCTCCGTATCGGGGAGATCATCGTCCGCGCTGTCTGCTTCCTTATCCAGCGCGACGGGGATCAGAACCGTTTCTGTCGCATCAGTAACAGTCGCCGTTGCTGCCGTCTGGGTACGTTCTTCTGAAGGCAAAACGGCATTCGTTTCAGTGGTGAGCTGCGGAGTGCTGGCGAGCGGTAGTTCCAGCCAGAAGATGCTGCCCCCTGTCGCAACAGGCTCAAAACCAATGGTACCGCCCTGGCTGCTCATCAACTCTTTGGCGATCCACAACCCCATGCCCTTACCCTGTTCGGTGCGGTTCAAGGGTTGTTGTCCAATGCGACTGGCACTGAAAGGCGTGAAGAGATGTTTACGATCCTCTTCAGCAATTCCTACGCCCTCGTCAACCACGCGGATGCGGCAGACTTTATCTTTCGCCTGTACCTGTATCGTCACAGTTGATTGGGATGGTGAATAGCGAACAGCGTTGTGGATCACGTTGCTGAGTGCCTGCTGGAACCGTTCAGCATCTCCGAGTACCCAGCGGTCACTGTCTTCGAGCAGCACTTGCAGGCGCTTGTTCTGGATGGTTGTTTTGTGCTGGAACACCACCTGCCGAATCGCATCCGGCACATGCAATGGACGGCGCTCTAGCGGTGTGTTGGCTTTGTCCACTGTGCGCACTTCCATCACACTATCGGCAACACGCAGCATCGCCTGGATATTTGTCTCCAT
This sequence comes from uncultured Anaerolineaceae bacterium, assembly GCA_964455365.1. Taxonomy (GTDB): domain Bacteria; phylum Chloroflexota; class Anaerolineae; order Aggregatilineales; family Phototrophicaceae; genus JAUZRW01. Next base: position 64,234 of record CAYVVZ010000017.1, on the reverse strand, counting down.
GATTGATGTGAATTTTTCCAGCGCCGGGTGTTCACTCGCTTGATTTTGCATCACGGTGCCAAGCATGCGCAGATTATTCAGAGGGCCTTTGATGTCGTGGGACGCAATCTCCAATAATTGAGACTTCATTTTGTTGGCACTCTCTAGCTGTGCAATCAAGCGCTGGCGATCATTCAACGCACTCTTCAGGTGAAGCTGTGTATTCACACGGGCTTGCACCACATCAAGTTCATAGGGTTTGGTAATATAATCATTGGCTCCCAGGCGGATACCGCGTGCGACATCTTCAGTATCAGACATGGCAGAGATCAAAATCACGGGGAGTTCGAGCATGGATTTGGAGTGACGTAGAATCTTGAGGACATCCAGGCCGCTGAGGTCGCGCATCATAATATCCAGCAGCACCACATCATATTCGTAGGCAACCATCTTCTCCAATGCTTGCCGACCATTTTCCGCCATATCCACCGTGCAGACGCGCTGAAAGATGCGTTTCAATAATTTGCGGCTCACTTCATCGTCATCAACAACCAGAATGTGAGGTTGAGTTGCATTCATCATTATTATCAATCCTGGGCTTGTGCGTCCATTTATCTCAAAAGCGTATACACCGATTCCCCAACTATTCTCAGCATAACGCAAGTTTCCCTATAGACAATGAGGTTGCCTTAATTCTTCTTCAATCTAAAACAATTCAAACCGCGTATTGGAGGCTGAAACCGTATCGAAACCTTTTAGGATTGGAGTAGAGGAACCTGGCTGCGAACGGTGTAGCGTGCGCCAGACGGGGAAAGCTGGCTCTCGTAGAGGGTGATGGCTGTAGCAGCGAAGGCCCCGCTAGCAAAATCGGCATGGCGTTGCAAATATGCCTGCATGCTGTTACGACTCGGTGCTTCTCGTTTGAAGCGTGCCAGCGTCAAGTGCGGGTGATAGGGGCGGGTTTCTGGCTGGGACCCGGTAGGACGCAGCGCTTCCCCCACCGCAGCATACAACGCTTGCAAAGCTGGCGGCGCGTCAATTCCGATCCACAGAACACGCGGTTTCCCTTTTTCCGGGAACGTACCAACTCCGCACAGCCGGAACGTGAAGTCCGCTATTTGTACGGATTGCAGCGCGGATTCGATAGCTGCATCGTGCTGGGTTTCCCCAATGAAATGCAGCGTGATATGCCATTGATGAGGGTTAGTCCAGCGTGCGCCAGAAAGTGAGGTATCGCGCAGTGCTGCAATGTTTGGATGCAGTGCTTTGGGAATATCTATCGCAGTGAACAGGCGCACTGGTCATTCTCCCAGGACTTCTGCTGAGATTAGCAAGTGGCTCTGCGGCAGATAATAGACAATGTATTCGCCTTCGTTCTGGAAGGCTGCTGCCTGGCGGGGTGTGGCTTCGATGCTTTTGCCGTTCACCAGCAGATTCACGCGGCGACTGCCCTTTGGTTCCAGGAAAACGACTCCGTTGGTGGACACGACTTTCCCACGCAGCACATCACTTTTTAACGTGGGTTTGATATTCCCCTCGTTGCGTATCGTGATGAACGGAAATGCACCAAGCCCGATGACAATCAGCAGCACCAACCAGAGAATCGCCTCGCCTGTCACCAGTGCAATCGTGCCAAGCAAGCCACCAATCAACAACAGATGTCCCAGGATGACATACAGCACTAGTTGATTGACTTTTGGCGGCTGCATCCGCTGCTGCTGCACTTCGCTCAGGCGGCCTTCGCGGTTGGCGGCAAGGTCAGCATCGGTAACTTTCAGCACACGTTGTAATTGCTGTTGATTCATTGGCGTTTGGGTTTCCATCCGATTTTGAGAATATGTTTGTGGTTCCATTTTGGGCATGGCACAGCCCCTAAGATATTCTTACACAGGGATTCAATGATGCATATCAAGAAAATAAGACGGAGAAATATCGCATGTAGGGGTGCAGCGTGCTGCGCCCGTATACCATCCCCATTCTGTATAGGACGAAAAAGGAAATTTTTCTCCGTATTGAATGGGGAAATTGCATCTCCGCGTTGCGCAGGGTAAACGCTTGCATCTTCGGCGTATGACAGGGACAATTCTGCGCGACGATGAACCCAGGAGCAAGCCTGAGCATGGAACGTTCAATCATTGTGACCATTGCGATTTCGATAGCAGCACTGGTATTTGTGCTGGAATTGGTGCGCCGCCGCCGCTTACGCGAAGAATATTCGCTGTTGTGGCTGGCAATTGCCGCCTTGATGCTGATCTTTAGTTTCTGGCGTGATTTGTTGCACGGACTCGCTGCTGCTGTTGGGATTGCGTATCCGCCGAATTTGTTGTTCATGCTGGCGATTCTGTTTGTCTTCCTGCTGATGCTTTACTTCTCTACGGTGATTACGCGGTTGACGCAAGAGAACAAAGAAATTGCGCAGGAAGTCGCCTTGCTCCGCAACGAAGTGCAGCGCTTACGCGAGCAAGATCGCCAACAGGAGCAGCCCCGCCAGCCCAACGCAGTAGAATAGAATATCGCGCACGCGATCCGTCAGTTTGTTGGTCTGCACAATGCGGATGGGAGCTTGCCCCGGCTGTGGATTCTGCACTCGTTCTGTGGTGAAGTGCGGTTGAATCAACCAGGTGAGCAACGCGCCACCGACCAACCCCCCGAAATGTGCCGCGTTCCCAATGCGAACAGCATTTTCCGCATTGCTGATTTCTGCGGCAGCATTCACCGCAAAGCCCAGGAAGAAATTCAAGCCCATGTAAATCAGTGAACTGCGCAGCCGCGCCTGTGCCACTGCGCCAAACAATGCGCGATGCTTGTAGAAAAAGACGACTTCCGCACCCCAGATCGCAAAAACTGCGCCAGATGCCCCCAGGCCACCCAGACCCACAAAGAGCATTGCAATTGAACCAGCGAGACCACCCAGGAAATAAATCAGCGCATAGCGCACATGCCCGAAAAGTCGTTCGACATTACTGCCGATGTAAAACAGGGCAAGGCTGTTGAACAGAATATGCGCTTCATTCAGGTGCAGAAACATCGCCGTGAACAGGCGATAGATTTCACGAGTCGCCGGATTGACGATACGTTCCGTATCCGCCACACCCCATACAAGCATGTCATAGGCAATCTGCGGCTGCACATAACGCAGCAAGAAAATCGCCACGTTGATAATGATGAGGGCATAGGTCAAATAGGGACGAGTTGCTGTGCCAGGAAATTGAACCCGGATTCCGCGCTGCCGGGGTTGCTGCGATTTTGGTATCTGGTTTAGTGGATGTTCGCGGCGTTCATCGTTGGATGATTCGCTGAGGGGATGACGCGGTTGTTCTTCGCTCATAAGGTTATGTATCTCGCTGCTGCCTGTTCTTGAATGACTACGGTTGCCTGGGCAAGCTGGTTGCACTGTATCATAGCAGAGCCACCGCACGGACACAGCCTCCCCGCAAATTGCTAAGATATTTTTTACAATGGCTCATGTGTAAAAAGTGTGATTTGTAGGGGCGCAGCGTGCTGCGCCGTTTGCGGAAAACCGCAAGAATCACATTTTCTGTAGATGAGCCTTTTACAATTCAACCGTATGAATGGCACATAGCAAGAACAAGAAAAATGAAGACCAGGGAGACTTACCTTGTGTATAATTACAAGCGGAACAAAGAGGCGACATATCACACGAGATCGTATGACGATTGATGTCACCCTGCCCCTGTAAACTATGATAAGATGTGTTTAACTGTATAAAACCACATTCTTACCAAAACAAGTACACCTTGCAGTTCAAAAGTATCTTATTTCTGCGGTGCGTACCGCAGTGATTCCATGACATGCACCAGGGAGAAACCACGCATGAACCCGGCTATTGCAGTCCAAGAATACGGTCAGAGTTTGTGGCTGGATTATATCCATCGGCAAGAATTACGCGACGGAACGCTACAACGACGAATCGCTGAAGAAGGGATTCTCGGTGTGACCTCAAATCCATCTATCTTCCAGAAATCCATTGGTGAATCCGCAGTCTATGATGAAGATATGCTGGATATGCTGGATTTGGATGCGGAAGCCATATACGAGAAATTGGCGGTAGAAGATATTCAAGCAGCGGCAGATTTGTTCGCGCCAGTGTACGAACGCACAGGCGGGCGGGATGGCTACGTCAGCCTGGAGGTATCCCCCCTTCTGGCGAATAACAGCGAAGATACCGTAGCAGAAGCGAAGCGCCTGTTTGAACTGGTAGACCGCCCCAATGTGATGATTAAAATTCCGGGTACACAGGCCGGGATCCCCGCAATTGAAGAGGCGATTGCCTCCGGCATCAACGTCAATGTGACGCTGTTGTTCTCCGTGCAGAATTACGAAGAAGTGGCAATGGCCTACATCTCCGGCCTGGAACGCCGCTTGCAAGCAGGCGAACCCATTGACATGGTTGCATCCGTGGCGAGTTTCTTCCTGAGCCGTATTGATACCTCTGTTGACCGCATCCTGGAAAACAATATGCGCGTGGCGCAAGTCCTCGGTGATACCGCACGCATCGCAGCCAATCGTCGTTTATTAGGACAGGCAGCAATTGCTAACGCCAAACTCGCCTACCGCACCTTCCAGCGCATCTTCGGCAGCGCTCGCTTCAAAGAGTTGCGCCAGCAAGGAGCCGCTGTACAACGCCCGCTGTGGGCCTCCACCAGCAACAAGAACCCGGCATATGAAGACACCCGCTACGTTGATCTGCTGATCGGCAGAGATACCGTCAACACGGTTCCGCCAAACACACTCAAAGCATTCATTGACCACGGTACGGTGAATGAAACCATCGTTCGTGATCTGGATGAGTATATGCCACCGCAGGAAGTCATCAGCAAATTAGCCGAACTGGGCATTGATATTGAGCAGATCACCGAGCGCTTACAGGTGGATGGTGTGGATGCCTTTATCACCAGCTTTGAAACGCTGATAGAACAGGTAGAAGCCAAACTCACGGTGCTGCGTTCCGGCGTGATGGATCGGCAAAAGTTGGCACTGGGGATCTATGGGGCAACCTTCAATAAGGCCATACACAACATCGAACGGGACTTCGTCAATGCTCGCATCTGGAGCAAGGATGGCAGCCTCTGGAAGAACCACGGCCCCACCATCCAGAAGATTCAGAAGCGCCTGGGCTGGTTGGATGTGCTGGAAACGATTGATATTGAACGCTTGAAGCAGCTACAACAGCGAATCAAAGAAGCAGACATGCAAGATGTTGTACTGTTAGGGATGGGTGGTAGCAGCCTCGCGCCTGATGTGTTGTACCGCACCTTCGGCAAGCAAGAAGATTTCCCATCCTTCACGGTGTTGGATAGCACCGACCCGGAACGCATCCTTGAAGTGGAAGCACAAATTGACATCAGCAAGACGTTGTTCGTCGTTTCCAGCAAGTCGGGAACAACCATCGAAACGATGTCGCTCTTCGCGTACTTCTGGCAGCAATCCGGCGAAAATGGCGCACAATTTATTGCAATCACTGACCCGGAAACCGAGCTGGCACAACTCGCTGAGGAGCGCAACTTCAGTGAAATCTTCTTGAATCCAGCAGACATCGGCGGGCGCTACAGTGCGCTCAGTTACTTCGGCATGGCTCCGGCAGCCCTCATGGGGCTGGATCTGGAAGAACTCTGGAATCAAGCCCGGTTGATGATTGAGGCCAGCCACGAAAACATCCCCGGACACTACCATCCCGGCATCAGCCTGGGTGTGTATATCGGAGCGCTGGCGAAGGAAGGCCGCGACAAGCTTTCTGTTTATGCCACGCAATCCCTGGTTCACTTTGGGGATTGGGCAGAACAATTAATTGCAGAAAGCCTGGGCAAGGCGGGCAAGGGCGTGATCCCTGTGGTTGGCGAAGAAATCGACAGCCCGCAGTATTATGTGACGGATCGCCTGTTTGTCTTCTTGCGAGAAATGGATGACCCGGACTCCGAAGAGATGCGTGAGCGCGTTGGTACACTGCGCGAAGCGGGGCATCCCAGAGCAACGCTGCGGGTTCCCGGTAAATACGCCATCGCAGGAGAGTTCTTCCGCTGGGAATTTGCAACGGCTATTGCGGCATACTTGCTGGAATTGAACCCATTTGATGAGCCGAACGTTGCCGAAGCCAAGCAAGCAACCCAGGAAATGCTTGATTATCAGCAGACGCATGGAGAATTGCCGAGCGCTGCCCCCCTGGTTGGTGGTACCACTGTGAAACTCTATAGCGATGAGAAGACCGTCGCACCACTGCGAGAGATGTGCCGTTCTCATGGCTATGACCCCACCAGCCGTACCGAAGTGCTGGCGGCACAAATCGCCGGGACGCACGCCGGGGATTACTTTGCGCTGCTGTGCTACTTCACACCAAATGAAACCGTGTACCGGATGCTGCACGAAGTCCGCACGCGGCTGCGCAACGTGACCAAGCGTGCGGTGACGGTAGGCTTTGGCCCGCGTTACCTGCACAGCACCGGACAATTGCACAAAGGCGGCTCTGATAACGCTGTCTTCTTCCAGCTAACCACCACAATCGAAACTGACCTGGAGATTCCGGGCAAGCCCTACACCTTCGGCACTTTGTACCGTGCGCAGGCAGATGGAGATTTACAAACCCTGCAAAAGCATGGTCGTCGTGCGATTCGGCTGGATATTGAAAGTGACCTGGAAGATGGCTTACAGAAGCTCATGGATGCCATTCAGTTCGTGGAAGAACGCCGTTTCCGGTGAGGTCGCCGTGGCGCATAGGGCGTTATGAATAACGGCTCAACCGCGTTCTGTGTTTTCGATGATGTTTCCCTTCCTAAATTCTTCCCGCTGCGCAAGGAGAAACCTGGTTTCCTCCTACGCAGTGGGGATGGAAGGGGAATAGAATAGCAAAATAGGCGGTTTTTCCATCATCCGGTTGCTTGTTTGCCGACTCACTGATCAAGAGCATCACACTATGCCCATGAATTCTTCTTCCCGCCATCATGATTTGCTGAAGGCTTTCAGCGAAGCTGGCTGCCCCATCTGTAAACTGCTGCTGCGCGATAATGACCGCGATATGTTCAATCTGTACCAGGATCGAATCAACAAAGTAGAGACACATTTGCAATTCCGGGCAGGGCGCGGCTTGTGTAACGATCATGCGTGGCAGATGGCGCAGGCCAAAGGCGGCTCTATCAGCGTAGCGGTGATGTACGAGTCGACTCTGCTGGAACTGCTCAAGCACGCGGATCAGATCAAGCCGGGGGGATTGGGTCGTTTGCTCAAAAACGGCGCGGGATCACAAGCGGCGGATGCGCTGGAACCCACAGGCGAATGCACGCTCTGCACCAGCATGAACAAGAACGAATCGTACTATGTTTACATCATGATGGAGAATATCCGCGACGAAGCCCTGCGCCGTGCCATGGAAGAATCCAGCGCGGGAATTTGCCTGCCGCATACGCGCATGGTGCTGCGAGCGTTATCCAATGCGGATGATGTGCGCTGGCTGACCGATTTTCAGGTGCGCAAATGGCATGCGCTGCAAGACGACATCAACCATTTCACAGACAATGTGCGCGACAACATCCCGCAGGAGCAGATGGGTTCCGAAGGCGATAGCTGGCTGCGTGCGGTGCGCTACCTCTCCGGCGAACCGGGCGTGTTTGGGCTACGTCGCGGCGTGCAATAGATCAAATTTAACTTTTCACAATTTCATCGAAAAGTTCAGCCAGGTTACTAAGTGCTGCGAAAAGGGCTGCATCATAGCCCCGGCGTTTGTTCTCACAGCGAACAGCGGCTAAATCATCCAGCAAGTCCGAAGTTTTCTTGCGAATTTCGAGCGTAGCCTGATACTCCTCCCCGTTCCAATTGCCGGGGAATGTCATGGCTTCCAGATGAAACGGTCTGCCCACGCGCAAGAATACCCCACCTTCGAGATTATGCTTTTTCTGCACTGGAACGCGCCAACCACGCCCCATCTGTACCACACCGCTGAAGAACAACTGATCTTGCAGGCGCTTGTGTGCGGAGGGGGTATCATCGGTTTGCAAAAGGACTAATGCTTCGTGCAGCAAATCCGCAAAAATCCAATCATGGGGGGCGCGGCGGCGATGAAAATAAGCATTGATCTGCACCATAAGCCGGAAGGTCGCTTCGCTGCCGTAGAACGTCCGCTTGAGGATGGCATCCGGCTCCGCACGCATAAGCCGTCTCAGTGACAGATCATCCCCACCTGCATTGGTATTCTTCAGAGGCCAGCCATGGCGTACTCCCTGCTTGATCCAGTGAATTTCCGCAATACGCCAATCTTCATCCGGCGCAAGTTCTTCCAGTACGATCATTTTCGGATGACAATTTTCTGCGACCAATTCCGCGAACCAGTTTGCCAGCGCTTCAGTTTGTGGATGCTGCACATGCTGGCGCAGACGTTGCTCCGGGGATTGCGTCGTCTTGCCGATGTAGTGCCGCACGTTATCACGCGGATCGCACAATGCGTAAATAATCGTTCGTTCCATGACTTGCCTCTCTCGCTGCTGATTCTGGTATCATATTGCCAGAGAGCGCGGAGTTGACCATGCCCATTCATACGAAACAGAACCTGTATCCTGGCATTAATCCTCATTTGAACAGCAGCCTACAGCAACCGGGAGGCGGCTGGCGCGGTTTTCATGCGGCTCACCTGGCAGATTTGTATGCCTATCTGGATGAGCATTTGCCAGAGGGATACACCGCATCGCTAGAACAATCGCTGCAATTCAGCATCTACAACGAAGATGAACCAACCGCGCCGATTCTGTTAGATCGCACCGATGCAGATATCCTGATTTCCGGACGAGGGCGTTCGCAGGCATCCGGGGCAGTGCAGGCAGATTTGCCCGTCCTTACTCTGGCTTTTCCCGAACCCATCCCCGATGAAGACTTGCCCAGTGCTATTGTCATCAGCGACCACACCATGCGCCCGGTGACACGCATGGAGTTGCTTTCTCCTGCCAATTTACCAACTGGATCTCATCATCCCAGTTACATGAAGAAGCGCCGGGAAACCCTCGATAGTGGGTTGCGACTGGTGGAAATTGATTACTTGCATGAAGGCGCTCCACTGCTGCCCGGCATCCCGGATTATTCTCGCGGAGACGAACAGGCTTTTCCCTACAATATCCTGGTCAGTGATCCATACGCAGAAAACGGCAAAATTGATGTCTATGCATGGAGCGTTGCAGATCGACTTCCTGTGATTTCCCTACCACTGGCGGGACGTGAAGTGATGCCCCTGGCCTTTACACCCCTGTACAATCAGACAGCTTCCCGGCGGAATTTCCGGGCAACGGTTGATTACAGCGAACTCCCTGTGAAATTCAATACCTACCGCGAGAATGACCAGGCGTATATTCGCCAGAAGATGGCACAGATTGCAATGGATCATAATACCGAATGAGGTTCATTCCAGCACTTTTTGCATAAATGCTGCCTGTTCTACTGCTGGAATGATGATCTGCGGTAGGTCTTCTTCGCTGATGCTGGTGCGGTTCGAGGAACCAATCCATACCCAGAAGTCCATCTCTTCCACGACTTCTTCGCAGATCATTTCATAAGCGCTCATCACGACGGCGCGGTCATCCTCCGAGAGCTGTGGTTGATCCAGGAGTATCGTGATTTCTCCGTACAGTTCAGCCACCAGCGCAAGCAGTTCGCTGTTTTCTTGCTTGTTCAAAAAGCGCAGCACGCCTTGTGTCAGTGCGAGGTTGAGTTCTTTGTTCATTACCTTGTTTCGGTTCTCATCTACGAACGCTCATTGTCATCAGATTGGTCTGTTCGCGCCAGTGTCTGAATCGGTTCTGAGATAACGCTGATATACATCTGATAAATTTCATACTTCCCCGAACATATGCTACTCATGACACCAAACATCCATAGGACACCCAACTGTATCGGAACAGCCAAAGGAACAAATCAACATGTTCGGAACACATGGCGAAAACAACGATAATACCCTGGAACTATTGCCAGATGAACTCCCGGTACTGCCGCTGCGCAACAGCGTAGCTTTTCCCTTCAGCATGATGCCGATTCTAGTCGGCACAACCAGCTCGCTGCAATTGGTGCAGGAAGCGGTTGAGGGAAACCGTACCATTCTCATTGCCCCCGCACATGATCCAGAAATTGAAAATCCCGGTTCGGATCAAGTACACCGCATCGGCAGCATTGCGACCATTCAGCGGACTGTGCCTGTCAACAATGGCAAGGCCATCCAGATGTTTGTGCAGACCCTGGAACGCGCAAGGGTTGCGGAATGGACAGCGGAAGAACCGTATCTCCGCGCACGGATTGAACCCGCGCCGGATGAAGAAGAATACGGCACAGAAGCCCAGGCACTGCACGCCAGCTTGATTGACATCTCGCGGGAAATCGTAGCGCTGATGCCCAACGTGCCGGATCAAATTGTAGATGCGCTGGAACAAATCGAGAGCAACCGCGCCCTGGTCTATGCAATTGCCGCCAATTCGCGCATTAATAACAAGAAGCGCCTGGAAATCCTGGAAGCGGACAGCGTGAACGCCAAGATGCGTATCCTGCTGGAAGCGCTGGCACAGGAACGCGAAGTCTTGCAAATTGGGCAGGAAATCCGCGAGAAAGCCCAGGAGCAGGTCAGTAAGGAACAGCGCGAATATTACCTGCGCCGTCAACTGGAATCAATCCAGCGCGAGTTGGGCGAAGTCGATGATGCTACCGAAGAAGCGGAGAACTTCCGCGACAAAATCGAAGAAGCCAACATGACAGAAGAAGCGGAGAAGCAGGCACTGGAAGAATTGAAACGCCTGGAACGCCTCTCGCCGCAGTCGGCAGAATACGGTGTCATCCGCACCTACCTTGATTGGTTGACCAGCATCCCCTGGCAGACCATGACCGAAGATAACCTGGATATTCAGCATGCTCGCGCTGTGCTGGATGAAGATCACTATGATCTGAACGATGTGAAAAATCGCATCCTGGAACATCTCGCTGTGCGTAAGCTGGCGAGTGAACGCGGCAGCTTTGATGACATTGAAGAACGCGAACGCAGCGCCAACACTATACTGCTATTCGTGGGGCCTCCCGGCGTAGGTAAGACCAGCCTGGGCAAATCCATCGCTCGGGCGCTTGGGCGTGAATTCACGCGCCTCAGCCTGGGCGGAATGCGCGATGAAGCCGAGATTCGCGGTCATCGCCGCACCTATATCGGCGCGATGCCAGGGCGCATCATCCAGGCGCTGAAACGTGCCGGGACACGCAACCCGGTGATGATGCTGGATGAGATCGACAAAGTGGGCGCGGATTGGCGCGGTGATCCGGCAAGTGCCTTGTTGGAAGTGCTTGACCCGCAGCAGAATCACACCTTCCGCGATCATTACCTGGATGTGGATTTTGACCTGAGCGAGATCATCTTCATCGCCACAGCGAACCAACTGGATACTATTCCACCAGCCCTGCTGGATCGTATGGAGATGATTCAGTTGGATGGGTACACCGAATACGACAAAGTTCACATTGCACGCCAGCACTTGATTGCGCGGCAGCTACGCGCCAACAGCCTGCAAGAAGGCGAAGTCAGTTTCACCGAGCCTGCGCTGCGCCGCCTGATCCGCGAATATACACGCGAAGCCGGGGTGCGAACCCTGGAACGGCAAATTGGCGCAGTCATGCGTAAAGTTGCCATCAAGATCGCTTCGGGCGAATCCGAATCGGTGGAAGTGACGCACGACATGGTGCGCGAACTGCTTGGCAAACCACGTTTCCGCTTCCAACCGTCGGAGCGCGAAGAAATTCCGGGTATTGCCAACGGCCTCGCCTGGACACCCGTCGGCGGGGATGTACTCTTCGTAGAAGCCGCACGCACGCCGGGGCAAGGCCGCCTGACCATCACGGGGCAGTTGGGCAAGGTGATGGAGGAGAGCGTCCGCATCGCTTACAGCTACCTATACGCCCATGCGGGTGAGTTAGGAATCGCGCCGGAACGCTTCAAGGACTATGACTTCCATATCCATGTGCCGGAAGGCGCTGTGCCGAAAGATGGCCCCAGCGCAGGCATCACCATGACAACAGCGCTCTATAGTTTGCTGACGGATTTGCCGTCGCGGGCTGATGTAGCCATGACAGGCGAAATCACCCTGCGCGGGCAGGTGCTGCCCATTGGTGGTGTGAAGATGAAGGTATTGGCAGCGCATCGCGGCGGCATTCGTACCATCATCTTACCGGAACAAAATGTCGATGATCTGGATGATCTGCCGGAAGAAGTGCGCGACGAGATGGAATTCGTCCCGGTCAGCCGCATTGACCAGGTGCTGGAAGCCGCCATGCGCTTTCCATCCGTAGATGATACGGCGGTGATGGTCAATGACAGTGGCTGGTATCAGATGAACTAAATGTCTATCCAGGAATTGCGTAGGGGCGTGTCCACGACGCGCCCGCTAAAAGCGGATTTGACATGGTCGAACCCGCCTGTACATTTTAGTGACATCGACCATGAAACGTGTCGTAGACATCGTACCGTTGAGGCTGTGGTTTTTTGTAGGGGAGGGTCTCAGACCTGCCCCTACACCCGTTCTTTTGCGGCACGATGTCGGTAAACCATTTCTGTCCCAAAGATAGTACAACGTACACTGCCTGGGAGAATTGTCCCACAACTGCCACACGCTTGAATGCATTTCATCAACGTACTATGCACCGCGGCTGGTGATCCATACAGCGGATTCGCCGCGTCCGTCGGTGAGGGCGAAACGGCGATGCTTCTGGCGGCGTGCATCCGCTTCGCTCTCCCAGAAACTGAGAGTGCGCTGCTTCATGGCTGCCAGATGTTCCAATGTCGCCAACACATGCGTACAAGCCACGCCATGATACATCGCCCAACGGCAGGTGCAGCGTGCGCGAACCGTTTTGCCATCGTCACCAAAATCAACCGTCACGATATGATTGGCGGCAGGGTTTGTATTGCTTTCCACAACATACGTTCCCTGATCGACGCGGCGCACCCGTAATTCGCGGCTGCGATTCTGAAGTTTTTTGAGATTAGCAGGCACAACCATATCAACACCTCGTGTTACTACCTGCCATCATTATAACATTTGTTCTATTGAATCTGCGTTAAAAACCGTAAGAACCCCGCAAAATTGGGGGGTGGGAGTTCAGCCTGCGCTGCTATTTTTTTCTACAATTTCCTTCAAATGCCGTGCCAGCGAAGATGCTGTGGGGTAGCGTTGCTCTGCGTTTTTCGCCGTTGCACGTTGGATTAAGCCATTGACACCATCTGCGAGTTCATCCGGCAAACTGACAACCGGGGGAATCGGCTGCTGCACCAGCGCCATCATCATCTGGACTTTGCTGGTGATGGTAGAGAAAGGATGATCCCCCGTCAGCAATTCGTAGATCAAAATGCCAAGCGCGTAAATATCAGTGCGAGCAGTGATGTCATAGCCCATGATTTGCTCTGGCGAGAGGTAATTAGGAGAACCCACCACAACACCCATACTCGTGATGGCATTGTGTCCCAGGCGCTTGGCAATGCCAAAATCCGTCAGGTAGGCATTACCGACTTCATCCAGCATGATGTTATCCGGCTTCAAATCACGGTGGATAATCTGGGCTGCGTGGGCTGCGTCAAGCGCACTGGCAACCTGTTCGAGAATCGGCACGATTTCATGCGGAGCCATCGACCCTTTTTGTTCCAGGCGTTCACGTAAATCGCCCCCGCCGCACCACTGCATAGCGATCCAGACCCCATTGTTATCTTCCCAGGTTTCGATCAAATGCACGATGTTGGGATGCCGCAAATCATGGATGATCTGTGCTTCCTGGTGCAGCCGCTGCAAAAGCTTCTCATCACGGGCATGTTCTGGCAGAACGACTTTCACTGCGACAATATCATGTGAAACGACATGCCGCGCCCGATACACTGCGCCATGCCCACCGCGACCTACAAACTTCACCAACTCATATTGGTGTACGGTTTTGCCTTCAAAGTCAATCACGGGAACACCCTTCATTTGCTGCCTTCATGCGTATTGTAAACCAAGCGCAGTCAAAGCGATATAAGCAGACCAGGAATGTGCCTGTGCCAACGTGCGGTTGTCAGTGAGATTCTGCGGTAGACTGAATAGGAACAGATATACACGGGGGAAATGCATATGCCAATCGTCACGGAATGGTACAACGAGGAAAAAACCATCATTCTTTATCGCGTCCTGGGGGATTGGACTGCCCAGGACATCCAACAAATGGCACAGGATGTCGATGAATTACTAGAGGGAATAACCCATAAGGTCGATTTGATCTCCGATTTTTCGGAAGCTGGAAAACCACCCACCAATCTGATTGCCATCACGCGAGAACTCACTACGAATCAGCCGCCACAGTTTCTGGGGGTCTATGTGGTTGGCATACATCATTATCTGGAACTGGTCCTGACCATCTTGCGTCGGGTGTATCCGCGCCATCTACACAATTTTACGACTACGGACTCAATCGAGGAAGCGATCAGGCTAATTCACGAGGCACGCAACACAGAGGCAGGTACATAACCACAAAAATCTACCGACATACTGCGCTGGATTTTGAGGAAATGGCTCAATCAATCCAGCAACGGCGTGGTCAAACCTAGCTTCTATGAGAACCAAAATGGGATGGCCTTCACCATCCCCAAATCACAGACGGCTTATTCTTCAGCGCCAGCCGGTGGATTTTCACAATCTGTGCATTGAATATTTCCGACCTCTTCGCCCGCAGCTAAGGCACCCACCCATTCACTAACAGGCACATCTTCGACTTCATACAGATAGAATTCTGGCAAGCGCAAAATGGTATGTAGCTCACCGCCTGCGGTGTAGGTGTAAAAAGAATCAACGCCTGTGCGGATGTCTTCAAAGTTGGCTTCGAGCAGATTCAGCAGCGGTACATCCGTAACCCCAGAAAGCGCCAGGAAACTATACTGCGTTTCATCGTTGGCGGTGTTGTACTGTGCCATTGTCATTTCCGGGAAGCGGGTTCCGGTAGCGACGTAATAGGCTTCAAAGGTCAGGTTCTCTGCCGTAGCGTCTGCGTATTCTTCCCAATCTGGCAGAATGCTTGGCGTGTTCCACATCGTATTCACCAGTTCAGTATTCTGTGGAATACGATAACCACCTGCACCGTCACCAAGCTGCGTCACGGCTGCATCTGGGTATTGTTCGGCAACGATCCCAGCATAGAACGGCGAGGCAATCGCCCCCGCGCTGCTGCCCGTAACGAAGACATTCTCCGGCGATTCAACATTTTCAAACACCCAATCCAGCACGGTCATACTGTTCACATAGCCAAAGTGCGCAACCGTGAATTCTGCCGCTTCGGTGTCTTCCGTTTCCGGCACTTCGTAATCAACGATGTTGTTCCCCAGGTGAACATCCCCTGTGCAGTAGGAAACAAAGACCATGTTGTAATCCGCAAAGGGGTTGGCTTCATTTTCGAAGTCAAAGATGCCTGTTGGCTCTGGCACATCGTTGGTGAAGGGGACAAAGGTAGGACCTGCCGGGTTGCAGATTTGCCCGAACCAGCAAGCGCCACCACCGTTGAAGAAGATCAGCAAGTTATCGCTTTCAGCCGGACGCACATGAAAACTGTATTCCGTGCCATAGGCGCAGGTAGTATCCCCACCAGGGAGGATGGTATTCCAGCCACTTTCTAATTCATCCCATGTAGGAAGCTCAGTGGCTTGGGAAAAAGCCAGCCCAATGCTGAGGACAAATACGGAGAGAAAAACAAAAACAGCCGTGAAGAAGATACGTTTATTCATTTTTACCCCTCGTTAACAAGCAATATTTTGGCAGAGTCTAGCGAGTGCTGTACATTCTGTCAATCAATCGAGTGAAAACAGCTTCAGTCCTCCCCTAGCCCTACCTTTCGCTTGTCAGCCCTGGCGGTTATTTGTATACTCGCTAGCATTGGTGAAGGTGATAACTCTTCCGAAGTAAGGGGTGTAGCTCGTGGCTGATGAAACAACGAAACCGCGCATTCTGGTCGTAGATGACGACCCAGCCTTGCAAAAGCTGGTGGTTGCGCTCCTGAACCGAGCAGGCATGGAAACCGTCACAGCGATGAATGCCTCAGAAGCAGCGCTCATCTTGCGGCATCCCCCCTTGCCCAACCTGATGCTGCTTGATCTGATGATGCCAGAAATCAGCGGCATTGAATTCTTGAAGCAGGTACGCGCCAAGCCGCATTTTGACAACCTGCCTGTGATTATCCTTTCCGCTTTGGCAGACCCCGAACAAATCCGCGAAGGGCTGGACTCCGGCGCAGACCGCTATTTGACCAAGCCCTATCTGGCGAATAACCTGATTAAGACCGTGCGCGAAGTACTCCAGCAGGGTCGTCGTGTGCGCTAACGCAAATCTCCGCAAGAGGAGCAGACGATGACAGACGCGGAATTGAGCATTCTGAGCTTATTGGCACAAGGGCCGCGCTACGGGCATGAAATCCAGCAGTTGATTGATGAGCGTGGTTTGCGTGAATGGCTGGTAATTGGCTTCTCCTCTGTGTATTACATCCTCAATAAGTTCGAGAAGCAGTTGATGGTCAGCAGTGAACTACGCAGCGAAGGGCGAGGCCCTGCTCGTAAGCTGTACCGCCTGACGGAAGCCGGGCGTGGCGTGCTGCAAACGGCAGTCTCAGATTTGCTGCGGCGGCCTCGTTCCTTGGGTGCTGGTTTTGAACTGGGGCTGGCGAATTTGCATGTGTTGAAACCCGCGCAGGCTTATCAGGTGCTGACGCATCATCGCAAAGATTTGCAGGAGCAGTACCTCGCAGTCAAGCAATCCTGGGAACGGCATAAGCAGGAAGCCAATGACAGCACACGCGACCATATCCGGGCGCTGTATACCCACAGCCTGACCATGATGGAAGCCGATATTGCGTGGCTGAAAGATTTCCTGGAAGATTGGCGTACTCGTTACCCCGGCGTGGAGAAAGAAATTGTCAGTCCACAGCCAGAGGATGACAGCCGCGCCGCGACCTTGCTTCATCGCTCTCCCACACCGGATCCGCTGAAAATGCTGCAACGGCTACAGCGCCCGCCACAGCCCCGCCCTGATGATGATCCGTCCGACGAGTGAACGTCTCAAACTTCGCATACGACAATTTGCGAATTGTTCGCTAAGATAGTGCGGAACGTTCCATAACGAGATAGTCTCATGTTCCTGAGTTTCCGTCTGTGGACTGCACTCAAGCATCCACCATACCACCATCCTTTGTTTCGTTATGCCCTGGCCCAGGCACGCAAAGAACAACCCCGCGTTACATCTGGCTTTTTCATGTGGGCATTTGCCTGTTCGAGCATCACTTTCTTCACCACAGTCATCCTGGATTGGCTTCCGCTGCTGGTGTTGGTGCTGTTTATGCTGGCGAATACCCTCTATGGGTCGCGGTGGTCGCTGCGCATCAGCCATATGTTGATGCAGGAAAAAGCGCAGAACCGCTATGATTTGCTGGCGGCCTTACCCGCAGGTAGGCTGGGGACATCATGGGCATTGAGTACAGGGTGCTTGCATCAGCGCATGTCTTTTCGCTGGGTTCCCTATCTGGTCGGCGCAGTGACGGTTATTCTCATTCTCATGCTGTTGATGACGGCTGGCATTACATTGATTGTCCTGCAAGATGAATCCCTATCTGATGTGCTGCGGCTGGCGAATAATAATATCCTGGTGACGAGTGCTACGGCGCTGCCTGTTTGCGTCTTGTTCTATCTGGATCATCAATACGCGATGCTGACCGGGGTGCTGGTGGCAATGCTGGCGACCATCGACCAGAACATTATCGCTGAGGCACGGACGCGGGTGCTGCTGCTTTTTCTATCGCTACAAATGTTGACTTATCTGGTGATCTTCAGCATCACGGTGAATATCCCTGTCATGCTCAGAAGTACGCCACAAGTCGAGATGCTTTTGCAAGTCATCGTTGGCACAGTACTATTTTTCGTCCTGCGTGAAGGCCTGGTGCGACGATTATGGGGCATGCTCACACGATTGCTGCACGCAGAGGACGCAGAAATTGCACTGGTCTTGCAACCTGCGCCCGCACGCGGGGTACTGGCGTGACTATTCACCTGAATTGTTTTGACAATGAACTTCACTTTACGCCCGGTTGATTCAACAGATTTCAAATTTTTATACAGGCTGCATCGCGCAACACTTGGCCCTTACGTCGAGCAAATCTGGGGCTGGGATGAAGACTGGCAGCGGATGCACTATGAAGCCACCTATCGCCCCCGGTACATGCAGATTATTCGTGTTGTATGGCAAGATGCTGGCATGATTTCTGTCGCGGAATATGAGGACTATTTCACTCTGCGCCAGATCGAAATCCTGCCCCGCTATCAAGGGTATGGCCTGGGGTCTGCGGTGATCCACCATTTGCAAGATCAAGCAGCCCAGGCCGGGAAATCGCTTACCTTGCGCGTCTTCAAAATCAACCCCGCGCAGCATCTCTACTTACGGCTTGGCTTCCGCATAACGGGCGAAGACGATATTCATCTGACCATGCATTGGGATGCCGATGTCGCAGCCGGATAAAGCCTTGATGCGCAGAGAAAGACATTCCCGTACTTGATAGTTCCCGACACCTCCGTTGTGGTATGCTTGCTTCCATAATACTAATCTGATGCGCAATGGATAAAGTAGATGAAGATCAGTAAAATAACCCTGCTCAATCCATTGTGAGTGCAACGAATGGAGTTAACCCCGTGACAGACGTGATTAACCCGGAGAATATTCCGGTAACGACCTCCACCGAATGGCAGCCTGACCCGAAGAATCCTCGCCGCCGTCCGCCCTGGATTCGCGTGAAAGCGCCAATGGGCGAAACCTACGAAGAGGTACGCGGCTTGATGCGCAGCAAAGAATTACACACCGTCTGCGAAGAAGCCATGTGTCCGAACCTGGGTGAATGTTGGGGCAGCGGAACAGCGACATTCCTCATGATGGGCGATACCTGCACGCGCTCCTGCGGTTTCTGCGACATCAAAACGGGTCGCCCGAATCCGCTGGATTGGGCAGAGCCGAACCGCATTGCACAGAGCGTGCGTGCGATGAACCTGCGCCATGTGGTGATTACCAGCGTGAATCGTGATGATCGCCCAGACGGGGGTGCGCCGATTTTCGCCATGGTCATCCGGCGTATTCGCCAGTTACAGCCTGGATGCAGCATTGAGGTATTGATCCCGGATTTCAAGGGCAGCGAAACCGCACTGAAAATTGTTATGGATGCCCAGCCGGAGATTCTGAATCACAACGTTGAGACGGTAAAACGCCTCTTTAAGAAGGTACAGCCGCAGGATAACTACGAGTGGGCGTTGAGTACGCTGCGCAACGCGAAAGCCATGGATCCGCTCGTGCTGACCAAGAGTGGCATCATGGTTGGCCTGGGCGAAACCTTCGATGAAGTGGTCGAGACCATGCAAGATCTGGTGAATGAGGGCGTGGATATTCTCACCATTGGGCAGTACTTGCAGCCAAGTAAGAAACACCTACCCATCGAACGCTACTACACGCCGGAAGAATTTGAGGAACTGCGCCGTATCGGGCTGGAGATGGGCTTCAAATGGGTGGAAAGCGGCCCCCTGGTACGCAGCAGCTACCATGCAGACCGGCAAGTGCGCGAACTGAGCAAGCTCAATCACTTCCGCCTGCATGAAGAACGCGAAAGCGCCGGGGATTAGGTTTCACCACCGAGGCACGGAGAACATAGGGAGCGCAACCATTTGCGCTCTTTTTTGTCTGGAAAGCTGTTTATCGAGATTCATTGAGCATTATCTGGCGTGGTGCTCTGGCGGAACCCCATATTTTGAAGTACCTGACAGCGCCGGGAATATAACAACAAAAAAGACCGTACCCAATGAGGTACAGTCTTTTGCTGCCGGGAGGACAGGATTCGAACCTGCGGTCCGGTATTACCCGGACAACCGCTTAGCAGGCGGCCCCAATCGTCCACTCTGGCACCTCCCGAATGGGTATACAATTTTCTGGCGGAGAGGGTGGGATTCGAACCCACGGTACCTCGCGGTACGACGGTTTTCAAGACCGTTGCAATCGTCCACTCTGCCACCTCTCCGTGTGCAGGTGGTGCTGCGGTCACGATATGCAAAACAATAGCACGCCGCGACACGTCAGTCAATGGCGAGAGCGCCATTCTTGGACGAATATTGAGTATACCACAACCCGGCAGTATACTGAAAGCAGTGAAACTGATGTGAGCATAACATGATTGCCTTCTACCTACTGATTGCCGCCAGCCTGGGCATTATCGTCTACCTGGCAAATTTGCAGCAAATCCACCACAAACGCCCCCAATCCGTGAATTATCTACTCTACAGCCTTGCTGCCCTGACCTTCGGCGTGGGCTTCTTGACGCTGTTTGCCGGAGTCAGCAGCGAGTTACTGCCAGAGAGCGCGGGCTTTTCTATCAATCGCACATCGGCGGCGGTTTTCTTCGTGCTGGCGGCAGTGGCGGCGGTTTTCAGCGCGGCGCTGGTTCGCTGGCGCGGGATGCGCGAATGGATTGCGCAATGGGTGCTGCGCAGCGATGGTACAAAGGTTCGCTATAATCCAGCTTCGCCCGTGCATACAACAGCAATCGTGATGGCAATTTTACTGGTCATCGGCACCATGAGTAATTTTGTGCTGGCTGGTGGGATTGATGGCCTTGCAGAAGATTATGCGCAATCCATTAATCTGGTCGAAACGCTGGTCTCAAATTTTCTGCTGTATTTGATGTTCTCGCTGCTGGGTGTGGGCTTGTTCCTACGGCGAAATGTCGCCCAGGCTTTGCAGCGACTGGGGCTTTCCCCCGTGCGATGGCGGCACATCTTGCTCGGCCTGCTCATTGGCTTCGCCCTGTATTGGGTTCAAGTGGGGTTGGTATTGGTCTGGGAAATGCTCGCACCGGACTCCCTCACACAGCAATCCGGCGCAGCACAGGAATTGTTCAATCTGTTCTCCGGGTCGCTTCTGTTGGGTTTCTTGCTGGCTGTCAGCACAGGCATCGGTGAAGAATTATTCTTCCGAGGCGCATTGCAGCCCATCTTCGGCATTTTCTGGACGAGCATCTTCTTCATTTTGCTGCACACGCAATACACCCTGACGTTTGCCTCGCTGGTGATTTTCCTGGTATCGGTTGGCTTCGGGATTCTGGCACGGCGTTTCAGCACCGTTGCCGCGATGTCCGCTCATGTGATTTATAATTTCATGCCGTTT
Source organism: uncultured Anaerolineaceae bacterium (assembly GCA_964455365.1). GTDB lineage: Bacteria > Chloroflexota > Anaerolineae > Aggregatilineales > Phototrophicaceae > JAUZRW01. Next base: position 43,049 of record CAYVVZ010000017.1, on the reverse strand, counting down.
TTGTTGGTATGGGCGTTGGGGCAGTTCGGCATAACCTTTTAGGCGATAGAGGGCATGATATTGACGTTTGAACATTCAACTGCATAACCCAACCCATCGTAATGTCGAACCCGTTGACAGCCCTGGGCGCGTCATGGACACGCCTCTACGAAGACACATACTTTTCCCATTCCCGATTCATTCCGAGACAAACCACCCATAGAGAACCCTACGGAGTATTCATGATCAACATCTACGCCTTATCGCGTACTGAACTGGAAGACCTGATTCAATCCTGGGAACAACCAAAGTACCGGGCGAAGCAGATCTGGAACTGGTTGTATGAGCAGCGCGTCAGCAGCTATGATGAGATGACCAACCTACCCAAAAATCTGCGAGAACACCTGCATGCCGAAACTACCCTGGGAACGCTGGAAACGGTTGCCGCACAAAGCAGCCGCGACGGAACCCATAAGCGGCTCTATCGCCTGCCAGATGGACAGCTTATCGAATCGGTATTGATGCCCTATAACGATCAACGCAATACAGCGTGCATCTCGTCGCAGGCAGGTTGTGCCATGGGCTGCGTCTTCTGTGCAACGGGTCAGATGGGGTTTGCCCGAAACCTGAGCGCTGCTGAGATCTTCGAGCAAGCGATGCGCTTTGCTGCGGAACTAGAAGCGCAGGGGGAACGCCTGAGCAATGTTGTGTTGATGGGCATGGGGGAACCCTTCCACAATTACGACGCGGTGCTGGAAGCGATCCGCCGCCTGATGGATGAATTGGGCATTGGCGCACGTCATATCACCGTGAGTACGGTGGGGCTGGTTCCGCAAATCCGGCGCTTCGCAGACGAAGGCTTACAGGTAACGCTCGCCGTGAGTCTGCACAAGGCTAGCAATGAGGAGCGTTCGGAGCTGATGCCCATCAACAAGCGCTGGGATTTGCAGGAGTTGATGGATGCCTGCCATTATTATGTGGAAAAAACTGGACGGCGCATGACATTCGAGTGGGCGGCAATTGCTGGCGAGAATGATACGCCATCAGAGGCACATAAACTCGGCAATTTGCTGCATGGGCTGCACTGCCATGTGAACATCATTCCGCTGAATCCGACCGGGGGCTATGCTGGGGAGCCAGCCGACCCGGAAGCCATCGAAAAATTCATGGCGATTTTGCATCATTACGGCATCAGCGCCACAGTACGTGTGCGACGCGGCATTGATATTGACGCAGGGTGTGGTCAGTTGAAATCCAAACTGATCAGGCCGGGCGAAATACGCGGGGAATCATAGGCCACTTGTAGGAAATCGCGTTGTGGCCTGCATGAACGTTCTTGAAGCAGAGGATAAAGAGGGGCAGCGATACCCCTCGCCTCACCCGCTGATAACCACCTGTTCTTCAAAACGATGTTCAACAGCATCCAGCCATTTACGCAGGCGATTCTTCGCCGTTGCCAGCGTCAACTTCGGCAGTAATGCCATTTCGTCCGCCAGGGATTGCAGCACTTCATCGCGCAGTTGCTTGTCGGTATTGGTGAGGTGTTCGCGGTGTTCATGCCATGTCAGGTCACGCAGTGCCTGCGCCATCCGACGTGGATTGCGTGTGCGCAGCATCTGGCGGATAGCGGCCTGGCGTGCGCGGTAATTCTCGTCAAGTTCTTCTGGCTCTTGCATCATCACGCGCTCGATGATTTCAGTATCGGTCAGCGCGAGGCGAATCTCACCCTCATCAAGTGAATCCACCGGAATCATCAAGTCTGTGTCATCACGCTCAATGCGGATACAAAGATACTGACGTTCGTTACCGTCCAGCGAAAAATGTTTGAAGCCCTGCACGATACCTGCACCATGACGCTGGTGAACGATATGATCTCCAGTAGAGAACATAAGAGGAGCCTTCCTTAGCTTGCGGGAAAATAGAGTGGTACTTCAGGATAACAGTATACCACAGCCGCGTAAGAAGCACATTGGTGTTCGCAGAGCCTAATTTCCATCCTGTTCAGCATGCTCCCTACGGGTGACATTTTTCACCAAAAACCAGAACGCAGGCAGCAAGCGCTTGACATGCCGGGGCAAACGCGCTATTTTCTTCCCAGTTCACAAAAAATGAGTGTGACCGAATGCATCTGTTTACCGCCATCACTATGATGACTACCACTATGATGCTGACCTACATAGCGAGGGACAGAGGGTTACGGTTGCACTAGCGCAAGTAGTCGCTACAGGAAACAAGAGGCGTGCCGGGAAACCCCGCACGCCTTTTTTGTTGGGTTTGTTCAGGGCAGCGCACAAAGGAAAACAGCATGATCACAATGAAGTTCGGCGGCACATCTGTAGGCAGTCCAGAAGCAATCGAGCGCGTGGCTGGCATCATCGAAGACACTGTGCAAAACGGCAAGCAGGTTGCCGTGATTGTCTCTGCGATGTCCGGCGTGACCGATATGCTGCTGCAATCGGTACAGAACGCGGTGGAAGGGAATCGTTGGGGGTATCTTTCCCTGTCGAAAGATATTCGTTTCAAGCATGAAGATGTGGTGCATCAACATCTGAAGCCAGGGGCGCAGCGCGAAGAAATCCTGCGCACGATTGATGCCATGCTCAAGGAACACGAAGAAATCTGTCAGGCGATCCAGATTTTGCAGGAAGCCACCCCGCGCATTTACGATGCGGTTGTCTCCTTTGGGGAACGCCTCAGCAGCCGTGTGATTGCCGCCGTCCTTCAAGAACGCGGCCTCCCTGCCCAGGCCTATGACGCAGGACAATTCCTCGTCACGGATGACCGCCACCGTGATGCGGAGCCGCTTTGGGATGTGACGCAAGCACGCATTGGGGACAACTTGCGCCCGATTGTGGAAGAACAGGGGATCATCCCGATTGTGACAGGTTTCCTGGGAGCCAGCGCAGAAGGCCACATCACCACCCTGGGGCGCGGCGGAAGCGACTACAGCGCGGCAATTTTCGCGGCGTACCTGGATGCAGAAGAACTCATCATCTGGACAGATGTAGATGGCGTGATGACCACTGATCCGCGTGTTGATCCGCGTGCGCGGGTGCTGGATCGTGTCTCTTATACCGAAGTCGGGGAATTGGCTTTCTATGGCGCGAAGGTGCTGCATCCCAAAACTGTGCAGCCCATCGTCAGCAAGAATATCCCGATGCGCGTGCGCAATACCTTCAACCTGGATGCACCGGGTACGCTCATCAATGGCAGTATGGAACCCAGCCCCACCGTGATAAAAGCCGTCACCAGCGTGCGAAATGTGAGCATGCTCACGGTCAGTGGGCGTGGGATGCTCGGTGTTCCTGGCATCGCAGGGCGCACTTTCCTGGCAACCGCCCAGGCCGGAGCCAGCATCTTGATGATTTCACAGTCGTCTTCAGAACAGAGCTTCTGTTTCACCGTTGTGGATGATCGTGCGCCATATGTGAAGCATGCTGTCGAAACAGAGCTTTCCGCCGAAATTGATCGTCGTGATGTGGATAGCATCGACGTGATGAGCAATGTGGTGATTATCACGGCTGTGGGTGCGGGAATGCGCCATCAACCGGGGGTTGCGGGGCGCGTCTTCACCACCATGGGCGATCATGGTGTGAATGTGCTGGCAATTGCGCAGGGGTCATCCGAATGCAGCATCTCTTTCCTCGTTGCCGAAAAAGACCTGGAGCAAGCAGTCATCCACCTGCATGATCTGGCATTGGGGTAATGGGCAAATTTCAGTGTTGTGAATGATGGGGCACAATGGCTCGTGCCCCCCAATCTGCTGGGCGGTTATCGTATCAATACCCATCGCCTGAATTGTCACTAACTTCTGCTGCGCTGCCCGATTCTTCCTGTGCGATGGAAACCCCCGCGCTGGCTCCAATGCGGTTGGCTCCGGCTGCCACAATCGCCCGTGCATCAGCAAAACTGCGCACGCCACCGGAGGCCTTCACGCCCATACCCTCCCCGACAACTTCGCGCATCAGGGCAATATCTTCTACTGTCGCGCCGCCTGTGCTGAAGCCTGTGCTGGTCTTCACGAAATCCGCCCCCGCCATCTTCGCAATCTGGCAGGCGATGATCTTTTCCTCGTCTGTAAGCAATGCTGTCTCGATGATGACTTTGCAGATGATGTCGTCATGCTCTTCGTGGCAGACATAAGCTACCTCGCTGATGTCTTCAAACACGGCTACGAGGTCACGGCTTTTCAGCGCCCCAATGGGCAGCACCATATCAATTTCGGTTGCGCCAGCATCAATGGCAAGCTGGGCTTCGGTGGCTTTCACCTGCGAGAACGAAGCCCCCAACGGGAAACCCACCACCGTACATACAGCGGAGTCACTGTCTTTCAGCAGTTCAGCCGCCAGCGGCACAAAGCGGCTGTTGACACATACGGAAGCAAAGCCATATTCTCTGGCTTCAAAACAAATTTTTTCGATGGCGCGGGCAGTCGCATCCGGCTTTAACAGCGTATGGTCAATTAAGCTGGCGATGCTCGCTCCTTCTGGTACGTCTCCCAGATCAGGGCGGGTGCGTCCGGTACGTGGCTGTACCCCGGCTTCTTCCAGAATTGCCTTGACCTGTGACGTTACTCTTTGAATAAGCTCACTGTGTTCACTCATAGACTGTTTCTCCCAAACATCAAACCGACTCCACAATAACAAAGCACATTGTAGCACGAGGATGACTGTTTCCCTGGGATTGACCTGCTTTATCCTTGCAGTACAATACGCCGCGCAAGGGAAATTGATCACCATACATTGCTGCCCTCCCTTGCGCTTTGAATGGAAAATGAACGAGGTTGCCACGATGAACTTGATTGAGTATGTGCGGATCATCATCCGCCGGGGCTGGATTGCTGTGCTGCTGGCAGTGATTGCTGGCGCGGCTGCCTTCGGCTTCAGCCAGATTGTGACCCCGGTCTATCGCTCATCGCAAACGATGCTTCTGGTTCCCTCGCGCACGGATTTAGGTCTTGCAGAAGCAACGATCCGCTTGATTAACAGCCGCCGTGCCTACCTGGATAGTAACATCGTTGCGGCGGAAATCATCGACGAATTGCAGCTAGATTTCGCGCCGCAGTATTTACGCGGTCAGACCACCATCACCGCCAACGGCACGAACCAATCCATTCAGATTGATGTGGATTTGCCGGCTTCCAGCGACGAAGAAGCGGCTCGTTTGATTAATCCCATTGCAGCAGCCTGGGGTAACGAGCTAATTGAATATCAAAATGAATTGAACCAGGAAGCCCGCGCCGAAGATCGCATTCGCGTGGTGCGCCAGGATAACCCACAGCTATCCCTGCTGCGTCCCAACGTTCGTATCTATACGGCGATTGGTGCAATAGCCGGATTCTTCCTGGGTGCAATTCTCATTTTTGTGCTGGAATATCTGGAAAGCAACATGGTGCGCCGTGCGGAAGACCTGGAACGCGGCCTGGGTTTGCCTGTGCTGGCGATGGTTCCGGCGGAGTAAGTGCCGCCTGCTGATTCTGATATGGCTTCCACTGAGAGTTCTTTCCCCTTCCGCCTGACCTATCTACAAATTGGGCTGGCAGTACTGATTGTGCTGCTGGCCTTTGCCCTGCGCACCGGGGTCATTTTCCAGCGTGCCGCCGCTGACCCGGAATTTATCCCCATCGAAGGCACAGACCAGGGAACCCATCTGGATCAAGCGCGGGGTTTGCTGGATGGCACATGGCCTGATGCTCCCTATGTTTACCAACCTGCGCCGCCCTACGTCTATGCATTCGGGATGATGCTCTTCGGTGACTCGCTCATCATGATTCAGTTACTGGTGGCGCTGGTCAGTTCGCTGGCTGTTGGCTGGCTGATTGGCACAGGTTGGCTGCTGACCAAACGCGCCTGGGGTGGCTACCTTGTGGGCGGATTGTACGGCTTTTCTGCGACGGGTGTCTTCTATGGAGCATCGCTCTCGATTGCGCCGCAAGCCGTCTTCTGGATGTCCCTGCTGCTGTTCCTGGCATTCTGGCAGCGCGAAAAGACTTCCTGGACGCGAACAATTTTGCTCGGTGTGGCTGGCGGATTCATGGGGCTTTCCCGCGTGAATTTGCTGCCATTGATGGGGCTGGTTGCGCTGTGGTATTTGCTGGCGCTGCGCATTACCTGGAAGCAGTGTTTCGCCCATCTGGTGCTGCTGACGCTGGCGAGTGTGCTGGTAGTGGGTCAGGCGACCTGGCACAATTATCGCACCAGTGGCGAATTTATCCCGGTTGTGGATATGGGCGCGAAAGAATTGTACCTCGCCAACAACCGCGACTCCGGCGGTGGATTCTCTCCCAATCTGGCCTATGCCAACCTGGATATGAGCTATACAGCAGCCTTACAACGAGACATCCAGATTGCACCAGGGCGTTTCCTGGGCTTGATTGGATTCAAGTTTGCGCATTTCTGGAACTGGCAGGAAGTCTCCAACAACGTGAATTTCAGCGGTGCGGAATTTGCTTCGCCCTTGCTGCGAATTTTGCCCTTCAATTTCAGCGTGTTTGCGGTGCTGGGCATCATCGGCCTGGGATCGCTCTGGCGGCGGGATCGGCTGGCGGCGTTGTTCCTGGGTGGCTTCGTTCTGTGGATGCTCTTCACGTATTTGCTGGTCTTCATTCACGGGCGGCTGCGGCATCCCGCAGAGATTTCACTGATCTTGCTGACCAGTGTTTCACTGCTTGATTTTGCGGATGCCCTGCGACAGCGCCAACTGCTGGCTTGGCTGCGTCGAGTCTGGGTTCCCGCCGTAATTGCCCTGGGGCTGATTGTCTTCTCCACCTGGGCGCTGTATCCTACAAAGCTCCCCGCCAAACGTACCTATACCGAACTGCCCCCGGATGCGATTGCAGTCAATGCGCACTTCGGCGAAGTGACCTTTGTCGGCTGGCGGCCTGTTTCGGCGTGGCCTGCTGCGGAAGCGGGTTGGGTTGCGGTCTATGAGTCAGTGGGTGTGGAATTATTCTGGCAGATCCATGAGCCAACCGAAACAACCTATAACTTCTTCTATGCTTATGTCGATGAGGGGCAGCGCTACGAAGGCATTGATTACCCTCTAGGGGCAGTGAGTTTTCCACAGCAGACGACGGACGAATGGCAGCCGGGAACCATCTACGGCGAAGTTATCAATTTGCAGCTAGGCGATGAAATTCCACAGGGGCGCAGCGGGCAGATTCGCGTAGGGGTTTGGTATCGGGATTTGCAGGATCAGCTTGTGAATGTGCCGACGCAGGAAGGCGAAGCCAACATCCTCTTGCAGACGATGGCGATTTTTAATCCTTATGTACCATCTGCTGCGCCGGAACTGCCAGCCTTGCCCGCAGGCGAAGCCATCTTTGGCGAACAAATTGTGCTGCAAGGCGCAGAAATTCCCACAGAAGGAGCAGCCGGAGATAGTGTTGCGCTGCGATTGCGCTGGCGAGCAGTGGAGAATATCCGCACGAATTATACTTTGTTCGTCCACATGGTAGATCAAAACGGCGAAATCGCTTCGCAGTTGGATGCGCCGCCTATCCCCGGTCTATTTACCATCAACTGGCTTCCAGAGTATGCGCTGGTCGGTGAGCATCTGCTGCAACTGCCGGAGCAACCGGGAACCTACGAAGTTTATGCCGGGTTGTACAACGAGATCGGGCGACTATTCCTGACCGATGGCACAGATCGTCTTCATCTGGGAGAAATCGTTGTGGATGGATCGTAGGGGTGTCGAACCCGCTTTTAGGCCAGCGGGCGCGTCGTGGACACGCCCCTACAAAAAACCGTAGACTCAACGGAACGATGTCTACAACACTTTTCACGGTCGATGTCACCAAAATGTACACCCAGTGGGGACAACACCTGTGTTGTCCACCTATGGTTGTTTCGGACGAGGCAGGCCTCGTCCCTACAACAGGCTCTGTCAAGATACAAGGGGTTCGATCATGTCGAACCCGCTTTTAGGCCAGCGGGCGCGTCGTGGACACGCCCCTACCAATAGAAATATGTGCTGACCCACCCGGCTTGTTGGCACTACGCCGGGAGGAGGATGCCCTTCTCGAATTCCTTCAGCACATTACGTGCGATGACGATATGCTGAATTTCGTTAGTACCTTCGCCGATTTGCATCAGGCGCTGGTCGCGGTAAATGCGCTCCACCGGATAATCACGGCTGTAGCCTGCGCTGCCGTGTACCTGCACCGAATCATACGAAACCTTCTCCGCAACCAGCGTAGCCTTCAGTTTGGCAATCGCTGCAATCTTGGTGAAATCCTTGCCCTGATCTTTCATCCAGGCAGATTTGTAAACCAATGCACGGGCGGCCTCGATTTCCATTGCGGCATGGGCAATCTTCTCCTGAATCAACTGTTTCTTGGCGATGGGTTCCCCGAAGGCCACGCGATCCTGCGCGTACTTCACCATCTCCTCAAAGGCTCCCTGTGCCAGACCCAGGGCCAATGCACCAATGCTGATGCGTCCGCTGTCGAGCGTTTGCATGGCGTAGTAGAAACCATGTCCTTCTTCACCAATCAGATTGCTAACCGGGACGCGCACATTCTCGAAGGTCAACATGTGTGACTTGCTGGCGTTCAAGCCCATCTTCTTTTCTGGCGGATGCACGGTGAAGCCTTCACGGTCGGTTTCTACCAGGATGAAGCTGAAACCACGCGACCCTGCTTCTTTATCCGTGCGCAGCAGCACGGTAATCACAGGGGCCCACTTCGCGTTGGTGATCCACGCCTTCGTCCCGTTGATGACATATTCGTCACCATCCAACACAGCCGTCGTCGTTGCACCGCCGAGCAAATCCGTCCCGGCCTGCGGTTCGGTCAAGGCCAGCGCCCCCAGATATTCACCGCTGGTGAGCATCGGCAGCCACTTGTCTTTTTGTTCCTGCGTACCCCAATTGAGAATGGGACCGCACCCCAGGCCATTATGAGCGCTGATCGTCAGCCCCGTTGAACCGCACACACGCCCGATTTCTTCCACCGCAATGGATGCACCCAGCGTGTCAATCTCAATACCGCCGTGATCTTCATCCACTTGCAGCCCCACCAGACCCAGTTCGGGCATCTTGCGGATCGCATCCCAATTCAGTTCCCCTGTCTCGTGGGCTTCGGATGCATGAGGCTTCAATTCTTTTTCGCAGAAATCCCGGACGACGCGCTGGAAGGCTTGTAATTCTTCAGGCAGGTTAAAATCCATGTTTCGTTTCCTATCACACAGTCAATTATGGTATGCTGATTATACCGCACGATCACTTGTTTCCCAGGAAGATTGGCTCTATGGCACGCATGGGCGCACGGCTTGGTCTCACGCGCTATGAGGCAGATGAATACTACCGCATGGCACTCAGCCATTATCAGAAGAATAACCTTGAAGAAGCTATCAACAATATCAATTTAGCTCTCGAATTGTTCCCGAATCGCGCAGAATACTACGCCACGCGAGGTTTGTTCCGGCTGGAAGATGGCTTGCCCGACCAGGCCGAGGCAGATTTTGATGCAGCGCTGGTACGCAATGCCTATGATATGCTGGCGAATTATGGCAAAGGGGCGATTTTCTTCCAGCGGGAAGAGTATGAGACGGCGCTGCAATATTTCACCAAAGCGTGGGCTGCCCTGCCGGATCGTGTGGAGACTCTGTACTATCTTGCGATGACCGAACATCGGCTGCGCAACAATCAAAAAGCGCTGCAATGGATGCAGCAAGCCTCGGACAAACTGAGTGAGCTTGACATCACTGACCGTGAGACCCGCAAACGCCAGCGCAATGCCGAACGCTGGATTAGCGAATTTGAGAAACTGCTGCGGCAAGACGGGCGCGAACGCTTCACCATCAATCCCCCTGCGCCGCCAGGTTAGAACCCGTTCGATCCGATTTTTTGTGAGGCAGTTCTATTCGTGTTCGAAAATTTCATCGCTCAATGTGTTGTATCCTTGCGAGGCGGTGGATGTGCCGTTTGTTATGCGACATACTCTTGTGCGGCACGGTGTCCGTAAACAGTTTCTATCCCAAAGATAGAAAACTGTACAGCTTACGTTCATGGAAGCTGGAAAAGTTGTCTGCAATGGCTACTGCGTAACATCAGTTAACTGATCCTTTGCTGCCTTCTCACCAATCGTTTTTGCACAGCGTCCGCCCAAACTGTATACTCATACGGAATTGATGACAGCGCGTGATTGCGCACAACGACGAAGCGCATAGGTGGCGGAATGATCCCGAATATGGAATTGCAAACCGTATTGGATGGCCTGGGGCATGGGGTGTTGATCTTCTCTGGGGAGGGAAAACTCGTGCAGTATAACCTCACAGCGGGTACGCTCCTCGGCGCGGATTTGAACACCATCAAATCTGGCGGATGGAATACCGCTGCTGCCCTGTTTGATACAGATTTGCAGCCGCAAGACCTGCGCCTTGAGTCGGTGCGTGAACAAGCGCTACAGGCAGATCGCCCGATTCGCTTCAAGATTTACCGCGCCGGGCAGTATATACCCTGCTGGGCGGCGGCTCTCGGTTCGGCTGCGGGGGAAGTGTACCTGATGCTGACATTGGATGTGGCGGATTGGCGCTTTGTTTCCAGTGTGATTGATCGGTTCCGCAAAGAGATGCGCGAAGCCATCGACAGCACCGCAGGCCACATCAGCCTGATTAACCGCACGCTGAAGGCCAACGATCCCGAATTACAGGATGCAGCCACCGCGAAAATTGCCCGGCGCGTAGGCGGCTTCACCCGCTTGATTGATGTGCATATGAGCCGTGCCGGACGACTCATCAAAATGTTGGATCGGCTGCAAGATTTGCGCACTGGTGAATTGCGGGAAAAAATCCGCAAAGGGCGCAAGAAAATCCATTTTGACGACTTCATGGAAGATTTCCTGGAATCACTTGATGAAGTGAAATTGCTTGACCCGGAAGCCGAAGCCCATGATTATCGTTCGCGTGTGAAGGCAGAACTTACAGAAGGGCTGGTATTGTACGCTGTACCGTCCTACCTGGAAACTGCCTTGCGAGAGATTTTGCGCAATGCTATTATGTACAGCCTATTGGGGACTCCTATCCTCATCAAGGCGCAGCAAGGGTCAGGAAGCGTTCAGATTGACCTGATTGATGAAGGGTATGGCGTGCGCGAAAGCGAAACAGAACGAGTCTTCGAAGCCTTTGAACGGGCGCGGCAGCCGCAAATCATTGCGGAGTTCGGTTACGGCGTAGCCCTGTATTTATCCAAATATGAGATTGAAGCGATGAACGGGCAGTTGTGGTTCAAAAGCGAATACAACGTGGGCAGCACTTTCAGCATTAAGCTCCCGGCATGGGATGCCGCCTTGGAAGCTGCCAGCAGTAGTTCCAGCCAGCAAGAACCGTAACTCACCCAACATCTGGATGAGGTCGCTGCGCCTTACCCTGATTGGGGTGAGGCGTTTTTATTTTCCAGGATGGGCAAGCAGGGTGATTGCTTCAAAACGATTTGAACCACAAAGGCACAAAGGACACGAAGAAAAACGCAGGGGCATGACATGTCGTGCCAGAAATAACCGAAAAGAGAAATTGTGTTTTCGTGTGATTTGGCGTATTTGCCATCTGTTGCGTTCGTCGTTTTGCTCGTTTTCTACCTCTGCCAATCCAAAGAAAATTTGACGTGATTGCCCTGGATGGGCAAGGTTCTGTATAGCGCTTTGCCCATGAAGCCGATACAGTTCTACCGAAGATTTCTAGCAGGAAAAGGTGGCTCTATGGAAGCCCTGACACCCGAAGTATTCAATACCCTGGTGATTGCCAATATTGTGATTGGTATGACGCTGGCGGCTTATCGCTTCACCAGAGATATGACTCGTCCGCTGCCGACAGCCGAGCAGCAGCGTGAGCAGGCGTACGACGAACACAGTCCTTATTCCCTGGATGATACGCAGCCGGGGACGCAGACGCATTCATGAAATATGCCCTGGGTGTAGGGACGATCCGCCGGATGATACACATCAGGTTAAGGATTAACGTTTCTTGTTTCAGGTATTTTCGGGCAAATGCACCTCACCCCTAAATCCCCTCTCCATGTGGAGAGGGGACTTTCCTGGTCTACTCTGATAGGTTTTGCTCCCCCTCGCCGGACGGAGCGGGGGACGGGGGGTGAGGTGAAAAATGCGAGATTACCGCCATGCCTACGACAATTGAGGCTAAACCTGATGGCAATGATTCATGAATCGCCCCTAGGCTCTCACTGTACAAATAACTTTTTGCCGCTAAAAGTCTGGAACAACACAACCTGGATTTACATAGGAGAAAACCAACAATGATAGACATGGACATCATCCGCGCAAAACCCGACTGGGTGCGAGAGCAGTTTCGCAACCTGAACGACGAAGCCGCCGCCGAACGCATCAGCAAAATCCTGGAACTGGATGAACAACGCCGTGCGCAGCTCAAAGAAGTAGAAGCCATCCAGAGCCACCGCAACACGTTGAATAAGCTCATGGGGCGACTGCGCGGCAATAAGAAGATGGATGAGCCGTCCAAAGCATCGCTGGCGATTTCCGCCGCTGCCGCCATCAAGCAAGGGGAACTGGAAAAAGCTGCGGTGATTATGGGTGGCGATGCTGATGTAGAAGCACTGGATTCGACCAGCGCCGGAGCAAAAAAAGAATTTGATGGTCTGATTGCTGCCCTGCGCGAGATTGGCGACCAGGTGGAAACGGGCTTCAATGCAATCAAAGAGATCGAAGCGGAATTGCAGCAGGAAATGTACTGGCTGCCAAACCTGCCGCACGAGAGCGTCCCGGTTGCGATGAGCGACGAAGAAAATGTGGCCTGGGAGCCAGAAGGCGCATTCCGCGAATTTGACTTTGAGCCGAAGCCGCACTGGGATTTGGGTGCTGAGTTGGGGATCATTGATTTTGAGCGTGGGGTGAAACTCTCCGGCTCACGGTTCTATATCCTTGCCGGATGGGGCGCACGGTTGCAGCGGGCATTGATTAACCTGTACCTGGATATGGCACAGGAAAAAGGCTTCACGCAGTTGTATCTGCCGCACATGGTACACGCCGATGCACTCTACGGTTCCGGTCAGTTCCCGAAATTCCAGGATACCGTCTACTATGACGAGCGCGAAGATTACTACTTCCTGCCGACGGCAGAAGTTGCCATCGCCAATATGCACGCAGATGAAATCTTTGAGGAAGAACAACTGCCGCTTTATTACGTCGCACACACGCCCTGCTACCGCCGCGAAAAGACCAGCGCCGGACGCGATACACGCGGCATCAAGCGCGGACATCAATTTGAAAAGGTGGAGATGTTCAAGTTCACCACGCCGGAAACCAGCTACGAAGAACTTGAATCGCTGACGGAAGCCGCTGCGGATGTTTGCCGTGCGCTGGAAATCCCCTTCCGCCGCCTGGAAATCGTCACAGGCGATTTGGGTTTCAGCGCATCGAAGAAGTACGATCTGGAAATGTGGTCACCGGGCTGCCAGGAATGGCTGGAAGTCAGCTCCTGCTCAAACACAGAAGCATTCCAGGCACGCCGCGCCGGGATTCGCTACCGTCCCGAAGGCAGCAAGAAGAATGAATTTGTGCATACACTGAACGGTTCCGGGCTGGCGCTGCCGCGTGTGATCATCGCCATCCTGGAGAATTACCAGCAAGCCGATGGCAGCGTGGTTATCCCGCAAGTGCTGCGCAAATACCTGGGCGGCGCGGAGAAAATCGAGAAGGCTTAGGGATAGAGTCCATACTGGATAGCTAGATGACGCTCTGCAAGTCTTTCTAATTTGTTAAGGCGTAACAATTGTATTGTTACAATCGCAACATCGGTAATTCCAACAATTGTTACGCCTTCGAGGCGAAAATGTTCTTTCCAGCGATCAGTTCGTGGATGGAACAAGCGAGTGATTTTCTTGCTGTTTGGATGAAGAGATGCTAAATCGCTGCCTTTATAGCGATTACAACTATAGCAGCTATAACAAAGATTTGCCTCTTCAGTTTGTCCCCCGTGCTTCTCAGCATAAATATGGTCGATTTCATGGGGATGAAACACAAGTTCTTCATGGATCAGGCAATATTCACAGCGATACTGAGCGCGATGAACAATTATGTCTCGCAATTCTCTTGGGATATATGTCATCGCTGCTGAATCTTTGCCTTTGCATAAATCTTCAACATTCGCACCACATGTTCGATCTTATCAAACTCGCTCAGTTCGAGTTCTTCTTCAGGCGTGAGGTTGCGTTCCTGATTGACCTGAAGCAAGAAACGGATGCGGTCTTGTGTCGCCGGCGAAGGCCGAAATGCGAGAATTTCCTCTGGTGAAGGGGATGACACCAGAAATTCATACACTTCCGAAAAGCTGTTGTCTGCGATCTTATCCATGCGGCTACCTTTTCAACGCTAACTACCCATGACTATAGCATGTTTTTGCACGAGCTATTCCCACCCACAACATTCTCGCAAGAATTACGCGCTACAGTCAGCCCATCGGATACAGACATTTTCTGAGGGGAATGCGATGCACCGTTGGGCAATTCTTGTGATGGGTTTTTTGTTGTTTGGGTTGGTAGCCATTGCACCGCAGAGTCAGGCGCAGGATGTTTTCGACTTCAGCGACCATCCGCGCATTATGAATTTGATGGCGCAGGTTGGGTACGACATTCGCTATTTCAACGCTGGTTCCGAAGGCTTGTTCCGTGATGTGGGAGAAACGGGCGATCCGCTGTATATTGCTCCGCTGTTGGATGTGGGCTACTTCATGTTTGGTCGCCCCGGTGCAGAAACAGAGATTTATGGCGCACTGGAAGCACTGACCGGAGTACCTCCCACACGCGGCTGGCGCGGATATTTTGAGTGGGCGGGGGAAAATGATATTGAACTGCCGCCCGGATATGATGAATTCAAAGGCTTTTTGTTCTCCTTATTTGTTGATCCAGCATTCAGCCGCTTCTGGCGCGAAGGCGTACAGGAAACGGCGCAGATTAACCTCGTAGAACCTGTGTGGGGGGGCGTGGTGGTTGATGGCATTCCGTCGCTGGTGAATGCGCGGCAGATCACCCCGGAAGCCGCCTTGATCGAAGGCCAGGAACGCGAACGATTCTGCCGTGACGGGGACTGCGCGTATCCTGCGCCGGATGAACTGGTCTTTGGGGTTTATCTGGATGGCGATGCACGCGCTTATCCGCTGCGTATACTGAACTGGCACGAGATGTTCAATGATGTGATTGGGCATACGCCAATGTTCGATGCAGTGGATGGAGAGCAAGTTTGCAATTTCCGCGCCCCGACGCAGTTCAGCGCCCTCGGACGCAGCGGTGATGATTGGGTGCTGGTGGAAGGCTATTCCGCTGGCTGCCCTGAAAGTGGTTGGTTAGCAGCGGATGCCCTGGAATGGGGCGAAAGCGACTGGGAAACTGTGCGCGATCAACTGCCGGATGTGGATGAAGGCGAAGCGCTGACGGTAGAAGAGGGTATCACCGGGAGTGTGGCAGGCCGTCCGGTGATGCTGGCTTACTGCACGCTCTGTGGTTCTGGCATTCTTTATGATGTCACCATCCCGGATTTGACCTATACCAATCTGGATGGTGAGATAGTTGAAGCTGGTGAAACTGTGCTGGAATTTGGGTCAACGGGTATGTTGATGCGCTCCAACAAATTGATGTATGACCGCACTACCAACACCGTCTGGAATGCGCTCACAGGCGAACCCGCTTTCGGCCCTCTTGCGACGGTTGAAGATTTCCAGCTCGATCTGCTCCCCGTCGTTGTGACCGATTGGGAGACATGGCTGGAAGAACACCCGGATACCAGCGTCCTCAGTTTGCAGACGGGTGTAACCCGCGACTATACCAACGGCGCAGCGTATTCCGACTATTTCAACGATCCTTCCTATGTGATGTTCCCGGTGTGGCAGCAAGACGAAGCCCAGGCACAGAACAAAGACATGGTCTTCGGGCTGCGGCTGAATGGCGAAGAAAAAGCCTATCCGCTGGATATTCTCATTGAAGAAGGTGTGAGCAATGATGTATTCGCGGATACCTCTATCGTGATTGTGACCCGCGCTACCCCGGAACGTGATTTCTTCGAGCCGGGTGGGGCAGCCGTCCGCGCCTACGACAGCCAGGGAATGATCTTCAGCCCCGGCGAAGCAGAAGGTGAAATTATCGCAGAAGATGGCACCGTCTGGCAGGTGACGGAAGATGCCCTCATCAGCCCGGATGGAGAAACGCTGGCACGCCTGCCCGGTCATCTGGCGTTCTGGTTTGGCTGGTATGGTTTCTACCCGGATACGCTTTTCTATGAAGGTGAGATGTAGACGAACAATTGTAGAAACATGCTGCTGACGTATGGCGATCTAATCGCATAACGAATCGTAGGGGTTTGATCCTGTCGAACCCGCGATGTCGGGCGCGTCATGGACACGCCCCTACGAAGTATGAGATTGGGCACCAAAAATTTTCGCTCCAACTCACTGCCCGATGACCTGTGCGCGGATGGTGTGCAGCACATGCAGCGCCATCAGGTTGCGCAGGACATAGCCATATTGCAGATAATCGCCTGTGAAGTTGGCAGATTCTGCGAAGCCTTCCGGCGGCATCGAAGGATGCAGCCCATCCTGGCTGAGTCCATTGTTGGGCAAGGTGTTCATCGCCGAGCGATAATCCCAGAGCGACGTGCCTGTTTCGGAAGCGACCTGGAGGATGATCTCGTTGTAAGCAGCACTGCGCTCTTCGTAGTCCCGGCGCAGCGGAATCGTACTCAGCACCGGGATCACGCCAGCATCCAACGACATCTGCACAATGACGCGCAGATTGTAGGCATATTGGTCAGTCGTCAGCCAGATCATATCATTGCTGCCGAACATAATCAGCGCCACAGCCGGACGATTGAGGCGGTATTCGCAAGCCAGCGGCGTTTCATTCGGCTCACAAACAGCACTGTTGGCGAAGTTCACATCCAGCACGGAAGCCGTTGTCCAGCCAGCACGCGCCGCCAACGACTCATTGTTGAAGGAATTATCGGTTCGTGCGCTGCTGAAGCGGTAAAAATCTATTGTGGATTGCAAATAGCCGTAGCCGCCGAGTGAATAGCGATCATAGCCGAAAGGCCGGAACATCACCTCTTCAACCGTGATGCTATCCCCCACTTTGGAGAACACATTGGCGCGGTTGCCAAGCTGCTGCCCCAGTGCAAAAGTTGAGCGGGCGTTGGCTCCCAATACGAAGTAGGCATCGAGATTGCTGGTTGTGGTTTGCGCAGGTGCAGCATCAACCCCTGTGTCTTGCTGCGGCACTGGATCAGCACCCGCAACAGGCAGCAAAGCGAAGTCAATCGTCGTAGTAAGATAGGCCGCAGCCAGCCAGCCGACAGTACCATCGCCCATTTGCACCTGAATCCAGGTTGCATCAGCACTGCGCCCGATGGCCTGCACGCCTGTTCCCTGCGGCAAAATTGACAGCACGGCAGCGTTGGTATCCGGCGCGGCACGTAAGTTCAGCAAGCCAGCCGCCACACGCGCATTGATAGCCGCTGCTTCGGGAAGCACTTCGGTTACAGTTTCCACCTGGGGTTCTTGTACGTTCTGTGATTCAGGCTGTGGCTGTGGCTGCGAAGCGCTGGCATCCAGGATGGGAAGCTGATCCTGTGAGATGCTCAGTAGCTCAATGTAGCCGCTGGCAACCCATCCACTGACCCCCGCTTCGGTTTGGGCAGCATACCAGCGATTATCCCGCGTGCGTCCGCTGACGAACAACGGCGTGCGCCCCGTCAATTCTACGACAACGGCGGCATCATCTGAGGGAGCTTCGCGCATGTTCAGCGCTTCCCACATCTCAATCACACGGGCGTTAGAAGCCTGGGCTTCTACCGCAAAAACACCCATCAGCAAAATGACCATCACCAGAATGACCTGCCGCATACGCGCCTCATTGTTTGTGCAACCTGGAATCCGGCGCACAGTGTAGCGATGTCCGTGCATTTTGGCTATGGGCGATCAGCCATATTCTCTTCATGCACCCATGGCGAATCAATTGGTGTCGGCGTGAGGACTTTCAACGCCCCTGCCAGACAACGTACTGTGATCGGCGTAGTGGCAAAGGCTTCATTCTCGCCATCGGCATAGAGTGGCTGTTCCGGGTCAGCTTCCATGATGATTTCTTTCCCCTGCCAGTGCTGCAAATTCAGATCGCCCATCTCGGCCTGAACAACACTCCCGGCAACCCCAATCGCGGTGCGCAAATCATTGTTCAGCACGAAGACATCCAGCTTGCCATCCTCAATCGAAATATGCTGCGAAAGCCGAATACCCATTGCGCCGATGGCGTTACCATTGCTAATGAGGCAGGCCGCGCCTTCCGTTTCGACCTTCTCACCATCGATGGTGAACGTGTACTTTGCGTGGTGAATCTCTTGCAAATTTGCAATCGCCCGCACGCCACCCAGAATATAGGCCATCACGCCGAAGCGATCTTTCATGCTGCGATCCACCACTTCGCTGAAGGTCGCAATCATGCCGCTGCCAAAGCGCAGCAAAAAAGCGTGTTCGCCAGCCATACCCACATCAATATTACGGACGACTGTCTCGCCTTCCAGGATCAAACGGAGCGCTGGCTCAAAATTCGGGGGCATGCCCAATTCATCTGCCAGAGCATTTGCTGTACCCCCTGGTAAGATCGCCAGGGGTACGTCCTGATGCAGCATCCCTTGCACGACATCCAACTGCGTCCCATCGCCACCATAGGCCATCACCAGATCAACCCCTTCGGCAATCGCATCTTTGGCATGTTTCCCGCCATCGCCAGCATTGAACGTGACAGACGCATTCCACTCAATACCGTGTTCTTTGAAAACATCGTTGAGCGTGTTCAGAATCGGCTCGTTCCTGCCAGATGCCGGATTGATTATCACATGCACTTTACGTGGCATTATCATTCTCTCTCGCTATGAATACAGTGACGTATTCATGCTAGCGCAGAAAGCTGTTTTGCGTGTGATGCGCATCCAAGAAATGAGTAGCAATCGTGGGTTTTTCTCATCGGAAGATCATGAATGCGAGAAAAACAATTTCGGGCAATCCGGCAGATTGCCCCTACGGATTTCTTCGTGTCTTCTCTGGTGAAATTACAATTGCAGCACATCGGGCGTGATGACATTCAGGGCAGCTTGCATCAGGCTCAGAGTATGCGCATAATCTTCGCGGCTGAGGTAGGCCGTTGGGCTGTGGATGTAGCGGCACGGCATAGAAATCACCGCCGAAGGAATGCCTGCATTGCTCAGGTGGATGCTGCCTGCATCTGTACCACCGCCGAGCGCCGTCTTTAGCTGATAGGGAATTTCCGCATTTTCGGCAGTCTGGCGCAGGAATTTCAGCAGATGCGGCTGTGTAATCATGCTGCGATCCATCACAGTGAAGACGGGACCGCAGCCAATTTTGCAGGCGGGATTGCGCACGGTCAGGTCATCCGGGTCTTGTTCGGGATTGGGGACATCATGCGCGGTGGTGCCTTCCAGCACAAAAGCCACATCCGGGTTCAGGCGCTGTGCAGCGACTTGCGCACCACGCAGGCCAACTTCTTCCTGTACGGTGAAGGCTGCGACAATATCCACCGCGTAAGCCCCACCCTGCAAAATGTCAATCAACAGGGAGCAGCCCACGCGGTCATCGAAGGCTTTTCCGCGCACCATCACCTCATTGATTTCGGCAAAGGTGCTGGCAAAGGTAGCACGACTTCCGCGCTTGACCTTGCCTTCTGCCGCGCTTTTGCTGCTTGCGCCGATGTCGATGCGCAAATCTTTTAGCTTCTTCACATTCTGGTCAGTACCCTTGTGGATCGGAACCCAGGTAATCACACCGGGAAGACCTTTTTCCCCGATGGTCAGGCGCTGACCGGGCAAGATGCGATCATCCACGCCACCGACGTTGGTGAACTTCAGGAAGCCGTTGCTGTCGTATCCGGTAATCATGAAGCCGATTTCGTCCATGTGCGCTGCCAGCATCACGCGCAGGTTGCTTTCACCCGTGCCTTTTTTGAAGGCGGTCACATTGCCGATGCTGTCAATTTCGATGTCGGTCACATGGTCTTTGATGGCTTCCAGCACGATCTTGCGCACCGCACCTTCATCGCCGCTAACGCCAATCGCGTTCGAGAGTTTTTCCAGGAGCATGGAGTTTCAGTCCTCGGTTGTCAGTTTTTAGTAAACAGTTTTTTGACTACAAAGGCACAAAAGGTAGATATCATGGACAGGTCGGAGCAGAGTGAGCCTGGCGTGCCCCTCAAGCAAGAAGCTTGAAGTGTAGATGATGCCCTCTGCTCTCGATGTCCGAGCCAGAGACTGTACGGTATCTTCAGTATCCCACCTTGCAAGTACAAGGTTCGTCCAAGCCTCGGTCATGACCTGCCACAACCAGTTCTCAGTGTAGCGAAAGAAGTAGCTTATGTCATCCTTTGTTGGAATCGATGTCTCGAAAGCGAAACTCGATGTGGTCATTCTCCAGGACGCTCAAGCCTCTCACTTCCAAGTGACCAACACACCGATTGGTTGGAGCGAAATTCAGCACCGTTTGCAAGAAGACCCTGCCATCATCCAAATCGGATTAGATAGCCACCGGACGCTATGGGGAGGGCTGTGCCCGCTTTCTGATCGCTTGTGGCTATGTCCTCAGCTATCTCAACCCCAAGCTGATCCATGACTTTGCCAAGCTCTATCCCCGCTTTTGTTGGCGTTGCCCCACAACATTTCCGATCCGGCTCCTCCGTGAACAAGCGCTCAAAAATCTCCAAACGCGGCAATGTCCGCGTTCGTACTGCGTTGTACATGCCTGCTGTCGTCGCCAAACAATTCAACCCTGCCTGCCGTGCCCTCTCTCAACGTCTCCAACAGCGACAAAAACCTGGCAAGGTCATTGTCATTGCCGTTTTACGAAAACTCCTTCACCAGATCTTTGGGGTTCTCAAATCTGGATGTCCCTTTGACCTAAAGTTAGGCTTTCCTGCTTGACTTTCAAGACGGCATCTACACCCGTTCTTTTGCGGCACGATGTCGGTAAATCGTTTCTGTCCCAAAGATTAGTACAGCGTACACGATCCGCCGGATCACCCCTGCTCTTTTCTTCGTGTCCTCCGTACCTTTCTGGTGAGAATCTTTTTGGTGCGCGTAAGCAGCTACTCGCAGCCCGAAGTAGGCTACACAGGCACTTTGTTATACGAGATGGTACTACAGCGTTCCAAGCAGCAGCAGCACGCTTCCTATGAGCAGGACAAGCAGCAAGCGTTCAAAGAGCCTTTGATCAAATAAATCCAGGGAGCGCCGCCCCAACCAAACACCCAGCGGCAGCAGCGGAATCGCCCAGGCAAGCTGTACTACTGTGTCGATATTGAGTAAGCCTTGCTGCAAAAACAGTGGAATCTTCAGGAAGTTCACCACCGCGAAAAACAGTGTTACCGTCCCAATGAAAGCGATGGGTTGCAGGGATTGCAGCAGCAGATAAATAGTAAAAGGTGGCCCCCCGGTATTTGCCAGCGTAGAAGACAATCCACTTGCCCAACCTGCAAGCCATCCGTGCCACCGCTGGGGCGTGTACGTCAGAGATTTCAGGTTATCCGCTGCCAGCTTGTAAATAATCACAATAGTAGTGAAGAGGGCTATCAGTACCTTGAGCAGAACAGCCGAAATCACCGACAGCAGCAAACCACCCATAACCACCCCAACAATTCCCATAGGCAGCATCAAGCGAATCTGGTGCATATCCCATTTTCCCCAGTAGATGCGCAGCGCGAACCAATCGGCAATCACCAAAAAGGGAACCATCAGCGGAACCGCTTCACGAGGATCAAAGACTAACGAAAGCATGGGCAGCACGAGCGCAACAGGCAATGCCCCGCCCAAGCCCCCTTTGGATAGACCAATGGTCAGCACCGCAACGCCGAAGAAAATGTACTGCATAGAAGACATGGTGCGCTTTCAAGATGTGGTAATTTCCAGGTGAGGTAGTGAGATTGGATTATAGGGGTAACAATTCGCTTGACAATCCCCACAAAGATGTTGTATCTTTTTATTGAACAGTGTTCAATAAAATTTCTGAAAAGGCGTATGAGCAAGCAATCCGCGAAAATCCGCAAGGCTCGTGAAGATCATAAGTCCCGCGCCCGTGATGAAACAGAGCGCAAGGAAGTACGCAATGCCATCCTCGAAGCAGCGGGGCATGTTTTTTTGCAGCGGGGCTATGAAGGATTCTCCCTGCGCAAAGTAGCAGAATACATTGGCTATTCACCAGGGAGCATATACAGCTACTTCGACGACAAGGATGATTTGCTCTTCCATGTGGCGGACGAAGGCTTCCGGCGTTTCCAGGAAGCACAGGACGCAGCCGCACAGACCGCTGACCCTGCCCAGAGGCTGCGTGCGCTGTGCCGTGCTTACATCGGCTTTGGTGTGAACAACCCGGCGTACTATCGTTTGATGTTCGTAGAACGCCCGGATTTGATGTTCAAGAATTGGGAGCCGGAAGCGCGTACCTGGCTCAGTTCGTTGGATGCCTACCAGGAAGTTTTTCGTACCCTGCAAGCGGCAGGCATCATCCGCCAGGGCGATTTAACTGCGATGAGCGACGCATGGTGGGCAACGCTGCATGGCATTGTGGTACTCGCCAGCAGTATGTCCTTCATGTTTGACGAAGCCCGCGTCGAGAAGGCAACCGATGCTGCATTGACGATGTTTTTTTCTGGCTTTGGGACGTAACCCAAAAAAATTTACACACAATTGAACAGTGTTTAATTATTCAAAGTTCGTCCGAAGAAGACCAACCTTTAATCAAAGAGGAGTGTAAGACATGAATCAGGGAATTATTCTCGTAGTAGGGGCAACCGGAATGATCGGTGCGCCAGTCGTTCGCCAGCTTGCCGCTGATGGGTACACGGTTCGCGTTTTCGTGCGTGATCTTGCGAAGGCACAGCAGCAATTTGGTGCTTCTGTGGAATACAGCGTGGGAACGGTGGAAGATGAAGCCAGCTTGCGCAAAGCATTACAGGGTTGCACCGGAGTGCATATCTCGCTGCAAGGCCGCACCCCGGAGGAGTTTGAGATTGTTGAACATCAAGGCACGGCACGGATCGCACGGCTTGCCGCAGGAGCCGATGTTCAACGCCTGACCTATGTTTCTGGTGCGCTGGTCAATGAAGAGACTGTTCATGTTCCGCAGCAGCGTGCGAAGTACCTCGCGGAACAAGCGATTGAAGCCAGCGGTGTACCCTTCACCATCTTCAAGCCGACCTACTTCATGGAGACTTTACCCCTGAGCATTCAGGGAAAGCGGGCTACGGTCATGGGGCGGGCGGAAACCACATTCCGTTTTGTGGCTGCGGATGATTTCGCCCGTATGGTTTCGCAGGCGTATCGCACACCTTCCGCCGCCAACCAACGCCTGTTCGTGTATGGTCCGCAGGCGATGAGCATGGAACAGGCCATGCAAACCTACTGCCGCATCGCCGCACCAGATACACAAATCTCGGTGACTCCATTTGCCATGATGTCCCTGATTGACAGGCTATTCATGGGGCGGAAACTGCGCCCGGTCATCGAAATCAATCGGCTGAACCAGCAGCTTGGGGAAATGGGCGATCCCAGCCTGACGAATGAACTGCTTGGCGCTCCCACCACGACGCTCGAAACCTGGAGCCAGCAGTATGCACAACAGAATCTCAAAGTCAGCGCTTAACGCGAGAATTGGATCAAACGCCATGAAACAAAAACATCTGGTAAATGCCCATAAATTCCTGACCGCTTTCGCCGTCCTTGCGCTGATGGCCTTATACAATCGCTGGGAAAATCAAACGCTGTGGGTCTACCTGGCGCTGCACGGAACCTACGGCATGATCTGGCTGATTAAAGATCGCACGTATCCTGATAAACGCTGGGAACAGGTGGTTCCGCTGCCGCGTGCCATCGGTCTTTACAGCACCCTGACGCTGTACTGGATTGCGCCCTGGATCATTGCAGCGAACAACATCGAAGCGCCAATCCCTTACATTGCTTTCTGTATCTCGCTTTATACCTTCGGGATCTTCCTGCATTACACATCGGATATGCAGAAGCACATGGCGCTGTTGTTGAAGCCGGGAAACCTGTGGACAGATGGCCTGTGGGGGATGGTGCGCAATCCGAATTATCTGGGCGAACTGCTGATTTACCTGGGGTTCGGCCTTTTGGCGATGCATTGGCTGCCGATAGCAATCATTGCGGTGGTCGTGCTGGTGATCTGGCTGCCGAACATGCGGCGGAAAGATCAATCCCTGTCTCGCTATCCACAGTATGCAGACTACCAGCGCCGCACCCGTCGCCTGCTGCCATACCTGTTTTGATGCCCGCGAGACAATTATAGGGGCGACCACATGCGGAGTCGCCCCTATACAAAATCCTCTATAGCAAATTGCCATAGCGATGCATCGTCTGAGTCATCGCTTGCTCTACGAAGTAATGCCGCAGTTCGATGCGCCCATTGGATACCACCGGGGCATCAATGATCGGCACATGGGCTTCATGCGCGACCTGATATACCGCATCGGAAACCGGCTCGGTAACGCGCACCCGCTGCCAGTAGCGGAAGGGCTTATCCTGCAACGTTGTGAGGAAGACCGATTCATCTTCCGTGACGACGGTCACATTGCCACGCACGGTTTTTTCCAGCTTCACACCCGGTTCCAGGCTGATGCGCAGCGCCACGCCTGCAACCTGTGCGCCCAATGCGACGCGCTCTATATCCACCGCCTTTGTATTTGGTGTCACGCGCAGGATCATGCGCCGGATGCGGCGGTAGCGGAAGACGTTAGACTCTCCCAGGATGTTGCTTGGATCATGTTCTTTCGAGAAATGCGTATCCCAGGCATGTTGGTAGGATTTCTTCGCCCGTTCCAGCAATTTCTCGTCACTGGCATCTGCCCAGGTTCCCAGGCTCAAGGTGTAATTGGGGCCGCCTGCTTTGGCATATCCGAAGGCGGATTGCTTCCAGCCTCCGAAGGACTGCCGCTGCACGATTGCGCCCGTTGTTCCGCGATTGATATAGGCATTCCCGGCTTCGATCTTCTCGCGCCAGATGGCGATTTCGCGGTCATCCAGCGAATGCAGGCCGCTGGTGAGGCCGTAATCGACATCGTTTGCAATCTTGATGGCGTGTTCCAGATTATCCGCACGGATCAAACCCAGCACAGGGCCAAAGCATTCCGTCTGGTGGTAGAAGCTGCCCGGTTTCACACCGAGTTTGATCCCCGGTGACCAGCAGTTGGGGTTATCTCCCACCATCTTCGGTTCCAGCAGCCAGCTTTCCCCCTCATCCAATTGGGTCAAGGCTCGTTGCAATTTGCCTTCCGGCGCATGGATCAACGGGTTGATGACCGTTTCCAGGTTCCAGGCTGAACCAACTGCGAGGCTTTCGGCGGCATCTTTCAACTGGCGCAGGAAGGCTTGATCTTCATAGACTTCCGCTTCCAGGATGGCGAGGCTGGATGCTGAACATTTTTGCCCCGCGTGCCCGAAGGCGGATTTCACCAGGTCTTTCACGGCCTGATCACGATCCGACATGGCGGTGATAATCATCGAATTTTTGCCGCTCGTTTCCGCGAAGAGGCGCATTTTCGGCTTCCAGGAGAGGAACATCCGCGCTGTTTCATAGGCTCCGGTCAGGATTACTGCATCCACGCGCTCATCCGTGACCAGCGCTTTACCCACCGCGTCATCGGTAGTAGGCACGAATTGCAGCACATCTTTGGGGATACCCGCATCCCAGAGCGCATTCGCAATATGCCAACCGACCAGAGTTGCTTCCGGTGCAGGCTTGAACAGCACCGTGTTCCCCGCCATCAAAGCCGCCAGCACCCCACCCGCCGGGATCGCCATCGGGAAATTCCAGGGTGGCGTAATCAATACCACGCCCAACGGCTGATAGGTCAAATCCTGCAATTCCGACTCAACCAGATCAAACGAGCGAGCGTAGTAATTGGCGAAGTCGATGGCTTCCGAAACTTCCGGGTCGGATTGTTCGACGGTCTTGCCGCCATCGCGGGCCATCGCGCCCAGGAAATCCCCGCGTCGATTCGCCAGGAATTCCGCAGCACGCACCAGCAGCGCCTTACGTTCTGCGATGGATTTTTTCTGCCAGCCTTCTTTGGCGTTCACAGCGGTTTGCAGTGCTCGCTCGATCTGACCCGGCTGCGCCAGCGCATAGCGATGCGAGACTTCACGCGGTTTTGCCGGGTCGATTCCTTCGGCTTTGCGCTCAGTCTGGATGAATTCGCCGTTGATTTGCAGTGGAATATCCTCAATCGTGCGAGCTTCCCAATCCTGCATAATGGCTTTGATCCAGCGTTGATTCTGCCGCAGCGAAAAATCTGTATCCGGCTCATTGTGGAAGGGTTCGTTCGGGTCGAAGTTGATTTCTTCCGTGCTGCGATCTTGCTGGCGGTTGGGCTTGTCGGAGACAGTGTGCATCTTCTCTACGGCTGTCAGGAACAAATCGCGTTGTTTGTTCCAGGTAGGCGAACCCGGTTCCAACCCGAAGAGATCACGCAAGAAATTCTCTTCGGCGGTGTTCTCGTCCAGGCGGCGCACCAGATAAGCAATCGCGCTGTGGAAATCTTCACGCTTCACCACCGGGGCATACAGCAGCAGGCCGCCTGCTTTCTCTTGCACGGCTCGCGCCTGATGGTTCGCCATGCCTTCCAGCATCTCGAATTCGACGTATTCCGTCACGCCCATCTTTTCCCGTAGGAGCAGGGCATAGGTGATGTCGAACAAGTTATGGCTGGCGATGCCGATGTTCACCACGCTGGCACGTTCCGGTGTGAAAGCATACTGCACCATGCGCTTGAAGTTCGCGTCTACATCGGACTTGGTGTAATACGGGGCTTGCTCCCAGCCGTGTATCGCAGCCTCGACTTTTTCCATGGCGAGGTTCGCGCCCTTGACCAGACGCATTTTGATCGTTGCACCGCCGCGTGCATGACGTTCGATTGCCCACTGCGTCAGGTCGCGCTGCACCTGTGATGAATCCGGCAGATAGGCTTGCAGCACGATCCCGGCGCGGTAGTGCAAAAATTCGTCTTCATCGAGTACCTGCTGGAAGGCTTCCACCGTGAGATGCAAATCACGGTATTCTTCCATATCCAGGTTCACAAATTTGCTCACCATTGTGCCATCTGGCTGGCGGAACTGGTGTTTCATCGCCTGACGGAAGAGCTTACGCAGCCGCTCTTTGATTTGCTCTACCGTATGTTCGAAGGCCACCATGTGAATCTGGCTGAAAATCGAAGAAATTTTCACGGAGATGTATTCAATGTCGGGGCGTGCCAGTAGATCCAGATAGGCTTTGAAACGTCGTGCGGCTTCCCCTTCACCGAGGATCGCTTCACCGAGTTGGTTCACATTCAGGCGCGTATGATCGGCGCGGCGTTTTTGCAGGTAGCTGCGGAACTGCGCTTCTTCGCTCGGCAGAATGACGGTATTGGTTTCTTGCCGCAGATACGAGACGATCATCGGCACAACCACCGAGGGCAGCACATTCCCCGCCAGATTACCGAGCATCAAGGCGGCTTGCTCCCACCACAAGAAATAATCAGGAACGCCGTACTTCTGCGTCAGATACCGGATTTGATCGGCAACACGGGTGGGGTTATGGCTGCGAAATGCCTGATCGGGCAGCAGCATGGTCAACTTTTTGCCATCGGGATCATCCATCATGCCAGCGAGCTTGGCGGCTTGCTGGCGTTCGGCAGCCGTCTGCTGCTCCTTCGCTGCTTCCAGCAGAGACTGTGCCAGCTCAATTGCTTCTCTGGCGAGGTCGTCATCCACAACGGTTGGATCATGAGTTATGGGTTGGGTAGTCATGGGGTTATCCTAAACACTATTCACAGAAATAATCACGCACCTTTTCTATGCTAATTGTTGCAAAAAGTACGATCAAAGCCAAGTGATCTTTGTACATCTTGCCCAGATGTGAACCCCTGTTTGAGCTGACTCAGTCTATGGCGGCTATCGCCCGGTAGAAGTCGTCTAAATTGGTCATCGCTGGTAGGGTAGCAATCTGTGCATCACCCAGGTCAAGGATCATCCATGCCCCATCCAGACGCTGTGCGACATCCAGCGTGAAGAAATTACTGCGCACTTGCTCCGTCACTGCGGAAAATTGCGCCGGGTCAGGGGCATCTTCCAGGCCATAATCGGGGACGTTCCAGTAATGCACGGTGGCAATGGGCTGATGATGCAGGAAGAAGAAGCGGAATTCTTTCACCAGCGGCATTCGGTAGCGGGAGTGCTGATCCACCAACGGCTGAAATTCCACAAATTCGCGGAAGACCAGGCCGCCTTCCAGCTTATTCCCGCGCAGTTCCAGCAGCCGATTGATCGTATTACGCACAGCAGTTTCATCGGATGCAGACGAGATA
The DNA here is from genome assembly GCA_964455365.1 of uncultured Anaerolineaceae bacterium. Classification (GTDB taxonomy): domain Bacteria; phylum Chloroflexota; class Anaerolineae; order Aggregatilineales; family Phototrophicaceae; genus JAUZRW01. Next base: position 14,699 of record CAYVVZ010000017.1, on the reverse strand, counting down.
TAACAAGCTTCATACCAATATTGGCGCTCTGCCCGTGTGTAATCCCGTAGGATCAATGGTTCCCCACTGAAGCGCATCAGCAATTGCATCACCATCGTGTAGGAAATATCTTCGCCATCCGTCTCCATGAAGACGGTTTCCGGCGTGTGGTCACGGATAATGGGCAGGGATTCCGGGAGGTACTGTGCGTGGCGGAACTGCTGCGGTTGGTTGATGAGCCGGATATTGCGGCTGAGAAGAGCATCGTACAGCGCCTCGTACTGCTGCGGGTTCAGCGCCCATCCGCGATAGACAGCCGTTTCTTGGTCATCCTGCACGGGGACTTCGCGCACCGCACGAGCCATATTTTTATGTTCGGTCAGTGTCTCATAATCCAGCAGCACATAGCGCAGCCCTGCACGGCTTGCCGCTGCAACTTCATCAATGAACATCGAATCAGGGGTTTCATGATCCATCGGATCAGCACAGAAAATAATCAACATAGAGCGTGACCTGCTACCATTTCAACGAATGGAAATTCAACGAATGGAAAGAAAAACAGCAACGAAAAAGTATACTCAGTATAGCCTGCAAAAAATGTTCTTCAACACACAGCCTGCACGGATTTATACAGCCATTCGTAATGATTTGCCACGCTCTGCCAGCTATACTGTTTTTCGATCAAGCGCCGCCCATTCTGCGAGAGCGCTCTTTGCAGCGCCGTATCGTTCAGCAGGCGAATAGTCTCTGTGGCGATTTCATCCACTGAGGCAACCAGGGCGCTTTCGTTATGCATCACCGAAATACCATCCACGCTGAGAGGTGTCGCCACAACCGGAATCCCCATCGCCAGCGCTTCCAGCACTTTGTTTTTTAACCCTGCACCCAGCCGCAGCGGACACACAAAGGCCGTCGCACGCGCCAGATAGGGGCGCACATCCGGGACTCTCCCGGTGATTTCCACCTGCTCCGAAGCCAGCGCCAGCAGTTGCGGCGGGGGCGCATTGCCCACCAGTTGCAGCCGCGCAGCCGGGACAGCCTGCCGCACACGAGGCAGAATTTCCTGAATCAGCAAGAGTGCTGCATCCACATTGGGGGCGTATTCGTAATTGCCTACGAAGAGCAGCGTCGCCGCGTCGCGTTGTTGGTCATTTTTTCGCGTGAAGAAATCCAGGTCAATGCCGTTCGGAATCACTTCCAGGGGCAGCGCCGGATTCAAGCCGTATAATTCGTCCCGGTCTGTTTCGCTGAGGACGACGACTTTGTGATAGGGCGTGAACATGAAGCGCTCGTACTGCTGCGCGATCCATAAATTCAGGCGATTGCGCAGGCCGTTTTCGCGTTGCAGCAGACGGCGCAGATACAGGCTGTACGACTCATAGGGAGTGATGATCGGTGCATGATCTTGCAGCAGGTTCGCCAATTCATAGACGTGTACCCCGCCGAAAAGCTGCACATTATCATAGTGATTCTGTGCCAGATGATTTTCCACCGCCTGCCACAAATCCCCTGCCCAAGCGTCTTTCACATCTTTGGGGAAACGCGCCGCCGGAATCAGCAAGCGCCGTAAGAACATCAGCGGGGTACGCGGCCTTTCCGGGAGCAGGCTCACGCGCCGGAAAAAATTTTCATAGTGCGGGATGTCTTCCGCGTCGCTGGTGTGCTGTGTCAACGCGATCAGGTCGATTTCATAGCCGCGCTGTGATAACTGCTGCGCCAGATGCCAGACAATCAGGCGATCTCCCAGGTGCAGCGGATACGGTGGACAGCGTGAGATCAGCAGAAGTGTGGGCATGGCAAGCACAGAAAATTGCCGGGTAATGGCTTCAAAACGATTTGAACCACGAAGACACGAAGAACACAAAGAAATGCGCGGGGATGATTTATTCCAAAATAAGGATTTATAGTTCCCGTCTTTGGCATCTTCGGACACGGCATTGCCGTGTCCCTACGTGTGACCGTGCCTTTCGTGGGGAGCGTCACAAGATGTGCATGACCGACAACTAATAACACGTCACTCTTCCTCGCGTTGGGTGGCGTTCTTCATCACCCGCGACAGGGTGCGGACTAAATCGTTGCGCGTGACGGGCTTCGTCAAGTAGGCCGCTGCACCCAGGCTGATGCCCTCTTTGCGTCGATCCAGGATAGAGAGGATAATCACCGGGATATGGCTGGTTGTTTCTTTCAATTTCAGGCGGCGCAGCACTTCCAGCCCATCCATATGCGGCATCATGATGTCCGTGATAATCACATCCGGCTGTAATTCTTCCGCCAATTCGATCAATTGCAGCGGCTTGCTGGTGGCAGCAACCTGAAACTGTGCGTCTGAAATATATTCGCGCAGCAATTGCAGCATGGTTTCATCGTCATCGACCATCAGCACCACTGGACGATTATCATCCAGCTCAATCTCGTACTGCTGCCGCAGAGTCATGCTGGTGGGCAAGAGGACGCGGAACGTGCTGCCGACCCCAGGCTGACTTTCTACCCAGATATAACCACCATGCATCTTCACGAGGCGCTGAGTCAGCGCCAGCCCCAGTCCTGTGCCATCGAACTCACGGACGCTGCTGCCGTCTGCCTGGGTAAAAACATCGAAGATCATTTTTTGGTCTTCTTCTGCGATGCCAATTCCGGTATCTGTCACGCTCAACAATAACCAGATCCCGGTACGGCTTTGTACCGCTTTTGGAATGGAGGAATGTTGCAGCAGGGCAGGTTGTGTGGTGGTGGCAGAAAGAACCACGCGCCCTTCTTTCGTGAACTTCACAGCATTATCCAGCAGATTCAACAAGATTTGCCGCAGCCGTGTCGGGTCAGCCAGCAGCAGTGGAAGCCCATCTTCCATATTTGTCTGGAATTCAAGCGATTTTGCCGCTGCCATCGGCTGGATGAATTCAACGACTTCGCGGATGACGATCCCTACATCAAACTGAGTCTTCTCCAATTCCATGCGTCCGGCTTCGATCTTGGATAGATCGAGGATGTTGTTAATCATTTCCAGCAACGTGCGCCCACTTTGATACACGCGATCCAGGCGATCATATTGTTTTTCAGGGAGTTCACCATATGTGCCGGAGAGAAGCAGTTCGCTGTAGCCGATGATGGCATTCAGCGGCGTGCGCAGTTCGTGGCTGACGTTCGCCAGAAATTCGCTCTTGAGGCGGTTGGCTTCCACGGCTTGCTCGTAGAGTTCGGCGTTGCGCATGGCAATCGCAATCTGAGCGCTGATGGTCATGTAAGTTTCGCGCTCATCTGCGCTGAAGGGCCGCTCATCATGATCGTTGTTCAGCATGATGCAGCCGAGAACCTGCTCATAGGCCACCAGCGGAGCCAGCAAAGTTGTCTGTGGATTCATGCTGTTGTAGGTCAAGCGTCCAGGATGATCCAGACCTAGCAGCGTCGAGCGACTTTTCGTATTCACATGCAAGGGCAAATTTTCCTGCACCAGTTGCAGCAGGGTTTGATAGGCTGTTGTGCCAGATGGAATCAGGATTTGATCCAGGAAGCCGCGCTCAGGAAATTCAGCGACGACATAGCCGCTGCCGTTGCGCATCCCCACAATTACGGCATAATCCACTCCGAATAGATCATGCAGCAACTGCGCCGACTGGCTGAGGATTTCTTGTGCTGAAAGCGACGAACTGACCATTGTCGCAATATTGTGCATGGAAGCTAATCTGCGGGCGCGGTTTTGCAGCGAAGAGAGATTCGTCTCTGCTTCGGTGTGCAAGCGGGCATTCTCTACCGCGACGGCTGCCTGCCGTGCCAGGGCGAAGACGCTGTTCATATCGCGCTCGGTGTAACTCTCGCGTTCGATGCGATCCACTGTGATTAGCCCGATCACCTTCGACTGCATCACCATCGGCACGCCCAACCAGGTGCGCGGGTTTCCATCACGGAACAGCAGCGGTTGCAAATTCCAGCGCGGACTCTCGCCCGTTTCCTGAATCAGAATCGGCTGCTGAAGCTGGTAAATTCTGGCGAGGGGACTCTCTGGCTCAAAGTAAAGCATGCTGCCTCGGTAGCTTGTCTCGTAGCCATCAACCGAGTGAATGCGCATGCTGCTGGCGCTGCTCTCGTAATCATTGGGAACCAGAATGGCAGCGCGGTCATATTGCACCACGCGCCGCATTTGCTCCAGAATGCGCTCGAAGACTTCATCCACATTCAGCGTGGAAGTCACTACACGCCCCATATCAATCAAGCTGTTGGCAATCTGGCGGCGTTCTTGTTCCGCTGCCAGCAAACGAGCATTATCCAGCGCCAGTGATAGTTGCGCCGCGACGGTATTCAGCAGGGCGGTTTGCCGCTCGCTGAAGGCGCTCGGCTCATCGCTTTGCAGGCCAAGCACGCCAACTGGTTCTTGATTGCGATTGCGCAGCGGCGAACCCAACCAGGAGCGCAGCAGCGCCATATCGTATTCTGCCGGGTCGAGACCCAGGGAGAGCAACCGTTCTGTGGCGTTGTGCAAATCTTCAAAGTAGAGTGTGATGCCATGTGTGATGACAGCGCGGCTCAGTTCTTCCGGTGGCGATGATACTAGCTCGTCGTTGCTGGTTTGCGGCGCGTTGATCTGGTCACGTTGGCGGTCATAGAGGCCGATGGTGACCATGGCACTGGGGAACAGTTCCGCCAGATTTTCCAGCATGCGCACCCACATCTGTTCGCTGCCGAAGCTGCTGGAAAGCACATTGCTGATGGTATTGATCGTCTCCATCTCATGCAGGCGGCGCTCGCCTTCATTCAGCAGATGCATATTGGTGATGCCGAATGCGGCGCTGTTCGCCAGCATCACCAGGAATTGCACATCATTTTCGTCAAATGCGCCAACTTGCTGCGCTTCCAGGTACATTGCTCCCAATATCTGGGTTTGCGTGCGCAGTGGAACTCCCAGGAAGGACGCAGATAAATCATCCGCAGCAAGACCCATGGAACTGGCAAGCTTGAGGCGCTCTGGTGCGCTGTTCCAGGCGATGGCTTCCCGCGATTGCAGCAGGTGATGCAGCAGCGTTCCGGCTTTGACCTGCTCAATATTGCGCTGTGCAACTCCGCCAGCATAACTGGTGATCCGGGCGAGTGATCCGGTTTCTTCATATGCCACAAAATGAAATTGACCGCCGCGTTCCAGGCGCTGCACTGCATCATAGACGCGGGCAATCAAGCCTTCCATATCATAAGACGATTGCACCAACAGGCTGACTTCCGTCATCGCCGTCAGATCATGGACTCGTACTTGCAATTGTGCATACAAATCTGCGCTGAACATCGCCATCGCCAACTGATCTGCAATGCTCTGCAATACATCGAAGTCATCCATGCCGAAGCTGTTCGGTTCATCGCTCTGCACGCACATCACGCCAAGCGGCCTGCCTTCGGCACGCAGTACAATCAATAATTCCGCCGTGTTGCTGCCTTCCTGGATGCTGGGCTGTAAGATGGGCTTATCCTGTAAATCTTCGAGCAGCAGCGGTTCATGTTGTGCAAATGCCTGGTACAGCGCTGTGCCTCGCGTTAACTTGTACTGTTGGCCGATTTGTTCACGCTGGACAATACCATGCCGATTGCAGGCCATGATGCATTCGACTTGCTCCAGGTGGGCGTGGTAGGTATAGGCTTGCGCACTGGCGTAATCAAATTGCGTACACACCAAGAGCAGGACATGTTCCACAACCACCGCAATGTCGGTCTGTGAGATGATGGATTGCGAAACGCTGGCAGCCGCCGCCAACCGTGCCGTTTGCTGTTGTAAGTTATCCAGTATGCGTGCTAGCTCCGTCATATCGGTGAGCATGCTGCCATATCCCAGGATTGCACCCTGAGAGTCGCGCAGTGGAACAACATTGACCTGGGCTTCAAACTCGCTGTTATCGCCTCGCCGCAGCAAAACGTGGTCTGTCCAGCCTTCACTATGAACTTTGCTGGATAAATCCCGGTGCATGCGGGCGCTGGCTGGCAGCGCGAAGTGCTGTTGGAGTGGCGTAGTATCCGCCTTGTTGACAGCCATAACCCCATGCCACGCTGGATTCCGATAAAACGGTGTACCATCTGCGTCGCTGAAATCTACCGGGCGCTGTAGCTGATCCACAAATTGCCGAAACAAGGGTTCTTCTGCGCTGATTGCTTCGGCCTGACTGCCAGATGCTACCCGGAAATAGGCGGTGCTGGTCAACTGCGCGAAGAGCAGCAGCATCTCGCGTTCTTGTGGCAATAATTGGCGTTTGCGCGGTGGTTTTTGCAACATCAGCAGCAGCACCCCGCTGATTTCTCCTCTTGCTGTGAGGGGGGCAGCGAGCCACTGCTGGCAACCTATCGCTCGCATAAGGGGGCGCAAGGTGTCGCTCAACGGATGATTGACCAATGCCGCAGATGTGATGATTTCGTGCTGTGCGAAGACACTGCGAAAAAGCTCACCGTGATTCACGGATGGATCAATTTTTACGACGTTGTGCGCTGGATGCTGTGCAATGACTTCCGCATAAGGCGCAACCGGGAGAAACGTCAGCAACAGGGCTGCATGGCTGTTGAAGATTGCCACCGCTTCCCCGGCTGCGATAGCGGCAGCGTCCCGGCCTACCTGGTGCGCAATAGAACGTGAGAAAGTGCGCAACCGGGTATTCTTCTGGTGGAGGTAGTGCGCTTGCAAGGAAGCCTTGAGCGTTTCCAGGGCGAAGTACAGTAAATCGCTCTCACCCTCGCTTGGCAGTGCCAGCAATCCGCGTACTCGTCCTGCGTACTGCAAGGGCAGCACCAATGCCCCTTCAACGTACTTAGGCATTTCGAGCGTTTCACGGTTGTCCCGGTCTTTCAACCAGCGTACCAATTCTGCATCCAGGGCTTGCCCTGGTGCTGTGACGAAGCCTTCCGGCAGAACTGCATAACACCAGCCGTGCTGTGCGCCTAACCAATTCACCAATGCCTGGGCAGCATCCAGAGAATTGGCAGCCGTCCGCAGCGTATCCAAGAGTGTCTTTTCAGGTTCTGAGAGCATAAGTTCATTTCGCTGGATCAGTCTACGCTGCCTCATTGTAACAATTCTTAGCATTTGCGCACTAGGATTATGCGCCTTTGTTACAGTTTCTAAACGAATCTCATGGCATTCGCAAACCGATGGAGGATGCGGCATCTGGTAGAACGCGCCGTGCGGAGCCAGAATTATCCAGCGGAAAATCGCTCTCTTCATGACATCATAACGATTGCCTGCTATAGTGAGGCGCAATTGAACCAGAGCCGAACGTCCCTGTGCAAAGGAATCTCCCTCATGACGAACCCTGCACCCGCCATGCAAGTCGAAGAATTCAGCCGTCTCGCCCAGGCCATCGAAGCAGAAGTGGGCAAAGTCATTGTTGGTCAGAAAGATGTGATCCGCGCAGCGATCATCTGCATTCTGGCAGGTCGCCATGCCTTGCTGGAAGGTGTGCCAGGATTGGGCAAAACCATGTTGATCCGCACCTTTGCAGAAGTACTGGATCTGGATTTTTCGCGCATTCAGTTCACGCCAGATTTGATGCCTGCGGATATTGTCGGGACGGATATTCTGGAAGAGACGGAAGAAGGACGGCGTGAATTCCGTTTTCAGCAAGGGCCGATTTTCGCCAATCTCGTGCTGGCGGATGAGATCAATCGCGCTACACCCAAGACACAATCCGCTATGCTGGAAGCGATGCAAGAGAAGACGGTCACGGTTGCCGGACGGCGCTATGAATTGCAAGCGCCTTTCTTCGTGCTGGCAACACAGAATCCCCTGGAGATGGAAGGGACATATCCGCTGCCAGAAGCCCAGCTAGATCGCTTTTTGTTCAAGGTGGATGTGACGTTCCCCAGCGTTGATGAGCTGGTAGCGATCATGAATCGCACTACGGGGACCGAGTCTCCAATCGCCAGCCGCATTGCGAGTGCGGAAGATGTGCTGCGCATGGGGTATCTGGCGCTGAGTACGCCGATTGCTAGCCACGTCACGGAATATGTTGCGCGGTTCATTGCCGCCACTCATCCCGAAAACGAACAGCTTTCGACGGTAATGGTACGCCGTTACGTCGGCACGGGAGCCAGCCCACGCGGTGCGCAGGCCATCATCATTGGTGCGAAGGTCAACGCATTGCTGGAAGGTCGCCCTAATGTCGCTTATGAAGACATTGAAGCCGTCGCAAAATCCGCGCTGCGGCATCGCATTCTGCTGAATTTTGAAGGGCTGGCGGAAGGCATCCGCACCGATGACATCATTGGTGATTTGCTGACGGTTGTGAAAAAACGCTAGAAGCAAGGACAGCGAACAATTCTCTGGCGCACGTTGCCACACACGGGAGTATGTGGCAACAATGTTCACACTACCTTAGCAATTCAAGGAACTGAGAGCAGCAACACATCCGTGATACTCAATGTTCCCGCAGGTACTGCCCCGTCAGCGACTGCTCGGCGCTCAGAAGCTCCTGTGGTGTTCCTTCAAAAATCACCTGTCCACCTTTGCTGCCACCTTCAGGCCCCATATCAATAATCCAATCCGCATTGCGAATGACATCCAGATTATGCTCAATCACAATCACGGTGTTGCCGCTGTCTACCAGCCGATTCATGATCGCTAGCAGCAGGCTAATATCGGACATGTGCAAGCCTGTGGTTGGCTCATCCATCACGTAGATGCTGCTCTTCTTATGCAGTTCACTGGCGAGCTTAATGCGCTGGCTTTCACCGCCGGATAGCGTGTTGAGAGGCTGGCCTAACTTCAGGTAGCCAATACCAACATCCGCCATTGCTTGCAGTTTCCGGGTTATCTTGGCAATGTCGAAATAGGCCAGCGCTTGATTCACAGTCATTTCCAGCACATCTGTGATGGTCTTGCCGTTCAGCGTATAAGTCAGCACTTCGTCTTTGAAGCGTTTCCCCTGGCAGACTTCGCAGGGGGTTTTCACCTCATCCAGGAATCCCAGGTCAGTATAGATCACGCCGAGGCCATTGCAATTTTCGCAAGCTCCTTTGGAATTGAAGCTGAACAACGATGCGCTGACATCATTCGCCTTCGCAAAAGCCTTGCGCACATCATCCAGAATGCCCGTATAGGTGGCTGGATTGGAGCGGCTGTTCGCGCCGACAGCCGTCTGGTCAATCGAAATTGCGTCAGGATGCTGGCGCAGGAATGCTTGCAAGATCAGTGAACTTTTCCCGCTGCCTGCCACGCCTGTGACTACGGTTAATACCCCTGTTGGAATATCAACACTCACATCTTTCAAGTTGTTGAGCCTGGCGCGTTTGATGGGTAATACGCCCTTCGCCTTGCGGAACTTGTCTTTGATGGGAAGCGTCTGCTTCATGTGCGTACCCGTGATCGTGTCGGCTTCGAGCAGACCTTCATAGCCGCCTTCATAGACCACCGTACCGCCAGCCGAGCCTGCACCGGGGCCAATATCCACAATATGATCCGCCACCCGAATGACATCCGGGTCATGTTCTACCACGATGACTGTATTGCCCTTGTCGCGCAACTTCAGCAGCAGTTCATTCATGCGGTGAATATCACGAGGATGCAGACCAATGCTCGGTTCGTCAAAGATGTACATCACATCGACCAGGCTGCTGCCGAGATGCTTCACAATCTTCACGCGCTGCGACTCGCCGCCGGATAAGCTATCAGTCGGGCGATCCAATGTCAGGTATTCCAGGCCAATATCCACCAGATGATGCAGGCGTTCTGTCAGGGTGGCAATCATGCGCTCGTTCACCGGGCTGTTGATCGTCTGGATTACCTCAACCAGTTGCCCAATTTCCATCGACGAGAAATCCGCAATATTGTAGCCTTCAATCCGGCAGTTGAGCGCCGCCTGACTCAGCCGCGCACCTTTGCATAAACGGCAAGGACCTTCCGTGAGGTAGGGCTTCACGGTTTTCTGCGTGCGTTCAGAATAGGTAGCAAGGTCTTTCAAAATGTACTTGCGGGTGAATTTGTCCACGATGCCCTGTACGGTCATATTCACCGTATTGCCGCCGAATTCTGTCTTCACCTTGAAGGGTGGGCTGTATAGGAGGCGCTCCATCTCTTCTTCGGTGTAATCATCCAGCTTTTTGTCAAAGTCGAACTCGCCCGATTGTTGCAGCAAATTCCATTCCCATTTGCCGACGGCATAATCCGGGTAAAGAAGCGCACCTTCATTGAGCGAAAGTGACGTATCCAGGAACATGTCCAGATCAACACCCAGTTTACGCCCAAGCCCATTACATTCCGGGCACATTCCGGCTGGATCATTGAACGAAAACGAATTCGAGTAACCGACGAAGGGCTGCCCCACACGCGAGAACATCAGGCGCAGCACAGGCGCAATATCCGTGATGGTTCCTACTGTGGAATGCGACCCACCGCCGAGCCGCTTCTGATCCACAACAACAGGCATACTCAAATTGGCGATGTATTCAGCGGCGGGCTGTGTGTAGCGAGGTAAGAAGTTACGGACGAACATACTGAAATTCTCATTGAGAAGTCGCTGCCCCTCTGTGGCGATGGTATCGAAAACGATGGAAGACTTCCCCGAACCCGATACCCCTGTGAAAATGGTGATCTTGCGCTTGGGAATGCGCAAGGAAACATCCTTGAGATTGTTCTCATGTGCGCCATGAATTTCAATATATTCCTGAGCCATGTCCCTGCCCCTCCTCAGTTGCACAACACATAAGAACAAATGTACTATTACTTGTGCTGGCAAGTCAAGTAGTAGTCAGGGTAGTTGTACACCCATCTCCACAAAGGCCGCCTTCACTTCATCCATTGGCAAGCCCATGACATTGGTATAGCTACCGGAAATTTCGCGCACAGGATGAAAGCCTTCATGCTGGATGGCGTAGCTCCCGGCTTTGTCGAAGGGATCACCCGTCGCAATATAGGCTTCGATTTCCTCGTCCGAATAATCGCGCATGTGAACGATTGTCTTCACAGCTTCCGTGCGCTGATGCACGCCATTTCGCAGGGTGAATGCGGTGCAAACCAGATGCGGACGATTGCGCAGCCGCCGCAGAATCTGGCGGGCTTCGCCTGCATCGGCTGGCTTCCCCAGGATGTCGCCATTTGCTTCGATGCCGATGGTATCCGCTGCGAGGATCACCACCGTATCCGCTGCCAGGATTGCCGCTTCTCCTTCAATTTGTTGTGCGACGGCGGCAGCTTTTTCGCGGGAGAGGCGCTGTACATACTCCAGCGGCGCTTCGTCCGGGTGCTGGCTTTCATCAATGTGCGGCTTGATGATCTCAAATGACTCGATGATGGTAGAGAGCAGTTCCCGGCGGCGCGGTGAACTGCTGGCAAGGATGACACGGGTCATAGTTTTGGCTCACTTTCGTATGATTATTCTCTGTGTTCTTCGGGTCTTGGTGGTTCAAACATTCTGTGGCTCATGTATAGAAAGTAGGAACATGGCATTGCCGTGTCATCTGGCGACCCAGCGGGTCGCCCCTACATTCTCCGTGTTTAACATGATCGTGCCCCTGTATAGGGCGTTTCGGCAAATGGCGCAGCACGCTGCACCCCTACAAATCACACTTTTCACACCTGAGCCATTTGTTTCACTATCCTCTTGCTTTTTCCGGCTCGGGTTCGGCTTCAGATTGAAGAACATACTGCGCCCCGGCAAGCCCCACCAGCCACCACAGAATGAAGCTGTAGCGATCCCACAGCGTAACAGCATCCCCAAAGCCGTAGGCAGCATGACCAAGCAACCCGGCGAAGACTGCCGCCGCAATCCCCATCAGGGTTGGATCAGCGCTGCGCCAGCCCTGCCACAGCATCCACACCACCACAATTTGCCAGATGATATACAGCGCAAATCCCGGCACACCCAGGTCTGCGCCCATCTGGATGTATTCGTTATGGGCATGTGGTGGTGTGCCTCCATTGACTACATAGTATTCGATCTGGTACTGCGGCAGGCCAACCACTCCGCGATACATCGCCATGCCTGCGCCCGTCGCCGGATAATCCAGCATCATTTGCAGACCGCGCTGCCAGATATCCAACCGGGTTGTGAAGGTACGCTGATCGCGGGAGGAGAGTCCCGTTTCTGCCTGGGATGGATCAGGAGCGCGAACATCAAAAACATTCAGCAGCAGCGCCGCTTGCAGCAGCACAATCACGCCAACACCCGCCAGCGCCGCAATCCGCCAGCGTCCCCGCAGCCGAATCAGCCCCAATAACGCCAGCGCCACAATCACGCCACCTACCGCAAAGCGACTCTGCCCCAGGAAGAGCGCCAGCAGCAGCAGCGCAAAAACCACCCCCGCGCTGATCCGCAGCCACAGCCAGCCAGCACCCGCGCCGGGTTTGCGTGTGAGGGCAATTCCCGCCAGCAGCGGTGTCATCCAGGCCAGCGCCCCGGCAATCTCATTGGGATTAAAGCCCAATAACATATTGGCGAAGAATTGTCCCCAGGTGCGGTAATCAATATGCGGCAGCGCATCCGTGATGAAGGCCAGTTCCGCGCCTTTGTCGGTTGTCCATTGGGTGGCAGTCAGCGCCAGGAAAGCCAGCACCGCCCCCATCCCTACCGAAGCCACCAGCAGAAAATCCATTCTGCGCAAGGTACGGGCGTGTTCTACGAAGTAGAGGTACAGCCAGATTCCCAGCAATGGACGCGACACCACCGCGATATAGTTGTTCCGCGAATAAGGCGCGAAGGCTTCATTGAGCGCTGTGAGAATGATAAACAGCAGCAGCCAATCATTCAGTGGAGTCCACGTCCACACACGCCCCTGTGTGAACATCCGCAGCCGAAACACAGGCAGCGCCAGCCACAGCAGCCACACCCAGTTATCACGGATGGGTGGCGAATGATGCCAGAAAGCGACAATCATCACCAGCAACACCAGCGGTTCCAGCACATTCAACACAACATCTGCCACCTGCTGTGTCTTGGTCTTTGCATTCATCAGGGTCTTTGCTCCAGGGTATTTGTAGGTTTCTTACTGTGCTATTGCCAAAACGAATTGACGAAGATAAACCTCTGTGGTATCAATATAAACATTTCGGAGTATTACATATAGATGTGAGCATAGATGGCACCAGAACCCGGAAAGAAAGTCACCTGCCCCACCATTTCAATGGAGGTGGACGACAAAATTCGACACCATCTGCAAGATATGCGGATGGTACTTGTCGATCCGTACCTGCTCACTCGTAACTTGTTTGTAGCGCATTTCCTGACGGATGCCAATGCCCGCCTCTGGTGGGTGGATTGTTCGCAGCAAGTGGAGTCGTTAGAAACTTTCCTTAATGTGCTGATTGAAGAAGTCACGATTGACGACCAGAACCCATCACAGCCCGTCCTTCTTGCGGATACCCTGGAAACAACCGCGCATAATCTGGCGAAATGGTTTCAATCCATTCTCGTAGACTCTACAACCTACCTGTTTATTGAAGCTGTTGATGCGGCTGATCCAGTGATTGAGCTTTTTCTGGCGACATTTGCACAGGTGCATCCCGCACATTTGCAAACGTGCCTCATCGCTCGTGCGTTTGACCTGCGTATCTGGAAAGATGCAATCCAGAACAAAGACGCAATGCTATTGACAGAAGTCCCTGACGAGGCGCTGACAAATGTTTTGGAGCAGCCACTCGTTCGAGCGATGGCTTTTTCTGGTGGGCAGGTCATCGTAAATGGTTCGCCCATGCAAGACTGGGGGCGCAAATATTCGGATGAGTTGCAGCGCTTATTCTGGTACATTATAGATCGCACCGTCTTCAGCCTGGATGATGTAGTTGAGACGCTGTATCCAGAGCAAACCACCCGTGCTGCATCCCGGCATTTCAAGCAATTGCTCAAACGCCTCAATGAAAGACTCAGCAACCACATCGGAGGCACAGAAAGTTATACCCTGCTGCGCACTGTGGGGCCTGGTATCTACGCTGCAAGCGGGGATGTTTACCGCTGCTACGATGTGCAGCATTTTGAAGATGCCTGGGAGCAAGCACAGATCGCACCGAATCGCCAGGAATACCTGCTCCGCATGCTGCGTTTGCACCGCGCACCCTATTTGTACTCGTATAACACGCCAGAGATTCGCGCTCGACGGGAAACTCTCCTGGGACGATATGCGCAAGCACTGCAAGCACTCATCCCAATATCTGGCAGTGACGAAGATATGGAGAAGCAGTTACAGGCATTGGGGACTTTGCTGCGAGCCATTCGTGCGAATCCTCTGCGCGAAGACCTGTACCGCGAAGCAATGGATCTATATGATGCGTTGGGTGAGGCGAACGATGCGCTGAATCTGTACAATATTCTGCGCCGACGGGTGACGGCAACATCTCCGCAAACCGAAGCGGTATACCAGAAGATATTGCAGCGCTTGCAGGATCGAGCCGAATAATCAAGCGGAATACTAGCTGAAAAAACCAGGGTAATCGCACTAGTGTAGGGGCGATCCCCACGTGGTCGCCCTGGGAGCGCGCACGGGCGCTCCCCTACAAAAACACAATGATTCATGGATTCGCCAACAGCATCTGAGTCACGAAGGACAGGAAGAAAAGCGTAGGGTCAATCCGGCGGATCGCCCGAAACACCTGCGCGATTTGTAGATTACTTTCCTGTTTCATGATTTTTCCCGTTCTTTGCGCTCCAACGTTGATGCGATTTCGCCACGATGGAATTTAATGCGATTGCCCTGTGAAAAAACTCCTACCGTACAACAGCACGGGTGCATTTCAGATTGTTGGCAAGCTACACCTGACGTTCAAAACGTCAGGC
>CAYVVZ010000016.1:0-77349 GCA_964455365.1 uncultured Anaerolineaceae bacterium | reverse complement strand
TTGATAAGCAACCTGAGGTATTGCGATGTACAGCGGAATCGCGATGGTTAAGTAATCCAATGCAAGTTTGTAAATCAGGTACTGCCCTAATAATCCCATCAATTCATGTACAGGCGAGCGTTCCAGTCCTTTTACTTCGATTAATACCAACTGCTGATCGTGCCGCTGTGCTTTGATGTCTACATAGAGGCGACGATTGGTATCGTTGTGCGTTCCGATAGAGATATATTCCTGCTCTTTAATGATTGTCCACCCCGCTTTTTCCAGACAGCGTAGGACAACAGAATGATAACGATCCGCACTCGGCATGATAACACTCAGTAGATGGTTGAATCTGCTCTCAGTATACTGTTTTTCGGGCATAAACAATCCGATCTGCCAGGGTTGAAATTTCAACCAAACCATATGGCATCGCTTTTTCACCCTGCCTGATGTAGGCTTGTTGCACATTTGTGCGAAACTTTTCGACCCAGGAATAAGGCTATGACTACCCCACTGCCAGAACAATTACGTCCGCAATCGCTGGAAGATTTCGTCGGTCAGCGCCATCTGGTCGCGCCGGGGAAACCCCTGTATCTGGCGATCCAGCAACAGCAGGTGCCATCCATGATCTTCTGGGGGCCTCCTGGCGTGGGCAAAACGACCCTGGCGCGGATCATCGCCAACCAGACCAACATGCGCTTCCATGCATTGTCGGCAGTATCGGCTGGCAAGGCAGATTTGCGGCAGATTGTGGAGACAGCGAAACCGGAGAAACGAGCCAGGACGCTGTTCGATGCGCTGGAAGAAGAACAAGATCAGCCGGGGGTGCTGCTCTTCCTGGATGAAATCCACCGCTTCAATAAGGCACAGCAGGATTACCTGCTTCCTTTTGTAGAAGATGGCACGCTGACGCTGATCGGCGCGACAACAGAAAACCCCAGCTTTGAAGTGATCTCTGCCCTGCTCTCCCGGATGCAGGTGTTTGTCTTGAACTCGTTGACAGTAGAAGAGATCAGGCAGATTGTGCAGCGCGGGGTTGCCAATCTCGGCATCGAGTTAGAGCCAGAAGCGCTGGATTTTCTGGCGACGTATGCCAATGGGGATGCACGCGCCGCCCTCAATTTGTTGAGCAACACCGTGCGCCTGTATGGGCAGGACGTAAAAACCTTCAGCGTGGAACAGGTGCGCGAGACGCTGCAAAGCAAGCATCTGCGCTACGACAAGACCGGAGAAGAACACTATAACACCATCAGCGCCTTCATCAAGAGTATGCGTGCCAGTGACCCGAATGCCGCGTTGTATTATCTGGCGCGGATGGTAGACGCGGGGGAAGACCCCAAGTTCATTGCGCGGCGCATGGTGATCTTCGCCAGCGAAGATGTAGGCATGGCAGACCCTACTGCGTTGATGATCGCCAATGAAGTCTTCCGCGCTGTGGAAACCATCGGCTACCCTGAAGCACAGATCAACCTCGCACACGGTACGGTTTATCTGGCAGCAGCACCCAAAAGCCGCGCCTCGTATGAAGCCTATTTCCGCGCACTGGAAGATGTGCAGCAGCAAGGGAATCTGCCTGTGCCGATGCACCTGCGCAATGCTCCCACCAGGCTCATGAAAGAGATGGGATATGGCAAGCGCGAGCAAGACAGCAACTTACCGGAACAGTTGGCAGGCCGGCAGTACTATTCCAAACCTGACTAATGCACTTACCCACGTTTGCGATTTCGTTATCGAATTGTTAAGAAGGTACGTTTCTGTTACACTCCCTGTAACGTGGCAGAAAATTAGAACATCTGCTTCGGCGACTTTTTTGTACTGCATAGGGGGTTTTCATGAATAAATGGTATCTGTTCCTCTTGGGACTCATTCTCGTGTTCCTGGGTGGCTTGCTGGCCTGGAATACACAAACCAGCGGTGGCAGCATCGAAATCAAAGATGTTCGCTTTGTCGGTACAAATGGAACCTTGATGAGCGCCTTGCTCTACATCCCCGAAGGTGTTACCGCAGAAAATCCGGCTCCGGGTATCCTTGCTGTACATGGATATATTAATTCCCGCGAGACACACGCCGCCTATGCGATTGAATTTGCACGGCGCGGATATGTCGTTCTGAACCTGGATCAAACCGGGCATGGCTATTCTGACCCGCCAGCTTTCGCCAATGGCTTTGGTGGCCCTGATGCGCTGGCTTATCTGCGTTCGCTGGATATTGTTGATCCAGAGAATATCGGCCTGGAAGGGCATTCCATGGGTGGCTGGACGGTGCTGGCAGCAGCAGCAACCTTCCCCGATGCTTATGAGTCAATCAATCTACAAGGTTCTTCGACTGGCGCACCATTCGCACAGGAAGGCTCCCCGGAATGGCCTCGCAACCTGGCGCTGACCTTCAGCACCTGGGATGAATTCTCGGTCTTGATGTGGAACAGTGAGATTGCAGCAACTATCGAAGAGACAGAGAAATTGCAAAATGTCTTCGGTGTGGAAGAAATCGAAGAGGGCGTACTCTACGGTGACATTGAAGAAGGTACAGCACGCATCCTTTACCAGCCTGTGACCACCCACCCCGGCGATCATATTAATTCAGCAGCAGTGGCGACGGCTGTTGAATGGATGCAGATGACGCTTGATGGTGGCAATGACCTTGACCCGAATAATCAGGTCTGGATGTGGAACGAAATTGGACGCTTTATTGCGCTGATTGGCGCAGTGGTCGCCATGCTCGCATTCGGTACCATCCTGCTGGATACGAGTATCTTCTCCGGCCTTGTGCAACCGTTACCTGTAGCGAAGCCCATTCAGGGAACCATGCGCTATGTTGCCTACGCGCTGACGATGTTTGTACCCATTCTGACGTATTTCTGGCTGCAACTGACGGCAGCTCCCGCTATTGTGCCAGAAGCTACGGCACTGTTCCCGCAGAATATTACCACGGGGATCATGGTCTGGGCGGTGGGTAACGGCTTGATTACGCTCGTACTATTCTTGATCTGGCATTTCACCTCGAACCGAGGAGAAGCAGCACCCGCCAATTACGGACTCGGCCTGTCAGTGACCAATATCCTGAAGGCGGCAGGACTTGCCATTGCGATTGTTGGCTTCGGTTATGCGCTGCTCGGCCTGTCTGACCTGTGGTTCAAGACAGATTTCCGCTTCTGGGTACTGGCAGTGAAACTGATGAGTTCGCTGCAATTCCGCATGTTCCTGGGATACTTGCCATTCTTCATCTTCTTCTTCGTTGTGATCGGCGTTGCGCTACATGGTCAGATGCGGCTCGTCCGCGACAATGGCGAACCCGTCTCGATGGGTCGTGCAATGCTGGCAAACGTTGGGCTGCTGGTATTGGGCTTCATCGTGCTGCTGCTGATCCAGTACATCCCGCTGCTGAGTGGTAATCCGCTACCATTGGGTGAACCGCTGCTGACGATTGTCGCGTTCCAGTTTGTGCCACTGCTGACGATTGCGGCCATCTGGATGACGTGGTTCTTCCGTAAGACAGGGACAATCTACGTAGGGGCGTTCACTGCTGCTTCGTTCATCGTCTGGGTGATTGTGGCAGGCCAAGCAACGCACTTCCCCTTCTGAGGCAAATAAGCAGCTTCGTATGAATGAACGTGGAGGACACTTTGGCGAGTGTCCTCTTTGCTTTTCACGCTGCTCAATTTCACTCTACTGTCGAATGCTCCGTATCCATCCCACGCAGATGACAGACATCATTCATGCTGCGCAAGATGTAGCCACCGGGCGTGTGTTCCAGATGAGTGACAGAGCAATTGCTAAAATGGTACTGTCGCCATTTGCCTGGATGCAGCCCCAGGCGCAAACACAGCAGCACACCGAAAATCCCCCCATGCCCAAAGAGCAGCACCGTCTGCCCCTCGTGTCGGGTGCGGATTTCGCCAAAAAAGGATTCCACCCGTTCCTTGATCTGGCAGATGTTTTCTCCACCGTGCGGCGCATTGGTGAATAACTTGCGATCCCATTCGGCATATTTTTGCGCGTGCTGTTCTTTGATCTGCACATGGGTCAATCCCTCGAAGATGCCGAAGCTCAGTTCACGCAGTCGCGCATCGAAGACTACATCATCAATGCTGCCTAAAGCGATTTGAGCCGTCTCCTGTACGCGGCTCAAGTCACTGGCATAGATGGCTTGAAATTCCATTTTTGCCAGACGCGGTAAGAGCGTGGCGGCCTGCTTACGACCAACATCATTCAGTGGTTGGTCTGCACTGCCCTGGTAACGCTTGTTGCGGTTCCAATCCGTCTCGCCATGACGAATCAGCCAGAAGTTTGTACTCATGATTCCCCCATCGTGTGCAGCGTGAATAAACGCGCCTCAATCCCGTAATTATATGATAAAACGTTTTCTGTGCTTCACCAATCAGGCTTTCTGGGACGGGGCAAAAGTCGTGAATTTTTCTGAAAGGCACATAAGAATCACGCTAGAACAGCGCAAATCCACCAAATATGGAGCGAGTTTTGTGCATTTTGCCCATAATTATTTTGCAGATGTTCCGGTGCTATGACATAATTCCTCGTGTGTCCAGGCAGTAGACTACACTGCTTGCACGATAAAGTTAGTTTCTCATTAATTTCTCCAAGGAGTTCCACATGTCCAAGAATGTGATCCGCCTCCTCCTGGTCTTCAGCCTCGTGCTGGTCGCTCTCGCAGCGCCCACCGTGCTGGCACAGGACGAACTGCTCTTCCCAATTGGCGAAGATGATACCTTCAATTGGGATAGCCTCCAGGCATTTGCAGATGAATACGACCTCACCGGTCAAGAACTGACCGTCTTCGGTCCCTGGCTGGGTGTCGACCAGGAATTGTTTGAAAGCGTGATTGCTTATTTTGAATACGCAACGGGTGCTGAAGTCATCTATGCAGGTTCCGACAGCTTTGAACAGCAGGTCGTGATTGACATCGATGGTGGCAGCCCGCCGAATATCGCTGTCTTCCCGCAGCCGGGTCTCGCTGCTGATGTTGCTTCCGATGGCAACCTGTCTCCGCTGCCGGATGGCACCGGAGAATGGATTCTGGAAAATTATGCTGCTGGTCAGTCCTGGGTTGACCTGGGTACCTACGAAGGTGCCGATGGTGAAGAAGACCTCTACGGTTTCTTCTACAAGGTCGATGTGAAGAGCCTGGTATGGTATGTGCCGGATAACTTCGCAGACGCTGGTTACGAAGTACCGGAAACCATGGAAGACCTGATCGCCCTCAGCGAACAGATGGTTGAAGACGGCAATACCCCCTGGTGCATCGGCCTGGGTAGTGGTGACGCTACCGGCTGGCCTGCAACGGACTGGGTGGAAGACATCATGCTGCGTACCGCTTCGCCGGAAACCTACGATGCATGGGTTAGCCATGAAATTCCGTTCAACGACCCGGCAGTTGTGAATGCCATTGAAACCTTCGGCATGTTCGCAAAGAACGATGCATGGGTCAACGGCGGCGCTGCATCCGTAGCAACCACCGACTTCCGCGATGCTCCGCAGGGTCTGTTTGAAGTTCCGCCGAACTGCTACATGCATCATCAGGCAAGCTTCATCCCCAGCTTCTTCCCCGAAGGAACCGAACTGGGTGTGGATGCAGACTTCTTCTACTTCCCCGCATTCGAAGGTGAAGACCTGGGTACCCCGGTTCTGGGTGCTGGCACGCTCTTCGCAATCACCGATCCCAGCGAAGCGGCTGATGTCTTCATTGAATTCCTGAAGACCCCGATTGCACACGAAATCTGGATGGCACAGAGCGGCTTCCTGACCCCGTTCACCGAGGTCAACGTTGAAGCTTATGCCAACGACACGCTGCGCGGTCAGGGTGAAATCCTGCTGAACGCTACCACCTTCCGTTTCGACGGTTCCGACCTGATGCCGGGTGCTATTGGCGCTGGTGCATTCTGGACGGGCATGGTTGATTACGTGAACGGTGCGGACGCACAGGCAGTCGCCGATGGCATTGAAGAAGTCTGGGCAGGTCTCGAGAACTAATCCAGACCGCACGTCCCAAACTGATTTCGCTAGACAATGGTGGGGTGACTTCGTGTCACCCTGCTTGTTATATGACGAGGGGGACTTTCCCGAATTGGATCACTGCATATCTCAATAACTGATGTTACGCAGCAGCCATTGCAGACAACTTTTCCAGCTTCGATGAACGTAAGCCATTAGCTGTTAGCTGTTAGCAAAACCGTTTTTGTGGGTGTGATATGCTCAAAAAACGAGTTTTGAGGCTGACAAGCTGAAGTGCTGAGGAGCCACTGATTGTTCTGCGTATTGCTATTCGTCTTCAGAATCCTGTGCGTAACATCAGTCAATAAGTAGTCAGTTCGGGAATTTGCCCCAAGCATCAGTCCAAAACAACACACCATGCCGGCGATTGTATGGCGACTCTGCTGGTTGCTGTGGGGGTGTTTGTGAGTGTTCTGATGGTTCTGACCAGGCGCTGCAATTGTAGAAGGCAGCGTTCAAAAAGATGATGGAGTGATTATTCTTATGCCCGATGGACTAGATCAAGTACTGTATGCATTAGGAGCAATTGTCGTAGGGGTTGGCGTGATGGCGTTCTACTTCTACGGCTCCAACTGGCTCTTAGATACGCTGCTGCGCGACCGAGTAGAACCAGATGGTCGGGTTCTGGAAAGCCGTGAGAACCAGCGTGAAGCAATTCGCCCGTGGCTCTTCGTCGGCCCTGCACTGCTCGTGCTTGGCCTCTACCTCGTTTATCCCGCGATTCAGACCGTGATCCTCAGCTTTGGGGATAAAGACGGCAACATCGAAATAACGCGCACCACCTACCCGGAAGAAGTCAACGCCCTGCGCTTGAACTACATCCAGAATCCCACGCAGGAGCGCGTCGATGAAATCCGCGCCCAACTCGCGGAAATTTACCCGGCGGCGGCTGACGTAGACCTGGGTGACCTGGAACAATACGAAAATACCCGCGCAGTGATCGAAACATTGCTGACCGAAAGCGGGGTGGAGCTAGGCACCGAATTTGTTCTCTTCCGCAATTATGAATGGGCGTTCTTTGAAGAAGGTGCGCCGCAGTTCTGGGAATCTGTGCGCAATAACATCCTCTGGCTGCTGGTGCCAGTCGTCAGTACGGCGCTTGGCCTGTTGATCGCTGTGCTGGCGGATCGCGTGCGCTGGGGTACGATTGCCAAATCGTTGATCTTCATGCCGATGGCGATTTCCTTCGTCGGTGCGAGCGTGATCTGGAAGTTCGTCTACGATGCCAACCTGCCCAACCCAGGACAGCCCATCCCGAACCAGATTGGTGTCCTGAATGCCATTGTGGTGGCGCTGGGTGGGCAGCCGCAAGACTGGATCGCCCTGGAACCCTGGAACAATTTCTTCTTGATGGTCATTCTCATCTGGGGTCAGACGGGCTTTGCGATGGTGCTGCTGGCATCGGCCTTGCGCGGCGTACCGGAGGAGACGTTGGAAGCGGCACGCATTGATGGCGCAAGCGAGATTCAGGTCTTCTTCCGCATCATGATCCCGCAGATTCTCAGCACGATCCTGGTAGTGATGACGACCATTACAATCCTTGTGCTGAAGGTCTACGATATTGTGGCGGCGATGACGAACGGTCAGTTCGGCACGCAAATCCTGGCGAACCAACAGTATAACGAGGCTTTCCGCGCCTTTAATGACGGACGAGGGAGTATGTTGGCGACGATCATCATGGTTGCGGTCATCCCAATCTTGATCTGGAATCTGCGCCAATATCGGAAACAGGAGACCAATCGATGAATACGAACATTCCCATTCTCAACATGACGGTTGGTGGCTTCCTGGCTCGTTTTGTTTTGCTGGTCATTGTCATCATCTGGACGCTGCCGACGTTTGGTCTGCTGATCACCTCCCTGCGTGATAAAGACCAGATCAACCTCACAGGCTGGTGGACAGCGCTGCAAACCATCGAAGGCAATGAGCAAGGTCGTACCGGAAGTGCGGACGACATGGTCGAAGAAAATGGCATGTATATCATCCGTGGCAATGTCTTCGACGAAGGCTCGAACAAATCTGTCCGCAGCTATGGCGGCGGCTTCTTACCGGAAAATGCCGACGTAGAATACGATGCCAACGAAGCGCAGGGTATCCGCGACTGGGAACCGGGTGAGCCTGTACCGATGGACGATGGTACAACCTTCACCTTGAATGCGGATGGCTCCTACGAGTGGGTATCCCCAGTACCCTTTGAGCTAGAACGCGGTCAGCGCTTCTTCCTGACCGTCGAGATTCCGCCGAAGTTCACGCTGGACAATTACCGCGAAGTGCTGGATAACGCAGGCATTGGTCAGGCGTTCATCAACACCTTCACGGTGACGGTGCCAGCAACCATCATCCCGATTGCGATTGCGGCATTCGCGTCGTATGCCTTCGCCTGGATGCAGTTCCCAGGCCGCAAGCTTCTATTTGCTGTGGTGGTGGGTCTGCTCGTCGTTCCGCTGCAAATGTCGCTGATCCCGCTGCTGAGGTTCTACAATAACCTCGGTGATCTGCTGCCGTTCTTCACAGCGAAGTCGTACCCAGGGATCTGGTTGGCGCATACGGGTTACGGTATGCCGCTGGCGATCTACCTGCTGCACAACTACATCGCAGGGTTGCCACGCGAAATCATCGAATCCGCCAAGATTGATGGCGCATCGCACTTCTTGATTTTCATGCGCTTGATCCTTCCGTTGTCGGTTCCCGCCCTCGCAGCCTTCGGCATCTTCCAGTTCCTGTGGGTCTGGAACGATCTGCTGGTCGCGCTGGTATTCCTGAGCAAGAACCCGGATCAAATTGTGCTGACCTCGCAGATTCGTGAATTGATCGGGTCACGCGGGGATAATTGGGAGATCCTCACCAGCGGTGCCTTCGTCTCGATGGCAGTTCCGTTGATTGTCTTCTTCAGCTTGCAGCGCTACTTCGTGCGCGGGCTGCTGGCTGGTTCGGTCAAGGGTGGTTAGGATGGTTTTTGTGTAGGGGCAACTCTTGGGTCGCTCGCGGACACGGCACTGCCGTGTCCCTACAAAGGCATGTTTCTACGGTAGGAGCCTGCCCAGAAAACCCAAAAATAGGATCTTAAATCCTTGTCCTGAGAACATGTTATACAAAAAGGGTGCTGCAAAAGCGCCCTTTTTTGTTGCAAAAGCTCGTCTATGATTTGGCTTGCGATGTGAAAGAAAAGGAGTATTTTGGATGACAGAATTTGCCTGGTGGCAGCGTGGGGTCGTGTATCAGATTTATCCGCGCAGCTTCATGGATAGCAACAATGACGGTATTGGCGATTTGCAGGGTGTGATTGATCGCCTGGATACACTGAACGACGGAACCGAAAATTCCCTGGGGATTGATGCGATCTGGTTGAGTCCCTTCTTCCCCTCCCCTATGAAGGACTTCGGCTATGATGTTTCCGACTATACGGATGTTGATCCGATGTTTGGGGATTTAGCCACGTTCGACAAATTGGTAGAGGAAGCACACAAACGCGGCATCAAAATCATCATCGATTACGTGCCGAACCACACTTCGGATGAGCATCCCTGGTTCAAAGAATCGCGCAGCAGCCGCGACAATCCCAAGCGCGATTGGTACATCTGGCGCGATGCCAAGCCCGATGGCAGCGAACCCAATAACTGGGGTTCCGTTTTTGGCGGCTCTGCCTGGGAATGGGACGAACATACACAGCAATACTATTTTCACCAATTCGTCCCCGGTCAGCCGGATTTGAATTGGCGCAACCCGGAAGTCCGCGAAGCCATGTACAACGTGCTGCGCTTCTGGATGGATCGCGGCGTAGATGGTTTCCGCATGGATGTGATTTATATGATCTGGAAGCACCCGGATATGCCGGATCAACCCTGGGTAGAAGGTGCGGATGGTCGCGGTGAAGGGGACATCTACAGCCGCCAACAGCAAATTTACAGCATGAATTACGAGGGCATTCACGACATCATCAAGCAAATTCGCGGGGTGATTGATGAATACCCGGAACGGGTGATGATCGGTGAAATCTGGCTGGAACTGCCGGAACGCCTGAAGTATCACGGCGAAAATGGCGATGAGTTCCACATGCCCTTCAATTTTGATTTCATCGCAGAAGGGGATTTCTTCAATTCTACGGGCTGGAGTGCAGAGAAGTATCGTTCGCTGGTGGATAATTACGAGGCCGCAGTCCCGGCAGGTGGCTGGCCTAATTACGTCCTGGGCAATCATGATGTGCAGCGGCTGGCTTCCCGGTTGGGGTCACAGGAACGGGCGCGGTTGGCGGCTCTGATGTTGCTGACGCTGCGTGGCACACCGACGATTTACATGGGCGAAGAACTGGGCATGGTCAATGGGGACATCAAACCGGAGCAGATGCAAGACCCGCAGGGCATTAACCTGGGTGTCGAGAATACCCGCGATGTTTGCCGCACGCCGATGCAATGGGATCGCAGCGAATACGCCGGGTTCAGCGATGTGGAACCCTGGCTGCCTGTAAACGAAACATACAAAGAGCGCAATTATGCCGTTGAAAGCAATGACCCGCGCTCCATGCTTTCGTTGTATCGCAAGCTGCTCTGGGTTCGCAAACAGCACAAATCGCTGGCAGTGGGCGCGTATCAATCGCTGGATGCACCGGAGAATGTCTACTTGTTCGAGCGAATTCACGGTGATGAGAAGCACCTGATTGCGCTGAATTTCGGCAGCGAAGCCGTTACTGTATCATTACCTGCTGATGGTGAAATTGTCCTCAGCAGCGGACTAGATCGCAGCGGCAGTGTGAGTGGCGAAATCACCCTGGTAGGGAACGAAGGCGTGCTGATCCGTGTGGGCTGAAATCACCAGCTACGGGCGATCCGCAGATCGCCCCCTGGGTATTTCTTTGTGTCCTTCGGGTCTTTGTGGTTCAAATCGTTTTGATGCGATTGCCCTGGTCATATAGGCTGTTCTATTCGCTTTCAATTCACAAGCGCGTTACAATATCGTGATAATGACGGGCGCATTGAGCAAGCGATGGGGCATATGGTAGAGTACGCCGAGCAAATGATTGGCAGTCGCTATCGGCTGCATGAGAGCCTGGGGCAAGGCGGCATGGGTACGGTATACCGTGCAACGGATCGCCTGACCGGGCAAGTTGTCGCGCTCAAACGTGTGACCAAACCCGCCAGCGCATTGCACATCAGCAAGCACAGCACCTTTACCAACCTGCAAGTTTCCCTCGCCAACGAATTCCAGGCATTAGCCTCCCTACGGCATCCCAATATCATTCCCGTGCTGGATTACGGCTTTGCAGATAGCAAACCATATTTCACCATGCGCTTCATCCCCAATGCGCGTTCGGTGACGCAAGTTGGCGCGGGACTGGATCATCATGGCAAGGTGAATTTATTGCTGCAAATTTTGCGCGCACTCTCTTATTTGCACCGTCGCGGCATCATTCACCGAGATTTGAAGCCAGAAAATGCCCTGGTCGATGAAGATGGGCAGTTGATGGTGCTGGATTTTGGGCTGGCACAAGAGCGCCCAGAGATGAACCCAACGACGGATCGCGTATCTGGCACGCTGGGTTACATCGCGCCGGAAGTGCTGCAAGGGATTGCGCCCTCCCCTGCTTCTGATTTGTACGCCGTAGGGTTGATTGCGTATGAACTTTTCGCAGGACACCATCCCTACGACATGGAAAGCCACACAGCCTTGCTGCAAGACATCCTCACCAATACGCCGGATCTTTCCGCGCTGAATGTTGATGCACCGCTGGCAGACTTGATCGAACGGTTGCTGCGGAAGAATCCGTTGGAGCGTTACCAGGATGCCGCAGATATTATTGAGCAGTTACACACAGAGCAACCGAAAATAGATGATGATGAAGCTGTACTCAACAGTTTCTTGCAGGCGGCGCGTTTCGTCGGGCGCGAAGGCGAAAGCCGCCAATTGCAGAACGCGCTGGAACAAGCCTTCCAGGGCAAAGGAAGCAATTGGCTCATCGGCGGCGAAAGTGGCGTGGGAAAATCCCGGCTGCTGAATGAGCTGCGTATTCTGGCGCTGGTGCGTGGCGGGATGGTTGTCACGGGGTTGGGTCTCTCCAGCGGAAGTTTGCCCTACGAACTCTGGCGCGATCCGGTGCGACGGCTGGCGTTGGCGGCGCACATCAGCGATGAAGATGCAGCAGTCCTCAAAGAAATTGCCCCGGATCTCGACCAGTTGCTGGAACGAGAGATTCCCACCGCTCCACGTATTCAAGAAGAGGCTGCCCAGAATCGCCTGATTGATGCGATCAAGTCGTTGTTCCGGCAATTCCTCAGCGAAAAAGAAGAGCGCGTGATTGTCCTGCTGCTGGAAGATTTGCACTGGATGGTGGAAAGCCTGGATGTGCTGGCGGAAATTACCAGCCTCGCCGAAGAACTGCCGCTGCTGATTGTGGGGACATACCGCAGTGATGAAAAACCGGGGCTGGCGGATCGCTTCCCGACGATGCAGCACATTCATCTGGAACGATTGAGCAGCGCCGAAATCGCGCAACTGAGCGAAAGTATGCTCGGTGCCAGTGGGCGTGGCGAAGATGTGCTGGAACTGCTGCGGCGCGAGACGGAGGGCAATGTCTTCTTCTTGATTGAGACAGTGCGGGCGCTGGCAGAAGAAGCAGGCCACCTGGATAACGTTGGGCGTATGACGCTGCCGCCGACGGTCTTCGCGGGTGGGGTGCAAAAAGTGGTTGAGCGCCGTTTGAACCAGGTGCCAGAAATATATCACGCGCTGCTGAAGTGTGCTGCCATCGCCGGGAGGCAAATTGATCTGAATGTGATGCAGCACATGGCAGATGTTGATGTGGACGATTGGCTGACGGTTTGTGCCAACAGCGCAGTCCTTGCCGTCCAGGAGGGACGCTGGCGTTTCGCACATGATAAGCTGCGTGAAGGTTTGTTGACGCGCATCGAAGACCAGGAAATGGAACTGTACAGCCGCCAGATTGCCGAAGCCATTGAAGCGGTTTACCCCTATGATGACAGCCTCGCACAAATCCTGGCAGCACATTGGCAAAATGCCGGGGATACCGAAAAAGAAGCCTATTATGCCTACCTTGCAGGGCGGCAGCAGAAAATTGCCAATCCACAGGAGGCACGGGTTCTGCTGCATCGGGCGCTGAGTTTGATGGGCGAAGATCATCCAAATGTAGCGGATGTATACCGCATGTTGGGCGATGTGTACATCAGCCTCAGCGAGCATAGTCTGGCGCAGCATTACTTTGAAACCTGCCTGGAAATTGCCCGCAAGCAGAACATGAGCGGACACATCGCACGATCACTGCATGGCCTGGGTACGATTGCAGAACGCCATGCGCAGTATGACATCGCCCGCGAACGTTTCGAGGAAGGGCTGCGCTTTGCCAAAGAAAATGGGCAGGCGGAACTGCTGGCGCTGCTGCTGAACGGCCTCGGCGGTGTTTTGCTGGAAGAAGGCCACTACGAAAAAGCCAGAGAATCGCTGGAAAGCAGCCTGCAACTGGCGCTCACCAAAGATGATAAGGCAATCATCACGCAGAATTACAACTACCTGGGTGTACTCTGCTTCCGACAGGGCGATCTTGCAGCAGCAGACGAGTACTTCAAGCAAGCGCTGGGAATTCGCCGAGAAGCCGGGATGCGCCAGGGCATTGCCTCCAGCTTGAATAACCTGGGGGTACTGGCAACAACACGCGGCAGATTCGGTGAAGCGCTGGCGTATCACCAGGAAAGCTACGAAATTAAGAAAGAAGTCGGTGACCGCTATGGGATGAGTACCAGCATTTATAATATGGCAGTCGCTGCAATGAACCTGGGTCAATTGGTGGATGCAGAACGCTACTGCCGCGAAGCCCTTACCCTCTCCAACGAGCAGCAGCACCGGGGCAACGTGGCGGACTGCTTGAATCTACTGGGGATGATCTTGCTGCGGCGCGGCGAAGATCTGGCAGAATCACGCGGGTTGCTGGTGGATGCCGTGACAATCATGGCGGATATTGGCGAACCCCTGGGTCATGCACTCGCCCAGGCAAATTTAAGTGATGTTCTGCTGAAGTTGGGTGAACTCAGTGAAGCACAGCAATATTTGCTGAATGCCCTGCGTGCTGGTCACAGTTTGGGCGCAACGCAACCCATCTTCCGGGCGTTGATGGGCATGGGCAAATACTACGCCCAGCAGGGGGAAACAGAGCGTGCTGTTTTGCTATTGAGTTTTGTGAACCTGGAGAAGCGCTGCGACGAAGAAACGCGCACCGATACAGAAGCAGCCCTGCAAACCTTTGTCGATCAGATGAGTGCTGAACGCATGGTAGAGATGATTCAGGCGAGCAAAGTCCTTGAATTGGATGCTGTCGTTCAATCCATCCTGAATAACCCGGCTGACCCTGCTGCACTGATCCCAGCGAAAACCCGCACGGATGAAACCCCAACGGTTGCCTCACAGCCAGCAGTCAGCCTGCTGCCAGATGACGCGGAAGCGACTATTCCCACCCGCCCGGCTGGGCGGGATGAAGAAACCGTCCCCAATAAAGACCGTCTCGAATTCCCCAGGTTAGACGAACATGACGGAGAGGACGACACACCATCAGCATCCAACGATGCGACCAGTGGCTAACTTTGTTCACTGCACAGTTTTCACCAACCCCAGGTATCGGGGCCACCTTTGAACGGGCCAACAATATCGGGCGTAATCCAGCCGCCGTAGAAATCCCCATCTTGCGCCTGTGCTTCCTGGTCATCGACAAAGCAAGCATCCATCTTGCTTGGATAGAAGCAGAGATGATCCTGAATAACCTGATAATCCTTACGAGGTCGGTAATAAGACCAGGCTGCATTCATAGCAGTCTTGTCGCCTACTGTGATCTGCCAGTAGCTAGCAACCCCTTTGAACTCGCAGATCGTAGAACGGCTTGTCGGGTCGAAGTATTCCATTTTCACATCTTCACGCGGGAAGTAGTACGTGGGGGGATGGCTGGTTTCCAATATGCGGTATCCGTTCCGAGTTTCCGCAATCACGACACCATTAAAGACAACCTTGAGGAGTTTGTCTGTTTTTTCAACTCGTGGCGGGCGTGGGTAGTCCCAGACCGATTCCTGCCCAGGTTCTGGTTCCTGGCGTTTATGTCTTTTGAACATGTAGTTCTAGCCCATCTGTCCTATGCATTTGACACATTGTAATGACAATACCGTTGCGAGAAAATGATTGTTCTCAATTTTTGGGAAATGCTCAGGTGGCGCTCACACCACTTACAGCAATCTTGCGTAATTTTTAGCGGAGATGAATGCTTTCAGTCGAAGAAGGGATGTGGATGAAGTTGCAGCGGAATTAGTAACTGATGTTCACAAAATCAATGAGCAGAATAATAGCATTTCGAACAATCTGGGCTTTCTGGGCGATGATGCGTCCGCTGCAATTGCTGGCGGTGCTGGCAGTTGCCCTCACAGGTGCGTTTGCGGCTATTGCACAGGGAGCTACTCTCAAACTGCCCTACCTCATTAGTGGCCTGCTACCCTTGCTCGCAGTAGCAATTTCAATTCACTACGCCAACGAATATGCCGACGCGGAGACGGATACCCTGACGACACGTACTCCCTTTTCCGGTGGCAGCGGCGCATTGGTGGCGCTACCGCGTTTGCGCAAATGGGCGGGTCGGCTGATGGTCTTCTGGCTACTGCTGGGGCTTGGGTTCGCACTGCTGCTGCGACTACCAACTGCTGCGATTGGGGTTTTATGCCTGGGAGCCTTCGGCGGCTGGATGTATTCCTTACCACCGCTGTGCCTCGCCTGGAACGGCTGGGGCGAGGCGACCAATGCACTCCTCGGCGGCATGACCCTGATGGCCTATGGATATGCTTTGTTGATGCAGCGCATCGACGATTTTGTAATTCTGGCGAGCATCCCCTTCACGCTGCTGGTTTTCATCAATCTGCTGGCGACAACCTGGCCTGACCGCATCGCGGATGCACAGGTGGGGAAATACACCCTGGCGACGCGCTGGACGGTACAGCGATTGCGCCGTCTGTATCTTGTGGCGGCAGTTCTGGCAGTGAGTAGCACGTTGATCCTCACGCAGATGACCCTCCCCACAGCCATGCATGGGGCGCTGCTTTTGCTGCTTCCGCTGCTCCTATGGGGCGCTATGACCTATACGCGGCAGGAATCACCTGCCCCTACTGTCTTCACCATGATTGCCATGATGAGCGCACAATTACTCGTCTGGGGCAACGTGGCGTTCGGGTTCCTGCCCTTCTGACGTTGGCTGCATCGACGCTGCATCCGCTGTTTGATTGCGCGGTGGGTAGACACGCCTCAAATACTGGCGCAGAGGATCAAGCGCTACATCGTTGACTTTGCGCATCAACGTGTGTGCAGTCAAGAAGAGCCAGAGTCCAAAGCCTGCGAATAGCAACAGCTCCAGCGCAACGAAATTGATCCAGCCCATGAGATACATCACAATGTAGAGGATGCTCAACGCACCCAGAATCGGAGACAGCCAGCGATATACGCCTTTATAGAGTCGGGGCATCCGCAGTGGCACAGCGAACATTGACCCGATAATCAGCAGCGAGGTGACGACCACAGACACTTTATGGATATTCTGCACCCAGGGTTCACCATTGATCGGCGCAACCGCAATCCCACTGATCCCCAGCACAATCCCGACCCCACCCAGCACAATCAGACGCACGTCCAGCGCTTGCAAAATACCATCTTCCACCAGGATTCGCGCCATCTTTTGCAGATCAATCAGCAGCACAGCAAACATCGCACTCACACCTAGCAAGGTAATTGCGAAGAGAAATTCTGCCTGCGGGTCGGTACCGACATAGCTGATGGATTGCTGCCACCAACATTGATCCGCCACTGTGCCGAAAGCGCCGAACAAACCAATCACGAAGGTCAACAGGCCGAAGATCAAAATATCCTGCGTGCGCAGCATTGCCACCCAGCGAATCACGAAGTACAGCACCACAAAGCTATAGGCGAAGATCAGCAGCAGTACAGGAAACAACGATAGATTCACCCCGGCGAACATGCGACCCACATACATCCATGCCAGCGAAGCCAGCAC
Organism: uncultured Anaerolineaceae bacterium; assembly: GCA_964455365.1. GTDB lineage: Bacteria > Chloroflexota > Anaerolineae > Aggregatilineales > Phototrophicaceae > JAUZRW01. The sequence goes on along the minus strand of CAYVVZ010000016.1, from coordinate 60,324 downwards.
ATAGGCCACAACGCCGACTGCCAACGCAACCACCAGCCTACCACCAATCGCATCCCGCAGTGTTTTTCGATGCTCGGTGAAGATAGCCTCGCTGTGAGCATCTCCCATGGCTGCAAAGCGCTGCACAAGTTGGCTGCGATAGGCGACAAGCACCGCCAGCATACTCAGCACAATTGTCAACACACGTCCCCACTGCGCAATTTGCCCTAATTCCGTCGCTAGCATAGCGCGGATAATGACCACACGCTGCTGAATCTGTGCCGGGAGCGCCTGCGTATCAAACGGCGAAGGGGTGGTCGGAGGGAGACAGACAACGGGTTCATTGCTGGCAGGGCGTTCCCATTCGGGAAATCCTTGATAGAGGGGAATGGGAATTTGCGGCGCGGCGATGGCATAGAAGAGCAACGCCAGCGCAACCGCGAACACTGCGCCAATCCCTGCCAATACGAGACCAGCCGGATTCACAGGATCTTCAATCCAGGATAATAGAGATTGAAGTAAGCGCAGCATCTGTTCCCCCTGAGAAGCACTAATTTGCTCTCAATATATCATGCTTTTTCGCGGGGATGCGCTAGCTGCATCACGACGGGTGCATTTCAATATTTTGGCAACTTCGGATTTGACGTGCTACATCCAACCATCCAATCAAACTTGTAGGGGAGCGCCCGTGTGCGCTCCCAATTGCTTCAAAACGATTTGAACCACAAAGACACGAAGGACACAAAGAAATTCGTATCGCGCTGTTTTTCGTGCCGCTGGCGGCTGAAGCCAGCCAGCTAGAAACCGACAAGTCCACCGCAGGGGACTGTGTGCGGCAGGCCAGAGCGCCTTTTCCTGTGCTTCCCGCTGCTCTTATCGCATCAGCGTGTGGCAATGTAGGCCGAAGGGTTGCCACCTGCCAACCATCTGAAATGCACCCTCTCCGCACAGCAAGGCTACTGGCTACTGGCACAGGGGAACACATCGGCTGCTCATGCATGCTCTGTACACTGCACGGTGTCCGTATTGAGAGAGGAAGTACAATGAAAAAACAGCGACTCTGGCTTCTGTTATTATTCTTGCTGGCAGCCTTGCCCGTGCTGGCACAGGATGACACGACACCGCCAGTTGTGATCGAACTAGAGCGCCGGGGCATCATGCCGGAGGGAATCGAATATTCTTCGGCAAGCGATCAATTCCTGGTCAGTTCACTCACACAGGGAACGATTTTTGGCTTCGGGCTGGATGGCGAATTGCAGCCCTTCATTGAAGATGGCGACATCCCCTCCTCCGTCGGCATCGAAGTCGATGAGGCCAACAATCGGCTGCTGGTGGCAGTGAGCCAGTTCACGGCGGCCTTCGGTGGCCTGGGCGGAGATGTAACCGCCGCTTTAGCCGCGTATGACCTGGGCAGTGGGGAACGCCTTTTCTTCACTGACCTGGGTGACCTGAACCAGCAATCAGCGCCATTCATCAACGATGTGACAGTTGATGACCAGGGCAACGCCTACGTGACAGATAGTTCGTCGGATGCACTTTACGTGGTCTCGCCGGAAGGAGAAGCATCTGTTTTTGTGCGGGATGAACGACTGACCAGCGAAGAATTTGGCATGAATGGCATTGTCTATCACCCGGATGGATATTTGCTGGTGGCAGTAGATGGCCTCATCAAGATTCCGCTGGACGCACCAGGGGACTTATCCCGCGTGGAAGCCGAAACAGCCTTGCGAATAGATGGCATGATCTTCACACCAGATCATGATCTGGTCGCGGTAGCCTCCGTTGGCGACTCGCAGGGTCGTTCGATTGTGGCGGTTCGCAGCGAAGATGATTGGGCGACAGCGAGCATCGTCGGCACGGTTATAACAGATGGCAATGCAACGACGGTGGCGCAGCGCGGCGAAGACTTCTATTACACCAAAGCCTATTTCACGAACCCGTTCCGGGGGGTGTATGACATTGTGCGTGTCTCCGGTTCGGCGCTGTTTGGTGATGAGGAATAGGCTTCTCTGCGGTATACTACCGATTGGAGAATTACAGGGTGTGAAATGCACACCCTGTTTTGTTTTTGCTCTGGTCGGTATTTGTCACTTCTGGATCAGACCTTGTTGGCGAATCGGTGTAGGGGCGATCCCCACGTGGTCGCCCTGGGAGCGCACACGGGCACTCCCCTACAAAAACACAATGATCCATCGATTTGCCAACAGCATCTGGATCAAATAGGACAAATCAAGGGGCGTTAGGGTGCATTTTGGTAAGAATCCTGTCGCTTGGCAAGCTGTGTAATTTCCCGTTATACTTGTTTCGTTGAACTGGATGCAAACCCTCTATTCTGAAGTCAGTAGCGTGGTTTTATCTGACCACATCTCACATAAAATAACGGATCTTCAGGCGAGGATATTCAATAATGGGCGCTTCGTTACATAAGAGAGGTTGATGCAACATGACGTGGTATACAAACGCCGTTTTTTACCAGGTATACCTACGGGCGTTTTATGATGCGGATGGTAATGGTCACGGGGATTTCGCCGGACTACGTGAGAAAATTGATTATCTGGAATGGCTCGGCGTGGATTGCGTCTGGATTATGCCGATGTATCCTTCTCCGCTGAAGGATGACGGCTACGACATCGCCAGTTATTTCGGCATCCACCCGGATTACGGGATGCTGGAAGATTTCAAGATGACTGTGCAGATGTTCAAGCAGCGCGGGATTCGTGTGCTGACGGAACTGGTTGTGAACCATACGTCAGATCAACATCCCTGGTTCCGTGAAGCACGCCGTTCCAAAGACTCCCCCCTGCGCGATTATTACGTCTGGAGCGACTCGCCGGACAAATACAACGAAGCGCGTATCATCTTCCTGGATACGGAAGAATCAAACTGGGCATATGACGAACATACCGAGCAATATTACTGGCATCGCTTCTACAGCAGCCAGCCGGATTTAAACTATGATAGCCCGCGTGTGCAGCAAGCCATGCTGGATGTGATGAAGTTCTGGCTGGATATGGGCATTGATGGCTTCCGTGTGGATGCTGTGCCTTACCTCTTCGAGCGTGAAGGCACGAATTGTGAGAATTTGCCGGATACACACAACTACCTCAAACGGATGCGTGCTTTTGTAGATTCGATTCGCCCGGATGTGCTGCTGCTGGCGGAAGCAAACCAGTGGGCGCATGAACTGCTGCCCTACTTCGGCAACGGGGACGAGTTCCAGATGTGCTTCCATTTCCCGGTGATGCCGCGCCTGTATATGGCACTGGCGAAGAAAGATCGCACCAGTGTGGTTGATGTGCTGGCAGATACGCCGGAAACCCCTCTCAATACGCAATGGATGACATTTTTGCGCAACCATGACGAATTGACGCTGGAAATGGTCACGCCGGAAGAACGCGATTTCATGTGGGAATACTACGCGCCCGACCCCAAGCAGCGCATCAACCTCGGCATTCGTCGTCGTCTCGCGCCGTTGATGGAAAATGACCGCCGCCGCATTGAGCTAATGCATTCGATGTTGTTCACCCTGCCCGGAACGCCGATGCTTTATTATGGTGATGAGATTGGCATGGGCGATAACGTCAGCTTGTTTGACCGTAATGGTGTGCGTACTCCTATGCAGTGGACAGCCGAAGCCAACGGCGGATTCAGTGCTGCGCCGAGCGATCAATTGTATGCTCCAGTCATCAATGATCCTGAATTTGGGTATCAGAAAATCAACGTTGCCGCACAAATGGGCGATCCCAATTCACAGCTTTATACCGTGCGCCAGATGATTGCCCAGCGCAAAGGGCTGCGCCTGCTGGCGAGAGGCAAACTGGTATGGTTGGAAGACTTGCCGGAACATCTGCTGTGCTTCTGGCGGGTTGATGGGGAACGCAAACTGCTGGCACTGCATAATCTCTCTGATGAAGCGGTGACGATTGCACTGCCAGAAGAAGTATACGAGTATCGCAATGCACTGTGGCCTCAAGAAGATACCATTCGCGGGCAGATTACGCTGCCGCCCTATGGCTATCAATGGCTGCTGCCGACCCCAGGACGCAAGCCACCCGCACCAGAAACATCCACAGACAACTAGATGTTGGGCGAAAATAATGGGCAGGGTGAGGTGATGCCCTGCCCGTGTGACATGGTGGGAAAACATGAGGACTTGCTTTCATGGGATGGGGTGCGTTCCCACGAACACCCCTATCCTACACGATTTTGCGCCAGGAGGTCGAACATTTGGTCGAACATTTGGTAGGTTTTATTTCGGTTTGAGAACGCCGTGATTGCACTACTCTTGCTCACTCATCATGATGGGCAAGTTGCGTGCTTCTTCCAACGTATCCACAAAGGCAAATTCCAGGAAACCACCCAACGCCGTATAGTAGCGATCTGCCACGCCGAATAATTCTTGCACGGGCTTGGGCGCACCCACCAGAATGTAGCGGCGCAACATCAGTGCATCGCCGGAATAGGCACGGCGCAGCCGACGAATGGCATCTTCGGGGATGTCTCCCCCACTGCGCACATCAATAATCAGATCAATCTCATGGTTCACATTCTGGAGCATCGTTGTGATTTGATCGCGGGTTTGCTCGAATTCTTCCCACGTCCAGGGGGCGGTGAAGTTCAATAGAATGGCGGTCTTCTCGTCGTTGTCCCAGGTGGTTGTTACGCTCATGTGCTTGTCTCCTGCTTGTTGTATGTCTGCGAGACTATACGCAGCAACGCACAATCAGGATGCACCTGGCTCGTTTTATTGCGTATTGTATTCTGGAAACCCTGCAACATCTCTGATCATGCTGTCCTGCAAGTGACAGTATCCAACCATGACAAATGCCTCAAACAAACCACAAACAATATTGTTAGCCACCCTTTACAGATTTCAGCGCAAGGAATCTTTTACTCATTCTACACGAATAGATTGCTGCATGATTCATAAATACACTTATAATAAAGGCGTGCGTAGCCACACTATAGTGATGCGTAAAAAACTTCGCGCCAGGTCTACGTAACACATTCGGGATTAGGGAGAAATACACATGCTTAACAAACGTTCTTTGTTCTTTGTCGTGGTGGCATTGCTCCTGATGCTCACCATCATTCCGGCGGCTTTCGCCCAGGTCGTAGGCAATTGCGACGGCGATGACTGCGTGACCGTCACAGTTGCGTTCTGCGCAGATTATTACGTTGACGCTGGTGAAGAAGTCTGTGTCGGTATCCCCGCTGATTATGTCTACAACTCGAATATGCGCGTTTACTTCAACCTGACCGGAACCTGGCTTGACCTGTCAGATGGCGACACGCTGACCGTCAACCATGGCACACAGTGGACGTACCGCACGCATATTAATGCTGTATGGGGGCGCTGGTATGATACCCGCATCCGTTATGATGATAGTGGCAGTGCAACCTTCTACGTAGAACTCGGCATTCAGCAGGTCAACTTCTTCGTGAACACCAACGGTGTAAACGGCTATCAGGCTGGCGAAGATATGGATGTGACCGATGCATACCCGGTTCGTTTGAGCTTCCCCGGAATCAGCTATGATGTTTCCGATGGTGCTGTCGTCGTCCTTCCGGCTGGTGTTTCCATCCGCACCCGCACGCACTACAACACCCTCTGGGGACGTTACTACACAGTCTGGGGTCATCGTGGGTACGCTAATGGCGCACCACATGTGATCGACATTGAATTCGCGCTGCTGGAAATGGACTTCGGCGGCAATGATCCGGGTGAAAGCCGTTACAATCGTGGTCTGTCCCCGAACACCATCGACACCTACTGCATCAGTATCCCGCAGTCCGGGCAATGCGTCCGCGACGATGAAACCATCGTGATGCCGATTCAGGCACGCCTCGTGCTGGAACCCTTCGGCTCCAACTGGCATGGCCTGCAATTCAATTACACTGTTCGCTCTGGTCACCAGGAAATTCAGTGGGAACTCGTCCCGGATTTCAGCATCCGTGAAAACACCGTGCCCGGCGGTTACGACCGTTAACACTTCGCTTCACAACAACACAAGCGGGATGGAGAAATTTCCCCATCCCGTTTTTTGTTTCTATTTCGGAGAAACTATTGGCAGTATTTTTCCAGCAGGGAGGAACGAATCCCATGCACATTCAATGAGGAAGTACCAACGTTCCGTGAGCCGAACACTGACAACTAACAATTGAAAACTGCCTACCCTCCCGGCATAGCAGTCACGAGATACAAGAAAACACCGAAGACAATCAGCATCTGACCGGGGCCATAGGTCAGCCAGACAACATCATCCAGCAGCGGAGGTTCCCATCCGCGAAAGAGCTTCAACGCCAGAATTGCATCACTGAGCAGGAAGAGCGCCGTACCCAGTACAATCAACCAGAAGCTGGAATCATGCAGCGCCAGCACCGTTGCGAAGCCTCCGGTATTTGCCAGCAGCACGCTGTACGGCAGCGCAGCGTAGTGCAAGGATGTGATTTTGTTGCGCAGGAAGACAATCCCCAGCCAACCAATCGCGCCAATGAGCCACCACGTCCCAAGGACATCCAGCAGCCACGCCCACTGGTCGAAGTGGTGCGAAACTTGCACAATGCCGATCACATACGCAATATGCCCCAGGGCAAACGAAATCATGCCAAAGAGCAAATCATTGTCACTACCGTCAACCCTTGCCAGGAAAATATCCCCCACAAAACCGCATGTCATGCCTATCGCAAACCAGAATGCCATCAGGTCAATGCGGGTTCCCTGCGAGACGGCGAACCAGAACCACGCACCAGCTACCAGCACAAACGACGAAGCCAGCCGGGTCATGCGCGGCATACGGCGTGGGTTCTTCTTCGTGGGTTTGCCGAAGATGAAGCCACCAAAGAGAAGCGCAGCCCACACCAGGATTACGGCTGCGAAGATCATCATTTCAACTGAACTCAGAGGCACATTCAGCATAGGTCTCACACTAGGAGATTATTGATATTTATTTCGGAAAATTGTAGCGCATTTTCAGCGAAAGGCTAGCATAGCTAAGGTTATCCCGTTATAAAGCACCCGGCATCGAGCGAAGTAAAAACAGCCATCGCCAGTAACCAGCCCACCCGCCTGTTATTTCGGGAATGGTGCGTTATAATCCTGCTTTAACATTCTGTGAAGTAATCATTATATGGAGTATCATTCTTGAGTGCGGAAGTGCCTGTACTAGAAGTTCGTGGCATTACCAAGCGATTCCCCGGCGGAGTCGTGGCGAATGACCACATTGACCTGAAGCTGTACAAAGGACGTGTGCTTGGCCTGCTCGGTGAAAATGGTGCAGGAAAAAGCACACTGATGAACCTCATCTATGGCCTGTACGAACCAGACGAAGGCCAGATCCTCATCAACGGAACCCCCGTCACGATCAACGGCCCCACCGATGCTATTCGACAGGGAATCGGCATGGTTCACCAGCATTTTCAATTGGTAGATGTCCTGACCGTGACCGAGAATGTCATGCTTGGGAATGAAAGCGTCCGGGCTGGTGGTTTTCTGGATATGGCAGCGGCGAAGAAACGCATTCGGGAAATCAGCGCAGACTATGGGCTGGAAGTAAACCCCGATGCAGTCATTCAAGATTTACCTGTCGGCATTCAGCAGCGCGTAGAAATCATCAAGGCGCTGTACCGCGATGCCGATATTTTGATTCTCGATGAGCCTACCGCTGTGCTAACCCCACAGGAAACAGAAGGTTTGTTCCGCATCATACGGACATTGCTTGACCGGGGCGTGAGCATCATCTTCATCAATCACAAGCTCAAGGAAGTGCTAGAAATTTGCGACGACATCACGGTGCTGCGCGGAGGCAAAGTTGCCGGACATGCTGACCCCGCCACTTCGACAGAAGAAACACTGGCGGAATTGATGGTCGGGCGCGAAGTGGTGCTGCAAATTGAGAAAGAACGTGCCTATGGCGAAGATGTTGTCGTGCGAATTGAAGATTTGCGTGTGCTGGATGAGCGCGAATTACCCGCCGTCGATGGGGTAACGCTGGATATTCGCGCCGGGGAAATCCTGGGTGTGGCAGGTGTGCAGGGGAATGGGCAGACGGAATTGGTCGAAGCATTGACCGGGCTGCGCCGTGCGGAATCTGGCTCAATCAATTTCCTGGGCGAAGATGTCACCAACGTGTCGCCGCGCCAGATCACACGCATGGGAAGCGGACACGTCCCGGAAGATCGCCAGCGGATGGGCATGGTGATGCCCTTCCCGGTGATGTACAACATGGTGCTGAATTCGTATTTCAATACGCCCTATTCTACCGGGATTCTGGTGAATGATGAGAAAATCGCCGCCAATGCTGAAGAATTGGTAGAGCGCTTTGACGTGCGCCCGCGCCATATCTTCGCACCGATTCGTGGCCTTTCTGGTGGCAACCAGCAGAAGGTAATTATCGCCCGTGAGTTCAGCCGCCCGGTGAAACTGCTGATCGCAGCACAACCTACACGCGGCCTGGACGTGGGCAGCATTGAATTCATACACCAGCAAATCGTGCGGATGCGTGATGAAGGGACTGCTGTGCTGCTGGTGTCATCCGAATTGGACGAAGTGCTGAGTTTATCGGATCGGGTGGCGGTGATGTTTGATGGCAAGATCGTGGATGTACTGCCTATCGAAGAAGCGGATCGCAACACCGTCGGCCTGATGATGGCAGGCAGCCCGGTACCGAAGAAAAAGGGAAAGATCGACAACAATGGCTGAGAACACTTCTCCCAATCCCCCGCGCATGCCGGGGTTTTTCCGTCCAATTGCTCGCTCATGGGCGCGGATTTCTGCGCGATTAGTGCCTTTCCTCGCGGTGGTGACGGCCTTCCTGGTTGGCATTCCGCTGATTATCTTCACCCAGGGTGAATTGGGGCGCGGGCTGGAAACGAGCGGCAAAGCTTACGCCGCGCTGATCGAAGGGCTGACGGGGTTGGCGGCAAGTGATGTCGCAACCATTGAAGACTTCGAGCCGATGCTGCGCTATGCCGAAACCGCTGATATTACTAGCTTCCGGCAGGCGCGTGCGCTGGAACGCATCGCCACCATTGGCCTGGAGCGCATCCAGGAACTACGCGCCCTGGTGCAAGAAAAAGGGCTGGATGACGATACGATTGATGTGCTGGCAGAAGGCATCCCGACGATTCGGCGCTTTGGCGAAGAACGCCTGCGCACCATACCAGCTTACCTGGATGGCGCTTTACTGGCAGACCTGGGTGAGTTGCGCGGCAGCGAAGTCCGCGATCTGAGCGAAATTGCGGTATCTGGCAGACCAACCCGCGAAGATCTTGCGACGTTGTGGCCTCGTGCAGCCGACTTGAGCGACGAAGAATTCCAGGAAGCAATCGGTTATTTGCAGCTTATCAGCGGCCTGGGTTTGAACCGCACGGTGGAACACATCGAGATTTTGCAGCAGTTGGATGCGCTGGAAATTGATGTGAACAGCGCAGAAGCTGATGCGCTGGTAGAAATCAGCGAGAACAGCGCCCGGCTGGTGCTGAACAGCTTCGAGACATTGGCTGATGTGGAAGAAGCAGGAATCACGAACGTGGGGCTGCTGGCAGAAAACTTCGCCATTATCGAAATCCTCTATGACCGTGGCTACCTGACCGACCCTTCGATTGAGGCGGCACTGGCTGAACAACTTCCGGCATTCCTGGAAGAGAACCTGGTACTGCGCCGTCCGGGGAATAATGTGATGGTGGGCGAAGGCGCAGGCGATACGACACTTGGCAGCCTGCAAAACGAGCTGGATTTGCCTGTTGCCTATCTGCGCACCGGGGGAACAGCCTGGCTCTTCATCCCGGCACAGCTAGAAAATACGATTGTCCGCGCCATTCCCTTCATCATTGCGGGGTTGGCTGTGGCGTTAGGCTTCAAAGGCGGTTTGTTCAATATTGGTGCGGAAGGCCAGTTGTTCATCGGCGCGACGTTCGCTGTGGCGGTTGGCATCTACTTAACAGGACTCCCGGCAATCATCCATGTCACGATCTTACTGATCCTGGGTATCCTGGGGGGCTTACTCTGGGGGGCGATACCGGGCGCGTTGAAAGCGTTCACCGGGGCGCACGAAGTGATCACCACCATTATGCTGAACTTCATCGCGCTGTTCCTGGTCGATTGGCTGATTAAGGCACGCGATCCGCTGCTGTTGGGCGATCCCAATTCCAGCGCACCGAAAACGCCAGCAATCGCTATGAGCAGTTGGCTGCCCACGTTCGATGAATTGTCCTGGTTCTGGTTCATCATTGCAGGGTTGCTTGTCTTTGGTGTGGCACTGCTCAGTAATCGGCGCAAGATCAATACACAGGCCATCATCCGCGCCGCTGTGTATGGCGTGGTGACCATCATCGTCAGTTTCTTCATTCAAGCAATCACCGTACAGGGCAACTTACACGTAGGCTTCGTGATGATGCTGGTGGCAATCTGGCTCACGGAATGGTTCCTGGAACGAACGACGCTCGGCTTCGAGCTACGCACAGTTGGGCAGAATCAAAGCGCAGCACGCTATGCCGGGATGAACGTCCCCTTCAATGTAGTGCTGGCGATGGCCTTGAGTGGTGCGCTGGCAGGGCTGGCAGGGGCTATTGAGATCAGCGGCAAAGAACATGTGATGTTCCCCAACCTCTTCGCCAATTACGGCTTCGACGCAATCGCGGTGGCGCTGCTGGCGCGTACCAATCCCCGGAATATGCTGTGGGCAGGGCTGCTCTGGGGTGGGTTGCTCAGTGGTGCGGCAATCATGCAGGTGCGTGCAGAAGTCTCGCTCGATCTCATCAAAATCATTCAGGCATTCATCATCATGTTCGTCGCGGCGGATCAAATTGTGCGCTTCTTGTGGCGGGCGGAAGAACGCCGTGCAGAAGACGAAATGAACTTCACAACCGGATGGGGAGGTTAACACCCAATGCTTCAACGAATCACGGGCGGTGACATTCGCCGCCGCCATATCCTCTCTTTTATGCTGCTGCTGATTGCCCTTCTGGTGCTGTGGCAAGCGAATACGAACCTCAGCCCCGAGATTGTGACGACGCTCACGCTCGAATCCGGTGTGCCAGATGAAGCCGCGAGCATCGCTATACCGACACTAGCCTTCCTGAATGTCATGGGGGCAATCATGCTGATGGCAGCGGTGGTGGGTATGATTGCGCCGGAGCGCTTTGAACGCCCGGTCAACTGGTTATTGATCATTGCAGGGATTGCCATTTTTCCCACGGTCTTCATTGCAGCCGTGGGTGATGGACGAACCAACGGTATCACCATGATTACGGAGAGCCTGCGACTGGCGACACCGATTGCCATCGGCGCGATGGCAGGCTTGTGGTGTGAGCGCTCTGGCGTGGTCAATATCGCCATTGAAGGCATGATGCTCTTCGCCGCGTGTATCGGCTTCACGACGTTGTTCTTGCTGCGCGATGTCTTCCCGCCAGATCAAACCAATTTGCTGCTGGCGCTTTCTGTTGGTGCTGCCATCCTCACTGGTGGCCTCGCTGCCTTGCTGCATGCCTGGTTGAGTATCACCTTCGCCACTGACCAGATCGTCAGCGGCACGGTCATCAACATCATGGCACTGGGCGTTACGGGCTTCATCCGCCGCGAAGTGCTGCTGTCCTCGGAAGCCGGCTTAACCACCCTTCCGGCGATTCGGATCCCGGTGCTGGCAGATATTCCCATCATTGGTGAGGCGCTCTTCGTCAATAAACCGATCTTCTACCTGATGTTCGTTGTGGTAATCGTCTCGCATATTGTGCTGTTCCATACGCGCTGGGGTTTGCGTACCCGTGCTGTGGGTGAAAATCCGCACGCAGCGGATACGCTCGGCATCAAGGTGAATACCAATCGCTGGATCAACGTTTTCATCGGTGGCTTGATTGCAGGTCTGGCGGGGGCGTGGTTCTCGCTGGAAGCTACCGGGCGCTTCACTGATGGCATGACGAACGGTTCGGGCTTTATCTCGCTGGCAGCGCTGATCTTCGGTAAATTCACGCCAGTGGGGGCATTTGGCGGCGCATTGTTGTTCGGCTTTTCCGATGCGCTCGGCACACGCTTCCAGATCATTGATGTGCAAGTGCCGCCGCAGTTCCTACAAATGGTTCCCTACATCGTGACCATTGTTGTACTCGCCGGGTTGGTAGGCCGGGCGGTTGCGCCAAAAGCAGACGGTATCCCCTACAAGAAAGAATAGATCCTGACATCTGTAGGCACTATATGGGTTTGTCCGGTATTGAAACCAACGCAAACGCATGTTTTGTCTATTAGATACCCACCAGTAGGGACAACACCTGTGTTACCCGCCTGCTTGTTTCGGACGAGGCAGGCATCGTCCCTACAATGTGACCTGTTAAGAGCCGAAAAAACCGCCAATAAACATGGCGCTAATACCGGACAAGCCTTATATGGGTGAAGCAAGTTGCCTTTGAGGACACTGTTGCTTCACCCCTAGAATACGCCACAAATGACGCAAAACCTCTCAAAAACAGCATACATTCTTCCACAACGTAATAAATCTAATTAACCTTTGTGAAAATGAGAGCAGAGTTACCTTGACTTGAGTCAAAAACCGTGTAGATTATACGCTGCATCTATATGTTTAAACTTCGCTTAATACCCTATTCGAGTCATGCAAGGAGTAGCAATATATGAAATCTTTCCCACGAGCGCTTCTGATCTTTGGCGCTGTATTTGCATTGCTCTTCGCCGCCGCGTGTGCGCCTGCTGAAGAAGCCACCGAAGAACCAACTGAAGTTCCGGCAACCGAAGTAGAAGAAGTAGAAGAAACTGAAGCTCCGGCTGAAGAAGAAGCCGAAGTAGAAGAAACTGAAGCTCCGGCTGAAGAAGAAGCCGAAGTAGAAGAAACTGAAGAAGCTGAAATGGAAGCCACTGAAGAGATGGAAGCCATGGAAGCCACCGAAGAGATGGCTGAAGAAGAAATGGCGATGGGCGGCGTAGATAGCCTGTGCCTCATCACGGACGTGGGTCGCGTCAACGATGGTACCTTCAACCAGTATGCTCACGAAGGCGCACTCCAGGCTCAGGAAGACTTCGACCTGGAATACACCTTCATCGAAACCGAAGCAGAAACTGACTATACCAGCAACATCCAGACCTGCATCGACGAAGGCTTCGATGTCATCGTCACCGTTGGTTTCTTGATCCAGGATGCTACTGCTGAAGCTGCGGCTGCCAACCCCGACATCTACTTCGTCGGCATTGACCAGTTCCTGGTAGACGGCCCCGAAAACTTCGTCGGCATCCAGTTCCGCGAAGATCAGGCTGGCTTCCTGGTGGGTGTCATGGCTGCACTGGTCGCCAACGAAAATGACAGTGATGTGATCGCTGGTGTCTATGGCATCGACGTTCCCGCTGTGAAGCGCTACCGTAACGGCTACGAACAGGGTGCGCTCTACATCAACCCCGAATGGGAAGTGGGCACCAACATCCTCGGCGCTTACGCAGACAGCTTCACCGACCAGGCACAGGGCGTTTCCCTCGCACAGCAGTTCATCGGTGAAGGCGCTTCCGTGATCTTCGGCGCTGGTGGCCCCCTCGGTTCTGCCGCTATCGCTGAAGCTGCTTCACAGGGCGTGTACGTCATCGGCGTTGACCAGGATGAATACTTCACCACCTTCGACAACGGCAGTGGCGAAGGCGTGGAATTCCTCATCACCAGCGCTCTCAAGCGCGTTGACCAGGGCGTATATGACATGGTCGCAGCAGTCGTTGAAGGTCGCATGGAAGACTTCCCCGGCGGCAGCAACTACCTGCTCGATGCAGAACGCGCTGGCGTTGGCTTCGCTGAAGCACACGACGCAGACGTTTCTGAAGACATCACCGCTCAGGTGGAAGAAGTTCTCACTGGCCTCGTAGATGGCTCCATCTCCACAGGCGTTGATCCTGTGAGTGGTGACCTCGAAGGTGCTGAAGCAGAAATGGAAGAAGCTCCGGCTGAAGAAGCTGAAGCCACCGAAGAAATGGCAGAAGCAGAAGCGACGGCTGCACCTGAAGAAGAAATGGCGATGGGCGGCGTAGATAGCCTGTGCCTCATCACGGACGTGGGTCGCGTCAACGATGGTACCTTCAACCAGTATGCTCACGAAGGCGCACTCCAGGCTCAGGAAGACTTCGACCTGGAATACACCTTCATCGAAACCGAAGCAGAAACTGACTATACCAGCAACATCCAGACCTGCATCGACGAAGGCTTCGATGTCATCGTCACCGTTGGTTTCTTGATCCAGGATGCTACTGCTGAAGCTGCGGCTGCCAACCCCGACATCTACTTCGTCGGCATTGACCAGTTCCTGGTAGACGGCCCCGAAAACTTCGTCGGCATCCAGTTCCGCGAAGATCAGGCTGGCTTCCTGGTGGGTGTCATGGCTGCACTGGTCGCCAACGAAAATGACAGTGATGTGATCGCTGGTGTCTATGGCATCGACGTTCCCGCTGTGAAGCGCTACCGTAACGGCTACGAACAGGGTGCGCTCTACATCAACCCCGAATGGGAAGTGGGCACCAACATCCTCGGCGCTTACGCAGACAGCTTCACCGACCAGGCACAGGGCGTTTCCCTCGCACAGCAGTTCATCGGTGAAGGCGCTTCCGTGATCTTCGGCGCTGGTGGCCCCCTCGGTTCTGCCGCTATCGCTGAAGCTGCTTCACAGGGCGTGTACGTCATCGGCGTTGACCAGGATGAATACTTCACCACCTTCGACAACGGCAGTGGCGAAGGCGTGGAATTCCTCATCACCAGCGCTCTCAAGCGCGTTGACCAGGGCGTATATGACATGGTCGCAGCAGTCGTTGAAGGTCGCATGGAAGACTTCCCCGGCGGCAGCAACTACCTGCTCGATGCAGAACGCGCTGGCGTTGGCTTCGCTGAAGCACACGACGCAGACGTTTCTGAAGACATCACCGCTCAGGTGGAAGAAGTTCTCACTGGCCTCGTAGATGGCTCCATCTCCACAGGCGTTGATCCTGTGAGTGGTGACCTCGAAGGTGCTGAAGAAGAAATGGAAGAAGCTCCGGCTGAAGAAGCTGAAGCCACCGAAGAAGCCGAATAAGCCATACCAATAGTGCAAAAGAGAGGTAGCCAACGTGCTGCCTCTTTTTGATTCCGGGCTATAATCCGCACTATGTTTCAGAATTGAAGATGTACGACTGAAAACCGATAACGATTAACTACCAAACAGGATTCTTTCAATATGACCGCAACAACCATAGAACCCACCACACAAAAACCAAGCTTACCTCTATTTATGAAAATTGCGTACGGCGCGGGTGATCTGGGAACGGCAATTATTGCTGCTGTGAATGGTTTCTTCTTAAGCGCATTCTTGCTGGATGTTGCCGGCATTCGCCCCGGCGCAGTCGGCATTATCTTCCTCGTCTCGCAAGTATGGGATGCAATCACCGATCCCTTCATTGGCTCGCTCAGTGATCGCACACGGACACGCTGGGGAAGTAAGCGTCCCTGGCTGCTCTTCGGCGCGGTTCCGTTGGCACTGGCTTTTTTCTTACATTGGCAAGTCCCCGCATTGGGCGATGATGCCAAATTCTGGTATTACCTGATTGTGGCCTTACTGCTCAAAACAGCCTACACAGTGGTCAATGTGCCTTATGCCGCCATGACCCCTACCTTGACGCAGGATTATGATGAGCGCACGCGGTTGAATACTTTTCGCTTCAGCTTCAGCATCCTGGGTGGCTTGATGGCGGTGGTGATGCAGCCGATTCTGGTCAGCACTGCCGGGGATGATGTCATCCTGGGACATGCTATCACCGCCGGAGTCTGGGCAGTGTTCATCATTGTGGCGACATTAAGCTGTTTTACCTTCACCCGTGAGCAAATTCAGCCAGAAGTGGATGAGAAGAACCGTCCTGGATTCTGGGAAGGCTTGCGCGTTGCGGCACAGAATCGCCCATTTTTACATGTGATGGGAATTTACCTGTTCGCCTGGGCATCCCTGCAATTCGTGCAGAACAATCTGCTGCTGTATATGCGCTATTGGGCAAACGCGGAGGATATTTTTACGTTTCTCGTGCTGATTTTGCAGGTAACAGCCTTTGTCTTCCTGGGGGTATGGGCGCGGGTTAGTGAGCGCATTGGCAAAAAAGAGACCTTCATCATTGGTACGCTTTTCTGGATTGGCGCATTGGTTGCCCTGTACTTCGTCCCACAAGGACAAACCACACCTTATTTCATCCTGACCTTCGTCGCGGGGATGGGAACTTCCGTCGCCTATTTGATCCCCTGGAGCATGCTGCCGGATGTGGTGGAATACGACGAATTGCAAACAGGCAAGCGCCATGATGGGCTGTATTATGGGATGTTCGTCTTCTTACAAAAGCTAGGAATTTCCATTGCATTGGCGTTGAACGGTTTCGCGCTGGAAGCCGCAGGTTACCTCAACCCGGAAGAAGCGGGGGAAATCATCAGCCAGCCGGATAGCGTACTCTCCACACTGCGCATCATCGTCAGCATTGTCCCGATCATCATCCTGGTAGCCAGTCTACCCGTGGCCTATTTCTATCCGATCACGCGGGAACGCTACGCCGAAATCCGCAAAGCACTCGATGAGAAACACACAGGATAATCATCCCGAATCATTCGTAGGGGCGAAACATGCCCCAATTCATAGTTCCAACCCGTTTAATTTCTGCATGAGGCGTTCTTCTAGCTCCCAGATTTTTTCATAGTGGAGTACCTCTTGTTGATAGAAGGATGCCTCCTCGCTGGCCTGACCCACCAACACAACTGGAACCCCTTTGCCCCAGGCATAACCCAGATGCAGCGTCAGCAACGGAGTTACCTGCGCCAGATGGCAAATCAGCAACGTTGCACTCCCAGCGCGTGCCAGCGATTCCTGGATTTCATCAGCTTCCTGCACTTCCTGCATCAGAGGAGCGCGTTCGCAGAGCAATCCTTGAGCGTGTACAGGGCGCTCAATCCCATAATAGTAAATGTCTTCCAATGAAGGATCATCCGGCAGCATCACCAGCCCATAGGGCTTGACTGCTTCTGTACCTGCGTTGGGTGTTGCTTCGTACACCTGCTGCTGAAAATGCAGATCATAGCCCCAGGTCTCCCCTTCGGCTGGTTGGGCATAAGCCACTTCTTCAAAGTACGGAGTTACCGCAGCCCGCAAACGCCGCACCCGTTCCGGGTCAATTTCTACAATGCTGATCCGTTCCAGGTCATATGGCACATTCCAGGATTGCAGGGCATCGACAATCCCGCCCAGTTGTGCCAGAAGCGTTTCACCTTCATCCAGGCGCATCCCGGACTTCACGCCGTGAACGGTCATGGCTAGATGTTTTGCGTTGGGTGCGTCGTCCGCCAGAATATGAAGGGATTGCTCGGCAAATTCTCGAATCTGGCGGTAGCCAAAGCGGAAAACGTTGGTCGTGCCAATGAACAACGCCTGCTGTGCGAGAATAGATGCATTCGTACCAACGAGCTGATGCCCACCAACAGGGAACAGTGCTTCCAAATCAAGGGAGACATTGCCAATCTTTCGCAGCCGGGAATACACTTGTGAATCCGCGCCATGAAACCCCTGCGCATACTTCAGAATCAGCACATCACAGGCTATATCGCGCACATCACCTTCGACAATTTCAAAGCGCACACTACGTTCACGCGGAACCACGGTGCAAACTCGATGCAAATTCCCAAGAAACTCCTGCGATAACTTAGCATTCAAGCCAGCGCGAAGATCCTCATATTGAACACTTGCCAGCAGAGAAAAAGGTTGCCCCGCCACCAGCACCGGGAACAAGGGTTTCTTTTGATCCAGCGCACGCAAAATCTCATTATGAACATACATCGATTCATCAGAAGAAGGTGACATAATCACCAGGAAGGCCGCGCACGAATCAATATTGCGTTCGATCTCCTTCCACCAATTCATCCCAGCACTGAGTCCGCGCTCATCCATCCAAACAGCAAAACCTTCCTGAATGAGCAAGGCACGTAGATAGCGAGCAAAAGCAAGATCATCACGACTATAACTGATAAAAATATGCGACATCGCAGCCACCTCCTGAGCAGGACAGATTGTAGCCACTTCATAATAGACAGGCAACACACAGCACAGTAGAGTACAGAACACGCAAAAACACGCCTTTTGTAGCTGAACATGTTCAGCCAGCAATAATGAAGATGACAATTTTCTTTGTGTTCTTCGTGTCTTTGCGGTTCAAATTGCCCTGAAAAGTAACTACGGTATTGATTGCACATCCCATGAACAAAACCCTGCCCTACCTCTTACTATCCCTGCTGGTGATCGCTGCGCCACTGATCCTCGTGAGCGTAATTCTGGCACTACAACTGAATGCGACATTGCTTGACCATGCGCCATTCTGGAATGATGAACTCTATCACTGGCATCAATCCGCTACCTTTGCTACAGCGGGATTCAACGGCGGCTATTACACACTGAACGAAAATATCCCGCTGGCAGACTTCTCTCATTACTATGCCTGGGGAGCCTGGGTGTATGTCTACTACGGCATCATCGGCAGCGTCTTCGGGTTGCCACTGAACGCCATCCAGTTCATCAATCTGGCAACCTTCATGGCAGCAAGTGCGATCTTCATCGCGGGAACGCGCCTCAACTGGGAACCGCTGCTGTGGCTCGGGGCTGTGCTGGCGACCTTTATCCCCCTGTTGAATTATTTGCCGAGCAGTCTGCTGCAACTGCTCAATCTGGCGATTGCCCTACTACTGGCGGGAGCGTTTTACCATTTACTGCGGCGGCGGGTTTCCTGGGGATTTCTGATAGCACTGACGATTTTCGCAATGTTGGCGGGATTGGTACGCCCTACCTTCACCATGTTTTTGTTCCCAGCTTATGTACTGGCAGCACAGAAACGCAACGTATGGACAATCCTTCGCGCCTTGTTGTTCTCCGTTCCGCTGACACTGGTCGCCGCAGCCGGATTCTACATCAGCGCCGCACCATTTCCGCACTTCCGCACACGAATTATTCTGGGAGACGGTACACTGCTAGAAAAAATTGGCAGCTACCTGGACTACATCCGGCAAAGTTTCATCTGGATGACCGAAGGCCACCCCACCATCATCGGACAGCGCTTACAGATTCTGCTTCTGATTGTGTTAGTGATTATATGGGCGGTCTGGCAATGGAGGCGCAGCAGGGGAGAACCCAAACTTATCAACGATTCGCCCTGGTTCTGGGAAGCTGCACTGCATCTATTCAACCTGATTGCTTTTTACGGCACAACAATTCTATTGCATGAAACCCTCGGCGGACACGATTACCGCGTGATGGCTCCGCACCTGTTTTTCTCGCTGGTGCTGCTAGCGGCATTCCGGCGGCGTATGCTGTTGATCCCCATGATTATATCCATGCTGCTACTGATGCCTGCCGAGTTAGATCAATTCCGTGAAAAAGCGCCGAACTTCAGCGGAGTAGTGCAGCAACAATACGAAAACTGGCAACCAATTCTGAACGATACATTGAGCTACGATCCAGGCAAGAACCCCTGGTGCAATACGCTGATCACATCCATCTTCTACGTGACTCCAGCACAAGGAGAAGCAGGTCTGATACTGGCGGTTGATCCGGGGATGGGTCTGTCATGGTATTACGATTGGGATTCCGAAGGACGTTACAGCACGCCAGAGGTATTCAATTCGCGCTATATGCTGATAACCGACGAAGAATATGCAACATGGGGCAACACCCTGAACCTCCGCGAACTCATGGAAGTGCAAAACGGCGCTCTCTATGAAAATCTGGATGCAGGTTGTGATGCTGAATAAGAGTCAGAAAGAGTCAGGGGATTTCAAATTGAATCAGAAAAGGTTCTGACTCCGCTTGCTGTGACTGACGTTAATGTGGTATTCTTAACTTAGACGATGTACCGTTCAGGGACAAAGTCTTTTATTTATTCACATATTGGAGGAGGGTGCCATTTGCACACCAACTTGAAGAATTTGTAAGACGAGTGGAATTCTCCATTAAAGAGAAATGTCCGGAAAGCACCCCATGATCCCCGGACAAGTCCCTTGCGGCGAATACTGCTTGTGGCACTCTACCCATAGCTTACGTATTCTGCCTGTATGGTTGTGCAAGGCACAACTTTTGATACATGCTTAGTATACATCATAATCCCCCAAATGTACAAGTCGGGAGTAGTATTCACTTATCCTATCCTGGGAAAAGTGCGAAGAAAACCAACCCGGCTCCTATTGTGCTGTCGCCCTTGCAGCAGACAGCGTTCGAACTTCATGACTTGGGACTAAACGTCTTCCCGCAGCCCATTGGGAAAAAGGGTGGTTTCCCATGGAAAGCCCTACAATTCAACCGCCTGGAACGCGACCACGCACGCTATGGTTTGCAGCCCGTCTTCGCCGGGAACACAAACCTCGCCATAATGTGCGGGCGTACCAGCGGCAACCTCTTCGTGATCGACTGCGAGAGTCCAGCAGCGTTGCGCTATCACATGCAGCAGCTTCATCAGCGCCAGATTCCGCTTTGGGTGGTGCGGACGGCACGAGGCGGTCACATTTACCTGAGAGCAGCAGAAGGCGAAGTCCACAATGTTGTACCGGGTATACTGGCAAATGCGGAGATCAAAGGACAGATGGGGTATGTCCTCGCACCTCCGTCAGTACATCCCACTGGAGCAATCTACCACTGGTTGTACCAGGAAGGTGACAATATTCCAGTAGTCTCAGTGACTGATATTGATTGGTTGCGGGATCAAATGGGGGATCCCGTCCAGTTGCAAGTGACTATATCTCATGAATATACGCCGGGACTATGGAAAGAACCACGCCAGCCACAAGGCTCGTTGTCACGCACAACACAGGACTACTTACAAAATGGGCATGCGCTGCCAGAAGGTTGCCGCAATAACCGCCTTTTTGCTGCCACCTGCGATCTCGCTGGCAATGGATATTCAGAACAAGATTCATTGCGAACCCTGCTACCGATCGCCAGAAACAGTGGGCTACCAGAGCGTGAAATACAAAGCACAATTGCCAGTGCCTACAGCAAACCACGAACGCCCAGCCGGAATGTACAAACGCCTGGAGACATAAATGATAACTGGTGGAAGATGCTGGTATGGACAACAAAACACGAGTGGCAAGGACGCACAGGCGCAACAGATCGCGTAATGATGTTGTCATTGATCGAGCGAAATAGATTACATGCCAATGAAAATGGCGTGTTCCGCGCAAGCATGCGTGAACTAGCTGAATTAGGACGCATGGGTTCGGCTACCGTCCAACGCAGCCTGAAGCGATTGATGAATCAGCAGATCATTTTCAAATGCGGTTACGATCACAGCAGCAACGCATCCCTATGGAAATTCAATCAAAAGCTAATCCATGAAACACAGTTGGAAATGGATACATTAGCCCTTTCCCCCCACTGGTTAAGTTATAGTGTATCTATTTTCAATTCGGAATTGGCGGAACGTGGTTTGATTGGGCGTTCGGTGATGTATGTCTATACCTATCTCTTGTTGTTTGAGGGGTGTTGGTTGCCTTCATCGCTCGCAGAAGCGGTTGGTGTGACAGTGAATCAAGCGAATTATGCGCTTCGTAAGCTCTCCCAATTGGGCTTGATTGTGCGTGAAACCGAGGGTTGGCGTGTTCTGGTGAGTACCGTTGCCAATGCGGAGAGTTTGCTGGCTTCTCAGGGTGCTGATCTGCACCGTGGTGCGCGTCGTCGGCGGCGATTCCAGCGTGAACGTGCCAGATTTGCAGGGCGTTTGCTGGTGAATGTGCGGTTACAGCAGGAAGGTGCAGCGTATTATCATGCGGCATTTGATGGTGTTTACGCGCATGAGCGGGTCTGTGAATTGTTAGATGATCCTGTGATTGTGCTTGGTCTCGAATTAGGTGGGGTTGTGCGGTTGGAAGATGATTGGGTGTTGATGAATCAGCGTAAGTAGCTGAGGTGAAGGACGCTTAATCTACATATTTTCATGGACGTAGCTTGCTGCGGATGGCTTAGGATTCTTGCCTGGAATCAAGAAGGCCGGGCAGATTCCCGACCTTTTGTTTTTGCACATCAGTATTAGCAGCTTGACCAGGGGCATGCTGTCGGTGTGGGACGAGCTTCGCCGTTGCCACCTGTTTCCACGCCAACCGGGACGGCATCGCGTACAGTGAGGACACGCGATGTGGTGCAAGCGAGCTGTCCATTCACCAGGGCTTCGACTTCCCAACCGAAGACAGGGCCACCTTCTAACCCGGTGGTATCCGTGACAAGTGTAGTGTTCAGTGCATCAACCTCGATGCTTCGCAAGAGTTGCCCGCCTTCGTTGTAGATATTCAAGCGGTAACTGGTGGCGTTGGTGCCATCCCAGAAGAAGGCCGCGCTGGTGGAATTTGGCATAGAATCCAGCGGCGAAGTGGGGCGGAACCCTTCACAGCTAATGGTTGCACCGGCGGCAGTCTGTGCAGGTCCGGAAGCTGCCGCAGCATTGATGCTGGATAGCGTTTGCTGAACTTCTTCCCCTGTGGGGATGCTGATGGCTGAGTAGAGCATGGTTTCTGGCACGACTTCTACCGTCTGCAAGAGAACCCGCTCGCCATCATTGATCGGACGCAGGTTGACCCATGCGCCGGAAATCATGCCATCGTCACCAATGGGAGCAAACATCGTGAATCCTGCTGGTAAATTCAGGCCATCGCTGCTTGCGCCGCCGGAAAGTACCGCGACTTGCATCTGACCATCGGAAAGCAGCCAGTACGCAATCGTGCCATCAAAGCGAACTTGTGTTCCGTTCACTTCAATCAGGGCATTGAAGCCTTCCGGCGCTTGTACGATCAGCATAGATGGTGGTGTTCCGACACAATCCGGTACACCTGTACCTGTAGTCAACTTGAAGGATTGCATCAGTGTGCGCTGCTCGTTATTCATGATGGGGAGCGTTGCTGCATCGCCTTCAGTGACCGTCACTACCTGCCGGCTGATCCAAACATTGCCGTCGTTGGTTGTGACCATGAACCACTGTTGATCGCTGCTGAGGCCAGATGCGCTGAGGACTTCCCCCGCCGCGACGCTGTTCACGACACGGGCATCGGTGGACGGAGCCGAACGCAGATTTGAGCCGACGATGGCAGTTAGAGTGATTGGTGCTGCGGGTGTGATGGCGACTGCGGCATCTACCAGATTTTCCAGGGTGACATCCCCTACCAGAATGTAATGCAGCCCGGTTTCGGAAAGCGACAGCGGCACGTTGGCGGGAACGTTGATTGTTGCTAGACCGAAGCTATCTTGCTCTGCGCTGAGGCCGTTGGTGGTGATGGTGGTGAAATCACTCAGCGGGACGGTATCTCCTGTTGTGGTAAAACCCTCTGCATCTACGCTGGCGGAACTGCCGAAACACGCCGTACTCCCACCCGCTTCGTTACAGGCTTCGCCCAGTGACGCGAAACTCTCTTGAATCAGTGCAGTACATTCCTGTGCCAATAGTGGCGGCACGGCGGCTATCAGCAGCACCAGCACACTGGTGACAAAAATCCCAAGCAAAGAACGATTCTTCATCCTGTGGTTACTCCGTTCAACTTTTCTATCTCTCTGCGCACAGTATATCATTGTTTGTTACACATGCCTGACGCACACACCTTGCTTTCATGACGCTCGCAGTACGCCGCAGGAATGATTTTCACGCAGGTTGTTTATGGAGTTTTTATGCTCGGTAAATGGTGCTTGTGGATTCATACAAAGCTGCGCGGCGGTCTAGAACAAATGATGGTATGATGAATCCTGAACGAACAACAAGGGGAACCTCATGCGCACCAGAATCTTCAGCGTCGTGATGATGCTGCTATTAGTGACCACTACGGCGATTACCTCCGCGCAAAGCACGACTTCGGATACAGCCCTCGGCGCACTACAAAGTTATTATGATGCCCTCAACCGGGGCGATTATCCTGAAGCCTATATTTATTTGCGTACCGGGCAGAGCTTCTATGATTTTGTCGCCGGATTCAGCGATACGACCAGCATTCAGCCCTATTTCGGCGCGTCACAGCAAGACTCGGCTGGTGCAGTACGTGTGCCTGCTGTGTTGTATGGTTTCCAGGAAAACGGCAATGTGGATGTTTTTGCTGGATGCTTCTTCATGGAAGCGGGAGCCGCTACCGGGCAAACAGTCTGGGGCATTGTGGGCACCAGTTTGTACGATACCGGGATTCATACCACCCTCGCCTACCCCAGCATCCGCAGCTACCTCACCACGGTGAACTGCTTTGATGCAACAACGCGCCTGAACATCAGCAATATTCGCATCCGCGAAGAAGCTGAATACGTCATTCAGGAATATTATGATGCAATCCAGAACGAGAATTATCTGGCGGCCTATGGCATGTGGCTGTTCCCGCTGCCCGGTAGTCAACCCAATGCTGCACCTGCAACTGATTATCGCCAGCCGATTCCGCAGTTCATCGGGCGTTACAATTTCACGTTGAATATCACCGTCTATGCGGGAGCGTATCAATTCGCTGGTGCGACAGCCGGGAAACCGTATCTGGATGGTTATTTGCCTGTGGTACTCATCGGGCATGATCGCAGTGCGCAGGATGAAATTAATGCATTTGTGGGTTGCTATGTGATGGGGCGCTTTGCCGATGGTCGTATGGGCATCGTCAACGGGCGCTTGAATCTGCTGCAAGCAGGTGTACCGACTGCCGATACCATCATTGATGCGCTGAACCTGGATTGTACCACGTTGGGGATCAGCCTGTGATTGAGCCATATGAGGGACAAGTCCAACACGAAATTGATCTGACCAAGCCTGTTGAACTGCCGTTGGATCAGAACCCGGCAGCAGTCTATCTGGCTTCGCTGACTTCGGAGCGTTCCCGTCGCACGATGAGCAATGCCTTGCGCACGGTGGTTTCGCTGCTGACGTATCGTCCGCTGGAAGATGTGAAGCAGGAACATATGCTGCAAATGCCCTGGCACGGCCTGCGCTATCAGCATACAGCGGCGGTTCGGGCGCTGCTGATTGATGAATATAGTCCCGCGACGGTGAACCGGATTTTGTCGGCGCTGCGGGGTGTCATCAAGGAAGCATGGCGGCTGGGTTACATCAATGCGGAGGAGTATCAGCGGGCAGTGGATATTGCCAATGTCAAGGCGCATACCTTGCCCACAGGCCGTGAGTTAACGCCGGGTGAAATTTCCGCCCTGGTCGAAACCTGCAAGGCTGATCCTTCCCCCGCTGGCATCCGGGATGCTGCCATCATCGGTTTGTTATACACCTGCGGGCTGCGGCGCTCGGAACTGGTTGGAATCGAGCATAAAGACTTTGATCCCAAAGAAGGCCGCCTGATGATCCGGCGTGGTAAGGGACGCAAGCAGCGCGTGGTGTATGTGCGCGGCGGCGCATTGAAGGCGCTTAAGGATTGGATTGCCATGAGTCCTGACAGCGCAGGGCCGATTTTTACCCCGGTGCTGAAGAACGGCAAAATTCAATTCGGCGGCATGGTCAGCCAGAGCATTTATGACATGTTGAAGAAACGCGGCCTGCAAGCCAATGTAGCGGATTTTTCGCCGCATGATCTGCGCCGCACCTTCGTCAGCGATATGCTGGAACGCGGTGTGGATATTGCAACTGTGGCGGACATCGCCGGACATAGTTCTGTTGATACCACCCGGCGTTATGATCGCCGCCCGGAAGAAGGCCGCAAGCAAGCTGCTGATCGTCTGCATTTCCCGTATTAGGTTCAGGCGGTTGCACAAAAGAGGATTCGAATCCCTGGTTATTTGTGCGCCGGACGTTCAAAACGTCCGGCGCAGGATTTTAATTTCTACCGATTGCGGCGATAAGCAAGGAGCAGTATCAGCAGCCCTACCGCGCCAACGCCGATTAAACCAATGGCGATGGGTAACAAGGGAATTTCTGTACTTTCGGCAGGTTCATCGGCAGCAGGTGCTTCCTCACGCGGAATCGGCGTGGCGTTGACCAATTCGGTTGGCGCGGGTTCTTCGGTTGCACCTTCCGGCAGTAGATTGGGATCAATTGTGGCAGTGGGCATGGGAGTCGCCGTTGCTTCCGAAGGCGGTTCTACGGTCTCCCCTGTGATGGTCAGGGGCAGCAGCACAGGGGTGAATGTGATTTCCCCTGTCCGGCGTTCTTCATCTAGCTGAACCATGGTTCCGGCACTGAAGCGAATGTCTGTTTCCCCGGCTTGCAGCGGGTAAATCTCGAAGCTGCCGATGATGCCGCTACCGCTGACGGGGGCTGTTTCTGCACCCAGGCGCGTCACCGTGTAGTTGATCTGCGACAATCCAGATTCAACGGCGTTGCGTGCCACGAAAGTACGGCCTTCCAGGAAATCTTCTACTGTCACCGGGGAGCCGCTGCGCGTGCCGATGACATAAATCTTTTGCGAGTCGTAGCTGATTTGCAGATCAACACCCCAGAGTGCTGCCACATCCTCCACGACGATATTCACGGTATAAGTCTGCCCGGTTTCCAGCGCGGAAGTCTCGGATTGCAGGCTGAGGAGTGTTTCTTCCTGGGCTTGTGCTGCGAATGACAATAGGTTCAGGAACAGGAAAAGCGCAAAAATGCGTTTGATGGGCATGAGATAACCCTCGCAGTATGTGTGGGTGAAACAAAAAGAGAGGGCGAAACTTGCCCTCTCTGCATTGTAGCATGATTAGTTGGCTGCTTATGGTACCCAGTCGAAGCTCATGCGGGTGGCGTGTAGTTCGGTGGGAACGGTGGGATTGACCATCGGGTTATAGGTTCCGAAGCCATCCAGCGCGGCGAATGAATTGCCGACCACGCTATCAATGAAGTAATCCACTGCACCTGACCATACGAACGGCGAACTGCTGACCAGATTATGGATGTGGAACTGATCGGGAGCCAGACTGTTCGCTATCGCGTAGTTGTATTCATGATAGAAGAGGATGTCCATCGTTGGCGAAATCTCGTAGTAATCGACCCCGGTGGTATCCGGCGTACCCGTACCTTCCAATGCATAGTGGTTTGGGTCGGATGTATCAAGCATGACACCACCGCTGAAACCAGTTATCGGATCATAGCCCACGTCGCCAATTTGCAGATAGGGATCACCACTACCGCTGGCGCTGAAGCGATAGGCCAGGTAGGTAATGGGCGGGTTTGATCCGCTGTTGATGTCACTGACGATGACGGGCATATCATAGACATCGGCAGTCGGAATCCCCTCGTTGTTGACATTGACCTGACCAGAAATTCCCTGGACGAGATCGTAATAGCGGAGCTTTCCAGTATCGAAATCTGCGTAAATGAGGACATAGCCGCTGGAATCGCCATTGTCGTAGGCTAACCATGCTGGCGGGAAAATCTCCGCACGGACATTCAGGTTGTAGAGGGTATCCCCGCGTGAATCGGTGCTGTTGACGATGCAGATGTCGCCGTTGTTGTAGAGATAGCCTTCCAGGTCAGGATCACCGACTTCGCCGCGTGGCGTGCAGATGAAAGCGACCATGCTGCCATCCGGTGACCAGGACGGTGCAAGGGCTTCATCTGTGAAGGAGCGCGGCAAACGGGCAGCGGATGCCCGCCCACGATCCACATCCAGGTAATACAAATCATAACTGGTTACGCCACGACGATCCAGGGCTGCGGTGTAGACGATGGTTGAACCATCCGGGGAGAGCTGCGGCCAGAAATCACGGGTGCGGCTGCGATTAATGAGCGGATAGGTACTGCCTTCGCCAGCAAAACCCCACCATAATTGGCTGTTGGGGAAGATCACATCCGAACTGAAATCACGCCCCAACCCATAAATGATATGGTCGCCATTGATAGGTCCCGTTAGGCCGACATTTGATGCGGTCAGCGAGAGATCAGTTTCATCCACACGTCGATCTCCGTTGACATCGCCCGTATCAAAGGGATTGGCAACAGTTGTATCGTATACCGCAGCCAGCCCGAAGACATCCCCGACGACAGTAATCTGGTCATCTTCCGCAACATCGCCCGTCTGTAAGACTACCGGCAGCAGTTCCAGTTCTGGTGTATTCAGATAGAATGCTGTTTGACTGATGAGGTACGGTACATCGGGTGTAACGCCGTCTGTCTGGCTTTCAAAGGTGCATTCATACAGACCTAGTTTGCGTAGTTCGCCACCACCATCTTCATCAAACGTGAAATTACCATTACGGTCTGTGAGTGTGGGGCCGAATACCGTTGGCGTGCCAGCCGGATCATGGGTGCAGGTGACGGCAATATTGCTGCTGTCGCGTGAACCCTGGCGTGAGGCGGAACCGCTGAGGGTATAGCCCGTGAGAATTTGCAGGGCAGAGGTGCGCGTCTGGCGACCACGCTGTACGCGGTTACCATCCCGATCCAGAAATTCCATTGTGCGGCAGTTGACACCTACATTGGTATTGCGATCTGCTTCCGCAACCTTGAAGCGGACGTTTGCCAGCACAAACGAGTAATCCGCACCGTTCACACCCAGCGGCGCAGTTGTGACCCCTAGCCGTGTGAGGGTGAAGGACAGCGTGCCGCGTCCATCATCATTGAAGATATCGGTTGTATCAGCATAAGTGAAGATGTTGTTGTTGTCTCCATCTGGTAAGGGGACAACGGTCATCTCAGTGCCGTTGGTGCCCCAGACGTTGTTGGGTGCTTGCAATGAGATGAATTCGAGTTCAGTACCACGCCCAACAGAGCAGCTCATTTCTACTGCCCAGAACTGCACATTGCCCTGTGCCAGCAGTTGTAATTCCACGAAGCGTTCATCTGCCCCGCTGGTATCCAGGGTCTCCGAAGGAGTCCAGTTGGCGACGACGTTCATGTAAGGTCTTGCCGCTGCGAATACAGGCTGAATCAGCATGAGCAGCAGCAAAAATACGATGCCGCGCATGCCGAAGCGGATCAACAATGGTTGTTTCATAGCAGTCTCCTATTTCCAGATTTGTGCCGTTTTTTCGCTGATGATGTAAGAAACCGAAATAATATCGCTTCGGTCATGCGATTGATCCCTAGTCATAATGATTGCTCACAGCTTCGGTAGTTTCTGGTGTAGTCTCTGGCAATGCTGGCTCAGTGGTTGCCTGAGTTGATGTTGGCTGTGTTGTTGCTTCGCTGGTCATTGATTCTGTGATTGCAGCAGTTGCTTCCGGCGTGATTTCTATGACTTCTTCAGTGAGTTCCGGCAGGGGTGCAATCACGCAACCGGGGTTGAAGTTACCAGTTAGCACGGCTAAATCTGCCAGATCACTCAGGCCATCCCCGGTAATATCCACCGTAGTCGCTGCTCCGCTTTCCATACGTCCAACCATGATCTCAATATCCACCTGATTGATGCAGCCGTCGGCGTTCATATCTCCGCCGGGAAGCATCATCCTGGCAGGCATTTCCCCCATTGGCACCCATTGGCGCGTTGATTGGTGCAGCGGCGCTTCTGCCAATACCTGGTACGGTGCTTCTGAGGGAGCAGGTAGGCTGTAAATGCCGTCTTCGTTGGTGTTTCCTGCGCTCACCAGCGTGCCATCTTCTGCGAAGATTTGCACCGTGATCCCTGCCTGTGAGACGCGGTTCTGATACGTCACAATGCCGCGAACATAGCGCAGCGGAATATCACCCGGCGTTGCGGTTGCTGTGGTCGCAATCGTCGGCGTGGACTGTGATTCAGTTGCAATGGCGGCTTCTTCTGTAACTTCCACTGTAACTTCCACGGTGCGTTCCGGCGTGGGTTCTATGGTTGTCTCTTGTGTGGGTTCTGCTGTGGGCTGCGTTGTGATTTCAGACGTAATTTCTGTTGTAGGTGCGATAGTCGCTTCTTGAGTCTGTTCCGGTGTTGTTTCTGGCGTAACTGCCTGGGTGGATTCAGCCGTAGTTTCTGGTGTGACTTCTACGGTGACTGCGGCTGTGATTTCAACAGTTGCAGATGGCGTTACTTGCGTTGTCGTTTCTGCTGTCAACGTTGCTGTGGGTGTCCAGGTGAAGGTTGCGCCTGACGATGAGGTACTGGTCGCAGTCGGTGTGGGGGTGAGTGTCGGCATTGGGGAAGCTGTAACTGTATTTGTAACAGTAGGTGGCGGACTCGCAGTCGGCGTTGTTTCCTGGCTGAATACAGGCCACACTCCTATGAGAATCAGGAGGAGCAATAAACCCTTGCGCATATTGAGCGTGCCTCACCGAATGCGTAATACAATGAAATTGTATGAGATTCAGAGACAAAAGGGAAGCAAAAAGCGTTAAGGAATGGTACGAATGATTTTACATTCATTGTGAGGAGACAAAAACAGGCCGCGATTTGCAGCCTGTGCGAGTTGAATTCCTGATGCTGTCACGCTTTGACGACAATGGTTCCTGCGAGCAGGTCATGCCAGGTGCGGCGCTTGTCATCAAAGAATGCCCAGATGTAACCCAGCAGGAAGAAGAATGCGCTGACGTGATACCCCACTGCGCGGATCACGGCATCCACATCACTGAGCGGTGTGCCATCGGCTTTGATGACGCGCAGGTTCATCATGCGCTTGCCGGGGGTCTGCCCTTCCATGCGTGTGAGGAAGAACCAGTGGTAAATCACGCCAATCACCAGCCCCAGGCCGCCGCCAGCTTCGCGTCCGGCTCCGAAGAGTACCGCTGTAATCAGGCCGAGGATGATGCCATCAATGATGAGTGCGAGGAAGCGATTGCCAATATCACCTAATACCACTGTGCCGGGATTTTTTGCTTTGTATGTCATGGCTGAGATTGCCTTTCCTGTCTCTCTGTTTGTGTTCTTACTGAGCTATACGAGAGATAGGTTGCAATGTTGCAGGTTGTGCAGTGCATTTACAGGCTTTTTGCAGATCGTTTCAAACGCGCTCGACCTGTACCTGTGCAGTATCCGGCGCACCATCTTGCAGGACGCTATAGCGCTGCTTGGTGATGTAATCTCCGCGCTGGATTTCGCTGCTCCCATGCTGGCTGACCAACACGCGCAGATTATAGTGATTGCTGGCGGGGGGCATATTGCCTTCCAGGGAAAAGGGAATGGGCGAACCATTATACGAGATATTGCGCTGTGTATGCTGTGCGATGATGTTTGCCGGAGCGCCCATCATCCCCACCTCTTCGACCATTATGTACAGCGTTGCGCCGACAAAATGTTCCGTTCCCGCTGGGAAGGCAATCGTTCCCTTGATGAGTAAGGGCATGAGGGTGTTTTCCTTTTCGCTTTGGGCGATTCTATCATCAATCTGTGCGCTTATCTGAAAATGGATTGCCTGCCGGAATATTCAGCATCGCAGATTGTAGGAGTGTATCCTATTCATCTTGACTCGGTTTTGTGGTCTCTTTGTATGTTTGCAAATGTTGAATGAGCGCTTCTAGTTGTTGTGGCGGTAGCTGCTCTGCTAGCCGCACAACATCCTCATATGCGGGTTGAGTCATTAGAACCCCACTTATGGTAGAACATTTGCGGTTTCTGGGTGTGGTGGACGTGCCGTTGCACGTCCCAGAATGTGTGTCGTGCTACTGCCCTGCGTACATTTCTTCTACGGCGGCGATGTCGTCTACGCTGAGGCCGTCACGCTGACCAATCTCGGCGCTTTCATCATACGGCACAATGGTATCCTGCCCGTTGCGGGAGAATGCCCAGCGCGGATAGTGCATGATGGAACCATAGTCATATTCGCCCAGGTCTTGCCCGTTGTTCACCTGCTTGTCGAAGTTAAAGGCATAGAGGCTGATGATATTCTCGTAGCGCACATCGACAAAGTCATCACGGTCAGCACGGCTCTGTTCATGCCAGAGGCCGATGGCGTGCCCGATTTCGTGGATGGTGTTGCCTGTGCTGCATGCGGTGGCAAGGGTGATGGGCTGCATCTTGCCCTGCATCCCCACATACGATGAGCAGCCATTCCCCGGACGGAACAGCACGTAATTGGAGTACTGGCTGGCGTTCGCGTCTGTTCGTTCTACGAAACGAATCGAAGTGTGTTCTTCCCAATGCTTGATTGCATCCCGCACTCGTTCCTGGTTTGGTAAATTCTGGTGAATCTGATATGGCACGAGGCGATCAGGCCACAAATAGCTGCGGGGTGTGATGCCTATTCCAGCTTGCATTGGCTGACTTGGTGCGAGGATAATATC
Organism: uncultured Anaerolineaceae bacterium; assembly: GCA_964455365.1. Classification (GTDB taxonomy): domain Bacteria; phylum Chloroflexota; class Anaerolineae; order Aggregatilineales; family Phototrophicaceae; genus JAUZRW01. The sequence continues at coordinate 28,280 of CAYVVZ010000016.1, read as the reverse complement.
CCCCTGATATACAGCACGCCCATTCACTTCAATATAGCGCAGCGGTAAATCTGTCACAGTCACGCCATTGACGAAGCCGTTATAGGTGATATTCACCAGGCGACCCAGTTGACCATCTTCGTCATACATCGCGCCAAATTCAGGATGCAGGTCATCCGGGCGCATGACACCGCTGGTTTCTTCACCGGGTGTTTCTTCTCCGTTGTTGGTGTTTTCGCCCTGGGTGATGGCAATCACCGCCAGCACAATCATCAGGAAGATCATGCCGATCCAGTGCCGTTTGCTGAAGCGCTTCTTCTCTGAATTCATATTCCTGCCCTCACAAACACTTTTTTTCACAGTACCACAATCTGTGTATGGAATCTACCAACGCTCAGGAGGCGCTATTTATCCCACCGCCAGTAGGACAATCAAGGCCGTGAGTCCTGCGCCGATCTGGGCGAGGATGGCGGCACGGGTAGAATCCGCACCGACTCGCACCGCCAGCACGAATAAGCCCACCACCAGCGGATAGGCGAAGCCATGCCAGATGAGCCATTCCTGCGGGAGCCACGCGCCATAAACCAGCGCATAAAATCCGGCATAAGCGATGACAGCCGTCAGGTATCCAGGCCATGCGCCAAGCGCTGCACGTAATTTCGGCAGCAGCACGCCGGAGAAAACCAGACCTTCTGCGATGGGCTGCACCAGCAGCAAGAATATTCCTGCCAGGATGATCCCTGCGGCTTCATTGAGATTTACATTCAATACGGGAGCCAGCAGCGAAAAGTTACCGCTTCCCCCGGCGGCAACCAGATCGGCGGTGAGTGCGCCGCCAACACCAAGCAGGAAGGCGATATACAGCGGAATGGCGCTGCTGCCCAGTTGCAACGCGGCGAACTTTTCTTGCGAACTGCGCCAGCGGATCAGCACAAAAGCCGCCACCAATCCCAGGCCGATTATCCAGCCGAGCAGTAAGCCGAGGGGTTCCGGGGTTTCTGCGTTGGGGAAAAATGCCAGCGCTACCGCTGAGGCAATCATCAGTGACCCCAGCGCCAGCACTGCAACCGCCAACCCTACATCACCCCATGACCAGGGCGGCGGGGTTTGTGCCTGTCCCAACCGGGCGAAAAATCCGGGACGTTCTGCATTTCGTTCACTCATGTGTTTCGAGATTCCTATCGGCTACCAATACAATGATGCGGATCATTATACTGCATGGGGGGATGCATTTGCGTGACATCAATGGTTAGCTTCTGCCTCGATTTGTTCCACAACTTGCGGCACTTCTTGCAGCGAAAGTACAACGGCATTCGGGCGTATATCCGTGCCTTCTTCTGGATAGGTATTGATCTGGTCAAAATATTGTTCCAGGTACTGCACGCGCTCGAAGGGATCATAGGCAGCCAGTTCCATAATGGGCGCACGCAGAATCGAATAGAAACCATTGCGCCGGGTGCAGATCACATCATCGTAGTAATGATCGCCCACCTGGATGAAGAGCGCGTCTTCTTCATAATATTTGTTGAAGTATCCCGGTGAAGTTTTCAGGTAGCCCGTGATGTCCGGTGTCAGGATGTCATCGAACCATTTGCCTAACTCGGTCACGCGCAGCACCGAATCCTGATACTTGCTGAGTCCCTTGGTGGCAATCACCAGCTTGCGCCCTGGTTTCAGGCGTTCCAGCACGCTGTGTGCATCATCGTAGATCATCACATCGGCAGCACTGGCGAAGGTTTCCCAACGCGCATCGACGGTTTCTTCCAGGGTCACGCCATACTGCGCGGCGAGCTTGTTGACAATATCACCCCAATCCATTGTTAGGGGATTATCCGGGTCATGGAGTTGGCGGCGCTGATTCTCTTCGCCCATCGCTTTACCCAGGAGCCGCCCTTCTATTCCGGCTGCTTCTGCAATTTGTGCCAATAAGGGACGGATCGCCTTTGCGCTGTATTGATTCTCTACCAGTGTGCCGTCGAGATCGAAGAAGAGAATAGTCTGCATACTGCCTCCGGGGTGGGGGATGGTTTGTGGTGATTGTAGCCCAGGTCTGCCATAAGCGGCATGGTTTATCAGGCTGAAGCAATCCCTTGAATTGACGCTTCCTCAGCCCATGATTACACTGTTTGCCTATCCGTAGAACACATAACAGACAGTGAACGCACCATGACAACATCCCTCCCCTGTGACATACCTGTTGATATGACAAGTCCGCTAATTGGCACTGTGAAGCCATTCACGCGCTGGTTCCTGGTCGAAGAACCTCCTACTGCTGGTGAAGAATGGGGCAGCCACGAAGTCGATACCCGCCTGGAACGCGATGCCTTACTGCGTGCGTTGCAGGCACAAGTACCCGGTTCGCAGATTGTTTTCATCAAGCAGGGCAATCGTGCGGTTGATACGCGCCGCTTCTTCGTGTGTGATCCACATCAGGAAACGCTCTATGCCGCTGATCTGGATTCCTGGGAAGCACTGGCAGCAATTGACGCACGTGGAGATATTCCTACGTTAGCAGGCCAACCCATGCAGCCAGTCGAAGAACCGCTGTACGTAGTTTGCACCAATGCCAGCCGCGACTGCCGCTGTGGTGAAATGGGCAGTCCGGTTTATGATGCCCTGCGCGAACAGCTTGGCGGCTCCGCCTGGGAATCAACCCATATCACCGGGCATAAATTCGCTGCCACGCTGTACATTTTTCCGCAGGCTGTGGCCTATGGGCGCTTGCTGCCGGAGCATGTCCCGGCATTGATAGAAGCGCATGCGTCGGATCAGTTGCTGCTGGAACATTACCGGGGACGTTCGATCTATGACAATCCCACGCAGATTGCGCAGCACTATCTACTGAGCCATGCCAACCGCAGCGGCCTGCATGATTTTGAAGTGCTGCGCAGCCAACGCGACGGCAACCAGACGATAATCTGGGCAAGGCTTGCAGGGGAAGACATCACCCACCGCCTGACGGTTGATGTGCGCGAAAATGGTTTTTCGGTGGTGGAACATGAGTAACCGACTTTACGCACAGGCTCATGAAACTGGATGTGTGATTCATCTGTTGAACACATCTGTTACCTGGAAATCGTACAAATGAGTATGTGATGCTTTATTGCAAGCCTGTGCAATATACAGGCTTACATCACAAGATTGAACAGGTATCCTGTCACAATGATGCTGATACCCACAACCGTGATGAATATGGCAATCAGCCGGGGCTTCAGCACTTTTCGCAAGATAATCATCTCCGGTAAGCTGAGTGCGACTACCGACATCATAAAGGCAAGGACGGTTCCTAAAGCTGCACCCTTCCCTAGCATTGCGCTCACAATGGGAATGATGCCCGCCGCATTCGAATAGAGGGGAATTCCCAGGAGTACTGCTGCGGGTACTGACCACCACGCACCCGCCCCCATGATATCGGTTAAGGCATCTTCGGGAACAAAACCGTGAATAAACGCGCCAATCCCAATACCAATGATGACGAATAGCCACACCTTCCCAACAATCTCGCGGGTGCTTTGCCCTGCCTGCTGGAGCCGTTCCTGCCAGGTAAGCGTTTTTTGCACTGGTACGCCGGGATGTCCTTCCCTGGCTTTGATGGCGTAGACAAAATCTTCTACATAGTTTTCCAGATTCATCCGCCCCAGAATTAACCCTGCAACCACACCGATTGTGATGCCGGATGCCAGATACAGCAGCGCAACTTTCCAACCGAAAAGCCCCAGCAGCAGCACGAATGCGACTTCATTCATAATCGGCGAGGTAATCAAAAATGAGAACGTGATGCCTAAGGGAATACCTGCCTGCACGAAACCAATGAACAGCGGCACAGATGAGCAGGAACAGAAAGGCGTAATCGCGCCAAAGAGAGCAGCCATCACATTGCCAACGCCTTCGCCACGTTTTTCGACAACTTCGCGCACTTTGTGGGTATCAATGAAGGTCTGTACCAGTGTGATGAGGAAGATCATGCCGGATAGCAGCAGCAAAATCTTGGGTACATCATAGATGAAGAAGTTGAGGGCTTCCCCAAGCTGGCTTTCGTAACTGAGGTTGAATACCGTATAGGTGATCCAGTCTGCGATGGGTTGCAGGTTGTTGTAGGCGATAAACCATAGAACAGCCAGTATGCCCACAAGGAAGAATGATCGCTGATCCTCACGAGTGGGTTTGAATGGTGTCAGTTGCATAATGATGTACTCCAATCGGGTATTCGGATTTGCTCTTCTGAGCCGCGTGAACCTGTGCAGCCCACACAGTAATGTACCGGTGTTTTGGTATATGCCCGGTTGATAGCAGCACGTCGTTAGTTACCGGTGCTGATGACCTCAAGCTATCGTACTGCATAAATTCTGTGAAATTGTCATGTCAATTTCCAGTGCAGTTGGGCATTCGTGTATCACTTGTTCCCACCTTCTGCGCTTCAGGCAAGTAACACGCAGGATTTTTATGACGAGCATAGACTGCATGTTCAATCCTGGCGTTTATATTCAAGAAACTGAATATAAATGTGCGAACAAAAAGCCCTACCCGGAGGCAGGGCATGGGTAGCTGGAGCCTATGAATTTACTCGTTCACGTGCCCAGGTCACAATTTGATCCTGTTTGGGAATTTTGCCGCTGGACAGCACTGTTTCGTTCATCACCAGCGCAGGTGTACTCATTACGCCATAGGCGGCGATGTCGGCAAACTCTGTGACCTTTGTCAGTGCATAAGAAATGCTGGCTCCGTCCAGTGCGGCACGGGCTTCGCGTTCCAACCGCTGGCAGTTCGCGCAACCGGAGCCGAGAACTTTGACTTCTAACATGGGATTATTCTCCTGTTTATTCAATCTCTGTGATGAGTACAGTTGAACAACTTGGGCAGTGGCAGCCGTCCAACACGTCCAATCCATCGCTCGCCAGCGAACCAACCAGCAGATCGAGCAGTTCAGTAACCTGGTCATCGATTAGCCGATAGTACACCTGCAAACCATCTTTGCGTGAGTCGACCAGATCGGCATCACGTAGCGTCATCAACTGCTGTGAGACATACGCCTGTCGTCTGTCCAGCGCCTGCTCGATATGGCAGACACAGGTTTCGCCGCGCCTCAGCATGTCCAGAATACGCAAACGTACCGGATGCCCCATGACCTTGAGTTTGCTGGCTATATCATCGTAGCTGTTCACTGCATCACCTGAGTACATTCAAAAACTTGAATATAGTGTAGCTCACCCGAAGACAGCCTGGTAGTGACACTTGTCACGAGAACCGTTAGAAAATTGGGCAATGCGTTGTCTGGCCTGGATAGCAGCCTGGGGATGTTCTTCCCGATGACTCCCCAGGCGTGATCTCCAGATTTTGCAGAAAATCCAGGGAAGGCGTATCATCAATCGTTCCAGGCGATTTTTTGCCAGCGGGTTCACTCCGACTCAGCATTCGACTCCGGTAGAATGAGAACACTTCCCACAACATCCATCGGCAGGAATACCGAATAGAGTCCCGCGTTAACGGCTCCCTGGCGGAAGGGCGGGTAATAAAAAGTGATGCCTTCATCGCTGAGTATCCAGGTTTCAAACAAGGCCGGGTCATCCAATCCGCCGGAAATCAGAGAGGCGAACCCTTCCTCGACAGCTTCCGGTGGTACGAGGGGGCCAAAGGTCGAAACCGGGTTGGCATTGGGCAGCATCAATTCCGAGAGTTCAACCGGAATACCCAGTTCCAGATTGAAGGTGAAGGTGCGAATTTCGCTGAGGGGCGATACGCCGCCGAGGTCATAATCGACGCTGAAAAGCACACTCGCCAGCACATCCCCATAGCGCTCTTCTACATAATCCAACTCGAAGTACAATGCCCGATCTTGCGGCAGTTCAAAGACGCTGGTGAGGAAGGTCATGCGCTGTTGCATCACGTAGGCATTCACGATGTCGCTGGCAATGGGATAGTCGTTGATCCACTGGGGCGTAGTGATGCTCAGTTCAATCGTGCCGTTTTCCGTGCAGGCGTTGCGTTCTTCGTCATAGACCTGGCGAAGAGAACAGGGTTCTGGTTCTTCGGTGGCTTCCTGGGCTTGGGTGGTAATGGTGAGTAGTAATCCTGCAATGAGGAGGAGCAGCGATAACTGTTTCATGATGAGCGCTTTCTAGTGGTTGAGTGATCTATGTTCCTTATTATCCAACCTGTCGCAATTGCGCAAGGTACTACGCCCCGACAATCTGTGTTGTACGTCCCATGCTATACTAAAATCAATGGATGATAGGATGAGGGGTGCGCCCCGGTGGCTGAAGAAACAACATACCGCATGACCGCAGCAGAATTTTTGCAATTGCCTGAGACCATGCATAGAGCCGAACTCATTGCAGGAGAACTGTTCATGCCTCCTTCCCCTGTATCCGACCATCAGCGCCTGGTTGTCCGCTGCTGGTCGCTATTGGAATCAGTGATTCCAGATGGCGAAGTTTTGATTGCGCCGATGGACGTTGTATTTGATGATGATAATGTGTTGCAGCCGGATGTTTTCTGGGTCTCTCAAGCGGGGCAATGTGTGGATAAGGGCGCACAGTTTGAAGGCGCACCCGATTTGATTGTTGAGATTCTATCTCCTGGGACAGCGCTCAAAGACCGCCGTGACAAGTTTCTGGTCTATGAAAAATATGGCGTGCGTGAGTATTGGTTGGTTGACCCTGCGGCTGCGACGATAGAAGTCTGGTCGTTGCAAAGTCAGCAATTTGGGCGAACAGGCATCTTCGGAAAATCAGAGACATTTCATTCTCCTCTCCTGAATAAGGAACTTTCTTTCAGCGGCTTATTCTGAGGTAAACCATGCACCTGCTGCGCCGGATGCGCAATCGCCAACCAGATCGCACGCCGGAAGATTCTATTGTGCTGCGGCTGTTAACCTTTGCCGCGCAAACCACTGCGATGCTCGGATTGGCCTATGTGACCGGGTTGTACTGGTTGTGGGCGATTGGCACATTTTTTCTGGCGTTGGGGCATCGCTTCGCCTACCGGACGCGCTACAAACCGCGCAAGTGGATGCGCTGGTCTGCGGTGATTGTGCTGCACCTGGGCGTGTGTGGGATGCTGCAAGCTCTGCTGCTTGGCCTGCCCTATCCACAGGCGATGTTTGCCGTGCTGGCGACAGCCCTGGTCAGCGTAGAAATCTTCACCCGCACGAATCTCTATTCCTCTGTTGGCCTGGGTTTCATCATCCTCTACGTGGCGGCAACCCTCAGCCGTGATTCGGTCTTTGGCGTGTTCCTGCTGGTTTTTCTGGGGATTGTGCTAGTCTTCCTGTGGCGTGCGGATAGCGAAGATGGCCTCAAGACGAATGCCGTCATCCTCAATGCCGAATCTTCTTCGGCAGATTTGCCGCGCCGTTCGCTGCTGCAATGGAGCTTCCGCGCTGGACTTACAGCTTTGCTGCTGGCGACGGTGATTTTCATTATCACGCCGCGTTTTGCGGGGAGGCCGCTGGTTCCGCCCTTCTCCTTGACCGTTCCCATTGAAGCCTCGCCCCGCCGTGAGGTGATTAATCCGGCGCTGCCACTGGTGCAGGTACAGGGTGCTGCGCCTTCTTCTGATGAAGCCAGCCAGTATTTCTTTGGCTTTGGCGAATCGCTGGATTTGAGTTATCGCGGACGCTTGAGCGATGACATCATGATGTACGTCAGCAGTCCTGCCTGGAGCTACTGGCGCGGATACGCCTATGATACCTACGATGGGCGTTCCTGGTATCAGTCGGATGAGAGTATCGACGTGCTGGAAAGCATGGACGTGCGCTTTGATCTTTACACGGAAGAAGAACAAGACGCGCTGGAAGGGGTTTTCTTCTCGCATTCGTTCTACATTGTGCAGCCCATGCCCAATATATTGTGGGCGGGGGGTAACCCGGTTCGCGTATATTTCTCGGCAGAGTCGATTGCAGTGGATTCAACGGACGGCTTGCGCGTAGGCACAGCCCTCGAACCGGGCATGATTTACTCGGTACTGTCGCAGCGCGTGGAAGTTGACCCGGAGCTGCTTCGCTCGGATTCAGGGGTGTACCCGGCAGCGATCACCGCCCAATATTTGCAACTGCCGGATACGATCACGCAGCGCACGATTGATCTTGTACATGATCTGACGGACGATCAGCCGACGACGTATGACAAAGTGATTGCAGTGCGCGATCATCTCCTGACCCATTACCCTTATGATTTTGTGCCGCCGCCGCAAGCCCGTGACCAGGATGCAGTCGATCAATTCTTGTTTGAATTTCAGCGTGGCATCTGCGAGATGTACGTCAGCGCGATGGTGGTTATGCTGCGCGAAATTGGCATCCCGGCGCGATTCGTCGTAGGCTATGGCAGCGGACAGTACAACACGTTTACCGGGTTCTACGAGGTACGCGCAAATGATGCGCATTCCTGGGTGGAAGTCTACTTCGCGGAGACTGGTTGGGTTCCATTTGATCCAACGCCGGGATGGACGGGCGAACCGTATACGGGCGGGGTGCAGACCTGGGTATTCTCCGGCATTTTCGACAATATAGAACTGCCGCAACTGCCCCTCGGAGCAATCATGGAATTTGGCGGCGCAGTGTTGAGCGTGCTGGTGGCTCCGCTGCTGCTTGTCTCAGCAGTGCTTGGTGCGGTCTTCGGCGGCTGGCGATTGCGGCGATGGTGGCTGGCACGAGTGAAACTGCGTTATCACCGTGACCCGGTGCGTAAAGCCATCTTCCGAGCGTATCAGCGTAAATCGCGCCAACTGAAAACACAACGTCATATCGGGCAGACGGTGCAAGAACACGCCGCCCAACATCCTGACTTACAGGAATTTGCCGACGCGGTAGACCTCGCGGCGTACCGTCCTGCACCGCCGGAAGCGGGTTTGCTGGCGAAGCTGCGTCAGCGTCTACGGAAATGAGCGCGTTAGTTCCAATCCAGATTGGCACGAGTCTGCCAATACTCCTCTGGTGTTTCGACCAGGGCAATCAAAGCAGATTCAGCTTCGGAATCCCAGGCGACATCAAAGGCGCGGACATTGGACTGCACCTGCTCGGCTGTTGCTGCACCACTCAGCACAATATCCGCCCAATCATGGGCAAGCACGGCTGCCAGCGCCAGCGCATCCAATGTGGTTTCCAGACGTTTGGCTTGTTCGCGCAAAATTTGCATGGCACGCGCAAAAGCCGGATGATCGTTTTTGCTGGTCAGGCGACCATTTGCCAGCGCTTCTTTGATGATGACCCCCATGCCCGCGTCATGAGCTTCGGCTAATGCCAGCCCCGCCGAACGCTCCAGGATGTTCCAGGTAGCCTGCACACTATCGAATAACGCCATGCCATCAATGCGGATGTCGATGGCCTTGCGGATCACTTCATGCTGCTTGTCACCGCTGACGGATAAACCAATCAACAGGCCGTCATGCTTCAGTCTTGCCAGTTCGTTCAGCACGTCGGTATTTTCCAGCACGCCCGATTCGAGTGTGGCGCTGTGGATCTGGTAGAGGTTCAGATAGCCTGCGAGGAAGGCTTGTGTTTCGTTCCACTGCCGCCGCAGCACTTCCAGAGAATGTTCTTTGACCTCGTGTTTCTCCGCTTCAACCTGCCAATCAGCCGTGTAGGTGTAGCCCCACTTCGACCCGACAACGACATCGAGCGCTGGATAGTGCCGTCCGCGCAGCCAGTTTGCGAGAAATTCTTCAGCCTTGCCATAAGACCGCGCCGCATCGTAGTAGCGGATTCCGGCATCATAGGCTGCATCCATCACGGCATGGGCATTGGCTTGCATGGCCTGCACATCGTAGTTCTCAGGAAGATCATCGCTGTGATTGAGGTTGATGTACCCAGGCCGACCCGCCGCCGCCAATCCAAGACCCATACGAGTCACGGTCAGGTTGCTGCGTCCAAAGGTTCTGGTTTGCATAATGCGGTTTCCTATCCTGGTTGCGGTCGGCAGTTTGGGGAGCATAACACAGCCACTTCAGAATCGTGTGAATATCCCAAATGATTCGTGCCAACGATCAATCGTGATAAGTGATTTTCTTGCCTGCATAAAGTGGTGAGTCATGCTCTCATTACGTTTGATAAGTTAATTGTGATAAGTGGATGTCGGATCATGGATGCAGTTTCAACTGCCCTTCCACCTCCCCCACTGCCTGTTTTGCATGACCTTTCTCTTGCGAAGCATATCACAGTGTGCTATCATTATGTCAATACCGTATTGATATTTTGCAACAAGTTTGCGAAATCCCACCGTGCTTTTTTGCATTTTGGGATACAATGACCGTAACCATTCTCGTGAGTTATTCGCAGGTGAAAGAGCAGCCTCATGACCACAATTGCAGTGACCAATCGTAAGGGCGGGGTTGGCAAGACCACTCATGCGCTGCATCTGGCGGCGGGGTTGGCCTCCGCCGGATTCAACACTGCCCTGATTGATACCGACAGTCAGGGACACATTGCCGTATCGCTGGATGTGCCGCGCACGGATGCTCTGTACGATGTGCTGGTAGAGAAAGAATCCCTTCAGAGCAAAGTTCATCTGGTAGATCCTATGCGCTACTCGCCGCCAGATTATCCATCCAAAGCCGATCTTTATGTTCTCCCAGCCTACAACAAGACATACCGCATCCCCCATGAATTGGGTGAGTTTGGCACTTTTGCCTTTCTGAATATGGTCGATGAGATCAAGCGTATGTATCAGGTACATTTTGTGATCATTGATACCAGCCCCACACTCAAAGACTTTGACGGCTCGATTTACCTGGCGACGGATGCATTTCTCTATGTGACCGAAGCGGAAAGCCTGGCGCTGGATGGTCTGGATAACGCTGTGGCGCAGATGATGGGGATTTCGCAGGATCGCAAGACGCATCTCAAGCGTGATACAGTCGTGCTGGGGATTTTGCCGAATAAGATTCGCGCCAACACAGATGCCCACACCATCGGCCTGGAAGAACTTCAGAGCAAATACGGCGAACTCGTATGGGAACCTGTGAGCTTGCGGACAGTCTGGGCGGAGGCCTCTCTGACGCATCAAGTGCTGTACACCTATGCGCCAACGAGCCGTGCAACCCAGGAAGCCTGGCGCGTCGTAGAACGAACAGTGAAAGCGATTGAGCAATGGCAAAGAAAGACGAACTGAGAAACAAGCGACAAACTGGCGATAGTGTTAATTCTGTGGGGCCACCATCCGGGGTGACCAATTCCAGTTTGCTGAACAGTATGATTGGCGGCGGCAATATCTCGGCACCGCCCAATTCTGAATTGCTGGAAGAACATGAACGGCTCAAAGAACAGACCGAAGCCCTGCAAGCAGAAGTGACAGCGCTGCATGAAACCGTGGAAAATTCCCTGGTTCCAGAACCGCAAGAAGGCGTTTTCTTTTACAAGCGATTTGCCATCACCAAAACGGGGTTGGCTTTCCCGGAAGATGGCGATGTTTCGCCGGAAGAATGGCTGGACGTGGGCTTGCAACTGAAGAAGCTCGACGAGTCGATCCAGTGGAATCTGGGGGATTTGTGCGAGTTTGCCCGTTACGCCTGGGGAATGTCGTATGAGGATATGGCGCAGCGCCTCGATTACGAAGAGCAGACGCTGCGTACTTACGCTTATGTCGCCCAGGCTGTTGACCCGTTGATTCGAATCAACACCCTTTCTCATGCGCATCATCGCCTTGTTGCCAGCATTCGGCGCAAAGATGGGTCGCCGGATACAGAATTGCAGGGTGAATGGTTGCATCGTGCGGCGGAAAATAACTGGACGCTGGCAGAATTTCGCAAGCGGTTGAAAGGCGAAAAACCCCAGTTACCGCCCTCAACCCCGCTGGCTGATCCCAAGAATCGCAAGGTATTCAACCGGGTTTGGCGTTCCCTGGAAGCCGGGGCAGCTATCGAACAGGATGATATTGCGCACCTGGAACGCTGGCTGGAAGAAGTCAAAAAGCGTGTGAGCTAGCTCATTGTTGATTCGAATCAACAGGGATTGACCCGGAAAAAACCCGGTGTAGGGGCGCAATGCACTGCACCTTCCTTTCGCAAGGGTTCGTTCACGTCGAACCCGGTCACAACCACGGGCGCGTCATGGACACGCCCCTACGAAACAGGTTGATGAGTTCTCACTTTTCATCCGTCCTGCAACGCATACATTTTTCTGATTTTCTCCTACGATTTTTTGACGATTCGCAGAAATTTCTCTGATATTCCGTGCCTATCATGCAGGTTGTAAGCAAGAGAACAGATAACATTTTGACCTGTAGGAGGAGAGAAATGGCAAGCCGTATCGTTCGTTGGAACCCTGTTCGTGAAATGGCAGCAATGCAGAGCGCAATGGATCGGATGTTTGATGAATTTGGGCGTGGTCTGCCCAGTTTGGAGGGCAACGGCACCAACTGGCTCGCGCTGGATGTCAACGAAAATGAGAACGCCTATGTGGTCGAAACGGACATCCCCGGCGTGAACCCGGATGACATCAACATCACGTTGCAAGACAATGTACTGACGATCAGTGCCGAAACGCAGCGCAGCGAAACCACCGAAAACGAACGCCGCGTCATCACCGAGCGCAGCTATGGCAAGTTCAGCCGCAGCGTGACCCTGCCCAATACCATCGACGCAGAGGCTGTGGAAGCCGATTATAACAATGGTGTCCTGCGCCTGACCCTGCCCAAGTCGGAAGCGGCAAAACCGCGCCAGATCAGCGTGAAGAAGAGCTAAAAGCATCCATCGCTATCCCATCTTCCCTATTTTCAGGGCGCACTCCGGTGCGTCCTTTTGCTTTTGTGGAGAAAGTTTCCCATCATTGAAAACTGAAAACGTTCTACCCACCTGACGAGTAGCCTGGATGGTGAAACTGAGCTACACTCGCGCAAGCTGTATCTTTTCGGGAATGAGGAGATTTTCATGGATGATTTGGTGAAGTTAATTATGGATCGTATTGACGATCTGGACGAAGATGGCGCACGCCGCGTTGTCGAAGTGGTCATGGAATTTCTGACGGAACGCCTGCCGGAACCCTTCGGTGACCAGATCGAGAACCTGCTCGATGGCAACATAGACGCGCAAGATTTGCTCGGGAAACTAGGTGGATCAGGTGCGTTGGGCGGCCTCGGTGGGATGCTTGGCGGCTTACTCGGCGGCGATGACGATAAGTAAGTTACTGGATGGGGCGAGGATTTTCGCCCCATTTTTCATTCGATCACGAAACGTTCTTCCAGAATCAAGGCATCTTCTCCGCTGTTTAAGTGTACTCGTCCCCCACTTTCTGGCAGATACCAGCCCACGCGAACGCGGTAATTCCCAGGGGGTAAGCCCTCAAAAAGATGCGTTGTGCTGACGATTTCATCTCGAACCCAACTGGTTGTGGGGCGCGTCCAATCCGCCGGAATGCCATCAGTCAGCGCCACAATCCGATCTTCATCGTCCACAATTTGCACGAAGAGTCGCAGGCTTTGCAACAGTGGAGCCGTGGTTTGCCAATGCAACGTCAGGCCAGTTCGTGAAAAATCATAGCCTAACAATGTGATTCCGTTGCCCCATTCCGCGCCGGATTCATAGGCAAATTCCGGCAGATCATAGACACGATCCGGTGTGGTGATGGTCATTGGTGTACGAAAAACATCGTAACCGCCTACCTGGATGACCAGATCATATTCACCAGCATCCAGATGAGCAGGGACAAAAACTTGCGGATACCCGCGCCAGATGTCGCCAATTTGCCACTGCTCGGAGGGGTAAAGCGTCAACGAAATGGCATCCGATTCAACCGCTTCGCCTGTGTCATTTTGCCAGATAAGCCGCGCCTGTACGTTTTCTGGCAGCGGATTCTGTGTCTTCCACAGCCAGGTAAAGGTCAACAGATCACCCACCTGCGCAGACTCCGGCAAGCCATCCACCCCCACCAATTGCGCGATTTCTTGATCCCCGATGTTCACATTCCCAAGTGGTTCCAGCGTCGTCTCTGGCTGCGTGCCGCGCAGAATTTCGACGCTGTCTAATGGCACGGAAATCCCCACCGGATTACCATCTGCACCCAGGACATTCAGCCGTTCGCCCGTCTCCGAAACATATAATCCAGCTTCTAACGTGTAATTTCCTGGCGGCGTATAGTCCGGGATTTGCAGCGTGATGAGGTCTTCCAGGTAATACCCAGAAAGCCAATTGCTCGTCGCCAATCCGCCGGGGTAGAAGCTCCGTGCTTCTGCAACGATCTGCCCGCCGGGTTCTCGCAAAATCAGCAGGCTGGAAAAATCCTGCGCTACAGGCAAATCAGAGAGCGCCCAGAACAGCGAAATTTGCCCCTCAGCGCCCGCTAGCACGCTTTCAGGGGTGTGGGCTGCTACTAAGCGGATTCCGCCCCGGAAATCGGCAGATACAGGGATTTCGGCTCCGGCTTCGATTCCGGCACTGAAGCGTTCTCGGTGCAAGGGGTTATTCGTCGTGTCGATGAGGGTCTTCCCGGCAAAGAGGGCGATCCCCAATATGGCAACCGTCAGCGTCAGGCGATGGGGGGAGGCTTCCGGCGGGGTTGATTCAGCCACAGGCCAGCGCCAGAGGGCAAACGCAAAGATGAACAGCGCGGTGAGGCTGGCAAGTTCTGCATTGCGCTGCAACGGTGTTCGATCCAGCCACAATTCCAGCCGGTGTTGATTCGAATCAACACGCACTGCGACGAAACCATCTTCCGGGAAAACCTCAGCGGGGGAGCCGTCAACAGTGGCAGACCATCCCGGCACATAAAGCCAATCGAAGCGCTGGGTTGCTGCTTGGCTGGCCTCAAATTCCACTGTGGCGGAAGTGCCACGCCAATCCACGGAAAGCACCTGCACAGCCTGATTCGGCTGCAAGCGCCAGGGTGTAGGCGACTGTGCGAAACGCTCCTGCATCGCCAGTAAATCCAGGTCTGGTGGGGTGCTGTTGGGCAAATACTCGCTGTAGGACGACAGCGCCAATTCTCCGGTTTTGCGCTCGTAATTCTGTGCGTCGATCACCGAATCGGCTTGTAGGGCGATTTGCGGCCTGTAGAGCCAGGGAATGGCACATAGAACGATTGTGATCAACAGAAGGCTGTAGGCCGCCAATTTGCGCGATTCTGAGGCCATCCTTGCGATGATCTGCGCTGCACCGAGTCCCGCCAGCAATGCCAGCGCCAGACTCCCCACACCGAGGACACGCCATGCAAATTGGGTAAAACCGATCAGTGGCAGATTCTCCCAGAACCAGGCCGAGGCCGGAAGCTGCATGAAGAGCGTCAGCAGTACGGCTGCCAGGGCGAACCACTGCATACCGGATGCACGCTTGCGCATCAATGCCAGCACCAGACCGATGCCAGCGATGAGCAGTTGAGGCCAGCCAAACGTAATCGGCGTAGGAGCCTGTAGCTGGGTGGGATCAGCAGTGCGCGGCAAGGCCAGAACATCTCCCAGGCTGCGCAGGGTGCGCGTCACATCCACGAAATCCAGCGCTTCCGTGATCGCTTCAATGCGGACGAATCCCGTCTCTGCCAGCGCCGGAAGCCAGAAGAATGCCGTCAGTGCCAGGGCAAAAAATCCCGCCAGGGCTAGCTGCCAGAATGCCCGCAGGCTGTGATGCTGAATCACCAGCAGCAGACAATACGCCGCCAGCATCAGAGTCCCATGCACGGTGACAATATTGTGCAGCGGGATGAACAGGGTATAGCTCAAAACCGCCAGCCCGAAAGCTATCCGTCCGCCGGATTTCGCCAACCGCGTGAATGCCCACAGCACCCAGGGTAAGACCGCCAGCGCTGCCACTTCGGTGATGGTTCCGCGTGTGACGGCGTTATAGAGCAAATAAGGCGCATAGACAGTTGCGGCAGCCGTCGCATAGCCGCCCCAGGCTCCCGCCCAAATTTTGCCGATTTGGTAGGCTCCGCCCGCCGCAATCCACAAGAACAGCATCATCGCTGCCGACCACGCCGCCATGTATGACAAACCCAGCCGATGCAGCAGCACAATGGGGTAATAGCTCGTCGGTGGGAAATAGTTGAACAGTGGCGCACCATAGCCCGTGACCAGCGCGGAAGCATAGCGCGGATACAACCAGCCGTCATATTGCAGCGAATGATCCAGCACCACAGCGCGGTATAGGTGTAGATTGCCATCATCGGTGCGGGGAAGGCTGCCACTGAATCCGCCAAAGAAAGGAGACAGCACCGGGAGGCACATCAGCAGCAGCGCAAGCGCTACCCATAAGCCGCGAAATTGGCGCAAAATTGCGTTTCGGAATGCGAAATTGTCCAAGGCCACCACACGATCTACAACAAGCGATCCAGCGCAGAGGATTGTAGCACATTCCCTTACTAAGCTTGGTTTCTTATACGAATTGTAAAACACATTCATTATATAAAAATTCACAGTGCTTTGAGGTGAAAATTTCAGAAGATTCATTACATCGCAGCACTGGACGATGGACAATATTATAGAGAGGTTGCGATGACTGGAATTTGAATATCGTTGTATAGATTAAAAGTAAAAACGGCTCCATAAATACCTATGGTAAAACTGTGATTAATCCTGCATTTACATCAAATAAATAAAGGTAATACAAATATTGTTTACAAAATTGTTAATATGCTTGCCATTAAGTATGTATAAGCGACATACAAGAATGGAAATATGAATGATTGCGATTGTGTTGTACTTGCAATTATCGTGCAAAAAGAGAGATTGACTTGTGAAATATAGTATCATGTATGAAAAAATGTGTGTGCTGCAAAATTGCAGCGATAGACAAGTTAATGATTATGTATGATAACGATACAGGAAATATGTAAATCTCTATGGTTCTTAAGTTTCCGGTTCCTGTTACATGAATATGCGAGGAATAACCCTTTTAAACTTATCGTTATAAACAAGTTGCTAACGTTATTTCGCACAGGACACAGTCTGGGGTATCATTGAGCTATGTTCTTTGAAAATATCTGGGTGAGGGACGGAATAATGGCGCAAGAATCGTTTATGGCGAGAGTGATTGGTATCCCACATATTCCTTCTATTACGCAAGTAAATGTGCGTTCAGGCCCCGGCACGAATTATCTTCTGACGCACAAGATCGCTGTTGGCGTGGGTGGGCTGGAGGTGTTAGCTGTTGAGGAAGACGCACAGCAGCGTGCTTTAAACGGAAAAATTTACCAATGGTTCAAGCTGAATTTACCCGATGGCGAGGGCTGGATTCGGGATGATCTTATTTCTGTCACCGGGGATGGCTCTAACTTCGGCTATACAACGATTTCACAACCTGTTGTTGCATACAATCTGCACCGCAAGGAAGCCGTTGCCCCTGTGGGAGTCAGCGGAAGTTCAACCACCGCGACTGCTCCAACCACAACTGTCACGGTTACAGCACCGCAGCCCACCGTCACCGTCGCGCAACCGACCACGCCAGTCGCTGCACCCGGTACAGGCCCCGGTATCGCAGCGGCGATGGGCAAATCCGGCGTGAATGCACGCTCAGGCCCCGGCACCAATTACGGCGTTGTGGTGCGTATGAATTACCTGGATACCGGGGTCATTCAAGAGTCTGCGCCGGGTGAAGATGGCAAAGATTTTTTGTGGGTGAAACTGGTCTATCAGGGTCAGCAAGTGTGGGCGCGGGAAGACTACCTTCGTTATACAGGTAGTTTCCAGCAGTACGGCGTGGCTTCAGAAGATCAATATCCTTCACCTGCGCCGCAGTCCTGGTGGATTCGGGATTTTGATATGAATGCCAGTCGCATCGGAACCGTGCATCATGGTTGGGATCATGCAGGGGAACGCGGTGCGCCGATCCTGGCGGGGCCTCACGGTGGTGTTGTTTATCAGGTTGCGTACTGCCAGCTTTGCGGGCCTACTGGGTTAAGCACAGTGGACAAAGGGTTCTCGCTGAGTGATCAGCGCGTGCTGCGCAACCAGGGTTGGAACTTCGGCTACGGTCACTACGTGATTGTGAAATACGAGAACAGTCTGCTACCCGCATCCACGCGCCAGACATTGCACGACAAAGGATTCCCCGGCGGGCACATTTTTGTGATGTACGCTCACTTGCAAGATATGTTGGTGGAGCAGGGGCAGCAGCTCCAGCCGAATCAGCAAATTGGTTCCCTGGGGAACAGTGGTAACTCTTCGGGGCCGCACCTGCATCTGGAAGTCCGCGCCAGCGCTACCGCCGCGCCGATTAGTTGGGCATCCATCGTCAGCGGCTTGATGAATCCATCGGTGTTGTACCTGCGCTAATAGAAAACACTCCGTATTCCGTAGGGGCGCAAACACGTTGCGCCCGTTTTCTGCATAGTATGCTGTAAGATGAGTGACATCGTGGTAAAAGATATTGACTACTACATGGCGCTGCCCTATCCGATTGTGATCGTGCCGCCTACAGAAGATGATACATGGTTCGCGGAGATTCCAGCATTACCCGGCTGCATGACTTACGCCGATACCAAACATGAAGTGCTGGATATGATCGAAGATGCAAAGCGGACATGGATAAAAGGACGGCTTGAGCAAGGGTATCCATTGCCCGAACTCAATGCAGAGGGCTAACAAATGGGGGCATGGCATACGTAACCATGCCCCGGCAATTCTATTCTTCCCCAAAATTCAGATACACTACCAGGCCATCATGATCCGAGGAGCGCAACGCGCCGTTGTCTTCTTCCTGCCAGGGATACAGCGCATCGGCGTTGCCCCGGCTGAACTGTGCATCGGTCACATAGGTATCCAATCCCGGCGTGGTCAGGATGCTATCCAGTACCTGGGACGTGCTGTTATAGATGTAGGAATAACGATCTTCCGGCGGCACACGGAACACCTGATTGACCAGATTCGGCTCCAACGGATCGTAATCTGGGGACAGCAGCGCTTCTGCTGGATCAACATCCCCGGCGAGAATGCCCTGTACATCGACTAAACCATCGCTGACTTCAAAGGCATTGAGATCACCCAATACCACCACATGCCGTTCCGGGTCAGCATTGAGCAGCGCTTGCACATAATCCGCGACCATCAACGCCTGCGCCATGCGCCGCACCTGGACAATCTCCGTCTCTGCGCCACTGAGCGACTTAATATGCAGATTCACCAACGTGATTCGTACAGCAGGGTCAGCCAACAGTTCAGCTTCCAGCACCAGCGGCGGACGACCAAACAAACGTTGTCCACTGAGGGGAGCCGTCACCGTCAGCGAACCGGGCAGACGTTCACAGGTCAGGATGTTGACGCGATCCGTGCGCACGATGAAGGCGTTATCAATCCCGCGATCATCATTGCCTTCCTGGAAACATCCGGCGTAGCGCAGGGTGGGGTCATCTTCGTAAATCTGGAAAATTAAATCCTGGACGACGCGGGCAGTTTCAATTTCCTGAATGGCGAGAATATCCGGCGCACCGAGAACCACGCGCACCTGCTCAGACAATTTGCGCAGGCGGATTTCGTAATCGTCCTGACGATCCGGCACATAATCTTCCAGGGCGCTGTCATCTCGTCCGGGATCATTGACCAGATCGAAGAAGTTCTCCATGTTCTGGGTGGCGATGGTGAATTCACCTTCTGCACGGTCACGAACAGGGCGGGGCTGGTATTCCGCAAGATCAATTTGCAGATCGCTAGGCCAGATTTGATAGTCGCGGTAGCTGTAAGAGAGGCCACCCGTCACCGTCACCACCGAACCCACCGTGACAAATTCCACCGGAAGCCCCATCTCTTCAGGGTCAACTTCGATCAATTCCGGGTTCAAATCCGAGCGCGGCACGTCGTATTCGGCTTGCTCCGGGTAGAGGTCAATTTCTACGCCTGCTTCGCGGAAGGGGCGCTCCCCGGTTAAGGTGATGCCAAATTCATCGAAGTAGTTCGTAGGCGCGAAAACTTCTGCATTTGCCACGCGCACGTACATCCCTTCGTACCGTTCTAGCGGATGCACATCTTCGCCGACTGTCCAATCCAGGGCAGCCGTGGTCAGGTCGATGGGTTCCGGCAGGGGATTATTTGAGGAGAGCACTTCCGTACTCTGGCGGCTGTTGACCTCAATTTGCGTCAAGGCATAAAATTCTTTGACGCGGCCTTCCAGCGTCACACGATCTCCCACAGAAACGCCGAAGCTGCTGGGCGGGCGCGTCGTCAGCACATAGACTCCATCGCTGGTCGATGGGTTCCCGTCGCTGCGGTCTTCCGGCGTTTGCATGAAGAAGCCCTGGTTGCCCACCGCCGTCACCAGATTATCTTCCAATCGGACGCGCTGTTGCACACAATTCGCTTCTTCGCCGCTGCCTTGAATCTGCCAGATTTCCAGCGTTCCACTACAATCCACCTGCGCCGTCACTGATCCCGCGATCAATAACAGCAGCACCAAAACCCCGAACCATCGCCGCATGACATTCTCTCCTATGCATTCATGATCTTCTTCGTCAAACAACAGAAACGAGTATAGCGGGGTGGCTAGAGATCACAAACAGCGGTCATTTTAGGATACGATGAAGGTAACGTAAGAATACGTAGGCATCGAAAGAACTCCGCCGCTGTTCACCTTGCAGTCCTTCGCGCCCGGAAGCCTGGGAAAGGCAAAGAAGGTGGAGAATATTAACTTGCAACCCCAAGAAATTTACTCAATTGTCGTTGTGCTTCTGTTCGTGTTCTGGACAGTTATGCCCTGGTTTGGTTTCCGAGGCCGGATTTTCATTGCGAAAAATGTAGTGGAAAGTTCGGACTCACCATTTAAGGCTGTCCTTCTCATCATTCGTTTCCTGGTCGTGCCGATTCTGTTCCTCAACGTCGTGGCTCATTATTGGACGCTCCTCACAACGTGATCCTACAATCCTGCGTATCACGAACACAAAGGCCGGTTCAAGAGATGACCTTTCCGAAGAACGTTTAGATTTTTTCTTCGTGTCCTTCGCGTCTTCGTGGTGAAAAATCGTTTTGAAGAAAAGCTTCATCCTCCAATACTGGGTACTTGACAATACTGTGTAGCGTACAGTATATTGTTACTGTGCGACACACAGTACTGTAGGATATACCGTAAATGACCGAATCAAGTGAGCCAATCAACAAGCTCCGCCTGGAACTACGACGCGGGATCGTCGTGCTAGCCGTCCTCAGCCAGATGGATACGGCACGGTACGGCTATAGCCTCATCCAACGGCTAGCCGAACTGGGGTTGGAGATCGAAGAAGGCACGTTGTATCCGCTGCTGCGGCGGCTGGAAAAGCAAGGTCTGCTGAAGAGTGAATGGGAAGTGGGCGAGTCACGGCCTCGCAAATACTATCGCATCAGTGAGCAAGGACGAGAGGTGTTGGATATTTTGCGGACGGAATGGTTTGATACTGTGACTGTCATGCGTCGGATTTTGGGGGAGAGCAGCGATGAGTGATCTGATTGAACGCTATATTCATCAGGTAGTGGCTTATCTACCACCCAATGAACGCGCCGAGATTGATGCAGAATTACGGTCGCTGATCCAGGATCAACTCGATGACCGCTTCCAGCAGCCGTCCGATGCCGATATTGCATCTGTCTTGGCAGAGATGGGCAGTCCGCATGAGATGGCAAGCTCCTATAGCAGTGAGCGCTACTTGGTGGGGCCAGCCTACTATCCCTATCTGACGATGGTCTTGTGGCGGATTGCGCTGCTGGTTCCAGCGGTGGTGATCTTCCTCAATATCTTCGGCGCAGTGACCGCTGAAGCGCCTCTAGATTTCACAGCGCTGCTCGTGCAAACAGTCATCAGTGCTGTAGAAGTGACCCTCATCCTTGCCGCCCTGACGGTATTCATCTTCGCAATCGTCGAACGGGCAAACCTGGAAGGCAACTTGGAAACCGAGCCGTTTGATCCGCAAAAGCTGCCAGAGGTCAATGACCCGCGCACGGTAGACCGTGCAGAAGGCATCTTCGGCATTGCGTTTGGAACCGTCTTCGTGCTGGCGCTGTTGTACTTCTTGCAGGTCGGCGGCCTGACGCTGCGCTTCGACCTGAACAATCCTGGCGAGGTGATCCCGGTTTCGCGTCCCTGGCTGCTGGCGCTGGTTTTCCTTGGAATCGGCATGATTGTGATCCAGATCATCGGGCTGCGTCGCAATCGGTGGGATGTCCCGACATGGTTACTCGAAACTGTGCTGGAACTCGTCGCATTGTTCGGGATGTACTTCGCCATCTATAGGCCGCTGCTAGAGCAACTGCTCATCAGCAATCCGTCCCTGGCAGAGATTCCGCTTGTGCCGCAAGCCGCAGAAGTTATCGTCCTCCTCAGTGCAATACCCATCCTGATTGGGAGAGGAAATACTTTACTGCGCTTGTGGGGGATTCGTAATCGTACTTCGTTGCTCGTTCCAGAAGGGTCACAGAGGGAATAACGATGTGAACCCACAGCCATAGCATCCATCTTTCGTTAACCGAAAATCCGATCAATTCATTCAACCGCCATTGATTTGACGCGGCTTTGTTCAACTCGCCTAGATAACAGCGAAAAATCATGAGCGAATCAAAGACACACAAACTATCCATCAAGGAGAGAACGATCATGAGAGCTGCAATCTACACACAATATGGATCACCGGATGTCGTGCATCTGGCAGAAGTGGAAAAACCCGCGCTGAAAGATGACAGTGTACTGATTAAAGTGCATGCCGCCACAGTCACGACTGGGGATGTCAACATGCGTGGATTCACCTTTGTGCCGCCCGGATTTGGCCCCTTACCGCGACTGATGTTCGGGCTGTTCAAGCCGAATAAGCCCATTCTGGGAACAGAAGTCGCCGGGGTGGTGGAGGCTGTTGGCAAAGATGTGGCACGCTTCAAGCAGGGGGATCGCGTCTTCGGCATCAATTCCAACGCAATTGGTGCGCATGCGGAATATGTCTGCTGGCCTGAAGACTCCGCGCTGGCAATCGTCCCGCAGAATGTGAGCTTTGAAGAGGCCATTTCGCTGCCATTCGGCGCAGGGACGGCGCTCTTCTTCTTGCGGGACAAAGCCAATCTACAGCCAGGGCAGACCGTGCTGGTCAACGGAGCCTCAGGCGGAACTGGCAGCGCAGCCGTCCAGCTTGCAAAAGTCTTCGGTGCGGAAGTGACAGGCGTATGCAGCACGCGCAACCTGGAACTGGTCAAATCGCTGGGAGCCGATCACGTCATAGATTATACGCAGGAAGATTTCAGACAGAATGGCGTGCAGTATGATGTAATCTTCGATACCGTTCATGGCGAAATATCCTTCGCTCGTTGTAAAGACTCACTCAAAGAAGGAGGAATCTATCTTCCCGTTGCTGGTGGCCTGCGCGAGATGCTGCAATCCGCCGGAATTGGCGCACGGGGTAGCAAAAAAGTGATGGCAGGATCGCCGCCGGAAACCGCTGAAGATATGAGCTACCTCGTCGGTTTGCTGGCAGAGGGCAAACTCAAGCCGCTGATTGACCGCAGCTATCCGCTGGAAGAAATTGCCGAAGCCCATCGCCATGTGGATAGTGGACGCAAGCGCGGCAGCGTGATTATCAACATATCACCTGCGTAATTCAATACTTTGAGAACAAAAAGAGAAAAGAACCATGACACGAGATCAACTGCTATCAGCGCGGGCGAACAACCTGCTGGCGGGCAGCCTGGGAATGATTGTTCTGGGGTATGTGATTTATGCCATCACGTCCGCAACCTGGTCGGAACAAAATGGCTTCCTGGGGCTGGTGATTATCAGCGGGGCGTTTTGCGTCATCGTGGAAGGGCATACGACACTGCGACTGGCCTGGGAAAAGCGCAAGGCACAGGCCGACGATTCAATTAAAGCCGGAGCAGGCATTCAGCTTTTCCGGTTAGTGTATAACGCGGCCTGGATTCTGCCGATTGTCCTGGCCTTTGCCGGGGCGATCAGCTTTGCAACCGGGTTCATCGTCTTTCTATCCGTGACCGTGTTCCGGCTGATTGCCAACATTTATATGAATACCGCGCTCACCTGGGAACAGGCCGAGTTGTTTCTCTTTCGTTCGTGATGAAACTTCGGACGGCAGGCATTTTCGGACACGTCATTTGGCGTGTCCTGCCTTTTGTAGGGACACAGCACCGCTCTGTCCGCCAGAATTGATGCGAACCTCTTAGCAGAATGCCCCTACCTCCTTCTCATCTTCTTCCCGGTGATCCGCAAAAACTCCTTCCAAAACCATGTAAAAAATAGTTGACATGAAGCATGAATTATGCTACTCTGTGTAAAGTTAACTTTACATGAGGTGAGGTGTAGTATACAGGAAGTGAAGTATGTCTTACCAGGAAAAGAACATCACGGTCTCGGTGATCCTCAATCTGCTGATCTCGTTGTACTTTCTGGTGAATGTGTTCCAGATGGTGCAGCAGGGCGGCCTTGAGCCAGAACGCAGCTACGCGCTGTGGGCAACGGTGATTATCGTCGGCATTATCGCTAACGTCATTTCCAGTGTATTGACCAATGTCATTCTCACTGTCATCCAAACCGTCCGCAATGAAGAGGTAGATACAGATTTTGTTGAGGACGAACGCGACAAGATGATCGGCCTGAAGGGGATGCGCAACGGCTATGTAATGTTCTCTGTAGGGGCAGTAATTGCGATGGGGACGATGGTCTTAGGGCAGCCGCCGCTGGTGATGTTCAACATCCTCACGTTCTCGGCAATTTTCAGCACCGCCATTACTGAAGCATCGCAGCTCTATTTCTATCGGAGGGGATTCTAATCATGGCGAAATCTCCTATCCAGAACAACATCCGCAAGCTGCGTTTTGAAAATGAGGAAATGACGCAGAAAGAACTCGCGGAAAAAGTCGGGGTCACGCGGCAGACGATCATCGCAATGGAAAAAGAGAAGTATTCGCCGTCGCTGGAATTGGCCTTCCGCATTGCTTATGTCTTCGGTTCACGGCTGGATGAAGTCTTCATCTATGACCCGGAGGAAGATCCGCAGATGAAGAAGAAATAGTCTAACCATCCAATCCATTGACAACCTAATTTTGTTCGGTAGGGGAGGGCTTTCCGCTGTCCTGTTGATTCCGCCTTTCTACAAACCGAACTCGTCGAGGTTCGATCATGTCGAACCCGCCTGAAGGCCAACGGGCGCGTCGTGGACACGCCCCTACGAGAATTTTCAGATAAACACTAAGGAGAACACAATCATGATGAAAGCAGCAGTCCTCACTCAATATGGAACACCGGATGTCATCCAGTACCAGGAAGTCGCCAAACCCACGCCCAAAGCCAATGAAGTGCTGGTGCGCGTGCGTGCCACGTCTGTCAACTTTGGGGATACCTTCGTGCGTGAGTTCAACAAAATTACACCCCGCACCTTCACGATGCCGTCGCCGCTGTGGTTCATCACCCGGCTGGCGCTGGGAGTCTTCAAGCCGCGTGTGAAAATCCTGGGCAGCGAATTTGCGGGGGAGGTTGCCGCTGTTGGCGACGATGTGACCGACTTCAGCATTGGGGATCAGGTTTTCGGCTATCTGGGGCAGACGATGGGCGCAAATGCCGAATACTTGCGCATCGCTGCCAATGGCCTGATTGCACACAAACCCGCCAATCTATCTTATGAAGAAGCCGCTACCATCCCCTATGGAGCCATTACCGCAATCTCCCTGCTGCGCACGGTGGATATTCAGCCGGGGCAGAAGGTGCTGATTAACGGGGCATCCGGCGGCATTGGTTCTGCGGCGGTGCAGCTCGCCAGGCACTATGGCGCGGAAGTCACCGGGGTTTGCGGCGCACCGCGTATGGAGATGGTCAGCGCATTGGGTGCGGATCATGTCATTGATTACAAGAAGGAGGATTTTACCCGGAACGGCGAACGGTATGACGTAATCTTCGACATCATGAATAAGAGTTCGTTCGCAAAGTGCCAGCACTCCCTGACAGACAACGGGCGCTATCTGCTGGCGAGCTTCAAAATTCCGCAGTTGATCCAGATGCTGCGCACCCGTAATAAAAACAAAAAAGTCATCTGCGCACTATCCAGCGAAAGCCAGGATGATCTTCGCAGCATCACGGAGCTTGCCGCCCAGGGCGTGCTGAAAGCCTATGTGGATCGCAGTTTCCCACTGGAACGTGCCGCTGAAGCCCATCGCTACATGGAAAGTGGACGCAAACAGGGCAGCGTGGTGATCAACGTTGCATCGGTTTAAGCAAAATTGCTGGCGATTGGGGGGTGAAGCCACTGGCGTGGTTTCATCAAGACCACTTCTCGCGCAAAATAACCGATCTTGTATGCAGAAAGGTTCATAGAGACCACCTTATTAAACAAGATGCACTCCTGCCAACCTTCCGCGATAATAGTAGTCAGTTGAGAAGAAACGGAAAACACAAGGAAGGTAACTATGAACGACATCCTGACCCATCTGCGTGCTGTACTCGTGACCACGCCGCAGCGCTGGCTCTCCCTGACGGAATCATTTTCTGATGAGATGCTGCGCCGCCGACCCTTGCCGGGGGAATGGTCAGCACTGGAATGTTTGCTGCATCTCATTGACCTGGATCGAAGTGTGTTTCCTCAGCGTGTGCGTGCAATCTTGGCAGGCGAAAATTTCCCCGCATTTTTCCCGGATGAAGAGGGCAGCGAACTCAGCGATGAGGTGTCTCCGCTGGCATTGGCGCAGCAGTTCGCAGAATTACGAGCCAATAATTTGCATCTGCTGGACGAAATCGCACCGGATGATCTGGAACGCACGGCAATCCATGCCGAACTCGGCAAAGTCACCTTGAGCAATCTGCTGCATGAATGGGGTGGGCATGATCTGATGCATCTGGTACAGGCAGAGCAGGCGTTGATGCAGCCTTTCATTGATGGCTGCGGCGCGTGGGATGTGTATTTCACTGCACACAAAGCAAAAGAATAGGGTAGGTGGGAAGAGTCTTTGCGCTCTCTTCCCATGGTTCGTTTATGCCTTCGGTAGCTGACCCATCGCGCCCAACATCCAGCGCATACATTTGTGGAATGGGTCGAAGAACATCATGGGGCAGCCGCCATCAATCACGGTCAGGCCGTGTTCGCGTGCGTATTTCGTCGCCGCTTCGGATACGCTGCTGTTCTGTTCGCCGAAGAGGGCGTTATAGTGCATCCACACACGCGGCACGCCTGCTTCTACCGCATCATGAACAACTTTCTCACTGATGCTCGGCTGCGTTACAATGAAAACGCCGTCCACTTTTTCCGGGATGGATTGCAGATTCGGGTAGCACGGATCACCTTCGACGCTCTCCGCTTCGGGATGTACCGCGACGACATCATAGCCCTGATCGCGCAGGAATGTGTAAATCGAATTTCCCGTAGCTGCGCCGGAACGCGAGACACCCACAACGGCGATACGCTTCTGTGCCAGAAAATCCTGGGCAAGTTCCTTGAAAGACATGGTTTGATATTCCCTCCTGATTGTTCTGTGCATCCATACGCTGACGCGGGAAGCGCCGTTTCGTAGCCTGATACAGAGGTGGCAATCCTCATGATTCAACCGTGAAACCCTGCGCCGCTAGCACTGCCGTTCCAACCAATCCAGCACAGAAGGGTACTCATCCGCATCTGACAAGCGCAGCCGCAGCCTGTTTAACTGCCGAAACTTACCAGAAGTGCGCCCAAAGCCCCTAGATTTATCTATGGGGATGTAGGGCGCAAAAGGTGCTAGAGATGATAATGCTTCGTGGTGTATACTGTTTTTGAGGTAGAATTTCACGTCTCTTCCAGCAGGAATTTGATTGGCTTATTGAAAATCATCATCACGTGTAGATATGGCAATCCGAACGTTTCAGTATCGGCTCTATCCAACAAAGGCACAGAAGCAAGCCCTGCAATGGCAGTTGGATGTGTCGCGTCATGTCTACAATATGGCACTGGAAGAACGCAAGCTGGCGTGGGAACTGGAAGAAAAAAGCATCGGCAAACGCGAAGGGTATCTGCTGGCAAAGCAGTACAAAAAGACTTTCCCACAGTCAAAAACGGTTCACAGTCATGTGTTGCAGGTTGCCATTGAAGATTTAGATCGCGCTTTTCAAGCGTTCTTTCGGCGGGTGAAAGCGGGTGAAGAACCCGGATACCCGCGTTTCAAAAGCCATAAACGCTGGCACAGTATCGGTTTCAAGCAGTACGGCAATGGTTTCAAAGTGGATGATCGCCGCTTGAAAATCTCCGGTGTGGGGCGGCTGCGGGTTCGCTGGCACAGACCCCTAGAAGGCGAAATTAAGACCTGTCGTCTCGTCCGTAAAGCAGGACGTTGGTATGTCAGTTTGGCTTGTGAAGTCCCTGACCCTGTGCCGCTGCCAGCAGCCGGGCGCATGATCGGGATAGATCTAGGGATCAATGCGCTCATCACCACCAGCGACGGTGAACAGGTACATAATCCGCGCTGGTATCGTGAAGCACA
>CAYVVZ010000015.1:0-80348 GCA_964455365.1 uncultured Anaerolineaceae bacterium | reverse complement strand
CAGGGCGACCACGTGGGGATCGCCCCTACACCGATTCGCCAACAAGGTCTTTTGATGCGATCACCCTGCGCATCACGGCGCAGCGTCTACCCCAATCCCGGCCTCATAATTTTGCAGCACCTCCGTTTCGCCCAATGCGCGGCTGTATACAGCGACCATGTGGTACGTCCCCAACCAGCTACGCGGCGCATCAAATTCATTGCCCAATGCAAAGCGGTAGCTCGCATCCCAATTGAATTCTCCACCCACGGCGAATTCCTGCACCAGCACACCATCCAGGTAAATGCGCGTCACACCTTCCGCATGGGTCATGACGACGTGTGTTAATGCCGTGGTCAATGTGCCATCGCCAGAAGCGGTCAGCGGTAACCCAACTGAGTCCGTATTTGTCGTGCGCACCCTGGCACTGAATTGGTTCGAGGGGTTGGTATTGCCGCCGATGCCCTGCCCCAGTGTGAAGTTACCGTCATAGCGATCCAGCGAATAGGTGATGATGCGTGCGGGGCCATCCAGCTCCAGCGAAACGGGAGTCAACCAGGCTTCTACCGTGAAGCTGCCGCTGGCAGAAATGGACTCGTAGAGCTTGGTAGCAGGAGCAGGTGACGCAATCAATACAGGGTTTGTCAGCGTCAGCGCACTCTGTTCCCAACGTACTGCATTCGGTGAGCCAATGTTCAGATCCAGCGGTTCGCCCACTTCACTGACATCATGCACCACGTTCCCCGCTCCCTCATCGAAGGTGTACAACGTCAGCAGATCGTCCGTCACACGCCCTGCTACCCGGTTCACCGGCTGTCGCACTGTCACACGGGTGATGGTTTCGCTGGAAACACCAATGCCCGCCTCGTAATTTTGCAGCACTTCCGTTTCGTTCAACGCCCGATCATACACCGCAACAATATGGTAGGTTCCCAACCAGGGACGCGGCGCATCAAATTCATTGCCCAGCCCGAAGCGATGGCTCGCATCCCAACTGAGCTGCCCGCCAACGGCAAATTCCTGCACCAGCACCCCATCCAGATACACCCGTGTGATACCATCCGCGTAAGTCATGACGACATGGATCAATTCCATCGTCAGCGTTCCGGCTCCGGTAGCGGTCAGGGGCAGCCCAACCGGATCGGTATTGGTTGTGTGTACCCTGGCGCTGAATTGGTTCGAGGGGTTGGTGTCGCCGCCGATGCCCTGTCCCAGCGTGAAATTGCTGTTGGAGCGATCAATGGAATAGGTGACGATTCGTGCAGGGCCATCCTGTTCCAGCGATCCCGGAGTCAACCAGGCTTCTACCGTGAAGCTGCCACTGGCAGTGATGGACTCATAGAGCTTACTTGCGGGGTCAGCCGTTGCAATCAGCGCAGAGTCACTCAGCGTCAGCGCACTGCGTTCCCAGCGCACTGCATCCGGCGATTCAATGGTCAGATCCAGCGGTTCGCCTGCCTCGCTGACATCATGCACCACATTGCCCGTTCCTTCATCGAAGGTATACAGTGCCAGCAGATTGTCCGTCACACGTCCTGCTACCAGATTCACCGCCTGCACCGTCACGCGGAAAGTTGTCTCCGCGAAGCTACCCGCTGCATCCGTCGCACGGACAGTGACAAGCGCTTCGCCAGAGCGATTGGCGTATGCCAGTACCAGCGTGGTTCCCTCAATGGAAATCGCATTGAACAATTCCGGGGTGCTGATCTGCGTCACATTGAATTGCAGGGAATCGCCGTCTGCGTCAGAGAAAATAGGCGTGAGGTCGATTCGTGTCGGCTGTGCTGTACCCACTACCGAAATATCTGCGATGGGCAGAGCCAGCGGTACAGTGTTCATACCCTCGCCGACGATTACACTGAAGCCCACTTCGATGAAGCGTCCTTCGGCATCAGTTGCGCGGACGACCAGATTGCTGAGTCCGGCTGCCCCTTCTGCGTAGTCCAGTATCAGGGAATCCCCATCTATCAGGGCATTGGTGAAAAGTGCCGGGTTGCTGTTCCCTACGAGGCTGAAACTGCGGTCTGTGCCGATGTCGCGGGTAGGGGCAAAGGCCGCCGCCAGATCAATCACCGTATTTGCAGCATTCTGCGCAACCGCAAGATTGTCGATGCTCACAGCTTCTTCGTCGCGGGCGAGTTCCACCGTACTCGGTATCACTTCCAGGCGATCCAGCCGTGCGTTTGCTTCTCGTGCGCTGATCCGCAGCGTGATCCTCCCCGCTGGAATATTCAGTACCACCGGGTCGAGTCGGTCACGGCGGTTGCTGATGGCATCCGCATCATAACGATCATTGCGCAGCAAATCCCAGATGAACGGTTCGCCGCCGTTGATCTGCACCCAGAAGGAATCATCCAGTGGTGTGAGTGCATACACATAGCCTACGATCTGGTATGGCCCCGCTTCTGCCACATCAAAGCAGTATTCAGCATATTGATCGCTGGCGGGTTCATCGTAGGAATTGCCGTTCTCTGTCGTGTAGATGTAGCTGCCGCCGCTGGCAATCGAGTCGCTGCCAATCTCGAAACCGACCAGCGTTCCGGCTTCGGCTTCCTGGGTGAGCGGGCATTCGGTTTGCAACGCATAGCCCGGTTGCATACCAGCCAGTACGAGTAGCATCAAGATCGCGCTCAATAGTAAGCGGTTTTTCCTCATGAGGGAGAACATCTTTCGCACGATAGTGAACAATTCATGGTCAGTATACGCGCTAACCTTGCACAAGGCTTGATTGAAAAACCATTTCTGTATTACAAACTGATGAGCCGCAGTAGCCCTTGCTGTCAACCTTTTTCGCTTCGACGAGCGTAAGCTATCAGCGATCAGCCATCAGCAAAACCGTTTTTGCAGTTGTGATTTGCTCAAAAAACGCACTTTGTGGCTGACAAGCTGAAATGCTGAGACGCTCATCGACTGCTCTGCGTATGCTACCCGTTTTCAGGAGCCTGTGCGTAAGGTCAGTTACAAATACGCTTCTGGCGGATAGGTTTTGCCCAATTTTCCGCGCAGCCCGTCGCGGATTGCCAGCAAATGAAAGCCCAGTGTGCGCAGCCCACGCCGCCCGTTACGCAGTGCGAAGAACCCCAGCAGCAGATCCTTCACGACAGCTTTCAAGAGAGCGCCTGTACGACCCCAGCGCCGGATGCGGACGATCTGATTGCGCTGGCGATAATAGCGGATGATGTCGCGCACACGGCTGTACCCGCTGGATGTGCCTTCGCTCTCGTGCAGGATATAAGCAGCCGGAACCATCCAGCGCGTAATCCCGGCCTGACGCAGCCGGAAACAGTAATCCACCTCTTCCGAGTACATGAAAAAGTCTTCATCCATAAAACCCTGTTGGCGCACCAATTCCAGCGGGAAAAACAGGCTGCTGCCGCTGAGTGCCACCACTTCCCGCGCCCGGTCATCCGGGAAGATTTCACCATAGGTGCGCGTCGTCTGTGGCTGAAAGATGATCTCGCGGTAGGGTTCATCGTAATATTTGTGATGCATCAAAATGGGAACTTGTGACAGGGCTAGCCCGCTGATTTTTTCCAGCGGCGGCGAACCATAGAGGGCGAGGCCATGCTGCTCATAGGCCGCGATGAAGGCCTCCAGCGTATACGGCTGTAATTCAACATCGGTATTCAGCATCCAGAAGCAATCGAAGCCCTCTGCCTGCGCGATGTTCAGCGCCAGCGCATGACCGCCTGCATAGCCCCGGTTTTGCTCAGAAATTATCATGCGCACATGGGGCAAGGCTTCGCGCAGTTGTGCTACGGATTCCTGCCTGCTTGCGTTATCCACGATGAGAATCTCGCGGTTGGGATACTGCTGCTGCTGAAGCTGTTGCACACACTGAATCGTGCGCTCGGCTCCGTTCCAATTCAGCACCGAAATCAGGACACGCGGTTTGGTCATGCCATGCAGCCTGGGGATTAAGTTTGGGCGTGGCGGACGGTTTGTTACACGTCCCTACAAAAACCATATCCGTAGGGACACCCAACGGGGTGTCCACAACGGATGTTGGACGTGCCGTTGCACGTCCCTACTCGCTGACAATCGGTACGTAGACACGGCCTGTGTTGCGGATCAAACCAGAGCTACCCAACAACCAGCCCGTTGCCGTAGACCCATCATCACAGGTTGCTTCGATCTTCAGCCAGGTATCATTCGCCGTGCGGCCTACCAGCGGATGGAAGATGCCAGATTGCACTTCGCAAATCACACCACCATCATAGAAGGGCAAACCATACAGCGGATTGTTGGCAAAACCCACATAAACGCTCGGCGGGGTGCGTTCGCCCTCAGTCGTGACGAACGGCAGATCGCGCAGATCACCACGCAGCACCACCAGATCATTCCAGATCCAGCCGCGAATATCACCAACCTGCACGTACCACCATGAATCATCCGCATTGCGCCCCAGGGCAATCAGTTCCGTACCCCCATCCACAACCGCGACATTGGAGCAGAAGGGCGACGGGCAAGAACGCAAATTGGCATTATCGGTGTTGACAATCCCATACCCACTCTGCGAGGGCGCGAGGCCAGTCGGGTTGGTCGGGCGCGGAGCCACACCGTTAATCGGCACTGATGGCGAAACTTCCATCAGCATGGCAGCCGCAGCCGGGGACGATGTGCAGCTCAGGCGGGTTTCTGTAATCACCATGACACGCGCACCGTCTTCGCCGACGATTTCTGCATTCGGCACGACGAGGACATCTTCCACATCCAGGAATTGAATGCCCAATTCAGCTTCTTCGATGGTCGCTTCCGCGAGCGCATCCGGTGGGCAAACCACAAAGTTGCCATCCAGCGGGACAATGGTTACAGTCGTGTCATCCTGTGCCAGACTAGGCAAGGCCAGCAAGAACAAAGAAGTCACCATTAAGAAGATGGTTCGTAATTTCATGGTGGCACACATCCTATCGATTGAATTCAACACTGTCGCTATTGTAACTTGAAATCGCATTTTGTGCTGATGTTTGTTGCATGGATGGCAGGGGGAACTGCATCAAAACGATATGAGCCACAAAGGACACAAAAAAGTGGCGCATTGTCCGTTCTTCTACCCGAAACAATCGTAGACTTGTTCTGGTATGATCACCCTCGGATAGAGGGCTTCTGCTATTTTGCACGACACACGTTTGCAAACTTGTCGCCTGATGTTATGTCAAGAATCGGCTTTCTCGGTGTATGCTTGCAATGAACGTGAATTTTTGGTCGTAGAGTTCACCAAAAGCAGCTTATGGACACGCAACATTCATCCAACGCAGACAATAACTTTGAAGCGTGGTTTGAACAAATGCCGTTCGGCCTCTACCGAACAGGCGTAGATGGTACGATTCTCTATGCGAATCAGGCAGTCGCTGACTTGTTTGGTTTCGAGAATCCTGCGGAATTGATGCAGTATACGGTGTATGACCTGTACCATAGCAGTGCAGATCGCAACGCATTGGTAGACGAACTGCGGCAATCTACAGACGATGTAAATACACAAGATATATTGATGCGGCGCAAAGATGGCACGCCGATATGGGTGCGCAATACCATACGCATCATCCGCGATGATGAGGGACAGGTTCGTTATTTCCAGGGTGGCTTGCAGAACATCAACCGCGAGAAAGAAAAAGAGCAGCAACTCGCGCTGCACTCGCTGAATCTGCGCACACTCAATGTTGCCATCAGCGCTGTAGCAGACGATCCCACACACCTGGATGAAATGCTGACTAACGCCCTGGCCTACTTGAAGGATTTGATTCCCTACACCACTGCCAGCATTTTCCTCTTTGAGGGCGATACCATCACGCACACCGTTGGCTTAGGCTTCCCATCACAAGACGATTTCCAGGAAGTTTGCCGCCGCGAAGATTTGCGCAAAGCGCTCCTGACAAAGCGTGACAAAATGATGGCGGAACATCGGGGCTGGTTGATTGTGGATATTCAGGAATACGACAATTGGGTGGATACGTCCATCGACCAGAATATACGCTCGCATCTGGCGGTAGCTTTGCTGCACCAGGATAGTGTCGTCGGCATTCTGAACCTGGATCAGCAGAAGAAGGGCTTCTTCACGCCCGATCTTGCAGAGTTGGCGATGGTGGTTGGGCAGCAATTGTCGCTGATGATCGTAAATGCCCGGCTGTACATGCAGGCAACGCAGGAAGTACAACGCCGCGAAGAAGCCCAGGTCACTTTGATGCAGAATTTGCTCGTCTCGCAAACGCTCTATCAGGTACTCAACCATCTGTTTGAAGCGAAAAATGTACAGATTGCCCTGCCGCAGGTTTTGCCCATCATTGCCATGTCCCTGGATGTGGAGAACATCGTCAGCCTGGTCTTTGATCCATCCACTGAAGAACTCCTTTATATGGCGGATGTCAAGCAAGATGACGAGTTCCCCTGGCAGGTCTATCAACAGGTAGTAGGAGAACGCGCCCGCGATGGCAAAATGTCCGATGTGGATTTGTACTGGCCTCGGGGTCGTGCGATTCAATTGGAAGATGGGCGGCATGTGCTGGCGACGGTTGTCTTCCACCGGGGCATTCTGGCAGCCGTGCGCAGCGCTGATGCAGAACCATTCCATGAAACCGAGCATGAACTGCTGGTGACGATTGCCAACCAGTTGACCATTGCTGTGGATAACGAGCAGTTATATTCGCAGTTGCGCAGCAAAAATGTAAACCTGGAACATCTGATTAGCCAGCGTACCGAACAGCTCCAGCTAGAACAAAAGCGCCTACAGGCCATCCTGGATGCTACCGCAGAAGGCATCTTCTATATGGAAGATTTCCGTATTCACTATGCCAACCCCGCCTTCTGTAAAATGGTGGGGTATTCTGCCGAAGAACTGCGCGGAAAACCGCTCTCCTTCGTTCGCCCGCAGGATGAGAGCGTGACCAAAACGCTGAACTTCAGTCAATTGTTCGGTGATAGCGGCGACATCGAAGAAGCCATCCGCAGCGAAACAGCGCTGGTGCATCGCAGCGGTTCCATTATTTACGCCAGCATCCGCTATTCATTGATCGGCGCACCAGGGGATAAACAGGTGCGCATGGTTGCCGTCGCCCGCGACATCAGCCGGGAACGCGATTTGTATTACCAGCAAGCCCGCTTCATCTCCAATGCGGCACACGAACTACGCAACCCACTCAGCAGCCTGGGCTTGCGCCTGCATTTGCTGCGCCGCCAGCCACAGCGCCTGGATACACACCTGGAAAATCTGGAACAGGTGACGAAATACCTGCAAGACCTGGTAGAAGAACTGGTGGATCTGGCGCGGTTCCAGCGCGGTACCATCGAACTGGAGCGCTCCGAACAGGTGCTGCAAGCCATCATCGAAGAAGCGATCACCACCAACCAGCCATTCGCAGAAAAAGAAGGTGTGACGCTGATTGCCGAGCTTCCACCAAAGCCGATCAAGATGTTTGTGGATCGCACGCGACTGCTGCAACTCGTCAGCACCTTGATCGTAAATGGCATCAATTACAATTATGATGGCGGGGAAGTGCGGGTAGCGCTAAAACAGCAAGAAGACGAACTCGGCAACAGCCGCATTATCCTGGAAGTTTCAGATACCGGGGAAGGCATCGACACACATCTGCTTCCGGCGCAAATCTTCGAGCCGTTTGTGCGCCCCAGCCAGGGAACACGCAGAGAAACCGGCATGGGGCTGGCGCTGGCGCGGCGCATCACGCAGTTGCACGGTGGCAGGATTGATGCAGACAACGAATCCGACACAGGTTCCGTCTTCCGTGTGACCTTGCATCAGGATTGATGGGCGGCGTAACGAAATCGTTACCTTTCCAGACCCACTTGCCAGCCCCACTGTGCGCTACAATGTTCACACAACGCACAGAAAAGAGATGTTCGTATGTCCCAGAGTCGCAGCCGAATAGCGCCGAAATTACATGTGATCCTGTTTTTACATGGCGAACGGGAAGGGGCGCAGACGATCCAGACTGCACGCACGCAGCTTTTGCACCGCCTGAGCGACCTACTGGCACGCCTGGGAGCCACGCAGAACCTGCACGGTGTTTCGATTTTGCTGGGACCCGGAACTATTCTGCTGGAAGATGTGGCGGATCTACGCCCTGAGCTGGTGCTGGCAGTGGCTGCTAATGCCGTGATCCAGCGTTTCCGCGTGAATCCCTGGTATGCCCAGCCAGAACCCACGCTGGCAGGTGGCGAAGCCCTGGTGCGTGATCTGGCGCTGGCGCGTGCCGATACGGAAGCGCACCGTCTCTCGCTGTCGCAGGTGGTAACATTGCCCCAGGTAGTGCAGTTCCCGGCGCAGCTTCCGCAAATTCTGGCGGGCTTTCGCATCCCGGCAGTGCTGCTTCCCCCCGGAAGCCAGAGCTTAGGGCTGCCCTTTCGCTGGGAAGCGCCGGATGGCAGCAGCGTCCTGGTATTGAGCCAGGAGCAAGAAGCGGATCCGGCGGATGCTGTGGAGAATCAGCGCCACGCGCAACCAGATGGCCCCTTCCTGTGGATGCTCAGTACGATTGAGGATATTCCCCCGACGGAATTGCTGGAAGAAGACCTCGCCTTACCTGTGCAGTACAGCAACCTGGAAGCCTATGTGGAATCCGTGCGCAGCAGCTTCCCGGATGAGCTGCGTCCGCTGCTGCAAGGGGCATTGAGTACGCGGCTGGCGCAGGATGGCGCGTATGCTGCGGTGCGGGTGTCCTTCAAGCAGGAACTAACCCGCCTGAAAGATATGCTGCTGCATCTCGCAGAGCCGCTGCTGGCGCTGGCATTGAGCCATAGCACCCTGCCCTACCCGGAAAATGAACAGGCACTCTTGCAGCAGAGTTGGCGCTGGCTGCTGCAAAACCAAACGAAGGCGATTGTCTCTGGTGCGGTCACTGACCCCGCACAAGCCGATGCAGAGCAGCGTAACCGACACATTGCAGAATACGCTGACTTGCTGCTGAATCGAGCGCTGGCAGTGCTGCCGGGGAGTACCATCAGAAGCGGCACACTGCCAGATTCGGCAGAGACCTACCTCACCATCTGGAATGGCCTGGGGCAGCGCGTGACGCAAGAAGTTCACCTGCGTGTGAACCTTCCCGACCAGCGCTATCCGGCGGCGCTGCTGGCTCCGAATAAGGATGATGTTGCCTTCACCTGGAACAGCAGCACGCAGACAATTTCCTTCCTGGCAGTTGTGCCTTCGGTGGGCTACAGCACCTATACGCTGAAGCTGACGCGCACCCAGGATATAGAGACGTTATTCAATCCACCAAAACCAGGGCATTTCATCAGCCGGGACTCTGAAAGTGTCTCGCTGGAAGACGGCGTTTTGAGCTGGGCAACTGACCAGTACACCATGGCGAATTTGCTGCGCTACGAAGATGGCGGGGATGCTGGCGATGTCTGGCAGTATGAGCAGCCGAAGCCGGATGTCCTGGTTCCGGGGAGTGTCGTCGGCAAAATTGAAGTTGATCATTCGCCCTGGGTGGAACGGCTGCATTTCCAGCATCGGCTGCGCATTACGCCCAAATTGCAGGATGGCAAATCGCGCAATCGCGGGGTGCGCGTGCTGGATATTCAAACCAGCGCATCACTGTACCAGGATCGCCATGGTTTGCACCTGCACATTGAATTTGAGAATACCGCGCAGGATCATCGCCTGCGGGCGTATCTGCGCACCGGGATCACGCCGACGGCGCTCTACACAGACGATCTCTACGGGCTGCGGCAGATTCCGATTGCGCCGGATAAGATGCCGGGTGCAATGCTCGTTCCGGGTGTGCTGGCGCTCTACGGGCAGAATCGCGGTATGGCCTTGTGTTCCAAGATGCCCTTCCAGGTTGAACCGATCCTGGAAGATGGTCAGGTGACGCTGGCGCTTACGCTGCTGCGAGCCGTCGGTTGGGTGGATCAAACTGCACCGCTGCAATCCAACAGCGCACAAGCACCGGGCAAACACGCGCTGGATTTCCTGCTGCTGCCGCTGCCATCGCAGCATCACCCGGCAACTGTGCTGCAAGCCGCGAATGCGTATCGCACACCCTTGCATGTCGTGCAGTATGAGCAACCGCTGGATTATGAGCAGTTCAGTTATTTGCAGGTGCAGGAAGCGATGCTGGTTGCCGTGAAGCCGCCGCAGCGTATGCCCGGCCTCGTGGCACGGCTGCTGAATCCCACAGATGAGGAGAAGCAGGTGATTTTGCTGCATGCGGGGTTGGTGCGTCAGGCACAGATTTTGAATTTAGCAGAAGAACCGCTGGCGGCCTGCCCGGTTGTGGGGAATCGCGTGCTGCTGACGATGCGCCCCCATCAAATTCTCACCGTCTGGCTGGAAGTGCTGTAGGCTGCATGATGATTACCGGGCAATCTACAACAGTAGTCTTTGGGGCATCACCCAACGGACAAGGCCTCTCAGCACATTCAGGGAAATTCCCGGCGAATCATATTGGAATTTCGGGCAATCCGCCGGATTGTTCCTACGCATTTCTTCGTGTCCTTTGTGTCTTCGTGGTTCAAATCGTTTTGCTGTCCGCTGCGTCAGGCTTTCTATCATGACTCTCCTCATCCTGGATGTAGGGAGTTCGTCGGTGCGGGCTGCTCTCTTTGATGAACAAGCCAGCTTGATCCCTGGCGGCCTGGTACGGCAGAGATACAGCTTCACCTATGAACCAGAAGGCGCGGCGGTGGTGGATCCAGCCATGTTGCGCTCTTACCTGGAACGCTGCATTGACGAAATCTTGCAGCATCCCCAGGCAACATTCATTCGTGCGGTAGGCGTGGCGACCTTCGTCGGCAATTTGCTCGGCGTAGATGAAGCGGGGGAAGCCATCACACCGCTGTATACCTATGCGGATACACGCTGCGCAGAAGATGCGGAAGCCCTGCGCCAGTTGGTTGAACCAGCAGCCGTGCATCAGCGCACCGGGACAATGCTGCACACCGCCTATCATCCAGCGAAGTTGCGCTGGCTATTTCGCACACAGCCGGGTATGTTCGCTCGTGTTGCACGCTGGCGGGACTTCGGCAGCTATGTGTATGGGCAGTGGTTCGGACGAGACGTTCCGATGAGCTATTCCGCTGCTTCCTGGAGTGGCTTGCTGCACCGCGAGTCGCTTTCCTGGGATGCGGATTGGCTGCGAATCCTGGGCATGGATGAAGGCAAGTTTACGGCATTGGCGGATTATTCCGCAGCACAAAAAACGCTTGCGCCTTCCTATGCATCACGCTGGCCTGGGCTGGCAGATGTACCGTTCTTCCTGGCGGTGGGCGATGGAGCCGCCGCGAATGTGGGTTCGGGTGCGGTCACGCCGCAGCAAATCGCGCTGACAGTCGGCACAACTGCCGCCTTGCGCATCATGACCACAGCAAACTATCCTCCTGTGCCGCCGGGATTATGGAGCTACCGCGTGGATGCACAGCATCATCTCATTGGCGGCGCGACCAGCGAAGGCGGCGGCGTATATAGCTGGCTGCGCGAAACGCTGAATCTGCCGGATAATCTGGAAACGCAGTTGCAACAGCGCAAACCGGGCGAACATGGTCTGGTGATGCTGCCGCTGTTGAATGGCGAACGCAGTCCCGGCTGGAGTATGGGGGCGGTGGGGGCGCTGGCAGGTATGCGGCAGTCAACAACCAGTGTGGATATTGTGCAGGCGGCGCTGGAAGGCGTGGCGCTGCGGCTGGCTGCCATCGCGGAGCAAATTGGGGGGGAAGCGCAAACTGTGCTGGCAAGCGGCGGCGCATTAGAACGTTCGCCAGCCTGGGTGCAGATGATCGCCAATGCGATGAATCGTCCGCTGCATCTGCTGGCTGAAGCCGAAACCACCGGACGCGGTACAGCGCTGCTGATGCTGCACGCATTGGATGGCCTGCCGCTGGCTGCCTACCCGCCGCAAATTTCGCGCATCATTGCGCCGCAGCCCGGAGCGCATGACATCCTGCGAGCCTCTGCTGAACGTCAGCGTGCCCTCTATACCTGGGTGATCAACCAGGATTGGTAACGGAAGCTGCGCCGATGCTGTTATACTCTTTATGAAGATTAGCACCGGAGGCAAGAATGCATCAGCTTGTGAAGAGCCTTACTTTATTGCTATTCAGCGGGATTTTTGTTGTCTCTGCATGGGCGCAGGGTGAAACCGTCACCGTACCAGATGTCACCGGATTATCGATTCCGCAGGCTGTCGCTATGTTGAATGCCAGCGGCTTGAATGTTGGTATGCAGATTCCTGGCGAAAATACAGGGGACGTTCCGGCAAATACAGTGATTGCGCAAAGCCAACCTGCCGGGACGGTGTTGGACTATGGTACAGCCGTTGATTTGACCATCGTTCAACCTGCCAATGCGCGGCTGATCTACGATGGCAATGATATTACGCTCCTCAATCTGACTGATGCCACGATGACGATTGGTGATTTGACCTTCAGCGCGGTGGAAGGCAGCACAGCAACATTCAACGCAGGGCAAATTGCTGGTGCGCTCGATGCCGATGACTGCCTGCAAATCTGGTCAGTGACTCGTAATTCTCCCAAAGATGTAGAGGGCTGCGGTTCGCTGCTGTGGCGTAGTACGAACAATGCTGGTGTTCACTTCTGGACTCAGTCCAGCGGCACGATGCGCTTCGCTGTGCAGGAAGCTGGAATTGAACGCGCAATTTGTGATGCTGCGCCAGCCGATTCGGAAAACAGTCCGCTGACATGTGAATTTTACGTAGCAGGGGGTGGCGCTGCCAGTCAATCCACGCCGTTCATTTACCTGGCCTACACACCTTCCACCATCGTCATGCTGAATCCAACAAGTGATCAATGGATGCCCACCCGACAGAGTACCATCTACAACTACAATCCAAGGTTGAGTGCGCCGGGGGCAAGCCTGACCTTCGGGGATGAGAACCTGCTGCGCGAGGAATTTCGGCGCGGATTGGGGCAGTTCACACAGTTAGCACCGGGGCAATGTTTGGCGTATACGCTGCCAAATGCGGAGAATGACCCACTGCCCGAAGAGTGCGCAGTGGTGGCGCAGCGTTCGCTCTCACCGGAAATTGCCTTCTGGCTGGCAGATTTTGAAGTTGAAAGCGTAACCGATGGGCAGCGCCGTATTTGTCCGGCTGCGGTGGAAGGACGGCTGACCCGCTGCATTGTCCCGCGTTAAGAGCAGAAAAGCAGGGAATACATAGGCTGTGTTCCCTGTCCATCTCTTGTTCTACGTACAGGGGCCTAAGGTATCCCCGTGCCGACTATGTTCATTGAACCAGGCATTGCGCCCTACCGTGATTGTTTGCCGCTGTCCGTTGCCTTGCGCTACATGACAGATCACAAGGCGATCCCCATCCGGCACGCTGCCCCGGTCACGACCACCATCGTCGTCATCGTCGTCGTCATCATCGTCATTGTCTCCACCACCTTCGCAGCGTCGTCGCCAGCCTTCCGCAGGTGCCCAGGGCGGCGGTGGATTCTGGCAGTTATCACCACGCCATACTTCACCATTCTCAATGTACACTTCCACATTCACTATGATGATGACACTGGCGATGATAATTGTTCCGGTATCGACTCCCTCAATGCGAATGATGTCGCCAATCTGAATGACTGTCAAAATCGGATCATCATCGTCTAGCTCAATCTCGAAGCCATAAATGATGATGACGTTATTCACAATTACCTGAACAGGGCCTTCAATGACGATGTAGATTTCCGTCGGTATTTCTGTCTGTTCCGGGCTGGGTGTGATCTCAGGCGTGACCTCGGGTGTGATTTCAGGCGTGATCTCAGGCGTGACTTCGGGAGGTGGTGTGGCTTCTACCGTTTCACAGGATGGCCCCGGAACGGTGATGATGGTGAAGCCATCACCATTTTTCACAGCGGCTGCAATTTCACCTTCCAACACATCTCCCTGGAAAGTCACGCTGTAGGTTCGGCTTTCGGATTCACCCAGGGGTAAATCCCACTTGATGCCGTCAATGCCCGTTGTAGGATCAACGCCAACTTCAACGGCTTCTGTGGGGCTGTAGCTCACCAGTTCCAGGGCGATTGAGCAAATCGGGATCTGGAGGTCAAAGTGGCTGAGTGCCGGGGGTAGTCCCGTACCAGTGACGGTATAAGTGAATGTGGTTGTTGTGCCATCGAATACGCGCCCCTCATAGGTGATGATGTAGTTTGAGGCTGGTTCCGGCGGCGTATCCACAATCACGATGGTTACGACTGTCACGAGGCCATTTTGATAGCTTCCAACAACCGTCACCAGTACACCCACCTGAAGCTCAATAAAGGTTTGCGCACTAACAGTGCTGACATCCACCACCAGACCATTGACACTGATATTGGTTCCATCGGCTGCATCAATAATACCAGTGAAGGATATTGTTCCCACTGCTGGCGTTTCCCCATCCGCCAGTGCAGCATCCGTTGCAATGAAAACGCCCTGTTGCAACGTTCCCGAAAAGGTGACCATTGTGCCAACTTCGATTTGTACAAAGGTCGCAGCAGGAAGCGAACTGCCATCAACGATCAATCCGCTGACAATCAAAGTTGTCCCCTCAATGCTTTCTACCACGCCGGTATAAGCGCTCGCATAAGCCGGAGCATCCTCTTGTACCACTCCGGGGAAGCTCAGGAGGAGCAAACCGACTAGCAGTAAAAAATATTGAATTGCTCTTGAGAACATTGCAAAACGCCTTTCAAGCCTTTTCCTAGAGTATAACCACAATTACGCGGCGCTCTTGTGTTTGTCAGCAGATTCAGATGGTACAGGACACAATGACTACCCCTGCGGGATGACCCAGCGCGGGTAATAGGCTTGATCCGAAATTTTGACGAGATCGCCCGTTTCGGCATCCAACACCCAGATTTCAGGGCGTGCGCCGCGATTGGTTTCGCCGTTGTCATCCAACAATTGTAGACGCTGCACAATGAGCATGCTGCCATCCCGGTTCCAGGCGAAGTAATGATGGCTGTACCGCTCGTCGTACAGCAGCGGCACAATCTCCCTGCTGTCTACATCTACCTGATACAACTGATAGCCGCGTGTATAGCGATCATCGGTGAAGCGGCGCACCATCGTGATCTGCTGCCCGTCTGGATGCCAGTCCACGCCGATATCATCGGTGGGGCCTTGCGCGTCGGTGAAGTCGCTGTACTCCGGTGGGTCAGCATCCAGATCAGCGATTTTCAAATAGGTGTAAAACGAACCACCGCGATCTACAATATCGGGGAAAACCAACTCGCGCCCATTGGGGGATAATGCCCCGACGGAACCATGTGCGCTGGAGATGAAATTCACCGTGGCCTGATCACTGGTCTGCGGATTGAAGTTGTAGACTAAGATGCCGGGATTCATCAAATCGGCACTATAGAAGGCAATGGTATTGCCATCATCTGCCCACTGCGGCGAATGTCCGATCAACTGCTGATCTCCCGAAAGGGGTTGTGTCGCGCCGTTCTGCAATTGCAATAACCAGATACGCGGCACACCGGGGCCAACAGGGTCGATCTCTCGATTCAGCGCCTGCCGCATATAGGCCAGGACTTCACCATTGGGGTGAAACGAAGGCGTGTGGCACTCTGCATCGTTCTCTCCGCAGGTGGTCAGGCGGCGCGTAGTACCCGTATCCAGATTCAGCAGGTAAATATCCAGCAAGAGAGATTGCGGGTCGCGTTGGCTGTAGGCGATGCTGCGTCCATCCGGGCTGACATCAAAATCGTAGATTCCCATCTCGGTATCGGTGATTTGTTGCGCCTGTGTAGGATCACTCACCGGAGCCAGCCAGATATTTTGCAGTGTGGCATCCAGCGGATACAAGTAGGCGACCATGGCACCTCGCCGCGCCGGACTGCCAAAATAGGCCACCAGCCCGATCACGACCAGCAGCGCCACAACCGCCAGCCCAACGGTCAGATCAAAGCGCGAGAATCCCAGGATGCGCTTATTCGTCGTCTCTGTGGATATTTCTTCGGTCATCGGCGGGGAACTCCTATTATCGATGCTGTTGGCGAATCCATGAATCATTGTGTTTTTGTAGGGGAGCGCCCGTGTGCGCTCCCAGGGCGACCACGTGGGGATCGCCCCTACACCGATTCGCCAACAAGGTCGTTATCCGCATTGCTGCTTGTTCGCGTTTCAGCCTCTCTGAGCATACCACGTTCGCTAAGATGGTTCGCTGATGGCTGGTGGCTGATCGCTTACTTACCGATTGGGAACGCGCACCGCACGCAGGTCAATGGAATCAGCATCACCAACCGGGAGGCGTTCGTTCGTCTGCCAATTATAAACCAATGCACGCAGGGAATAGGTTCCCGGCGGAATATCGCCCAGTGGTAGCTGTGCCGATCCACAGTCATAGAAGCGAGTCGGCAGCGGGAAATCCACCTGCGATACCAGCACGCCGTTTGCATCCAGCAGATGCAGCGCCACCGAATAGG
Source organism: uncultured Anaerolineaceae bacterium (assembly GCA_964455365.1). Lineage (GTDB taxonomy): Bacteria > Chloroflexota > Anaerolineae > Aggregatilineales > Phototrophicaceae > JAUZRW01. Next base: position 63,998 of record CAYVVZ010000015.1, on the reverse strand, counting down.
TATTCTCCGGCAGTCCTTCCGGGATTGTCCAGCCAAGCACGACATCCAGCGTGAAAGCGCTTTGTGATCCGCGCCGCAGGTCGTAAAGGTCAATTTCGCCGTTTGCTTCCGTGAAGGAGTCGATGGGGGCATCCTGTGGCGGACGGGTGTAAAGCGCCATCAGCAGATCATCCTGCGCGAAGATCGTCCCGCAAAAATCATACTGCGTCACCAGCACGTAATTCACAACCCCGCTGCGCTGTGTCGTTTCCAGTTCCGGGATGACCATCGTCCAGACAGCATCCACACCAAACAGGGTTTCTTCCACATCTTGCAGATATTCCACATCGCCGCCTGCGAAGCTGTTGCCCATGCGCTCGAACTGGTCATAGCGCAAATCTGTCGGCTGCAAGTAGTAATCCAGCACAAAATAGTTGAACGGTTCGTAACCGGGCGGGATGATATGCCACAGTGCCATATCTCCGGCTTCTGCGCGTTCATCCAGCACATGCAGCGCCCGCTGAAAACCTGCTGCCGGAGCGCGGTAAATCTGCCCGAACTGCTCATTGATGAAGGCAGGATTGGCGTACTGATACCATCCCGCCCCCGCCCAGACGATCAGCAAAATTGCTGCCGGAATCCCTGCCCTGCTCAGATGCTTGATTCCCAGGGCAGCGAGTAAAGCCAGCGCAGGCCAGATCAGCAGCACATAGCGCAGATGCACCATGAACGGAACCAGCGCATTGACGATCATCACCAGCAGCAGCGAAACGCCCAGCCAGAGCCAGATCAGCCGCGCTTGCCGCGTTCGTTCGCGGATGGCATAAAAAGCCAGCAGCGCCAGCAGCGCCAGATTTGCATTGCTGAAGGCCGGGAATAATTCCGCCAGAATTTGCAGCGGAGCCATTGAGTCGCTCTGGCGGCCTGTGTCTTCAGTACCGCGCTGGATGACTTCCAGGGTAATGCCGAGCCAGGGTAGGAACAACAAGCCGCCGGCTGCCATCGCTGCCAAAATCACCCACCATTTGCGTGTATGCCGATAATGCAGCAGGTGAACCAAGCCCAAGACAGCCCCAATCACCAGCGCGACATAATGCGTATAGGCCAGCGCCGCCAGCAAGAGCGCCAGTGCCGCATACCAGAGAGGATGCACCTTGTCTCGCAGCAGACGCAAATAGCTGTACACCGCCGCGATCATCAGCGCAACAATCAGGGTATAGGCACGGGCTTCATGCAGATAATCCAGGAAAAAGGCCGAAGTCGCCAGCACAATCGCGGCGTACCATCCCACCCGCCGCGAGAAAAAATCCGCCCCCAGGCGATAGATCAGCGCCACCGCCAGCAGCCCGAATCCCAGGGAGAAGACGCGCACGCTGTAGGCCGACCATCCCGCAAGCCAGCCCCAGGCATTCAGCAGCCAGTGATACAAAACGCCCATGCCGCCGGGGTCTTCGTAGGCAGTGCGCTCCCACACACCGACCCAATCCAGGGGGCCATAAAAACTGCCGCCTGCGTTGCGGATCGAGTGAAATTCATCCACGAAGAGAATATCCGCGTTCAGGCGCAGCGCTCCCAACGCAGCCGTTACGAGTAGCAGCAGCGTCAGACCCCATATCCATTGGCGATTGGTGGCACTCATTGGCAATCCATGTTCATCGCTTGCTCAAAAAAACCGCGCTGCATTGTGGAGGACAACAAGAAACATCGCAAGGTGGCAATTCAGAGAAGAGCAAACGACAAAAATTGAACCACGAAACACAATGGACACGAAGAAATGCCAGTGCGCTTGCTGGCGTGGTCGGGTTCTGTTGTAGACTAGCAACAAAATGTTGATCTATGTGTGTGAATGACTTGATGTCTCTACTCAAGACCCGGCACAAGCAGGACGGATCAATGACCCGTCCTCTGTGAGATCGTTATGCGGTTGCGGTTTCCCCGACCAGTGCCAGCGCCTGCCGTACCATCTGGTTGGTATAGCCCCATTCGTTATCGTACCAGGCCATGACCTTCACCAGATTACCACCAACAACGCGAGTCATTTCCAGGTCAGCAATGGATGCGTGCGGATCACCGATGATGTCCGACGATACGAGTTCATCTTCGCTCGCGGCAAAAATACCCCGGTAGCGGTTTGTGCTGGCTTCTTCTTTGAGGATGCCGTTCACTTCCTCGACGCTGGTATCGCGGCTGGTGACGAAGGTAATATCACTGATGGAACCCACGGGAACTGGAACGCGCAGCGCAACGCCATCGAATTTATTCTCGTATTCGGGCAGGGCTTTGGTAGTGGCGACGGCTGCCCCCGTCGTAGTGGGGACGATATTCTGTGCAGCAGCACGCCCACGGCGCATTTTCTTCTGCGGGCTATCCACCAGCGACTGGGAAGCGGTATAGCCGTGAACCGTGGTCATCAGCGCTTTCTCAATGCCGATGCGCCGCCCGATGATTTCCACCACCGGAGTCAGGCTGTTGGTGGTGCAGCTAGCCGTCGAGAGAACATCAATGCCGAGTCCTAACTGTGTATTGACCCCGTGTACAACCGTCGGGGTTTCTTCGCTCTTGGTAGGCGCACTGATGATGACGTGTTCCGCGCCTGCCTGAATGTGCTTGCGGGCTTTGTCGCGCTCGGTGAAGAAGCCCGTACTCTCGAAGACCAGTTCCACGCCCAGTTCTTCCCAGGGCAAATTGGCGGGATCACGCTCACTGAGGAATTTGATTTCTTGCCCATCAATGACGAGATTGCCATCCCGTGCTTCGACGGATTTATGATAGCGTCCATAGACCGTATCAAAGCGCAGCAGATAGATGAAATTTTCCAGCGGGGCAATATCATTGACCGCGACCAATTCCAGTGCTGGTGTATCCAGCAGGACTTTCAAGGTGGCACGTCCGATGCGTCCTAGACCGTTGATTGCTACCTTTGCCATCTGTTATCTCCAGCTATATGAACATTTCTATTTCCATTAAAACGCCGGAGAAGAACCGTGTCGATGGGTATGGCGCGATTCCTAGCTCATCTAATAGGACATATACGGGATACTCATTCCCTACCCGGTTTCCAGCCATCCAGCAGGCGCAGACCAAATTCGACGATGACATCGGTGGTGGGGGTTGTTTCCGCGAGCATGGTTGCGCGGCGCTGGCGGAAGGTATCCGCACGCCCTGGCATACTCAGCAACTCGTTGATCTTCGACAAAATAGCCTGCCCCTCGACAATCTGGAACATCAAGCCGCGCCGCTGCAAATCCCGGCAGTATCCCAGATCCATCGTATTCGCCCGGATCGAAGGCGTGCCCAATTCTGCTGCTTCTGCTGCCATTGTGTTGCCTTCCCCGATATAGATCTGTGCGAAGGCCAGCAAATCATGCATGCGATCCTGCGGAAATTCGGTGATGTGGTGGGCAAATTCTGCCGGGACTTCATCCTCAGTGGAGAGGATCACGCGCCCATGTTGTTCGAGCAGGGTCAGGATGGCGCGTTTGTCTTCCAATGTCAGGCCATGTTCATGCACATCATGCGTTGCCTGCCATGCCACAAAGCGCACGATGAAATAACGTTCTCCCGGAGCAAGGCCAATTTCCGCCAACACGGATGCATCCGGCGTGAAGTGTTTCGGATGCAGATAGGCCAGTTCATGATACCCTTTGTAACGCACCTGCTTTTTCCCCGCGTCACGGTAATAGACCTCTGGCGTAGCGACCATCGTCGCAAAGGGCAGTGCCGCCGCCAATTGATTGTAGGCGGGTTCGGTATCATGAAAGGCTAAATACGGCTTGCGCAGCAGCAGCGCCGGGAAACCTACTGTCGGGTTCGCCATGCTCAGTAGTAAATCGGCTTGCACTTTCCGGGCAATGCGCAGGGTTCGCCAGGTGCGCGGGGGAATTTCGTAAAGCAATCCCCGGCGCGTAGCAGTGCGGCGGTAGGTCACGTCATAGGAAAAGCCGTAGCGCTCTAGCAGTTCCAGAATCATCTCGCGGTCTAAGGCCGAGAAATGCACACGATGCCCCATCGTCTGCCAGATTTTCGCGGCATTGCGAAAGAGATGCACATGCGCCGGATGTCCGATGTCGATTAAGATGCTCGCCATACGTTGCTTATTCACTGTCCGTAGTCGGTTGTTTTTTCAGCGCCGCATCCCACAGGCGCAGCAAGATATTCATCACCAGAAAAACCAGCATCACCACCAGCACCGCCCGCAGCGGATTGGTGACGACGATGTAACGCGGCTGCACATTCTGCACCGCAGCACTGATCGCCGCATGATATGCCCAGATTCCACCCGCCAGCAATACCGGAAGCCAGTAACGCCGCGCCCAGGGCAGCAGCAGAATCAACGCCAGCAATGCCCCATTCCACAGCAGCGGACGCGGACGACTGAGAGAACGATAACGCTCGCTGATGAAATTCGTGATGCTGCGAACCTCCGGGAAATCCCACCCCGGCGGACACATCTGCTGCATGAAGTCTTCGCTCGCAGTGATGAATGCTTCCTGCTGCGATGCGGTCAGTTCCAGTGCTGCCCATTCTTTATTCAAGAAGTGGTCAATCTGGCGTTCCAGCCGTGCCGGAATATTCTCGCACTGCACATCTGCGGGGGTTGGGCTGCCGCTGTATTGATGCCCTGATCCGCGCAAATAATCCCAGAAGGCTGCAATGCTGCGCGAGAGCAGCGAACCAGGATTCGCCTGCAATGATTCTTCATAGGCACGGCGAAATAGCAGATTCAGCGCTTCCCGGTTGCCCGCCTGGGTTTCCATGCATTCGGTGAAACTGACCTCAGCAGGACGCTCCCGGCAGACCTCTGCAAATGTGGCTACCTGTGCCGAGGCTTCCCCGTTGGCAGCATCCAGCAAGCCTTCCACAAACAGCGGACGCGCATACATATTCTCGTTATAGCTGAAGCTCTGTGCTACCTGGGCAGTGCGCGTCAGAACATCAAAGCCGACTGCCGTCAGTGCCAGCGAAAACAGCAGCACGGCGATACGCCGCCAATCACGGGTATGCAGCGCGAACAAGATGACAAACGGGAGAAATAAATATCGCGCTACGGTGCGCGTCTCTCGCAGCAGGATCAACAAAACGCCAAGCAGTACATCCTGCCAGCGCAAGAATTTTCCGGGGATTTTTTCTGTTCCCACTGCCAGCGCGTAAGCACTGACCAGCATAAAAATATAGGGCGGCTCGGTGGATGTGAAGTTGAAAATCACCCCGATCTGTGCATCTCCCAGAACCACCAGCGCCACCAGAAACGCCAGCAGCGCATTGTAACGCCGCAGCCCCCAGTACATCAGCACGCCAAGCAGCGAAGACATGACCAACTGCCAGAGGATGACCAGGTTGAAATTTCCCAAGACGTAAGTGTTCAAATAGATAAAAATGGGATAGACCGGGGAGACATTCGCCGCATGTGTGGGTAAATCGAAGCCGCCGATGTAGGCCGCATACAGGTAATAATCCGCCGCGTCCGCGCCATCTGCCGGGGGATACGCCGCCAGAAAGAACAATGCCCGCAGGATGCCAACCAGCAGCAGAAAAAGAAACGTCCAGCGCGAAGCAAACAGGCGTGTATACAAGGGTTCCCAGCGCCGCAGCGCCGCAGATTCAAAGGCAGGGTTGCGCAGGGCTTGCCAGAGAGCATTCAGCATCGAGCTATCACCGCAGACGACGGTTGTCGTCCATATCGAACCACAGCGCGAACATGATGAAATTCAGCCCGAAGAGAATCAGGAAGACTGCAATGATTGCCGCAACGGGATCAATCCGCGCAGGGATCACACGGAAGAAGAACAGCCACAGCGAATACAGCACTCCCGTAGTAAATGTAAAAATCCCGATGAAGTAGAACAAGACCAGCGGGTGTGTATCGCGGAAGATATACTTCTGAACCAGTCGATCAAAGAAGCCGCGAATCAGCAGCCAGGAAATCGACGGGATCACGCGCCAGATGCGGATGCCGCTTTTCTCCCCGATGTTATAGACCGGAGAAACGGGGACATTGCGCACCCGGAAGTTATAGATATTCAGCAGAATCAGGATGTGATTGGGGTAGCCATAGCGCCGCCACAGCTTATCCCAGGGAACCGTGCGCACGGCTTCCGCAGAAATGGCAGTATAGCCCGTTTGCGAATCCAGGATGTGCCAGTAGCCCGAAGCAATCTTGGTCATGAGGGAAAGGGCTGCATTGCCTAACAGCCGCACACGCGGAATCTGCCGCCAGGCTTCTTCGGTGTGCAGGCGGTTGCCCTTCACATAATCGCATTCGCCGCGCACAACTGGTTCAATCACGCGATGCAATTCTGTGGGATCCATCTGCGCATCGCCATCCATGACCGCGATCACATCGCAGCCATCCTGCTCTGCGCTGCGGTATCCCGTTGCAATCGAACCGCCTGCGCCTTTATTGACTTCATGGCGGATCAAATGAACGTGCTGCAAGTTGTGCTGTGCGATGTGGTCAGTTATCACCTGTACGGTGTTATCCTTGCTCACATCATCCACGATGTAGATTCCATCCACAAAATCGGGCATGGTATCAATCACCCGTGTGATGAGTTTTTCTTCGTTGTGGGCAGGGACGACCACGCCGATTTTTTTCTCTTCGTACATGGAACCTCGGTTCGCCCGGTTTTCTGGCAGCGGATCATAGGCACATCAGCACCCGAATGATTACACGCCGCGCCTATTTCCGCAATCCTCTAGCCGTGCGAACCAAATGCAGTTGTATGCAAGTTTATTGGCGCGGGCCGAACATGTTCAGCCCCTACAAAAACCACGCACCGACCGTAGGGGCATGACCTGTCATGCCCGGAAATGCCAAAAATGATAACCACAAATCTTTCTTCTGATGACAATGATCCGCCGGATCGTCCGAAATCAACGTGTTTTCGCCCGGTCTGGTGCATTGATCCCCGGTTGAGTTCGTCGTTTTGATCATTTTCTTGTCTTGCAAGTCCCAGGTAAATTTGAGGCGATTGCCCTGGTTGTATGCAAGTCCCCGCGTGAAAACTTCATCATGTCTTGCTATGATCGTGCGCAAGTTTACGTATCAGAGGTGATAAAAATGAGCCAGGTTTATGAAAAACTCGTCAATCGTTTGAGTGATGTAAAGAGCGTACAGGCTGCGGCAGCCATCTTGAATTGGGATCGTGAGACCGAAATGCCCCCCGGCGCTGCCGAATCCCGTGCGCGTCAGTTGGCGACCCTCTCCCGCATTGCGCACGAGATGTTCACCGACGAAGCAACCGCACAATTGTTGCAAGGCGCAGCATCCGAAATTGATGGCGATTATGACAGCGACTCCGCCAGCATGGTGCGTGTCGTCCAGCAAGATTATGACCTCGCAACCAAATTGCCCTCGGATTTTGTGGCAGAGCGTGCGAAGACAATCGCGCTGGCACATGATACCTGGGTCAAGGCGCGTGCCGCGAGTGATTTCAGTATCTTTCAGGATACGCTCAAAGGCATCATTGATATAGCGCTGCAAGAAGCCGAATACCTGGGATATGACGATCATCCTTATGATGCGCTGCTCGGTCAATACGAACGCGGCATCACTACCGCCGAAGTGGGCGAAATCTTCGAGGCGCACCGCCCCAAGCTGGTTGATCTGATTGCCCGCGTCAGCGCAGCGCCACAGGTCGATGACAGCTTCTTGCATCAGCCCTTCGATGTGGAGAAGCAGCGCGAATTCGGGCTGGCAATGATCAACGCCTATGGCTTCGATTTCAATCGCGGCGTGCAGGCGGTTTCCGTGCATCCCTTCTGTACCGGATTCAGCAAGAATGATGTGCGCCTGACGACTCGTTTCGATGATAATTGGCTCAATCCTGCCCTGTTCGGCATGATGCATGAAGCCGGACACGGTATGTATGAGCAGGGTCTGGGGGATACCATCGAAGGGACGCTGCTGGCAGATGGAACTTCATTGGGTGTGCATGAGAGCCAGTCGCGCATGTGGGAAAATATCGTCGGACGCAGCAAGGGCTTCTGGTCATGGGCGCTGCCCCAACTTCAGGCGACCTTCCCGCAGCTTCAGGGTGTGACGGTAGAGCAGTTCTACAAAGGCATCAACAAAGTAGCGCCGTCCTTCATCCGTGTGGAAGCCGACGAAGCCACTTACAACCTGCATATCATCCTGCGCTTTGAACTGGAAAAAGACATCCTCACAGGTAAGGTCAAGGTGGAAGAACTGCCGCAAGCCTGGAATGATCGCTTCGAGCAGTACCTGGGCATTGTTCCGCCGAACGATGCAGAAGGCGTGCTGCAAGATGTACACTGGTCGGCGGGGTTGTTCGGTTACTTCCCGACTTACGCGCTGGGGAATCTGCTGAGTGTGCAGTATTACAACGCCGCGTTAAAAGCACATCCCGGCATCCCGGCAGAAATTGAACAGGGTAAATTCAGTACGCTGCTGACCTGGCTGAACGAGAACGTTCACCAGCACGGGCGCAAATTCACAGGCGCAGAACTGACGCAGCGCATCACAGGCGAAGGCATCCAGAGTGATGATTACATCGCTTACCTGGAAAGCAAATTCGGCGAAGTCTACGGCCTGTAATACCATACGCTTCCGCTAAAAGCAGTCGAATAATCCGAGATTGGGAGGAGACTACACATGCAAGCAGATGCCTATCGCGCCTTCATAGATCAACTCACTGCCAATCTAAAGGCCGATGATCGGGTACAGGGTCTTGTCCTGCTCGGATCGACTGCCGACCAGAGCCACCCGCCGGATCAGTGGTCAGATCATGATTTCTTCGTCATCACCAGCAGCGGTGAGCAAGAAGATTTCCGCACACAGTTTGGCTGGCTGCCGGATCAGAAGGACATTGTGCTGACAGTACGGGAGACTGCGCACGGCCTCAAGGTGTTGTATGCCAGCGGTCATCTGCTGGAATATGCCGTGTTTGATCTTGCGGAAATTGCACTGGCGAAGGTCAATGATTACGCCATCGTATTTGATCGGGGCAGGGTGACAGCCGCCCTGCGCCAGATTGCATCATCCCCGGAGAATAGGCTCTACTCACCGGAGAATTTGCAGCGCGATATGGGCATATTTCTGTGTTTGCTGGTGGTCGGCGCTGGACGAGTCGCACGCGGCGAAGTCATCAGTGGGCAAGCATTCATCAGAACCCACGCGCTTGGTCACTTGCTGCCTCTGCTGGCACACACACTGCCCACGGCAGATGCCTCTGCCCTGGATAACCTCGACCCCTTCCGCCGCTTTGAGCAGGCTTTTCCGCAGGTTGGGGCGCAGATCAACACAGCATTGGGGCAGCAGCCCATTGAGGCGGCGCTGGCTCTGCTGGATGTGTATGAGCGTATGCTGTACAAGGTAGAAGGTTACTCGTCCGAAGCGGTTGCGACAGTTCGCAGATTCCTATCTCAGATTCGATGAGCTTGCTGTTGATGCCAGCAGACCACGTCTCATGCAAAATAACCGATCTTCAGAAAGGTTCATAGAAGCCAGGTTGTGAAATAACTGATGAACCGCAGTAACCCTTGCTGTCGGCCTTTTTCCGCTTCGACGAGCGTAAGCGGTCAGCCATCAGCAAAACCGTTTTTGCAGTCGTGATATGCGCATCGACTGCTCTGCGTATCCTACCCGGGTCAGTAAATGAGATTGCAAGATGGCTGCGAGGATGGGGAAAACTTCCCCCGTGTCTCTGCGGTGAATGCAATGCGATACACGGCTTTTTCGGCTCAGATTGCGTCATCGAGCGGTATTTGCTCATCCGGTTCTGCGCGGGGTTTTGTGGGCGGCCTGGCAGCAGGGCGCGTTGGTTTGAAGGGATCGGTATCCGGCTTGGGCTTGGCAGCCGGAGCTGTTGCTTCCGGGGTTTCTTCCAGGAGACCTGTACCGATGATTTGCTTGGTCATGCCAATAGGATAGGGATCAATTGCACCGATTCGCGCACCCATCAACTTCTGAATCGCCGCCATCTCCTGCGTTGTCAGCGAACCCATAGTGCCTTCCATATTGTCGTGTTCGTGTGTACCAAAAGCGCGATGAAAGGCAATCCGCTGGAACTGTACGCTGGACATGTTGGCGACGATGAGCGCATTCGGATTAAAGCCGTGTGCTAGCAAATCTTCCTGGCGGATGAGCAAAATGGTAGTGAAGAAAGCCGCAACCCCAATCCACTGCATCGGTGTGAGCGATTCCCCAAAAATGATGAATCCCAGCACCACTGCAACAGCCATCTCTAACACAGCGAAAATCGCAGTTTGCATCCCACCCAGGAATTTCACCCCGGCGAACATTGCCAGGCGAGAGATCGCCGTCGTCAAACCCAGCAGCACAATCGGTACGCCTGCGCTCTGGATGACTGCTGCACTCAAGGGTGGACTGAGCGCCAGCCAGACCATCATCACAATCACGCCCATTGTCGTCAGGATGTAGAGTGCGGCTGTCGGCGCGGGCATCTCATAAAGGACATATTGGCTCAGGGTCACCGTTCCAGCGAACATCAGCGCATTGCCGAGCATCAAGCCCACACCCGCCCAATTGATCCCGCCTGCCTGCTGGCTGAAGATCAAAATCATCGCAAACAGGGCGATCAACACACGCAGCAATGTTCGCCTGCTCATGCGCTGACCGTTGAAAGCGGCGATCATCAACGCGAAGACCAGATACATCCCGTTGATGAGTTGGGCGAGGGATGCGTTGTCAAGCTGGTCAAGGCCGCCATAATAAAATAAAGAACCGATCCCGTTGATCACACCAATGACGACGCAGCCCATCAATCCGGCTGGGTAGATGAAGATATAGCGCCGCGCAAAAACGAGGTACACAATCCAGAGGAGGCTCACTGCAAGCATGGTACGCAGCGCAGCCACGGTGAAGGGGTCAGCATGTTGGATAGCCATCTTGCCGAAGATGGGCGCAACCCCCAGGAACAGTGGGGTAGACAATGCTGCGATGACTCCACCGATGTTAATTTGTCTGGATTGTTGACCCATGCCTGTTTGCCTCTAGTATTGTGGTTGTTGCAAGCAGTGCAAAAACCCCCTATTTTTGCCTGTTCTCGCCCATCATACTGCAAAAGACATGAGCATCGGAATAGAAGAAACGGTTTTATTTCCGTGATATTGTTCACACAAAATTGTTATGTGGGTGCTTGGCGGGTTTTTACAGGTCATAAAAGCCGCATTTATGACAATAAGCATGACCCTGCTGGATAGAATTCTGTAACATTGATGCAGCCATGGGGTGTCTTGTGATGGCGCGTCATGGACACGCCCCTACGAAATACGCGGTAGGGACATTATTGCTTCAACGACCAGGGTGTGTTGTCCCTACTGGTGGAAACCTAACCTAAAAACCATGCGTTTGCGTTGGCTTCAATACCGGACAAGCCTTTTAGCCTGTGGTGAAAATGGCGCAAAAGTCACTTCTTCAACACCTTCTCCGAGGTCGGGTGCGGGAACCTCAGTCATCCTGGTTGCGGCGGGTTGCCATCTCCACTTCAATGAGTGTGCGGTTGCCCGGGTCATATTCCGCGAGTGGATCATCATCCGGCGTTTCGCGGCTTCCGGCAGTCTCGTCCACATCTTGCGGCATACCCGAATCAACGCGGCGGGCGCTGGCAGTGATGGGTTCTTCGGTGTCTGCATTGGGGTCAATCACGCAGCCAAAGCGCGTCAATGACTCCAACCCTTCTTTGGGATTGAAGTGTGAACCATCTGGCAGGATCGTTTTCTCATCAAAGCGGGCTTCGAGCAGCTTATTCCATTCATTACGATGCACGAGAATCGCGCCTTCGAGGTTCGCCCCCGTGAGATCCGCGTTATTGAAATACGCACCACCCAACCGCGCATGAGCGAAATCCGCATCACGCAGGGAGGCGCTTGTGAAATTCGTCCGGCGCAAGTTGGCATCTGCGAAGCGAGCGCTGACTGCCTGTGTGCTGGTAGCATTCACGAAGCTTAAATCCGCGCCTGAGAAATTCGTCCGCGTCATATCCGCGTCGGACATACGGGCATCCCACAGCTTGGCATTGGCGAAGTTCGCTTCTTCCAGCTTGGTCTCTGTCAAATCCGCCTTCATCAAGTTGCAAGCAGTCAGGTCAAATCCAGTGAGGTCTACGCGAGAGAGGTTCGCATTGCGCCAATCGGTATCCGTGACTGTGGCAAAGCTCAAGTCCGCACCACTGAGATTCGCGCCGACCAACTTCGCCCCCGTGAGATCAACCCCCACCAGTTCCGCGCCGGAAAGGTCAGCATTCCAGAATTCGACAAATTTCAAGTTGGTGAACCACAGCCGCGCCTCACGCAAGTTGGCATACCAGAACCGTGCGCGTTCCAGGTCCGCTTCGCTGAGGTCTTGCTTTTGCAATGCGCCGTGGTCTCCCACGAGCCAGCCGTGATCGTTCAATTCTGCAACGGCATTGGTAGCGATGCGGTTGTTCTTGCTGGCAACCTGGCGCACCAATTCACGTTTGCGCTGTGCGGTCTCGCGCCGATTGTACAGCTCTTCGATGAGTTTGATGGTGACGACTACACCGAAAATTTCAGGGATGAATCCGCCAAAGAGTGTACCCAGGCGTAAATTCAGCAGTAGTTCAAGCGCAATGATTGTCAGCGCTCCGCCGACAAATCCAAACAACGCATAGCGATAGCGTTCGTCGTCCCATAGCTGCGTGATGATACCAACCGGGGTAATGCGCTCTGGTGGTCGGGATGATTGCATTGACATGATGACAGTCTCCTGAGCCTGCGCGTGTGCGAATCTAAATATACAGTAATAGATTGTACGGGAAACCTGCCGTATATGAGTCTGAAAACACAGTACTCTGACACCATCCTAACGGAATTCATGCAAAAGAACCCATAACGTTACGACCACCAGTACAAAAGTAGGGCTGTCAAGCCAGGGTAACCAGGGCAAGCACATCAAATGGAGAGGGATGAGCGTCTCAGCATTTCAGCTTGTCAGCCACAAAGTGCGTTTATTGAGTACATCACGACTGCAACAACGGTTTTGCTGATGGCTGATCGCTGACAGCAAGAGCTGCTGCGTAACATCATGGAAGAAATAATGCCCCAACCGCGTTCTGGGTTTTTGCCTGATATTTCCCCTCCCTAAATAGCGTTGTCCGGTATTGAAACCAACACAAACAGATGATTTGTAGGCTAGATCGCCACCGATAGGGACAATGCCTGTGTCACCCGCCTATGGTTGTTTCGGATGAGGCAGGCCTCGTCCCTGCTGTACGTTTTTCACGGTAGCTGCTGCAACACGAGATCGCCAAATTCTTCTGTCGATACTGCATTCTGCGCTTGCACGTCGAAGGTATAGCGGCCTTCTTGCAGGGTATCGTATACTGCTTGCTCAATAACCTTTGCGGATTCCGGCTGCTGCCAGTGATACCGCACCAGCAGTGCCGCGCTCAAAATCGCCGCAACCGGGTTGGCGATGCCACGCCCCGCAATATCCGGCGCAGACCCATGCACAGGTTCGGCAATCGCAACATTGGTTCCCAGGTTCAAGGCCGGGACGAAGCCGCGCCCGCCGCCCCAGGCCGCCGCCATATCCGATAAGATGTCGCCGTATTGGTTCGTCGTGAGAACTACATCGAAGCGGGTCGGTTCTTTCACCATCCAGTACGCCGCCGTATCAATCAACAGTTCATCCGTTTCAATTTCCGGGTACTGCTCGGCGACTTCAAAGGCGACCCGCCGGAAAAGGCCATCCGTCTGCGGCAGCACATTGGCCTTGTGGACGACGGTCACTTGCTTACGCCCTGCCAGCTTCGCCATATGAAAAGCCATCTGTGTCACTCGTTCGGATGCAGCGCGGGTGATGACTTTTTTCGCTGTGCCGCGTTCGCCCCCATGCGATGATTGTTCATCGCTGACGTAGACATCTTCTGTGTTTTCACGCACGACGATCAAATCCACCCCTTCCCGCGCTGCTGGAACGGGCAAGTACGAAATGGGGCGAATGTTGGCGTAGGTGTTGGTTTCGCGGCGTAAGCGCACAATGGGCGAATAATAGCGATCCACGGGGTACGATGGTGTCGTTGCAGCCCCAAATAACAGCGCACCACATTCGCGCACCAGTTCCAGCGTTTCATCCGTCAGCGGTACGCCTTGCCGCTGGAAGAACTCCCAGCCCGCCTCAGCCTTGACCACTTCCAGGGATGGGTATAAAGCGTTCAGAATCTTGACCGCAACAGGGATCACTTCACGTCCGATCCCGTCTCCTTCGATTACGCAGAGTTTCATGTGTTAGGCTTTCTATCGCATATCAACTGCACTGATCAACCGACTGCCAACCGTTGATTTTCCTGGCAGCCGTACAGGGAATCTGGAAAACCTGTCGAAGTTTGCATTCTCCCAAACCCTATGCTGCAATTGTACCGCGAAACAATCCGTAGAGAGGGTTGGGCTTTTTCATGGTGGGATTTCGCCCTGCGGGGAGTTTGTAATTTGTTTTGTAATGTTAGGAAAAAGCAACGCAAATCACGCAACTTATCCACAAGAATACTGGTTATAATCTAGTGTGGCTCTCTTAACTTAGACCCTATCCGAAAAATGGTTCCTACAGATGCAACCTGTCTTCAGGCCAGCGGGCGCGTCGTGAACACGCCTCTACGGAATTCTCGGATAGACACTTAGTAGCTTTACACACTGGTGAGACCGTGAACAGCCGGAAACCTTCCCCAAATCTATCCCATTTTCTGACTGCCATCCTCGGTAGTCTGGTGATTGGCAATTTGTTGTGGCAGCAACCTGTGGTGACGATACTCCTGCCTGTTCACCTGCTGGTATTTGTAACCTATTTCTTGATTGTGAACCTCGCCACCTGGAAAGGAAACGCACAACACTGGGTTGGCTATGCGCTGGTAGGAAGTATTCTGAGTTGGCAGATTATTGGGCTGCCGTTTACCCTGTTGTGGCTGCTGCTGAGTGGCCTGGTGCTGCACCTCTTTGCGCATTCAGCACGAGGCCGTCGTTTGCTAGAAGGGCATGACCCCTTCCTGACTCGTGGCCTGTTGATTGCCTTCGCCATGATCCTGTTCTCGCTGGTCATGGAAGGGTTGACGCAACGGATGCTGCTGCCAGCGACTGATTCCCCCCTTCTGTTCTTCGCGTTGATTCCGCTGCTGGTGGTGTTGTGGTTCGGGATCGTTTTGCTAGAACAGCGTGTGATCCAGCTAGTAACCCCGGCTGTTTCACTCCCGCCAGCCAATGTGCGCCGGGATCGTTGGCTGCGCATCATGCAACAATTCATCTTACTGTGTGCCGCCGCCGCCGGAACGCTGATTTACAGTGTCGTTGGCGATGCCGTTCTGTACCTGGGTTTGTCCTTGATTGCGTTGCAGGCGTTGCAATCCTGGCGCAGTGAAGAAGACCAGATTGCACTCAGCCAGCAAGTTGCGGATATGACCACGCTGGATATTCTGCGGCAGGCGATCACGTCGCAGGTAACGCGAGACGATGTTCTGAATGTGCTGCGGGATATGCTGCTGGGCTGCTTGCCTTACCAGCACTTCATGGTATTGCTCTACGATGATGCGGAAGAAATGGTGGAGTATCCGCTGATTGTACAGGAGGGAAAAACCGAATATTGGCCTCCCCGCCGCTGCCAGGTTCCCAGTACCAGTGACTCCTTCCCCAACGGACAGCCGCGAATCCTACATCCCAAAGATTTCAATACAGTCACGGAAATTGGCCTCCCCCGCGATTTGCTGACGGATGCCCCATATGTGGTTGCGCCGCTCGTCACGGGGGATGTTTTGCTGGGCTTCATGATATTGGGCGAAGTCACAGACGCGGAAGAAATCCAACAGCGGCAGTTGAATTTGCTGGAACGCATCGCCCACCAGACGGCGTTGGCGCTGCGCAACGCCAGCCTCTATGACCGCACTACGCATATCGCGCAGAATCTCTCTATCGTCAACCAATCGGTGCAGGATGTGATGTTCAACCTGAACCGCAAAGAAGCCCTCAAGAGCGCTTGCCAGATTGCTGTACAGGTCACCACAGCGTCCAAATGTGCGATTTACTCCGTGCAGCCAGGGGAAGATAACCTGCTGGTGCTGGAGCAATCCATCGGGCTGGAAGCATACCGGGATCGGGAAGGTGTGCGGCAGACTGCGCCTAATCCATCCGGGGTTGCCGTCGTAGAAGCGAATGAGCCTATCACAGAAGCCACCATGCCCCTGCGCCAGTTAACCCATGCCGTTCATGCGACCAGCAGCATTCAGGTTCCGCTGCGCTCTGGCAATATGCCTATTGGCAAATTGATTGTCTTCCATGATGAGCCGCGTTTGTACAGCATGCTGGAACGCAGCGTGTTGGAAACGCTGGCAAACCAGACCAGCGCGGCAATGGATAACAGTGACCTGCTGCAAGCCCTGGAACGCTTCGCAACAGAACAAGCCGACCTGGTGCATTTGTCGCGCATTTCCAGCGAAGACCTGGATCTGGAACGCATCATCAAGGCGATTTGCCAGATGCTGGAGCAGATGTTCCTGGTGGATCGGGTGGAAATCGGCATTGTGGAAGGGGATGTCCTGCGGATTTACTCCCCGGCTGGCGATAGTTCCCTGAACCAGACAGACATCCCCCATGGGCAAATCCCGGAATTTGCGGATGTGCTGGATCGTGCGACCCTGCAACATGTCCATGAATATGACCGCTACACGCCCACATTGTCCAAGGAGGCACAGGCATTCTTCGCGGCACGCGGCGCACGCAGCTTGATTGCCGCCGGGATGCACATCAACCAGCAAAGCCTGGGGCTGGTGCTGTTGATGGAGCAGGAACAGCGCCGCCTGAGCGAAAGCGAACTCCAATCCCTCGAAGTGGTGACGAACCAGATCACCGGGCAGATTCATAATGCGCACATTTACGCCCTGACGGAATTTGCCTTGATGCAGCGCTTGCAGCAGTTGGTTTTGCTGGAAGAACTGACGCAGCAAATCACGCAGTCCACCAACCTTGATCTGATTATTGATACCACCCTGGAAGCGGCATTGCAGGCTACCCAGGCTGAATTTGCGGCACTGGCCTTACAGGATGAACACGCCAGCACGTATAAGTTAATCTGGCAGGAGCGCACAATCGGCAGCGTTCGGCGCGGTGCGATGATGGCTTCGTCGGAACTCGGCGTTGTGCAGCAGGTAGCGCAGACGGGTGACATCCGGCTGATCTTCGATACCAGCAAAGCCCCCGGCTACCGGGCTTCTCAGGTCGCTGAACTGGATTACCAGTCGATGCTGGCGGTTCCGCTGCACGAAGATGAGCGCGTCATCGGTGTGCTGCGCGTCGAAAGCACCCAGTTGAACCATTTCACCGAAGGCCAGGTGGGGTTTGTGCGCAATCTGGCGGAACATGCGGCGATCAGCATTGAAAAAGCGCGGATGCTTGCCGAACGGCAGCAGCGAATCCAGATGCTGACCTTGCTGCGCAGCCTCTCGATGGAAACCCTCAGCGCCAACAATCCACAGCAAGCGGCGCACATCATCTTGCGCACGGCGCTGCAAATGCTGGATGGCAAGGTGGGGCTGCTCTACGTGGTGGAAGGCGAAAAAGCGCCGCAATTCTTCAGCGGCTTATCGTTGAATGGGATGGATCATGAAACGATCCACGAAACACTTCCTGAAACGCTGCTGCGCCGTGCCGTGAATGAGAGTACCACGCAGATTATCTCTGACGTGCAGCGCAGTTCCTATATGACCGACCATGCGAACGCACCCTACCGCAGCCTGATTATTGTTCCGGTGCTGCGGCGCGGCATTGTGTGTGAACTGCTGTGCGTGGCCTTTGAGGAAGTGCGCAGCTTCGGCCTGTTGGATCTGAACGCGGTGGATTTGCTGGCTTCGCAGGTTTCGGGACATCTGGAAAATGCTCGCCTGAACGAAGCCCTGCACATCAGCTATGACCGCATGCGGGCGATCATCAACGCCACACAAAGCGGTATCATCTTGCTTGATCTTGAGGGCATCATTCAGGATGCTAATCAAGTGGCGGAAGAACTCATCGGCGCTTCAGCACAAGACATGCTCGAACAATCAGTGACGGCGGTGCTGCGTCATTGGCAGCATGACGATGAATCCTGGCAGAAGTTTGTGGCGGAATACGCCAAAGACCCGCAAGAAGTGCAGGGGCAGGAATTTGTCTTCATGCTGAACGACAAGCTGACCGACTTCAAAGCGCATCTGTACCCGGTGTGGGATAAGAACCAGGAATTGATCGGGCGTTTGCTGGTGCTGCGCAACATCACCGAGGAGAAGGATTTGCAGCGCTTCCAGCACCGCATGCAGCGCATGATTGTGCATGATCTGGTGGGGCCGCTGGGGGCGATCATCACCGGGTTGAGCTTCAGCCAGGAAGTGCTGGAAGACCCGCAAGAGAATGAAGACATCAAAGCGATCATTTTGCCGACGGTGGAAGTCTCGCTGGATAGCGCGGAAAACTTGCTGCACATGGTACAGATGCTGCGTGATTTGCCCAAGACCACCAATATGAATGTCTTCCCGGAAGTGGTAGCGGTGCAGGATCTGGTAGCCAAAGCGCGGGATGCCCTCTCGTCCTTCCTGGTATCGGATAGCATCACATTTGAATATCGTCCCATCGGGGAGATTCCAGCGCTGTATGTGGATGCGGATTTGATCCGCCGCGTGATTATTAATCTGCTGCACAACGCTTTCAAATTCACCCCGGAAGGGGGAAAGATTCTCGTTGCGGTGGATCATGCGCCGGGGCAAGATGGCTTCTTACGGCTGCGCGTTTGCGATACAGGCCCCGGCATTCCGCCAGAAGAGCGCCAACGCATCTTCCAGGAATACACACAGATCGAAGGCCGTTTGCCGCGTGCGGGTGGGCGTGGGATGGGGCTGGGGCTGCACTTCTGTAAATTGGCGGTGGAAGCGCACGGCGGTACGATCTGGGCTGCCGATGAAGGGCTGCTCTCCGGGGCGTGCATCGCTTTCACGCTGCCAATCATCCCGGACGATCAACAAGCCATCCAGCTAGCCGAGGAAGTATAGCGGTTCTCAAGCAGCAGATACGACGGTTTCTGCTACACTACAGGGTGTCAGAAGGACACATGAACACGCCAAAATAAGGGCTGCACCCCATGACATCTGCATCCAACTCACGTATCTGGATTACGTTGTTCTTCTTTGTGGCCTGGGTCATCTGCCTGGGTTTCAGCCTGGCACAGAGTGATTTCATCATTGCCCCCGGCATTGCTTCCGAATTGATGATTTATTCGCTGCTAGCGGCATTTGCTGCGGCGCTGAGTTTGCCCCTTTCTTACAGCCGCCTCAGCGTCGTCCATGCCATCGGCATCATGGCCTTGTTCTCGCTCCCCTCAGAAGCCGTGCCCCTGATGGCACTGTCGCTGGCAATTGGTAGCGCAATCGGCGGAGCCTTACAGCCTGTACCTTTGATCCAACGTCAGGTAAGCGCGACTCGCTGGACGCAAAGCATCGTCGTCAGCGCCCTGGTGACTGTGCCATATTTCCTGGCGGGGCGCTTTCATCTGGATATCCTGGGTGGGGCGCTGCCCACGCAGGATGGTGTAGCCATCGGACTAGTGACGACTCTCTATCTGCTGGTCTATACCTCGCTGGCGCTTCTGCAAATCGAACAGGCTGGCGGCGATTTTCGGCAGGCGCTGCGCCATGATGGGCTGGCGTGGCTGCTGCTGGTGATTTTGCCTGCGCCGTTTGCTGTCATTGGCGCGAGTGTCATCCTCAACGATGAGTCGCTCTTTTCTTTTGTGACGGTCATGGTGGGTGCGGTGCTGGTGATTTTCGGGCTGTTCATGCTCAGTGTGTCGCAGCAGCGCTTACGCCGCCAACTGGCAGAGATGACCATCATCGAAGAAACCACACAAGCCCTGCGCAGCAATCTGAACCGGGTGGATGTGTTGCAAACGGCGTATTCCCAGGTGGCTCAACTGCTGCATGTGAACAATCTCACCGTTGCCCTGCTCAACGAATCCAACCACCTGACCTATCCGCTGGTGGTGCGGCAGGGAGATGTGAAACTGCTGGGCTACGACCAACATCCCCGCGACCACATCCTGATTGAAAAGGTGATGACCACACGCGCAACCCTGCGGCTGGCGGAAAACCTGGGGGAGCGGCTGCGCAGCCTGGGAACGCCGGAGTTAGAATCCTACTTGCAGTCCTGGCTGGGGGTTCCGGTGCTGGTGGGGGATGAAATGCGCGGGGTCTTCGCGGTATTTTCGCAAGATGGGCGCTTGCTCACAGAAGATGATACGCGGCTGCTGCAAATCATGGTTGGGAATCTGGCGATGGCAGTTGAAAATGCGCGGCTCTATGAGCAGAAAAGCCAGCGCGTCGAACAACTTGCCACGCTGAACCAGATCGCCGGGTTGCTGAATGGGACGCTTGCCATCAGCGAAGTGCTGGAAATGATCGTCTCCTCCGCCAGCACCATCTCCGAAGCGAATGCCGTCGCCATTTATCTGCTGGATGAAGATGATAATATGCTGCATCTGGCACGCAGCGCAGGTTTGAGCGAGCAATTCAGCGCTCATCCGCCGCGCCCCTTGCTGAGTGAGCAGCTTCATTCGCATGATCTCTACCTGAAGCCGCAGCCGCTGCGCATTGAACGGCGGGATGCAGTGCCTGCTACCTCGCCCCATACACGCCAGACGCTGGTGCGGGAACAGAAGCACGCCATGCTAGAAAGTCCGCTGGTGACGAGCAACGGCGCTCATGGTGTGCTGGTGCTGTACTTCGATGATCCACAGCATTTTTACGATGAACAGACGGAGATGATCCAATCATTTGCGATTCAGGCCACGCAAGCCATCGAAAATGCGCACGCCTTCGCCACCATTGACCGCGACCTGGATCAACGGGCGGAACAGCTTTTTGCGCTTTCGGCAATGGGGCGTATGCTGAACGCCACCCTTTCGCCGGAGCGCATCTACGAAACGGTGCTGAATTACGCCGTTGAAACCACCCAGGCAGACCGTGCCGCGATTGTCCTGCGCAGCGGGGAAAAACGCCTGACGGTTCCGGCACAGCACAATTACCCGCAAGGCACATTTGATGACCCGACACTGCTGCTGCAAGGCTTACCCGGACGCGCCTTCTCTACCGGGCAGGCGCTGCGCACTACGGATACTCGCGGCGAAACCGGGTACTTGCCCCTGGTGGCACAAACGCGCTCGATCCTGATTGCGCCCTTGCTCAAGCGGCAGGAAGTCCTGGGCTTGATTATGCTGGAACATGACCGCCCCAGCGCCTTCAGCGAGAGCGATGCCCATTTCGTGATGCAAATTGCGAATCAGGCGGTGATTGCGGTGGATAACACGCTGCTCTTCCACGCCATCCGCGAAGCCCGCGACAAAATGCAGACGATCCTCAACGCGACAGATGAAGGCATCATCTTGATTGATGAGGGTGGCAGCGTCGCGCTGGCGAATCCGCGTGTGGAACTGCTCGGCCTGGATGCAGATGACCTGCTGAATCAACCGCTGGCAGACCTGCTCAATAACGAACAAATTGAATTGGCGCAGCGCATGGGCTTTGGCAGCAATGAACGCCTGCGCCGCCTGCTGCACGAGATCAACGACCCGGATCAATGGCAGCCATCCCCGCCACATGTCTACGAAGTGCCGCAGCCAGATATGGGAGTGCGCTACATCGAACGCCAGATTATCCCGGTGCGTGACGAACACGACACCCTCATCGGGGCGCTGCTGATCTTCCGTGATGAGACCGAGGAGCGCGAACTGGCACAGCAGCGCGAATCGCTCTCGCAGATGATCGTCCATGATTTGCGCAGCCCCTTAACCTCCGTCACGACCAGCCTGCGCCTCTTGCAGCAATTGGTTCCAGCAGATTCCAACTTCCGCCCGGTTGTGGAGAAAACTACCGAAGCCAGCCGCCGCGCCATCCGCAAAGTGCTTTCCCGTGTGGATGCCCTGCTGGACATCAGCAAGATGGAAAGCGGCGAATTATACTTGGAGCGCGAACCGGCATCCCTGCAACAATTGGTACAGAGCGTGCAGACGGAATTAACGCCCCTGGCGGAAGAAATGGAAGTGACGCTGGTGGTGGATGCCCCGCAGGATTTGCCGCGTGCTTACATCGACAGCGACAAAGTAGAGCGCATGATCCTGAATCTGGTCGATAATGCGCTGAAGTACAGCCCCGCACAGCAAGATGTTCATATCGGCATCACCCGGCTGAACGAGAATCAGTTACAGCTTGCCGTTGCAGACCGAGGCCCCGGCGTGCCAGATGACTACAAGCAGCGCCTGTTTGATCGCTTTGTGCAGGTGGCAGGGCGAAAAAATGTGCGGCGCGGCGTGGGGTTGGGGTTGGCTTTCTGCAAGCTGGTGGCGGATACGCACGGTGGGCGCATCTGGGTAGAAGATAACCCGGCGGGTGGCAGCATCTTCAAAACAACGCTGCCCATCTATCAGCCCAGGCCAGAAACTACAGAGGATTGATGAAAAAACTCAAGGAAATATAGCGGACATATGGTTGCACGCCTCTACAAATAGCGTATCGCTAAGGACACCCAACGGAGTATCCACAACAAAGTGCAGCAATGCGTTCACGGATTAATCGGCTTCAGCACCAGGATTGCCCCAAAACGATGTATTTCATAGGCTTCGCTGTTGTGACGTTCTAAACCGGGTTCATAAATCACCAGATAATCGAAGTCCTCTATCGTGCCGATAGGATCATGGTTACTATTCACCAGATCGTGATGCAGTTGCAGCAGAAAATCAAAGTTCATGCCCATGCGGTAGCCGGGGTCTACGTGGCTCCAGGCCGGAACCCACCAGAGGTTATTCATCTCCGGGTAAATATCGTAGCTCACCGTGAGCGTATCATCACCATTGCTGGCAAAATCCGCCGCGATGAAATCCGTTGCCGCTTCTACATGCCGCAGCAGCGAGACATTGTAACGGCTGTAAACGGTATCTTCATGCGCTGCCAACCGCGCCAGCCGTTCCGCAGCCGGGAGCATTGTCAGGATCAGCAGCGCCGCCAGCCATCCCGCACCCACCACCATCAGCGCCGCCCGCTTTTTCTCCACCACGCCGAGCATCCCGGAGAAAAGGTAAGCAATCAGCAGAATTTGCAAACTGAGGAATCCCGTCCAGTAGGTGGTTTGCGCCTGGGAGCGCGTCAGCACGAAGCCTGCCGTGATCGTCAGCATGAAGGCCAGGATCAGCAGCGCACGCCCTGCTTCGCGTTCCACCAATGCGGAGAAAATGCCCTGTTTGCGTGCCGCCGCCAGATAGCGCAGCACGGCAACGATCACGCTGGCGAAGAACAACAGGCGTAAAAGAGGTGTTCCCAGGCGCAAGATCGGCGCGAGGGGTTCGGATGCCGCCTGTAATGCCCGCGTGTTGACCGTCAGCGGAGAGAGGAAGCTGTTCCAGGTTTGCGGGATGGCACGCTGCACATAAGCCAGGATGCGATTCTGCGAGGCAGCAGGCACGGCAGATTCTTGCTCCGCTTCCACGACTGCCGTCGATGGGGCAGCTTCGGACGTTTGCGGGGATGATTGTGCGCCGGGTTTGTACTGCCCGTATACGTCCATCACATCGGCATCCACCAGGGTATCTTGCGTGATAAATGCGCGGACATCCGCAAAATCTCGCCCCACTTCAAAGACTAAGTAGGGAGCCAGCATCAGCACACAGACCAGCATCCCAGCCAGCAGCCAGCGCCACTGCCATTTTGCGCGGGAGAGCAGGGCAAAAACCAGCATCGCCGGATAAAGCAGCACAGCAGAGAAATGCGTCATGAAGGCCGCTGTTGCCACAATCCCCGCCAGCGCCAGAAAAACCCCACGTTCATACCAGCGCCACGCCCACAAAAGGGCGAAGGTCATGGCATAAAATCCGGGTAGGAGAAGCTGCGCCCATGCCGTGTAACTGCTGCTAACACCTACTTCGCTGAAGGCAAACAAGGCCGCTGCCAGCAATCCCGCCACAGGCCGGAACAGTTCGCTGCCAACCCAGAATAGTGCCAGCATCCCCAACCAATTGAAGATCAACAGCGTCAACACAAGGCTGATTGTCGCATCCCCCGTGAGCCAGAGCGCAGGCGCGTGCAGCCATTGCAGCATGGGCATATTGTAGGCCGCTACGCTGGAAAGGGTTCCCACCGGGGGCAGGCCACCGTATTCCACTGTGCGCGACAGCACCGGGACAATATCAATTTCCCAGGGGATATTGTTTGCTGCTGCCAACTTGATAGGCAAACTCAGTGTGAAGATCAGGGCAAACAGCAGGCCATGAATAGGTTTGATGCTGTGCATTTTTTCACCACGTTCTATCGGATTCGCCAGGGGCGATTTGGTCGTTCGCGGACACCCAACGTGTTACCCGCCGTAGGGTTGTAGGGATTGTGTCCCCCTCCGTCGCTAACGCGACACCTCCCCCAAAGCGTTGGGGGAGGTTTGTCTGCGCGGCAGTGAGCCAGAAAGCCCCCTCCCTAATGCGTTGGGGAGGGGGTTGGGGGTGGGGACAGTTCTTGGAATCAGGCCAATATCCGCAAAACCCTGTGTCGCATTCCAGCAACCTAACCCTATGTCGCATGACAAACGGGGTGTCCGTAACCAGGCAGACCAGGATGCGGTTGGGCGGTTATTCATACAATGACCCATATCATGCCCCCACACAATCAAATATTTCACCTTACCGCCCCGCCCGTACCTGAACCATCTCCGCCAGGATGGAGAGGGCGATTTCTGCCGGGGATTTCGCGCCAATATCCAGCCCAACGGGGCCGCGAATCCGGGCGATTTCCGCTTCCGTCAGGCCGCGTTCCAGCAAACGTTCGCGGCGGGCAGCCTGTGTGCGACGGCTTCCCAATGCGCCAATGTACCCCGCAGACGAGCGCAGCGCAACTTCCAGCGCCGGATCATCCACTTTAGGATCATGCGTCAGCAGAACAATCGAGGTAGAGGGCGAGAGGTTCAGTTTCGGCAGCGCCTTCTGAGGCCACTCATTGAGTACTTCATGCGCCTGCGGGAAGCGTTCTTCGCTGGCAAAGGCCGAACGCGGATCAATCAGCACAACGCGGTAATCCAGCACATCCGCCAACCGCGCCAGCGCCACCGCCACATGATTCCCGCCAACAATCACCAGCGTATCCGGCGGGGTGATGCACTGCACAAAGAAGCGCAGCCCGCCTTCCTGCTGAATGATCGCCGTTTCTTCTGTCCAATCGCGCAGGGATCCCGCTAAATCTTCTGCGATGAGTGGCGGCAGCGTACTGTGTACAACCGCGCCATCCTGCGCAATCAGCGTCGCGCCGAGCAAATCCTCTGCGCCACCGATGACGATAGCGCGGGAGAAGGTCACTTCGGATTCGAGCAGTGGTTGGATCGCAGCTTGCAGCGCAGGTGTCCAGGTTTGCACCAGCACATCCAGTTCACCACCGCAGGCCAGCCCTACTTCCCAGGCTGTATCATCGGATACGCCATAATGCAGCAATTTCGCAGGCTGATTTTTCTTCAGCAGCGCACGCCCTTCTTCAATGACTGCACCTTCGACGCAGCCAGCCGTGACCGAACCGACCATCTGCAAATCATCCGTGAAGACCAGCATCGCACCCGGACGACGCGGAGACGAACCCCAGGTTTCGATGACCGTTGCGGCGAGTACCTTCTTGCCCTGTTCCAGCCATTCCCCCGCACGCTGTACAAATTCACGCAGTTCAGTCATGCGTCACGCCTCCGGGTAGAATTTGAACCACAAGAACACAACGGACACGAAGCATCGTAGAGGAGGATCCACGACGCATTGGCATTAAGTTTAGCGTTTATGGTTTTCATTTCGGGCATTTTTCGGACACGGCAATACCGTGTCCCTACATAGGAATATGTTTTTCGTAGGTACACAGCACCGCTGTGTCCACCAGAATGAGCGCCTGGCTTAATGTGTATATGTCCATGACGCGCCCAGTGTTGGTTGCGGGTTCGACATAACCGTGCCCCTACAGGCGCACGTCTTGCATCAAACATCATCATCAATCGCCCAATAATTCGATGGTCTGCTGTTCCAGTTCCCATAATTCCATATTCTCCTGCTGCTTGAGGAGCTTGCGCAGGCGCGGATAGCCATCGGCATATTCACGCGCCCATTCTTTGCTGAAGGTTCCCGTGCGGATTTCCTCCAGCGTGACTTCCATCAGGCGTTCCAGCTTCAGATCATTGAAGCGTTCCAGGCGGCTGAAGATGCCGAACTGCCCCGTCAGCGAGGAGAGGCGCAGGGCATGCAGTAAGCCATTGGTGGCGGCGCGTTCCAGGTAATCATTGAGTTCGCCGGAGATGTACAATTCCATCATGGCAGCTTCCGGCGGGTAGCCCTGGTTCACCAGGAGCTTCGCGGCAGTGGTCATCACATGATGAAAGGCGGGCAGAATCGCCTGCTGAATGAACAAATCCAACTGGGCTTCTTGCTCCATCGTGACTTCTACCGCGCCTGCCTGCAAAGAACCGATGGCCTTCGCCAGCCCTAAGACTGTCTCCCAGAGCGTGCCGCTGGAATCCTGCCCGGCTGCGACAAAGCTGTAAAAACTCTCGCCAGAAAGGTACTTCGCCCGAACCGCAGCGCCAATCGTGCGCGGCGCAACCAGCCCCACATCCACAAAGGGCGGCGGTTCAATGTACCCAAAAGCGACATTGTAGCCACTGGCGAAGATCAGCGTATCACCGCGTGTGAGGTAGGGAGCAATCTGCTGCAAGTAAACCTGCGGCATCACTTCATCCGGGACGAGCAGCAGCAGCACGGAAGATGTCCGCGCAACTACAGGAATGCTGTCATGGGTCAGGCCGTCCGCTTCGACAATGGCGCTGCTCTCATTGCGATGCAGGCCAATCTGCACACGCATACCGCTGTCGCGCAGGTTCAATGCAATCGGGCGACCCAGGCTGCCATAGCCAATCACACCAATCAGCTTCTTGCGCAGCACTTCCAGATCACCGTCTTCTTCGTAATAAATGACTGTCATGGTGGATTGTCCTATCCATAAGATGGGGAGTGTGGTGCTGGTTTTGTATCCGTTAGGCGTAGATGCAGGTACACAATTTCAATACGGAAAATGTAGGCGATCCCATGGGGTCATTGTCATCTGGTTCGGTGTTAATCGGGCATGGCAGGCCATGCCCCTACAAATGTCATGTTTCCACCGTAGGGGCATGATCTATCATGATCCTACAACGTCCCCCGATAGTTATGAGACATACCAATCACTGAGGAGGAAGTTTTTCGCGCCGTTTACAACAAAAATTCCCCGGTGGTGTAGACGACTTTTTGCGAATAATCCTCCACATATTCCGAAAGGCGATCTTGCAGCGCGAGCCAATCCGGGTGCTTTAAAATACGACGCATCTCATCCAGGGATTCCGTCAGACCTTCAACACGGATCATGGGTACATCCATATCCGCACGATAGGCGGTATACCAGGCGGCAACGGTTTGCAAGCCCAGCCGGGTTGTCGAAGGTACCCAATCGCGCACGACAAATTCAAAATATTCTTGTTCAATATCCGGCTTCAGA
Source organism: uncultured Anaerolineaceae bacterium (assembly GCA_964455365.1). Lineage (GTDB taxonomy): Bacteria > Chloroflexota > Anaerolineae > Aggregatilineales > Phototrophicaceae > JAUZRW01. Next base: position 36,489 of record CAYVVZ010000015.1, on the reverse strand, counting down.
TTCCACGTCATAATCAGGGAAACGTTCATCGTTCGTCACTCCCGCAGGACTCAGGTTTTCTAGTCGCCAACGTTGGGTTGCAGCACTACAACTTCAGGCTGTTCTGGCATTCCGGTTGCCGTCAGGCGCAGCGCATCTTGTTCTTCTATGGTACTCACGCCCATGGCCTTCACAAATTTGTCCACCGGGTCAAGCTCAAGCGCCAAACCGGGAAGCTGGTAATGCATCGGCACGATGTAGTACGGTTCAATTAATGCGATGACTTCCGCAGCTTGTGCGGCATTCAGCGTACCTTTGCCGCCAACGGGAACCAGCGCCGCATGAATCTCGCCCAAATCCTGGATGGTGGATTGATCCGGCACATGTACCAGATTGCCCAGGTGCAGCACCGAAATATCATTGGGGTACTTGAACAGGTAGGCCACGTTGTAGCGATAATCGCCCCGGCTCTCGTCGTGGTAATGCATTGGGATCCCGGTCACGAACACGCCGCCAATTTCATATTCGCCGGGGCCACCCAGGATGTAGCGCTGCCCCTTCACCTGATCGACAGCGTTATAGCCTGGTTCATCATGGCTTACGGTGACGACATCGCCTTTTAGCTTCGGCACTGCCAGCCCGATTTCATCACCATAGGGATCGGTGACGACGGTCAATTGGCTGCGTTCAGTCAGCCGGAAGCAGTTCAATCCATACCAGGTAATATCCAAAGCTCTTTGCCTTTTAGAACGTCAGTTTCCAGGAAGTGAAGGCATTATAGCGTAGGCAGGGCGCTGTGTAAATTACAGCCCTCGTATGGATAGAACAAATAATCGAATTCTGTGGAGTCTTAGCATCCTCGAAGAGCTGGAGAAAAAAGAACGGCAATCCAGCAGAACCCGCTATAATCAAATTGTTAGGAGGATACCCACATGATGAGCTTACGAGAAATTAAACCGAAGCGTGTAGCCGTTTTTCCGCCATCGAATGCTGCCGGGTTTGTGCTGGAATGGGTCGGCGCGGCTTTCCTGGTGTGGATCATCGGGATTTTCCTGGTAACGCTGCAAGCAGTTCTGGGCATGATTGGTTTGTTCACCCTGGGAGCCAGCTACAGTATTGCTGCGTGGGTGATGGTGCTGCTGGCAGGGATCACCATCGGCTGGCTGAGTGGAGAATTGCAGGCCGCCGTGATGGGGCAGACCGGGAAAATTCTTGCGGGCTGGCAGACTGCGACCCTGCTCGGCGCGGTGGTGGGCGTTCCGCTGGCGCTGCTTGCCAATTGGCTACTTGGTGCAGCAGGGCTTGGCATAACCCGCACGGCTGAAATCAGTTTATGGTTACCGCTGCTGGTCTTGCTGCTGAGTATGAGTCTGGCGCAGGGGATTGTTTTATTCGTGCAGCATCGTCCGGCGCACTGGTGGATCCTGGCGAGTGTCCTCAGCGCACTGGTTTATGCCGCACTGCACAGCCTCTTCTGGCCTGCCGCTGTCGCTGCGCAGGCAGCCATACAAGGTGCAGCCATCTGGCGACTGCTGCATACGGAACGCAGGCCAACAGAACAACTTGGCTCGGCTTATGCAGATCGTTGAGCAAACAGAGCAGCGGCTGGTCTTACGCCAGCGTCGGCTGGGTATGGCACTTGTGATGAGCCTGTTTTCTGTGATGAGCCTCTTCACCCTGCTGAATATGCTGGTGCAAGGCGTGCGCCGCTGGGGAACCTTCGATGGCTGGCGATGGATTAGCTGGATTGTTTGGCTTGGTTTCTTGCTGCTCTTGCTGGCTGTGGGCATCGTAGCAGCGATCACGATGTGGCATGGTGTGACCTGTGCTTTTGACCGCGAACAGGGAACTGCCACCGTCCGCAAAACAAATGGCTTCCGCGCTGCACGGCAAACGCTGCCAATTTACAGCGTCTCGCACCTTGATATTGAGCAAAATCCTGAAGTACGAGTCTTCGGGATCTTTCTGGTGCTGCGCAGCGGCGAACGCATTGCCCTCGTGACCATCCCCCCGCACGATGAAGAAACCATGCGCAGCCATGCCAGAACGGTGAAGAACTTCTTGCTAGGGCGCTAATCGGTTCAGCGCACCTGCACGCGGCTGCCGTTGCTAGTCTTTTGCACGACGATATGCACCGGGAAGGCATCGCGCAGTTCATCAATATGGGTGATGACCAGCACCATATCAAAATCCTGCTGAATGGCGGTGATAGCCTCAACAAGTTTGTTGCGCCCGTCATCATCCTGTGTGCCGAAGCCTTCATCAATGAAGAGCGTCCGTAACTGCGCCCCGGCGCGACGCGCCAGTAATTTACTCAGCGCAACCCGTACCGCAAAATTAATGCGGAAGGCTTCCCCGCCGCTGTACATTTCATAGGCGCGTGTACCGAGTTCGTCCGCAATTTCAATGTCCAGCGTTTCAATCACCCCGGAACCGCTGGCCTTCGCCCGTTGTGTGCTGAAGCGCAGGTGCATACGCCCGTCGGTCATGCGGGCGAGCAGTTCGTTAGATGCCTGTTCTAGCTCAGGAATGGCGGATTCGATCAGCATCAGCGGCACGCCATTTCTGCCGAATGCCTGCCGCAGTTGTTCGTACAATTCGCGCTGTTGCAGCGTCTGCTCTTTTTGCATCAAGACGGTTTGCTTGCGTTCGCGCTGGTATTGCAGGGAATTCAGTTGCTGCTTCGCTTCACCCACTTTGCCATCGGCATCCCTGGCCTGGATGCGCAATTCGCTGAGTTCGGCTTCGCGGCGCTCGTATTCTTTTTCCAGCAGGGAAAGGCGCTGGATTTCTTTGCGCAGTTCTTCGGCGGATTGGCGTTCTTCTTCCAGCGCTTTCTCCAGCCGTTCTTTGCGCGTCTGGGCGCTTTCCAGGGCGCTTTGCTCACGCGGTAGATTCTCCTGCGCGACTTCCAGCAAGGTATGCCGCCGTTCGTATTCGCTGTATTGCTGAAGCTGCGACTGTGCGGCTTTGTGGGCATCCGGGTCGTAGCCGATGGCAGCGCGTTCAGCTTCCACCGTCGCCAACTGCGCCCGAACTTCCTGGGCGAAGTTCTCCGTTTGCAAGGTTTCTTCGATGCTGTTCAATGCCGCTTGCGTTTCGTCCATGCGTTTCCGCGCTTCCGAAGCCGCTTCTGTCCGCTGCTGCAAGGCTCCGGCACGGCTGCGCAAACGGGGCAGTTCTGCCAATTCTTCGCCAATAGTCTGGATGCTGCCTTCATGCGCTTTGCTCTCTGCGTCAATTTCTTTGATGCGCTCGGTGGCTTCACGGTAGATTTCGCGCTTGCGATCTCGCTCCTCGGTCAACTCCGCCAGGACTTGCTCGCGGTGTTCATCCGTCAATGCCTGACCACATAACGGGCAGGATGCGCCCTCGGTTTGTTCCAGCGTGGCGATGCGCTCATTCATCTCCTTGCCTTCTGCCGTGAGGGTCTTCTTGGTGGCGGCAAGGCCGGAACGTTCTTCCTTCAAGGTGCTGAGGCCAGCCTGTAAATCTTCGCGCTGCTGCTCTCGTTCTTCCAGCGCTTTGATTTTGACATTCACTTCTGCCAGTTCTTCGCCGCCATCGGCTGCCAGCGTGCGTTCGGCTTCCTGGATGCTGGTCTGGTAGGCGCGTTTTTCTTGCTCTAGCTGGCTGCGTGCGGCGCTGATCTGCTGCTGCAATTCGTTGTAGCGGCGTTCAATATCGCTCATCTCGCGCAGTTTGGAACCGAGTTCGCTATCGGCAGCGCGGGCTTCTTGCAAGGAGGTATAGCCCTGGACGATGCTCTCGCCCTCATTGACCAACTCTTGATATTCTGCAATCTGTTTCTGGCGCTGCTGAATTTCTGCTTCGACGCTCTTCTGGTCGGTCTGGTATTCGTTCAGGCGGCGCTCGATCCCGGCGACCTGTTCGCGGACGCTTTTCAGTTCGATGGGAACGGACTTCACTTCGTCCAGGCGTTCTTGCGCTTCAATGACAGCCTGCTGCGCCACAACCTGCGCATCGGTGGCGGCTTTGAGGTTGTCTTTGTACTGCTGCTCTTTGGCGAGTTCTTCCTCAATTGCGCCCAGAACGCCTTCCAGCGAAGCCAGCGATTTCTCCAGTTCGCGCAATTTTTCCTTGGCACGCTCTTCATAATCTGCCCACAGATCCAGCCCCAGAATATCGCTGAGGATTTTCTTGCGTTCTGCCGGGGTCTTCGTCGTGAAGGCATCCGCCTTGCCCTGCTGCAAGAAGGCGCTGTTGGTGAAGGTGTCATAATCCAGGCGCAAAATTTCATTGATGCGAGTCTGCGTGCCTTTCATCGAGGGTTCGTTGATGGTGCGCAGTTCGCCGTCCGGCTGCATCACGAACAGGTCAAGCGTACCATGCCCGCGTTTGCCTGCTTTGCGCCGACGCAGCACCCGGTACACCACGTTTTCCTGCTCAAAATCAAGCTGGACGTACATCTCCGTCTGCCCGATGTGTACCAGTTCGTCATCGCGGCGGGCGCGTGCCTTGCCCCATAAGGCCCAGGTGAAGGCATCCAGCAGTGAGGATTTGCCCGCGCCGTTGTGTCCGGTGAGGCAAGCGAGATGCACGCCCTCGAAGTAGATCGGGTCGGGGCTGCGATAGGGCAGGAAGTTTTTCATTTCCAGGCGAACCGGAATCATGGGCGTACTCACAGGTTGTTGGCTGTCATGGTAGAACATCTGTGAGTCTAGCGATGGAAACCAGCAGGCGCAAGGCAGGATTGCAATGTTGGCTGCAAAACGCACTCAGGAGGGGTATCCCTTGAACTGACTTCATTGAGAACGCTATTTCATAATCGGCCTCAATATGCTATAAAGGGTCAGGAAAAATCATAAGAGGGGTACATGTGGTGGAGATTACGTTCTGGCGCACCAGCGAAAAAGACATCGAAGACGGGTTGATCTGGCCTGATTTTATGGATGAACTGTGGCATCCCTATATGCATGAAGACGCTATCGCCAATGAGTATTTTGGCCCGATGATGCGTATCTTGCCGGAGTACCAATTTCACGGCTGTATTGACGATACCATCATCATCAAAGGGCGTTCGATCCCGGTGGTGTGGGATGGTGATCCGGCGAGTTTACCGGAGGCTGGTTGGGATTGGGCGCTGCAAACTGGCGTGGAAAATAAGCAAAATGGCATCCAGCCCAATACGCTCTGCGCCCTGGAGATGAGCGTCGGCGCACCCTATCGTGGACAGGGATTGAGTACGCTTGGCCTGCAATTCATGCGCAGCATCGCCCGTGAACAGGGCTTTGAGAATTTGATTGCGCCCGTGCGTCCATCGCAGAAACATCGCTACCCGCTCATTCCCATGCCGGAATACATCACCTGGACGCGGGATGATGGCCTGCTCTTTGATGCCTGGCTGCGCACCCATCAGCGCCTCGGTGCGGAAATCATCAAGCCCTGCGAAGAGTCGATGATTGTTCCAGGAAGCATCACCCAATGGCGCGAATGGGCAGGCATGGAATTCCCCGGCAGCGGTTCGCATATCGTCCCCGGTGCCTTATCTCCGGTGCAGATTGACCTGGAGAATGACCGAGGCGTATACATTGAACCAAACGTCTGGACGCTGCATCGGCTGACGGGCGCGTGAACGCTAGAAATCCTGGATGGTGGCTCATCTACAGAAACTGTAATTCTTGACATTTTCTGTAAACGGCGCAGCATTGACGTTTGAACCTTTCATTACCCAACCCATTCTATAATCCCCACACTGCGTAGGGGAAACCAAGTCCATCCTTGCGCAGCGGGGGAGATTGAAGGCTTGTCCGGTATTACTGTCGTGGTTATGTGACATCAGTTTTGGATAAGCATGTGATCGCATGTAGATGGTATTTCGGTGGCTATCGGGGAGGGTCTTAGACCCTCCCGCAGTAAACCCATAAACGAAACTCACGTTATTGAAAGAAAAAGCGCCGAACCGCATGTTTCGTAGAGAAGGGTTCACGACGCGCCCGGTGATCATTCACCTGTCATGAGGATGGTATCCGGGTGAGTAGATGACCAGGCGAACCAGAAGTGAGGATAGCACTGGAATTGCGGCAGGCTGCTACCCGTGAGTTCACCGCTGATCGCTTCCCCAAAAATGTTCCATTCACTGCCCGTTTGTACATCGAAGATGCGGCCTTCGTCATAGCGGAAATCCAGCACTCGTTCGCCGACTTCGCGCTGGAATACAGCGCCTTGCCCCACATCTTTGGAAGTTTTTCCTGTCGCGCCATCAACGACACTCACGGCTCCTGGCTGCCAGAATGCCACAATTGGCACGCCGTTAATTTCGTCCTGCACAATGCCCTGCGACGATACATACTCAAATGGGTACGCCACCGCCACGCCATTCACATCTGCTGCCAGCACCCGCGCCATGGGCATCAGGCGCGTATCATAATTGCCATCGCCAAACATGGGTGACGTTTCTTCATAGCCCATGTAGGGATTCATCTCATAGCTGATGCCGGGATGGTCGTATCCTCCCGCTAAAATCAGGCCATCCGGGAAGCGCTCGGTGAAAGTGGCAAACCCCACCACCTGGGACGGGATCATGTCTAGTGTTGTCCCGGTGTAGTCTCCGACGATGGCCTCCCCGGTGAGCTGCTGCCACCAGCTTTCTGTGCGATCATCCCACATCAGGAAGTTACTGCCGAGCAAATTCCCCGTCACACCCAGGCGCAGCACCTCTCCATCTACTTCCCGTTCATACACAATCGGGCTGTTGCAGAGGGGGCAGTACGTCACAGCGATATACAAATCTTCCGCTGCATCGTTGATGATCTCATGCCGTGCCAGCACATTCAGCGGATACGCCCGCGCAGGCTGGATCACATGCACCACAATCACCGGAGAACTGGACATCAACCAGGAAGCTGCCTCGTCCGTCGTCTCAAAACGTGGATCATCAATCGGCGAAATTCCATTCTTGCCCATGCCGATGCTGGTGAAGTCGTCTGGATTGACGGCGAAAATCTCAAAATTGGTTGACCACTCCCTGCGCGTCACGCTCCACACCAGCAGACTCATCCCGCCCCCCACCAGGAATAGGAACAGCAGAGCCAGTAAGAAGGATAAATCAGGATGTTGTGTGAAAAACTTGCGCACAGCACATGTTCCTTAATGATTGTTATTGTTGTTTCCGTGAGTTGCCTCTGAATGGTATCCGATATTTTCCGACAACTGCATCAAATGTTAGTCGGGGAATCTTGCCTGTTGATTACATCCAGGCGCTAAAACCAGGGCACGAACCAGCATCAGGATTCACTCCATGCCAACCTTCCCACCAAATGCATGCACGATTGCGGCGAGTCGTGCTACAATCCTTGCGACATAGGCTGGAAAACCATCACCGAACGAGCAGTGTACGCAATGCAAACCCTATCCAACGTGGAACCAATCGCGCCCGACGCTTACACACCCGAAGCAGAATATGAGCCGGAAGAATCCTATTCCCACTGGGTTGAGGATGAGCTTGCAGATACCTTGCCTTACGAAGCCCCCAACCGCAGTTGGCAGCTCCTGCGGCTGATTTTGCTGCTGATGCTGCTGATTGCGGCAGCGGCTTTTGTAGTCTTCGTGCTGCTACCCTCCATTGATGCCTGGTTGAACCCGACCACGCCGCAATTACAGCCCCCGGTACAGGTGTGATGGTCGCAGTGCATCATGCCTCTGCTGCACCCGCGTTGTAGCTCACCGCAGCATAAAATTCACCGAGGAAGCGGCTGGGTCTGGTGTGCAGCAGTTCGGTACGGTGCAATCCGCAGGATTCCGCCAGGGCGAGCCAGGTCTGGAATGAGATGGGATGCGGCACTGCATAATTGCCTTGATCCGTGTTGTATTCCACCAGCACAAAACGCCCACCGGGTTGCAGCAGTTCCCGAAGCTGACACAATACGGGTTCTTTCTCGCGCACAAAATGCAGCGAATTCGCCATCAAGATGCCATCCAACGGCGGCAAATGGAGCGCGTGTGTGAAATCGCCCCGGATGTACTCCACATCATTCTGCGGAAATCCCGCCTGCATGCGGACTTCTTGCTGCTTCAGCGCCCGCCAATCCAGATCAACCGAATAGATTTTGCTATCGGTTCCCAGGCAGTGCGCCAGCGCCAACGTGAACGCCCCGCGCCCCGAACCGAGATCCGCCCAGATACCGCCAGGGGACACACCTTTTTCGATCAGTTGCACATGGTCACGATGTTCCATGCTGGCTCCCTCTCTGCTCTATACATGGATTATCCCATACACAGTGCAAGAAGTCCGCAAAATGCCGTACTCAAGTTCATGCATCACCGTGTTTTCTGTTTGCTGTACGCGGAATTCAACGGCATAATCTGATTGTGAACCAACACAAACGGCGAATTAATGACATGGCGCACATTTTCATTTCGTATGCACGGGCAGATGGGAAAGATTTTGCCTTCAAGCTGCATGATGCCCTGGAAATTGACGGCATTGCAGCCTGGATGGATCGACGCGGCGGGATTGCTCCCGGCGACCATTGGGATAATTCGATAGAGACAGCCATCAAGGAGTGCAATGCTCTGGTCTTCGTGGTGACACCCGGCGGTGTGGCTTCGGATAACTGCCATGATGAATGGGCGTTTGCCCTGCATCACAAGAAGCCTGTGCTGCCGCTGTTGGTGATTCAGGAAGAATTACCCATGCGGCTGTTTCGGCGGCAGTACATCGACTTCCGCAGCAATTTTGACCAGGGTATGGCATCCCTGCGCGACAAAATCCGGCGGCTGGATACCGAAGAAGGCCAGAAGGAGCAGGCGTATCTGCGCAACGAAGAAGCCATCATCTTCCGCCCTGGTGCGGCGCAGGCGACTCGCTACGCTGACCCGGACGACCTCGCGGACGATTATCTGCCGGATACGGGACTCTTCGGGCGCGATGCGTTGATCGCGCAGATTTCGCAGCGGATCAAAGGCGACAACGTGCGGCTGCTGCTGCAAGGATTCGGCGGCGCAGGGAAAACCACCCTGGCAGCGAAGATCGCGTATGACTTCGGCGGGGTGATCCTCTGGCAGCGCCTGGGTGCATCCGAAGCCGACGCAATCTATGAAGCCCTGGGGCATCCCTTCGGCGCACAGAAAGCCGTCGCGGCGGCGCAATCCAGCGACGAGAAGCGCACGCTGGTGCGTGGTCTGCTGAAAGATGTTTCGCTGGTGGTGCTGGATGATGCCTGGAACGAGAACGCGCTGCATGAGATCGTGCGCTGTGTTCCGCGCAGTGTGCCGCTGCTGGTGACTTCGCGGCAGAAGAGCGCCGTATTCGGAGGGAATGGTATGATCGCAGTGCCGGATTTGCCGGAAGATGATGCGCTTGCCCTGCTGCGACAGCTTGCCGGGGAAGACCTGACCCGCGACGAAAACGCCTGCCGGGAATTGGTGCGGGAAGTGGGCGGGCTGGCCTTCGCGGTGGAGGTGGCGGGGCGCACGATGGCGCAGCGACAGTACAAGGCTGATGAATTTCTGAAAGAAGTGCAGAGCAAAACCATTGCCGACTATGACGCGAAATTCGGTGGGGAAGGCCGCGAGAGCGTGGCGCGGTTGATCCAGGCCAGCGTGGATGCTTTGCCGGAAGCAGCGCAGGCCGCCTACCATGCCTGGGGAGCCTTCTGGTCGGTGAACCTCACACCGGAGATGTTAGGCATCTACCAGGAACAACCACACGAACAAAATGATTCGTCGGACGTAGGGGCACGATCTATCGTGCCCGACGCACCCGAACCGGGCGTAGGGGCGATTCATGAATCGCCCGCATATGACCCCGTTCGCATATTGGATTCATTGGCACAATCCGGCCTTGCCCTGCGCATCCCGGCGCAAACCCACGACGACGGGCGACCCCAATCCGCCGCCTATTACCGCCTGCATGACCTGGCCTATACCTATACCCGTTCCCAGGCCGCTGCCGACTCGCGCAATCGCGCCCTGAATGCCTGCCTAGCCTACACCGAACGCTATAACCAACCCTCGCTGACGAACTTCGCGGCGCTCGTGCCGCAACTGGATAATTTCATGGGGGCGGCGGAATACGCCTACAGCCAGGAGCGCTGGCAGGATGCGGAGCGCTTCGCCTGGAATCTAGATGGGGGCAGCGAAGTTCTGGATTACCTGGGCTACAGCACACAGGCGCAGACTCTGCTGACGCAAGCCGCGTCCGCTGCGGAAAAACGGGGAGACAAAGACAGTCAAGCGGCACATTTGAATCACAGAGGACTGATCCACAGGGCATTGGCTCAATATGACCAAGCTATCGAATTTCACAAACAAGCTGTCAACTTGCGTCGTGAAATAAATGATAAGCGCGGCGAGGGTTCAGCCCTGGGCAACCTGGGACTTGCCTACAAGAATCTGGGAGAGTACCAGAAAGCCATCGACTTCTACACGCAGGCGCTGGAAATCGTGCGGGAATTGGGGGCGAAGCGCGAAGAAGGCGCAATCCTGAGCAACCTGGGCAATGCCTACCGCAATCTGGGACAATACGAGAAAGCCATCGAATACCACACGCAGGCGCTGGAAATTGCCGAGGAAATTGGTGATGTGCGTGGTAAGGGCAGTCGCCTGGGCAACCTGGGCATTGCCTACCGCAATCTGGGACAAACCGAGAAAGCCATCGACTTCTACACGCAGGCGCTGGAAATCCGCCGCGAAATCGGGGATCGGCGCGGGGAAGCAAATGATTTGTGCGCTATTGGTATTGCCTATAACAGCACAGGAAGAACAGAAGACGCAATCAAGCAATACGAAATGTCACTGGCAATCAGGGATGAAATTGGCGACATTCGCGGTAAGGGGATTGACCTGGGCAACCTGGGCAATGCCTACAGCGATCTGGGACAATACGAGAAAGCCATCGACTTCTACACGCAGGCGCTGGAAATCGCTGAAGAAATTGGTGATGTGCGCGGCAAGGGCATTTGGTTGGGCAACCTGGGACTTGCCTACGCTGATCTGGGACAGGTCGAGAAAGCCATCGACTTCTACACGCAGGCGCTGGAAATCAGCCGCGAAATCGGGGATCGCATGGGCGAGAGCAATGATCTGAACAATCTCGGCGTGGCCTATGAGTACCTGGAAGACTATGATCGGGCGCTGGCGTATTACGGGCAGGCGCTGGCAATTGATGAGACGTTGGGGAATCCGCAGCGTGTTGAGCGCCGCAAGCGCAATATCGAGGATGCGAAGCGCAAGCGGGATGGGGAATAACGGCGAAAAACATCCCCCTTCCGTCCCCCCACTGCGTAGGTGGAAACCAAAGTCCCTCTTCACGAAGTGGGGAGGGATTTAGGGAGGGGACGATTTTCAACGTATTGGGCTTGCAGCACATGGTTGAGCGTGCCAAACGCAAACGGGATGGGGAATAACGCATACGCATTAAGCCAGGCGGTCATTCTGGCGGACACAGCGGTGCTGTTTCCCTACAAAAAACGGGTTCCCATGTAGGGACACGGCAATGCCGTGTCCGAAAAATGCCCGAAATGCGATCTCCCCCCTTCCGTCCCCCCAAAACCAAAGTCCCTCTTCACGAAGTGGGGAGGGATTTAAGGCTTGTCCGGGAATATTATCAGGGTCATTGCAGGACTTTTCGTATCTTGACTGAGCCTGTTGTAGGGACGAGGCCTGCCTCGTCCGAAACAATCATAAGCGGACAACACAGGTGTTGTCCCTACAGGCGGCGATCTAACCTAAAAACCATGCGTTTGAGTTGGCTTCAATACCGGACAAGCCTATTTAGGGAGGGGAGATTGTTCTTCCCCTTGCGCACCTAGAAGGGATCATGCAGGGGCATTTGTGCCATCCGCTAGAGCCGATCCATGCTGCGGCTGCGCCAGTTTTCCAGCGCGGCATGGGTTGGCTGCGCGGCTTCCAGAGCGGCGGCGGTTTGCGGCGCGGATTCATCCACATAGCTGGTTTCTTTGCGCATCCGCTTCTGCTCGTAGATTTCCCCGGCTTCGTGCAGCGCCAGATCAAAGCCCCATTCATCCCGCAAAAATTCCAGGATGGCCTTCGATTGTGGCACGAGGTCGCCTATGCGCAGGACGAGGGCATCTTCTGGCGCGGTATCCACAGCTTGCAAAATGTCCCGGTTATAGCGATCCCACACCCGGATCAGGTGGGCAGCGTGTGAGTCTGTATCCCGGAACTGCCAGCGGTAAACCTGCCGCCGCATCGGGCGCGGATGATCCAGCTTGCGCCGCAGCAGCGAATCCGCCACTTTTGCTGCCGGACGATACACCACCAGCAGCTTGGCATCCGGCAGCAGCGAGCGCCAATCCGCCAGAAAAAGACAGGTGCGCGGTTCTTTCCAGCCCCATTGTTGCAGGTGATTTCGTGTGGCAATCAAGTTCTGCGCCTGATCCGCATACTGTGGCAGCAGCGAAACAGCTTCCTGCGTGAGGTAGCCATCTCCGCTGAGGCCGGATGCTTGCAGCACTTTGCGATGTAGTTCCAGGAAATCCACATCTTCGTAATGCAGTCCTTCAGGGTTGGCATGTTCGTATTTGGAGCGCAGCAAATTCTCGCCCAGGTGCAGACCGCAGCCGTGCAGCCATCGCGCCGTGAGCGTCGTCCCGGAGCGATGCATCCCGGCAATGATGAGAATCCTGGGGTTCATTCTGCGACTTTCTCAAAAATCAGCACATCCTGAAAGTATACGCCGGAAGCCTCACGCCAATTCCCCGGACGTATATCCACCAGCGAAAGGCCGCTTTCTTCCAGCAAAGAAGCCAGCCCCTCAGAAGTTACACCGATGGCATCTTCCGGCACAGTCACCCATTTGGGGCAGAACCAGTGCGCCGAACCATAAGCAGGCTGGTCGAAAATCCAGCGCGTGGCCTTCGTGCCATGATGCACGGAAATCGCATCCGTGCGCTGCGAGAGCGACTCTTTGTAGCCTTCATCCAGGATGAAGAACGTGATGAGCGCACGCCCTCCCGGTTTCAAAACGCGGCTGACTTCGCGCAGGTAGAAGCGTGCATCACTCTCGCGGAAGTGCGTCCAGACCGAGAGCGCCGTCACCAGATCAACGCTGGCATCTTGCACAGGCCAGGGAACGGCCTCTTGCTGCTGATGCTGCGCGTACATGGCGTTATGTGCATTCAGGTGCAGGAAGTTGTAGCCCGGCTGTGCATAATGCTTCCGGCAAGAATCAATCAACTTCGCATCCACATCAAGCCCGGTGTAATTTCCACCAGCCGTGATGAAGGGCAGGCTGCTGATTCCTAACAATCCGCTGCCGCAGCCCACATCCAGTATATTCAGCGCATCGGAGCCACCCGGTTTGTATTGAAACAGAAGCGTCTGAAATACGCCGATGGTATGCGCCCAATCGCCATAGGCCAGCTTGCCCCCGGTGCGATTCGCCAGGGAGGGAATACGCTTCACCTGGGCGCTGCGCCGCGCCAGCCGTTGATCCAGGCTCAGATACAATTTGTCGAAGGCATCCAGCACGGTATTGCGCAAAAAGCGCCGAAGTGGATTCGCCAAGAGATTCTCCTCTACCCTAATTGTGAACGCCGCAGCAGGGTCATCACGCGGTGCATCACTGTGCGCCGGATGAGCTGCCAGCGCGGAACGCCACGCCGTTCAATCCCCACACCGCTGAGGCGCTCAATCAAATAGTCTGCATAAAAATCTTCGCTGAAAACCTGTGTCTTCTGGCGATTTTCTGCGCACAGAGCAGCAAATAAAGCATCATCGCTGGTGTCATATTGATCGTAGATGGTGTGCCAACCATGCGCCCGTTCTGCGCGACTGGCCTGCTGCTGGCGCTGGCGAATTTTTGCAACGGCCTGTGCTTTGCTGCGCAGCGGATAATGCCGCAGCAGAAATTTATAAGGGAAGACACGCATACTTTCAAAGCGCACATGATGCCCACCTTTTTCCGCGAGTTGCACCGGCACACCCAGGTTCTTCCAGGCTTTGATCTGACGGAAGTAGCCGGGACGATGACCAAAATCGTAATGTCGGAAGTGTGCTGCGAAGCTGGTCTGCGGCTGATAGTCGTCGTCTACTGGCTCGAAGTTAATCACCGTATGGTCAATGGCAGTGAATCCGCGCTGGTTGATGTGGTAAATGGCATCGTGCAGCGAAACATCGTGCCAGCAGGCTTCGCGGATTTCGTCGCAGTCATAGTGCATGAACCAATCGCCCTCTACGTGCTGCGCCAGTTCTTCGACGTGCTTCATCAGCTTGTACAGGCTGAAGGTGTGCTGCTCTGGCTGCGGCTGCGGGAAGCGCTCTACCGCAACCACCCCGTTTCCCAGGAAGTGTTGGGCCTGTTCGTAGGTGCCATCCGTTGACCAGTTATCAATCACGTAGACCTGCACACCCTGACTGATGAGATAATCCAGCGTGGGTGTGATGATGTCTGCTTCGTTGTAGACGGTCAGGAAGATCACCACGCGGAAATCATCCGGTGCAGATTGTTTCGGCGGCGTATCACCAGGGGCAAGAATCGCCAGCAGGGTATCGTGTTTGCCCGATGTTCCCACTGCATAGCCGATGAAATCTACATAGAAGCCGTTTTCTACCAGAGCATTGTGCAGCGAATCCCGCGTCCAACTTCCCACGCCAGAACGCTGCGCATCCGGCACAGTCAGCAGCAGCGCCGGAGCCTGTTGCGCCAGCGCATGAATTTCCGACAGATGGCTTTCCAGCGCTTCATCCCCTTCCACCCAGACGATGGCACGTTCAACGCCATGATTCACGGAAGCACCTGCGGGAATATGCGCTACATCTTGCACGCCGAAGCGTTCCGCGAGGAAGCGGGCAAACTGCCGGATGTTCTCACTCATCGTTTGACCAGTGCTTCCTTCAAATTCGCCGGGATAGGATCAATCTTTGCGAAGGGCGGTTCGGCCTCATAAAGCTGGAAGCCGTACTGCGCCAGCACCTCCGCTACTTCTCGCGGATCAACACCAATGTTGGGGTGAATATCAATCAGCAGTTGCAGGTTGGGGTTAGCGGCAAGGGTGTTTGGCATCCCCGCCAGCACATCCAGTTCTGCGCCTTCCACATCAATCTTCATGATGTCAATGTGGGACACACCTGCTTCTGCGAAGACATCATCTGCACGCCGCAGCGGAACCGAAACGGACTCGCTGCTATTGTTGGGGTTGGTCGTCTTGATGGAATGGAAGAAGCTCATCTGCCCCACCTGCAAATCAATCGTGCCGGATTCTGCCCCCAGCGCCATCTCATGTACAGTGATGCTCTGGTAGCCATTGGCGGCAATGCTCTTGCGGATGCAATCGGCATTGGTGGGATGCGGCTCAAAGATATGCACGCTCCCTTGATCCCCCGCGAAATGCGCCGCCAGCAGCGAGAAGTAGCCCTGCGCCCCACCAATATCCACAAAGACCGTATCCGGGCGCACATGCTCGCGTAAAAATTCCAACTTCTGCGCTTCCCAGTTGCCGGAAATCTGCGCCATCATAGGCCAAGATTCCTTGAGCTTAAGGTAAATCTTGCCGCCCTCGAACTGGTAATAGTCGTAGGTATCCGGCAGCACGCGCTTCCAGAAACTGGGTGCTTTGAACATGACCTGCTTAATCGGCTGCGGGATGTAATCAAAGATACTCATCGGTGCGGCGGCTCCTCATGACTCTAATTTGTACCAATGGGAAAGATCGCATTCGAGCAGTTCGCCCAATGCGTCAATATCTTCCCGGAAATCATCCTGTAGTTCGCGCTTCGTCTCCGGCTTCATCGGCGGACGGCTGACCTCTTGCGTGTTGATGCTGCGCAGGGTCGCATTGAATTGATTGCGCAGGCGCTGCGGAATGGTTCTGCGCAGAATGAGGCGCGTGGTCGCGTACCAGGTCGGCGGCTGGTTGGTCAGCCGATTGATGGCAGACATGCGCGGGATTTTGTTGGCGTTGACTGTTTCAAAATTCGGCTGGAAGTTTTCATCCACACCCAGGAAGCGCAGCGTATCCCGGTACACTCCCGCTGTATCCCGCTTGAAATCATCAAAGAGGATGATTTGCATCTGCTCGCGGTTGAAGTATTCCAGATAGCGCTGGATTTGCGCAGCATAGTAACCGAAGCTGCGATACTGCAACAGCGCCGGGATCGTTCGCGGCGGGATTTGCTCTCCATTGCGGCGGGGTTCTTCGGCGGCGAGGGCTTCTTCAAAGGAAGGCAGCGTTTCCGTACCAGCATACAAGCCCTGGTAATACAGGGAATAGACCATCTCCACCGGATCGCGCAGCATGATGATGAGCTTTGCATCCGGCGCGAAGGCATGGATACGCTCGGCAGCGCCATCCGCCCGCAAATAGCAGATGGATGCTTCCCCAATGCGGGTTTCGCCTGTGGCCTCCGCGAATAAATTCAGGTAAGCAGCTTCCTCACGGTAAACCTGCATTTTCGGCATCTGGTATTCCTGCGCAAAGTAGTGCGGCTCCTTGGCTTCCTGCGGCATATAAATATCAGGATGCGCGTTCAAATACTGGTACATGGCTGTCGTGCCACATTTCGGCGCACCGATGATGAAGAGATTTGGCCTGGCCTGCGTCATCGCGTTTCGTCTCGTTTTCTCAGCTATTGACGCTTGCATCATGCGGCTTTTCGGCTGGCGTACACAGCAGATTCAGCCCATCCACTTCATGAATCCGCTGTGGATTATGCAGCCGGATAGCAGCACCGTCTTCGGTGATTTCAAAGATGTGGTAGCCCATGCGTTCCCAGAAATCGAAGATGCTCTGCGGGGTATGCCCGGCACGTTCCAGATGTGCAGCCGCCACTTCAATGATGACCTTCGGCCTGTAGGTTTCCAGGGTACGCTGCGCCCCGGCTAAGGCTTCCAGTTCTGCGCCTTCAATATCAATCTTGAGCCAGTCAATTTTCTGGATGTCCGCTGCTTCCTCGAAGACGTAATGATCTATCGTGATCGCTTCCACCTGTGTCGATTCCGGCAGCCAGTCTTCTTCTTTGAATACGGAAAATGTCCCCCGGTGGCCTCCGCTGCGGCTGAACAAATCCAGCGTCGTGTTGCTGTGCCAGATGGCGTTACGGTTCAGGCGCACATTCTGAAGATTGTTCGCCTGGATGTTGCGCTGCGCGAGATCATAATTGCTCTGTGAGGCTTCAAAGCTGTGGATGAATCCCTGCGTGGCACGCTGCGCTGCCAATATGCTCGTGATGCCAATATATGCACCGACATCAAAGAAGACATCATGGGCTGTGATGTTCTTTTGTAAAAACGGGATCAGGCCATAATCCCCTGGAAACAGATCGAGGAAGTACAACGTTGATCCGACGTAATCCTTCACATCGACCCAGATGGTCATTTGATCCTGGTAGCGGGTTTGCAGTGTCAGTCCGTCACGGCTAAAACGCTTCAATACCCGGCGGATGGCATGTGCGAAAGGCAGCCCCCAGGAAGTTTGTGATAACCCGCGTGTGATTCCCTGGGCAGCCTGATGCAGCATCCCATTGCTCCTCTTGCGTCTGCAAGCCCTCGTCAAAAGTCCACCCATTCTAAACACTGCACGGGTGATGGCAAGCGGGAGCTAGTGCCGTTCGATGGAAACGAAGAAGGGATCGATGGCTTGTTCGATCATCCCCGCCAGAGAAACGGGGTCAACGTAGGCGCGGAGAAGTTCCGGCTCGGCCTCGGTCAGCACCAGCAGGATGCGCAAATCCAGCTTTTCCCCCGGATGCCAGCTATCGTACATTTCGCTGTCCTCACCGCCGACGCTCTCAAGTTCGGAGAAATCATAGAGGCGGTAATCATAGGCTGCGAACACGGTCTGTAATGCGTCCTGCACCAGCGGCACATAGGCGTAATCAGGCTCGGTAGTCAGCACCTCCCAGAAGGCATTCTGATACGGCGGCAGGTAGCCAATCACGGTGCTGCCGTGTTCCTGCGCCAGCGATAAAATACGCTCTACATCCGCCAATGCTCCTTCGTCAAGCGTGCTTCCAATTTCATACATACGCCCACGTTCGGCGTACAATTCCCAATGCTGCTGTGTTCCGCGTGCCGCATTTTCCGCTGTGAGATCCATATTGTACTGGCTACCATCCGCCATATATCCGTAATCCGTATTGTGCGTGCCATAGCCCCACAGAGGCCAATCGCTTTCCAGGTTATAGCGCAGGTAAGCCCAATTATCGCGCCGGAACTGCACCCAATTTCGGCTGACTTCGCGCAGCCCCTGCGAAATCTGGTTACTATTCATCCACCACAGCGAACCTGAAAGCATGGTGGTATCGGGGCGGAAGCCTTCGCGCTCTCCGTTGAAGTTGGGAAGATCAAGCACCAGCAAAATCAACGATGGCATGGCATCCTGCGCAGCCAGTTCTTCAACAATCTGGCGCACTTCATAAATACTCGCGCCGGGATACGAAGCATTGTAGAACGCTTCTGGCTCTTCGGTGAAGGCAGCAGCACGCAGATGATGCCCCCGCGAAGACCCAAGCAGCAGCACTTCCGGCCTGCGCTGTAAGGCTCCCTGGTATTTGAAGGCCATCAGATCGCCGCGTGTCCAGGTGGGTTGATAGGCTCCCGGTGCATCGTAGGGCAGGCTCAGGAAATAAGCAGGCGGCATGGATTCGCCAATGACGAAGGCCGTGCCCAATACGAACGACAAGCCGAACATGACAGGGAGAACAAAAATCACGAGTTTGAGGTAAAACCGCCGCGTCTTGTACACGTTCCCCATGCCCTGAAATCACCTAGCGAACCCAGAACTTACCGATGAAAGTCGGCACAATTCTAACGCTTCGCCAGACGAAGACAACCGCAAAGGTATTGGTCACCAGCATACTGACGAGGCTGGCAACGGCTGCGCCTTCAATGCCATAAATCGGAATCAGCCATAGATTCAGCAGGATGTTCAGGATAGCGCTGAGGCCAACCCCGATGCCGTTCTGCCAGCTATGCCCGGTCATGATGAGCAAAATCCCTACCGAACCCGTTAAGGCATTGAAGAACTGCCCCGCCACAATGATGAGCATCGTAGTATAGCCTGCGGTGAATTCTTCCCCGAAGATCGCCAGCAGCGGCAGCCCGAACAACACCAGCACCGCGCTAATCAACAGCGCCAGCAGAGTCACAATGCGCGTACTGCGCGTGACCAACCGCTGCAATTCGCTGATTTTTTCCGCTTTATAGAGCCGTGCAAAACGCGGCCCCAGGGCAGTATTGGCTGCCATCAGCACCAGCGAGACGAGGGTTGCCAGCCGCGCCGCAATGGAATAAATCCCCACCCCTTCCGCACTATCCAATGCACCGATCATCAGCACATCAGTACGGCTGTAGATCACCTGCATACTGCTGATGAGCACCAGGGGCAGCGCACCGCGCAGCCAATCCCGCGCATGATAAGCAGGAGTGGCGCTGTTCACGGCTGAGGGAATGGATTTACGCTGCAAGAATTCCCCATAAGCAAAGGCAATCAGCATCGAAAGCAGGTAGAGCATCATGGCGTAAAACGGATTCAGCGCCACCTGCGGAATCAGCCATATGATCCCCAGCAGGACAATGAACAGAATCGGCTGCACGACGTATTCTGGCAGTTGGCTGGGAGCCACCGCGCCGAAAGCCTGCATAGTTCCCTGCCGCAGCCGGATCAATGCCCGCAGCGGCAGCAGTAAAAAGGCCGCTATCATGGCGGGCAGCACCCACTGTGAACCCTCAGCCATCAGTTCCCCGCCAGATTGGGTATACAGCAGGGTGATTGCGATGGCGGCAAGCATCAACACGGTTGCAAGCAGCAGCACAAAACGGCTGGCAAAGCGCATCAAGCCGCGCATGATGTCCCATTCCTGGCTGGCTTGTGCGGCGGAAAGTTCCCGCACCACCAGGCGATCAAAGCCGAAGACCGCCGCAATCAACAGCACATCAATCCAGGCGAGAGCATAATTGTATTCCCCCAGGCCAGCGGCTCCCAGTGTCCGCGCCAGCAAGAAGCGCACCACGAAGGCGCTCCCCAGGAAGAACAGGCGCAGGAAAAGCGTTCCACTGAAATCAAAGGCTGTGGGGTTCAATCGTTTTCGGAGCCAGCGCGTCATGCATCACTCAATCTGTTGAAAGCAACCATTGTTTCGTCAAATGCCAGCCGCTGGTAATTGGTAGCCATCAGGTTTAGCCTTAACATTTAGTTTGGCGATGTTTTTCGTGTCGCTGGAGGCTGAAGCCATCCAGCTAGAAAACGCCAAGTCCACCAAAGGGGACTGGTTCCAGGGGGTCAGAGCGCCCTTTGGTGTGCTTCCCGCTGTCGTTTTTGCCACATGCTTCAGCTTGTGGCAACCTAGACTGGATTAATTCACTATGCTATCAAACGCTCTTGGCTGGTAATTCGCCGGTGTGCATGACGGAAACCAACTTCACCACCAGCTTATCCAGGCTGTGCCATGCAATCACCCGCTGCCGCAGTGCCGCACCAATCGAGGTGCGTTCGTCAGCAGGCATCTCCAGCAGATGCGCCAGCGCTTCTTGCAGCGCGACGATATTATCATCCTCTGCCCCGGCGATTTGCAGCAGTGGTGCATATTCCCCGGTGAGGTCTGTGAATGCTTCGTTGCAGACCACCACCGGAAGCCCCGCTGCCATGCCTTCCAGCGCAGCCTTATCGAATAGCCCCGGCGGACTCAGATTCACTGCGGCGGTTGCGCTGTGATACCAATCGCGCACTTGTTCCGGCGTTTGCGCCCCGGCAAAAATCACCTGATCCAGTAAGCTAGGATCAGTCGCCAACCGTAGCAAACGCTGTTTGTACTGGTCATCATATCCGTCGGGAATATCCCCCACCAGCACAATCTCACACGGCAAATCTTTGGCAGCTTGTAGCAGCCAGTGCTGCCGCTTGATCTCGGTGAGGCGGGCAACGTAGAGAATGCGCGGTTGCGTGGGCGTTGCCGGATCTGGTGCGAAGAATTCTGTGTCAATGCCGTGACCCAGGGCGCGAAGTTTGCGCGTCTCAATGGGGAAGCTGCTGGGAACCGCGCTCACAATACGGAAGGAAAGCCGTTCTGCCCAGGTAACCTGCCGATTGATCTGGCGGTGTGTGTACCAGGTCGTCACGCGAATGCCGCGTAAGGTCAGCAGCGGGGCAGCCATCGCAGCGAAAAGCGGCTGCATATGCGCGAAGCAGGCATCATAATGATGGCTCGCTAGCAATCGTGCCAGAATGCCATAAAATCGCAAGATGCGTGCAAAGCGTCCGGCATTATCCTCCCGCCCCACCGAAAACACCCGCACATTCTCCGGCAAATCAATTCGCCCCGCGTGCGTCGTCAGCACATCTATTGCCCCATAATAAGGAGCCAGTGCCTGAATCCAGCGCGTGGTGAAACCCAGAATATGATCATCCGCATCGGTACGCAGATTGAACAACAACAGGCGCTTGCGCTGCTGCGGCGGTATAGGATGGTCTGCCAGGGGCATGGGATTGCCTCATTCCTCAGCGGCTGATTTGCCCGTCATTGTACACTTTTCTACCTTTGGGGCAGAAACAGTTTACGGACATCGTGCCGCAAAAAAACAAGGGATTCGATCATGTCGAACCCCTGGGCGCGTCATGGACACGCCCCTACGAAATACGCGGTTGGGACAATATTTATTCACTGACCTTACGCACAGGCTCCTGAAAATGGGTAGGAACCGCAGAGCAGTCAATGAGCGTCTCAGCATTTCAGCTTGTCAGCCTCAAAGTGCGTTTTTTGAGCACATCACGACTGTAAAAACGTTTTTGCTGATGGCTGATCGCTGACGGCTTACGCTCGTCGAAGCGGAAAAGGTTGACAGCAAGGGCTACTGCGTAACATCAGTTATTCAATGACAGGGTGTTATCCTGGCGGGTTGTTGGCTAGCCTACAACGCGCCGCCAGAAGCTAGACGAGAACCTGGGATCAATGTTCTCTGCAAACTTCTCCCAGCAGGGGAAGCTCTTGCGGAAGCTCTCCCCGGACATGCGCGAGTCCTTGGCTGGATAGAGTGCGCCGCCATGTGCAAAAACAATCTCGTCCATCTCATCCAGCAGCCGCAGCGTCTTCGCCCCGTGATTGGGTACATCCACCGCCAGCGTCACACCCGGACGCGGGAAGGACAAATACCCCGGCGATTGAATGTCGCCAAAGGTCTTGAAGACCACAATCGGCGACGATTCGCCGCTCTCTGCCAGCCGCTTCAATACACGGCGGATGGGTTCCCGGTCTTCATAGGGCATCACAAACTGATACTGGATGAAGCCATCTTTGCCATAGACGCGATGCCAATGATGCACGGCATCCAATGGATAGAAGAAGGGTTCATAATGCGTGATGCTCTGCTTCTCCTTGCCCAACTGTTTGTAATAGTACAGTTGGTTGAAGAGGAAGCTGGTCTGCGTCCCGACCAGGGAGAAGGGCAAGCGTATTGGGGGGACAGAAACCGTCAACTTGCTGGCTTTGGCATCGTGTCCCAACGGTGGATCATAGAAATCACCCGCCATGAAAATGCCGCGACCCAGGTTATTCCCCTTCGCATGGCAGTCTACCCAGCTCATCGTGTAGGGGGTTTCTGCGTGCGCGTCCGAAATCGTAAAGAATTCATCCATGTTGCTGAATTTGATATTCTCCGATTGGATCAACGGAGATGGAATCTTGCGCAGGGTGAACTCCGCCCAGAGAATCACACCTGTCAGCCCCAGGCCACCAATTGTCGCACGGAACAGCTCTACATTGTCTTCCGGCGAACAAATTAGCCGTTCACCATCCGAGCGCAGCAGTTCAAACTGCGTCACATGGCAGCCGAACGTCCCGGCAACATGGTGGTTTTTGCCATGTACATCATTGGCAATCGCGCCGCCAATGGTGATGAATTTCGTCCCCGGTGTCACGGGGAGATGCCAGCCATGCGGAACAATCAAATCCAGCACCTGCGCCAGCGAGACCCCGGCTTCACAGCGAAGTACGCCGTTTTCGCGGTCAAAGGCAATGAGTTGATTCATCGCCGTTATATCCAGCAGTACCCCGCCATCATTCAGGCAGCTATCGCCATAGCTGCGCCCCAGGCCGAACGGCAGCATCGGTGCATCGACAGTAGAAAGATCAGGCAGCCGGGTACGCCAGCGGAAGGGTACAACGTCACGATGTTCGGCTGTGGGATACCCGCCCCAGGAGCGATAGCGATTTGCAGTCATACGAGTCCTGTAGTCGTTCATGTTCAGTGATTGCCAAGTTTTCGACGAACCGAAACAGCATCATAGGCTCATCATACACCCATCTTATGGGCAGCTTGGTAAGCGAATGCGAGTCTAGCGCAGTTCCAGGGGATTAGCGATAGTCGAATGCAATGCTGAAGAAGACACAAAAACACACTTGCCCATTAAATGCAGGAAGAGACGGCGTAACGTCTCTTCCTCCGCGCAGAATTGGACACACTTCGGGGGAGAAGCAACAGACATTTTACTGCCTGTGTACTCACAAAATTGGGTCGCAATCACCCACCAATTTTCCTGGCGCAAGAACATCCTCTCCCTCCAAAGAAGGAGAGGCTTGGGGGTGAAGACTATCGGGCAAGGGTTCCATTTGTGCCACGAGAGCCTAAGCTCCCGTAAGAATACTTCAGATTAGAGCGCATCACACCCGACAAGCGACCAGTTTTGGCTCCGTTCACCCTGACCACCTGGCCTAGCCGGATGACCAGTAACTTTGTATTAAATATGCTACTGATTGTGGTCGCAGCAGGTCGCGCTGAATGCGATATAATGCATACAAGGCACACAAACCAAATCGCAACCAGGATGATAACAGGATTTCACAATGCCTATGATTCAATCACACCTGAGACTCTTCGCCTTGCTCGCCCTGCTTTTCGCCAGTGCGTGCAATGTTTCCCTCAGCAGCGAACCTACTCAATCCGCCAGCAACCCGACTCAGCTACCAACCGCCATCGGGCAAGAACCTACGGCGATTGTTCAGCAGCCAACAGCAGCACAGCCCGCTACTGGCCTGCCGACATCCGCACCTCCGGCGACCATCCCGCCGACGAATACACCTGTGCTGACCAATACGCCGACCAATACGCCGCAGCCGACCAACACGCCGCCGACGATTGATACGGGTTCGCTGCCGACACACACGCCGGATACCACAGGCTCCGAACCGGAAAATGCTTCGACGGTTTCTGCACCGCTGCCGATTACTTCATCGGATGGCTGCCGTCCGGCGCAGATTGCCGGCGGCTCCGCAATGGGGGCGCAGGTCTTCAGCGCACAATCAGAACGCAGCCTCAGCATGGATCAACGGCAGGCGGCTCCGGTGACGGCTCCGTTGAGCGTTCAGATTCCCGTCGTTATGCCGTCCGCTGAAGCGGTCATCCAGTTTGTGCCGGAATCATCGCAGGCCGAGCGCGAAGCCTACATTGCCAGCATCGGTGCTGCGCCCCTGCAAGCCCTGGAACGGGTGAATGCCTACATTGTCCAGCTACCCGAAGGACTCAGCGTGGCAGAGATTGCTCCCTCACCGATTGTGGTGAGCATCGAGCAGGAACAGGTTGCGGCAGTCAGCCAGGCCGGGACAGTGCCTAATGATGCCCGCTATGGAGAACAGTGGTACATGCCCGTGATTGGCCTGCCCACAGCCTGGGGTTCGGTTGATGGCGCGACACAAACCATCACCGTCGCCGTAATCGACAGCGGCATCTGCGCCAATCACCCAGATTTAGCAGGGCGCATCGTGGCGGGCTACGACTTCGTAGAAAATGATAGTGATCCACAGGATGAATTTGGGCATGGCTGCGGTGTGGCTGGCGTGATCGCTGCCAATGGCAACAACGGGCAGGGAATCGCTGGCGTGGCTCCTAATGTGCAGATTATGCCGCTGCGTGTGCTGGATCGTAACGGCCTGGGTGGATACTTCAATATTGCGCAGGGGATCATCTACGCAGTGGATAACGGCGCGGATGTCATCAACCTGAGTCTTGCGGGACCAGCTTCTTCCTTCCTGCTGGAAGATGCGGTGAACTACGCCGTTGAAAGTGGTGTGGTTGTGATCGCGGCGGCTGGCAATAATGGCTCGCCGGGGGCATGGTATCCGGCGGCGTACCCGGCTGTGATTGCGGTTGGCTCCGTCGAAAAAGACCTGACGCAGAGCAGCTTCAGCAACTATGGTGATAATATTGATGTCCTCGCACCAGGGCGCGACATCCTCACCACCAGCAGCAATGGCGATTACCAACTGATGACCGGGACATCGTTCGCGGCTCCGCTGGTATCTGGCATTGCGGCGCTAGCGCTGGCGCTGGATGTTCCGCTGAACACGGAAGATAACATTGTCTTCCTGTATACGCCGGAGACGCTGCCCACCTGCGGACAGTAGAAACACAATTCGCGCTTGAAAAATCACTGGTTCTACCCAGGGCAATCGCATTAAATTCCATCGTGGCGAAATCGCATCAACGTTGGAGTAATCTACAAATCGCGCAGGTATTTCGGGCGATCCCGGATCGCCCCTACGCTTTTCCTCGTGTCCTTCGTATCTTCGTGGTTTAAATCGTTTTGGGATGCTGTTGGCGAATCCATGAAGCTTGGTTATTTTGCGTGAGACGTGGTTCAGGCAAACCACGCCAGTGGCTTGTGCGGCACGATGCCCATGAACAGTTTCTATCCCAAAGGTAGAAAACTGTACAGATCGCTGACCGCTTACGCTCGTCGAAACGGAAAAGGCGGACAGCAAGGGCTACTGCGGTTCATCAGTTGGTAAAAAACCTACCAAATGTTCGAGCAAATGTTCGACTCTGGCAGAGTCTTTCCGGCTAGGCTGGTGGATAGTGTACAGCCGATACAGGAGAGACACACACTATGTTCAACTGGTTGAGCAATTTGTTTTCCCCGGAGCGCCACACGCTGCGCCCCAATACCCCGCATGTGGAAGCCGTCGCCATCCACAACAGCACCTACTTCGGTGATCCGCTGCATGTTGCCGAGCAGGGTACGATTTACCAGCAGTCGCCCTGGGTGCATGTGGCGGTCAGCCGCATTGCAGAAGCCGGGGCGCTCGTCCCGCTGAAGGTCTACCGCATGGATGGCGATCAACGCCTTGAGGTGGTCAATCACCCGCTGGAACTGCTGCTGGATCAACCCAACCCGCACCTCAGCCGCTTTGAATTGTTCGAGCAAACATTGGGTGCGCTGGAACTCACAGGCAATGCGTACTGGTATATCGCGGGGGATGCCCTGGGGAATCCGCTGCAAATCTGGCCTTTGCGCCCGGATCGCATGACCATCGTGCCGGATCGCGTGCAGTACGTGCGCGGCTATGTCTATGAGGTGGATGGCAAGCGGATTCCGTTGGAGGCGGTGGAAGTGGTGCATTTCAAGCGCTGGCATCCGGCAAATGATTATTACGGCCTCAGCGCATTGGAAGCCGCCCGCATGGCAATCGAGACAGATCGCGCCATGTCTCGCTGGAATAAGAACACCTTCGGCAGCGAAAACGGTGTTCCGGCGGGGATTGTCAACATCACGGATTTTGTGAGCGATGGCGATTTCGAGCGCATCAAACGCGAATGGCGCAGCAGTTACGGCGGCGCACAACGCAAAACGGCCTTCCTGCGCGGCGGTACGGTGCAGTGGCAGAACATCGGCCTCAGCCATACCGAACTGGATTTCCTCAAGGGTCGCTTGGCGCACCGGGACGAAATCCTGAACATCTTCGGGGTTCCGGTGGGGCTGGTCAGCGAGAACGCCACCGAAGCCAATGCCACCGTTGCGGAACGGCAGTTCATCGAGCGCACGTTATGGCCTAAGCTGGTGCGTCTGGCGCAGAAGATCACGCAGGAAATGCTGCCCTTCTATCCCGGCACGCACATCGCCGAATTTGACGATATTCGCCCCACCGATGTCCAGGCACGGCTGGACGAAATCCGCACCGCACAGAACATCCTGAGCATCAATGAGATTCGCCAGAAGTATTATGATCTGCCGCCTGCGCCCTGGGGTGCAAAACCCGTCGGGATGATGGATGCATCTGTCGGAACAATGCCTGCGTTGTCCGCAACTACCGCAACACCGGACCCCGCCGAACCCACTGAACCCGCCAAATCCATCATAGATGAACTGGCACAGTGGGAACGCTTCGCCCTCAACCGCCTGGGCAAAGGCGCGTCGCGCCCCTTCGCGGTGGACGCTATCCCGGACGAACTGGCTTTCGAGATCAGCGCCAGTCTGCTCGCCGCCGAAGATAAGGACGCAGTGAAAACTGTGTTTGCACAAATCCGGGAGAGCCTGGAAGATACGATCTAACGCAATGTCGCGGAGGCACAGGGGGATTTTTCTGTGTCCTCTGCTTATCCCTCGTGCTGCTCGGCATCGGGATCCGGCTCGTCAAAGGTCACTTTCTGGTAGACCTTGGCTAAAGGCAGGGTGCAACCAATTTCGGGGATCGAAATAGCACTATCTAATCCTCTCCCAACGCTGTAAAGCCAATCTTGGGATTCATGCCGCAGGTAGCGCTCAATCAGTGGTTCATGTTGGGAAACCAGCAGATAGGCTTGCAGAGTTTCAATCTGAAGGTATTCCAGCAGTTTCTCGTTGCGGTCTTTGAGTGCTGTACTGGGAGAGGTCACTTCGACCAGCACAACCGGATTTAGAATGGTATCCGTGCGATCTTCCAAATAGACAGGATCGCCGCAAAAAACGGTTACATCCGGGTAGCGATACGTGCCTTTGCTGGTGATATGTACCCGTGTATCTGGCGATGTGACCGTGCAATTTCGGTCAGCAAGCTGGATGCCAAGCTGGGTAATTACTGTGGCAATCAGAATACTGTGGCGTAGACTGCCACCCGTCATAGCGTAAATTTTCCCCCGGCTGTATTCGTGCCGCGTTTCACTGGCTTCTTCAAAAGCCAGATATTCAGCCTCGGTCATGTACAGGGGGTCTTGTGGCTGTGTGGCGTACATGGCATTTCCTCCGTCATCACTACGCCCCAGTATAACATTGACCCTGCAAGAGATGCTGCTAATTATCCCCCAAGCAAACGACGGCGCAGCAGGCCAGCCATCCAGCGTAATTCTTCAATGCGCAGCAGCATCGCCAGCAGCAAGAAAACCCCGCCACTCACGCCCCCTGCGATCACCACCAGCAGCAACTGGCGCAGACTGCCATCGGTGCCGATGTTGGCGTACAGCGGAGGCAGCAGCAGTTCCGCGACGATGACCATTGCCCCCGCTGCGAGGAGCGTTTTGGCTGTGGTCAGCAGCAGCCGCTGGTCGCCAAATCCGCGCAGTCGTCGATGCAGCAGCACACCGGAAATACTGGCATGGACGATATGCTTGAGGCTGTCGGCAAGCATCAGGCTGTATAAGCTGAAGCGCTCGAAGAGCAGCAGCACCGTCACGATATAGACCCCGTGACTGAACAGCCCAATCAATGCCGGGGTGAAGGTATCCTTACGGGCATAGAAGGCATAAACCAGCAGCAAATCCAGCGCGGCAAAGGGCAGGCCAATCAAGTAATAGCGCAGCGCTTGCGCCGTGATGAGCGTATCGGCTGAAGTGAATTCGCCGCCCTGGAACAGCAGCATAATGATGGGAGTCGCCAGCACAAATAATCCCAGCGCCGCCGGAATAATCAATGTGGTTGCCAGCCGCAGCCCCAGACCTAACGTGTCGCGGTAGGCCGCCTGACTTTTTTCATCGGAGAGGGCAGTTTGTGCGGCAAGTGTCGGCAAAATTGCCACGCTGATGGCTGTTGCCACCAACCCCTGCGGAAATTGAATCAGCGTGGTTGCGGCATCCATATAGGTTAAGCTGCCTTCGATCCCGGTCTGGCTGGCGAGGTTGTAGCTGAAGAAGCGGATCACCAGCGTATCCAGTAACAAGGAGAACATCACCGGGAGATAGAGCAGGAAAATTCGGCGCAGGGCGGGATGCCGCCAATGGAAGGTGATGCGAATGTTGCGGATGTTCAACGCGGAAAGCTGCAAAATCATCTGCGCGATGGCACCAATTAACCAGCCAAGCGCCGCCGCCATAATTGCCGACTCCGGCCTTTCGATGGTGATGGCAGCGAATCCGGCAGCAAATGGATTCAGGTGAATCTGCTGAGACTGTGCGAGCAGCAGCGTCACCGCGACGATGCTGGTATTGAAGACAATCCCGGCGAAAGCAGGCCAGGTGAAGCGCTTGAGGGCGTAGAGTGTGCCGCTGAAGACAGCGAACAAGCTCAGGAAGATCAGCGCCGGAGTCGTGACTCGCAGCAAAGACGTTGCCAGCGCCAGCGTTTGATCGTCATAGCCACCCGCCGCCAACCGGACGATTTGCGGGGCGAAGGCCAGTACCAGCAGTACCAGCCCGGTCACGGAAAACAGCAGCAGACTCAGCAGGATGTTGACGACTTTCCACAATTCATCCCGGCCTTTGAGCGTCACAATTTCGCTGAGAACGGGGATAATCGCCCCATTGACATGCCCACCGATCAGCAAATCATAAAATGTTTTGGGGACGATGACCGCCACGCGGAAAGCATCCAACTGCGCGGAAGCGCCGAACAAGTAGGCCAGTGTCTTCTCACGAGCTAGCCCCATGACACGGCTGGCGATATTGCCTAATGCGAGGATGCCTGTAGCACCAGCTACCCCGGCATTGGTGGCTTCCTGTTCACTCACTGCCGAGGGCGCTTCCGTTGCGGTAGATTGTGTGACGATGGGTGTGTCTGCACTCATGCAGCCGTTTTCTCCTGATCGGGCAAATAACCTGCGGCGGTATTCATCATACCCGCTGCACCCTTAACAACACAGTCACGGCTGACGATGTTCCACAAAGCAGGCAATGCGCGGATGAACATAGCAGTATTCAGGTAGATTGCAAGCGGTAAGGTCGCAATTGTTTGTGGCTGTACGGGAGGAGGTCGCCGAGGATTAAAAGGCTTGTCCGGTATTGAAACCAACTCAAACGCATGGTTTTTAGGTTAGATTTCCACCAGTAGCGTACATTTTAGTGACATCGACCGTGAAATGTGTCGTAGACATCATGCCGTTGAAATGTTGTTTCTCGTAGGGGCGTGTCCACGACGCGCCCGCTGGCCTAAAAGCGGGTTCGACATGGTCGAACCCCTACACCTGTTTTTTTGGCGGCACGATGTCCGTAAACCGTTTCCGTCCCAAAGATAGAAAAATGTACAGTAGGGACAACACCTGTGTTGTCCGCCTATGGTTGTTTCGGACGATCCATGAATCGCCCCGGTGAAATGATGTGTGGGTGGTGTTACGCTTCGGTATCTGACCCGGAGACCTGTGCATCACGAAGGCGATCCGCGAGAACCTGCATCATGCGCTGCACGAAGAAGCGGTTGTTATCCACCATGAACATGAACTGCTTCTCGTCAATCGTCGTCACCGTGACATCGGTGCGTGCGGATGCCGTAGCGCTGCGTGTGTTGGCGCTGATGAAGGCCATCTCCCCGAAGATTTCACCCTTGCCCAACGTGCAGACGTGGCGATCCCCGATGATGATATCGACTTCGCCTTCTTCAATGGTGTATGCCACATTGAATGTATCGCCCTGGCGGAAGATCACTTCGCCAGCCTGGAATGTTTGTTTGTTGCCCTCGGTTGCCATTTCCCCAAACTCCTTGCATATTAACGGTGCTTTAAAAGTAATTTGTATCTGATGGAAAAGTTACACCGTTTTTTAAAGAATGGCAACCAACTTTAACAGATATTTAGAGTTACACTGATGTTACAGATTGTATTACCAGGATAATCGCATCAAATTCCATCGTGGCGAAACTGCCTCGACGCAGAAGCGCAAAGAACGAGAGAAAACCATGAAACAGGAACGTAATCTGCAAATCGCATAGGAATTCGGGCAATCCGCCGGATCGCCCCTACGCTTTTCTTCGTGTCCTTTGTGTCTTCGTGGTTCAAATCTTTTTGGTGTGATCCTCCTGGTTGTATTGCCTCAACCATCCCATTCGTGTTCGAGAATGCTCATGATGATGCCATCCACATATTCGCCTTTCCAGTAGAGTTCATCGCGCAGCACACCCTCACGCTTGAAGCCCACTTTTTCATAAGCGCGGATGGCACGCGGATTGAAAGCATAGACTCCTAGCGAAATCCGATGCAGCCCCAGATGCTTGAACCCATAATCAACCATCAAACGCATGGCTTCTGTACCGTACCCCTTGTTCACATGCGCGTCGCTGAACATCGCAATACGGATGTTGGCGCTGTGGTTGTCCGGGTCAATCTCGTTGATGACGACTTCTCCCAATGCCGCTGTGTCGTCATCTGGCAGCGCAATCACAAAGGAAGCGCGGGAGTCATCTTCGCGGGAGATTTGCCGTGTAATGTATGCGTCGATCTGCTCACGGGTGAAGCTGCCATGTGTTCCAGTTAATTTGTTGAATTCCTCATTGTTCATGCTGTTCCAGAGCGCTGCTGCGTCTTCCCGGCGAAAGGTGCGCAGGATGATCTTCTCACCCTGGATGCGGTCAATATTGCTGCTCATGGTTGTATCCTTCTCATGCAAACGGTACTGATGCCTATTATAACGTAAGCTATCAGCCGTCAGCGAAAGCATTTCCGGGCATGTCGTGCCCCTACGGTCGGTGTGTGGCTTTTGTAGGGGCTGAACATGTTCAGCCGTGAGAATTAAGAGCGTGTTTGTTAAAACAGACATTACGCAAAAGTTTGCCATTTTGCTCCTTGTATCCCCCCTCTAAATAGCGTTGTCCGGTATTGAAACCAACGCAAACATCGGGTTCATAGGCAAGATCGCCGCCTGTAGGGACAACGCCTGCGTTGTCCGCCTGCTTGTTTCGGACGAGGCAGGCCTCGTCCCTACAATGTGATCTGTTAAAAGCCGAGAAAAGCCTCAATGACCACGACAGTAATACCGGACAAGCCTTAAATCTCCCCCCACTGTGTGAGGGGAGACCTTTAGCCCCCTCCTTGAGAATCGGGTTGGGGGTGGGGAGTGGCTAAAAAGCCTTATTCTGATCGTAACACTTTTATTTACAAACACGCTCTAAGACTTGATACATAAGATCCATAAGATCCACGATGCTGTTGGCGAATCCATGAATCATTGTGTTTTTGTAGGGGAGCGCCCGTGTGCGCTCCCAGGGCGACCACATGGGGATCGCCCCTACACCGTTTCGCCAACAAGGTCATCCACCGGATCACCCCTATGGATTTCTCTGTGTCTCATATGTTGGGAGCGATTGCCCTTTTGTAGGGGCGTGGTCTGTGACCCGCCCGCAGTAAACCCATAAACAAAACTCTCGGAACTTATGTCTTCAGTTTCTCTGCAATCCTGCATGAATGTGTGGCAAACCATCGCCAAACCGTTTATATTTGCGTAATCTATGAAGTGGGGGTTCCTGGGGGATATTGTAAAGTGCGAGTGTTCATCAGTTATGCACGGGTCGATCTCAAAGTGGTGCGCGTTCTCGCAGCCTATCTGCGAGAAGGGGGCTTCATCCCCTGGTTCGATCATCAGATTATGCCGGGGCAGCACTGGCAAGATGTGCTGGAAAGAGAGATTAGCCAGTGCGATTATTTCATCTATGTGCTGACACCCGCCGCCGTTGCTTCGGAATGGTGTCAGTGGGAATATAACAAGGCTGCTTTGCTTGGCAAACCCATCTTGCCAATCCTGGTGCGTGACTTTGGCAATTGGCCTCCGGCGCTGCGCGGACTGGAAGGGATACAATATCTGGATTGCCGTGCGGGGATCACCACGCGCATTATGGTGCGCCTGATTGGTGGTATGACGCATATGGCGAAGCAAGTTGATCTGGATGATACGCTGCACGTAATTACCCCACCGAAACATGAACCACCGGGGCAAGCCGCAGACCCGAACAAAGACCCGCTGGCGATCATGGTCGAGAATGTCCATGAGTTGCAGGAAGTCGGCGTACTCAATGGGCATAAGGCCGAAGTCTTCGAGACGACGATGCATCCGAAGGGACGACTGTTGGCTTCTGCATCACAGGATAGCACGGTGCGCATCTGGGATACACACCAGCTCAAGCAGTACAAATCCCCCATTCAGCATACCCAATCGGTGATGACGGTGCGCTTTAACCCGGATGGGGAGATGCTGGCGACGGCTTCGTTTGATCGCACGATTAAGCTGTGGATGCTGCGGGAACGCGAGCGCATTTACACCTTGCGCGGGCATCGTGATGCCATTATGAGCCTTGCTTTTTCGCACAACGGGCATTTTTTGGCCTCGGCTTCGCGGGATCGCACGGTGCGCCTATGGGACGTGGCAGCACGCCGTCATCTGCATACGTTCGAGGGACATGATGCCGCAGTGTGGGCGACAGCCTTTGCACCCGACAAACGCACGCTGGTTTCTGGTGCGCGAGATGGCACCATCCGCGTCTGGGATATTCCCCAACGCCTCACCGTGTACGTTTTCACCGGGCATGATGACGGCGTGCATGAATTGGCGTTCACGCCGGATGGAAAGCTGCTGGCTTCCGCCTCGCGGGATCGCACGATTCGCATCTGGAATATGGCACAGCGCATGGAGTTACGCACCCTCGCCGGACATGATGACTGGGTACGTTCGATTGCAATCAGCCCGGATGGGTATATTCTGGCTTCCGGCTCGGACGATGGTACCATTCGCCTGTGGGATGTAGAAGTGGGTATCGAACTGCACCGCATCCACGCGCCGGATTTCATGCCCGTGCGCTCGGTGGATTTCTCCCCGGATGGGCGGCAGTTGGTCACAGCCTCAGACGATGGTTCCATTCGCCTGTGGGGTCTGCCAGAAGTGCTGGCGTAGGGTAGGCGTTGCACCAGCGTATGCAGCCTCATCCGCCTCCGCGTTATAATGAGTGAAACACTCTTCATTATCTAACAAAAAGGCGGGCATCATGCGGCTGCGATTTTTTACGGCTGGTTTCATCATGATATTTTTGGGGGCGTGTGGCGTGGGTGTGCCGAACGTCACGCCGACTGTTGCGCCAACCAGTACGCCGCCGGAAACGCTCGTCGCGCAGGAAGCCAGTGAAACGCCTTTCTTGCAGCGCAGCCCAACACCCAGCCAGACTCCGCAGCCCACATCCACCGGGACGGCTACCCCTGCGCCGACAGACACGCCGACGGATACGGTAACGCCCAGTGCGACAGCCACAGGTACACAAACGCCGACCAACACGCCAACCGAAACCGCCACGCCCACGAATACCCTGACACCCACTGCAACCAGCACCCATACGGATACGCCCACGCCAACTGAAACATTGACACCGACTGCGACCCTGACCGGGACTCAGACTCCGACGAATACGCCCAGCAGTACACCAACGCAAACCCCCACCCACACCGCAACCGCGACCAGTACATCCACGCCTTCGCCGACGGCAACCAATACTGTACCGCCAAGCCCAACGCCGATTCCCATTGTGGATACGGATACGCCGACCCCAACGAACACAGCAACACCAACCGACACGCCGACGGCAACCGATACCGCGCAACCGTCGCTGACTCCATCGGATACGCCCACACCGACCAATACCGCGACGAATACGCCTGATCCCGTGGATGTACGCGGGACGGAAAATGCGAATATCCTGGCGACTCGTGCCGCCAGCCGCCCGACCTTCACGCCTGTGCCGCAGGCATCGCCCACGAATACGCTTGCGCCGCCAACACAGGATGTCACCCCAACGCTCATCACCGCCACGCCGGATGAGGATACGGGCATCCTGAATACACCAGAACAATCCACGCCGGATGTGCAACCGACGGCTTCCGCTACGGCAGAGTTCATTATCATCACGCCCACGCCCTTCCCGGCAGAGCAAATTCCGCCAACCGTTGACCCGGTGACGCGCCCGACCTTCCCGCCGAATCGCGCAGTTTTCAATAACACCTCCACTGCCGCGATTGATTTCAACGGCACGACGAGCAATTTCGTCTTTGAAGGCCAATTGATCGAAGGCAGCGTGGGCTTGTTCGTGTTCAATCCGCAGGGGGGCGGTAGTTACATCCGCACCGATGGCGCGGGGCTGCTGTCGTTTGTGCCGCTGGGGGGGGGCAGTCCGCAGGCAATTGCGTCGAATCCGTTCTTTGCGGGCTTCAGCGCAGCATCTGCGGAAGAGAACAAGAATTTCGTCTCCGAAGTTGCCTGGGCAGGGGATGGACGTAGATTCGCCTTCATCATTTCACCGCCGCCGGGAACCGATAATATCAACGCAGGCGTGTATTACTGGGATCCCATTGCCGGACGCGCCTTCCCGGTCATCCGTGATTGCCCCAACAATGGTTTCGCATCTTGCAGCCTGGTGCTGAATCGCATGACCAATTGGGAGAGTATCGACATTGAATGGGAACCAATCGGCAGTCAGTTGATGGTGACAGCCTTCCTACCCACCGAAAGCCGCCAGGGGTTAATCATTGAACTTGCCGAACCCAATGAAGGTTCCGCCGAGCAAATGCCACAAATCCTGCGCTACGACAACGGGCAGTGGTTGGATAGTCAGCGTTTGCTGGTCAGTGGGCTTGCGCCGGATGGCAGCCGCAGCCTGGTGGGGATTCATAATCTGGTGACAGGTCAGCTTGAGACTGTGCTGTACGATCAGAATATCGGAGGCGTTTTCATCTTCGATGCCGTGCAGCGCAGTGATGACCAGATCATCGCCCTGGGGAGCAGCCAGCGCGGGGGTGCTTTGGCGGTCTATCGCATTGAAGACGGGCAAGCGATTCCGGTGAGTTCCCCGGTTGGTAATCGCTTCCCGGATCGAATCCGCTGGGCAGGGGGCTACAACGAAGTGATCCTCAGCTTTGGCGAAACACAATACGCCGTCAACACGCGCAATGGTGCCATTGTGCAGGTCATCACTGAGGGCGAAGTACAGGTCAGTTCCAGTGGATCACCCGCCAGCGCCCAGCCCGAAACTCCCGCGCTTCCGGTTCCCTCTGGCGTGATTGCGGGCAGCCGCTACGAAGCAGGCCAGCAAATCCGCTACATTGGCGAGATCCCGCGCAATATGCGGCAGTCACCTTCGTTGAGTGGTCGGATCATGGGCGCGGTCAATCCTAATGAATGGGTGACGGTATTGGCAGGGCCATATGAAGCCAGCGGTTACGTCTGGTGGTTGGTATCCGATGCGCGGAACATCCAGGGCTGGATGAGTACCCAAACGACCGATGGTTTCTCATTCTTCGAGCCGTGATGCAGGGGCAGGTTCATGAAACATACGCATGAAGGTAAGCGTTCTTCTCGAAAATGCATGGCTTGGCCTGACGTTTTGAACGTCAGGCTACACCAGGGTGAGCGTCCGCTAAAGGGACGCTGAGACAACCATTCCATTCTAGAGAGCGCCTTGATAACCCCTTCAGTGGGTTTGGGTCTTTTGTAGCCGGGGATTTTAAGGCTTGTCCGGTATTGTTTTCGGGCGGAAATCGTACCGATATAGATCATTCTCGGACACGGCAGTGCCGTGTCCCTACCCAAAATGCCATCAAATGTAGGGACACAGCATCGTGTCATGCGACATAGGGTTAGGTTGCTGGAATGCGACACAGGGTTTTGCGGAT
>CAYVVZ010000014.1:44011-87292 GCA_964455365.1 uncultured Anaerolineaceae bacterium | reverse complement strand
CTCCCCAACGCATTAGGGAGGGGGCTTTCTGGCTCACTGCCGCGCAGACAAACCTTCCCCAACGCTTTGGGGGAGGTGTCGCGTTAGCGACGGAGGGGGACACAATCCCTACAACCCTACGGCGGGTAATACAGGTGTTGTCCCTACGGGTGGAAATCTAGCCTAAAAACTATGCGTTTGAGTTGGCTTCAATACCGGACAAGCCTATTTAGGGGTGAGGTAAACCCGCCCAAGAATGCCCGAAATGAAAACCATAAATTCTTATCTTGATGCGTGAAATCCGGCAGATCGCCCCTATGGTTGTCTTTGTGTCTTTGTGTTGAAGAAACGTTTCTGGAACCTAGCACCCGAATGGAATGCTGATATTGGGCATTGTGCCGATTTCGTGCAGATCATAGCGCAGTAGTACGGTTCCGCTGACGGGCAGGGTGCTGCCAAAGACGGTGATATTCTCCGCCTCCATTGTCACGTAGAAGCGAACCACGGCGTTATGCTCCGGCGACACCCATAATTCCTGGCGCAAATCCAGAATCACGGTGTCTTCGCGGAAGCCAACGTTCGGCAGCAGTAAATTGTCCATCGTGAAATCGTATCGCCAGACCTGCTCCCCATTGATGGTGGCGATTTCCGCTGCGGTGGTCGCCCGTTGCACGCCGCCAAGCAAATCTCCAGCGCTCAAATCCGCCAGCAGTTGCGCATCTTCTGTCGCGTTGAGGATGCAATTTCCTTCGCGCACGAGGTAAACCTCTTCCCCACGGCGTACCGCTTCCAGTTGCAATGGATCCCCCGGCGCTTCCAGGTCATTATCAATCTGGGCGATGACACGCCGTGCTGTACCAACCTGGTTGTAGGTGATTGTGGCGCTTGTCTGGACGGCTGTTTCTCGTGGGGTACGGGCAAATACGCCATTGAAAGCAAAGATCATCTCGTAACGCCAGCCACTCAGCGCTTCGGTATTGCCGTCAATGCGCGGGAAAGACACCGTATCGAAACCGGGCGGGGGCGCATTTTCGGTCAGATGAATGCTGGTAGCGACGGCCTCCGGCTGGGCGCGGGTAGGAATCACCTGGGGTGGCTGTTGTTGGCACGCCGCAAGCCAGAATAGCAGCAAACTCACCGCAGCGAATTTCTTATGTAACGAAGTTTTCATTGTGAACCCTATGAGGCTCAAGCTCGGTTATTTTGTGTGAGATGTGGTCGGATGAAATCAGGCCGATAGGTTTGGTATCTAGCCGAGAAATCTCGTAGGGGCGTGTCCACGACGCGCCTGCTCTGCCTATCCTACCCCTTTTCAGGAGCCTGTGCGTAAGGTCAGTTATTCATGTTTGCGACCACCAGCGCAGTATAGCATAGGTCGGGCGAAGCAATCGTCACCCACCAGAGCGCTCATATCCGTGTGATTTCGTCCCTGTCCATTGAGCGAAGCGCTACGGTAGAATATGCTCCGCTTTCCTACCGTCGTACATCTCGGGGTCAGAGTGCATCCATGATTGACTTTCGCAGTCGCCAGTTCGCTTTTATCACATTATTTTTCTTGATCGTGGCAGCCCTCCCCTGGATACCTTACCTCGGCACCAATACCGCCTTCATTGATGGCATCCGCTTCCTCGGCAATGCTACACAGAATAACTACTTCGTGCATCCAGGCCGCCCCCTGACTCCGGCACCATGGGTATTGGCCTATGCCCTTACCCCGGATTCTCTGCTGGCGGCGCAGGTACTCATGCTGCTGACTCACTGGCTGTGTGCGCTCTCGTTGTTCGGCATCCTCGCGCAGGTGCGCCTTCCTGCAAACTTGCAAATTCCGGGTACGCTGGCGCTGTTGATCGCAACAATTTATGCTGTGCATTCGGCAGATACAGCGAAGTACTGGGTCGGCACGCTCTCATCGCATACGAGCAATTTGACTTTCTTCCTCGCCATCCTGTTCTTCTTACGCTATGCGCGGAAGCCTTCCCTGTGGAGTGCAGCGGGGATGCTGGTCATGATGACGTACTCGCTCAACATCCATGAGCGTTATTATCCGTTGATTCCCTTCATTCTGCTGCTGTCCTGGCCTGAAGTCCGGCAGCGTCCGATTCGGATCATTGGCCTGTGGTTGGTGGTTCCGCTGCTGCGTGGTCTGCTCACTGCGTATTTGCTGTTGCAATCCAGCAACTCGTATCAGGTAGCAACGCTGGCGCAGGACGAACCCCTGACGACCCTGTTGCGCACCGCAGCCACCCAATCTGCCCGGATGATCGGTCACACGCTGAATATTCCGCTGCAAAATCCGGCGACACCCCTGTTCTTTGGGATCAGTGCGGCTGTTGCGGGGATCGTATTTGCCGGGTTGTGGTACTGGCTGCGCGGCAAGGTACAGCCCTTGCGGGGTACAGTGTGGTTTGTGTACGCAGGAATTGCCATCATCGTGCTGGGGTATCTGCCCTTTGCCTTCAGCGAGGAATTGCGTTTTGGTTACTCACGGCGCTTATTTCTCAGCATCGTTGGGGCATCCCTTATTTGGGGGGTTTTGCTCTGGGGCATAGGGCGCTTCATCCGCAAACCCGCTGCGTTGATTGCCCTGGTGGTCGCTGTGTTCGCATTTTTCCATACCTATGCCAGCATGCGCTTTCATAACGCGCTGCGTCGTGCTGCTATTGTGGAAATGCAGGCTGTGGATCAGGTATTGCAAACAGTGGGAGAACTGCCAGAGGGTGCGGTGTTATGGCTCCTATACGAACAGTCACAACAGTATAGGAACTTCGAGCAAGATTGGCTGTTGCAAGCACAATTGACCTATTTCTACGAGCATCCGGTCTTCGTCTGCTTTGCCAGGGAAACCGAAGATGGCGTGCAGATTGCATCACCACATTGTGAGATAGAAGCAGCAGGGGTTCATGTGCTGGCAGACCGCGAAACCACTACGGATACCCTGGTTCCGTATTCCGATGTGGTGGTCATGCAGATGCATCCCCTGAACGGACGAAACTTTGAACTGGCAATCATCCAGGATGTGGAAGCCGTTCCGCTGGGTTTCCCGCCCGATGCCCCCTACAATCCGCAGGCTATCCAGATGCCTTTTGATTTCGAGAGCAGTCGCTATCAGAACATGACAAAGTAGAGGCCGCGCCATATGCACAAAAAAGGGTTCGATCCTGTCGAATCCGGTTTCTGGATAGAGGGCGCGTTATGGACACGCCCCTGCGGAATTTCTCAGTTCGATACTTAGTTCAAGCGGGTGACCGTACCTGTGAGAACCCACTGAACATAGGTACCTTCACCACCGATAGCTGTAATGCGCACCCCACCGCTGTTCGAGTCGAAGTTGACGATGCGGTCAACAACGGTGTCACCACAGCCATAGGTGCGTCCATCAGCAAAAACTTCGATCTGGTCGGTGTTCGTTCCGAAGCAGCTAATGGTGATCGTCAGTTGCGCCCGTCCGCCAGAGAAAGCAACACTCGGGTTCAGCCCCGTGACGCGGTAACTCACGCGGTCTTCAGTATCCCCATTCGGGTAGGAAACGAAATCCAGCAAGCTTGAGGTAGTATCCAGCTCCATGACGAAGGCATAGTTGGAATCTTCCGGCGCGACCTGGGCAGCGGGTTCCGTCGTTGGTGTGTAGGATGGTGTATAGGTTGCCGTTGGCTGCGATGTATTGGTGCTGGTCGGTGTAGCCTGTGGCGGCTGCGATCCACTGGTGGCGGTGCTGGTTGGTGTAGCCGGGGAAGATTGCGAACTTGTGGTCGCTGTTGGTGTATAGGTTGCTGTTGCCTGCCCGGTCTGCCCACTCTCGCCAGCTTCTTCGGTGGTTTGTGGCGGCGGTGCGGATTCGCCCGTGAATTCATAGAAAGCTACATTCGAGCAATCGCCCGTCGTCTGCACAACACCACTGAACGCCCAACCAATAGTGCCATCAGGCAACTGAATCGCGTACCAGCCGCTGTTCTCGCCCAGGACAGGGAAGGATTCTCCGGCAGCCAGCGAAGCAATCACCGCATAATCCGTGCTGGGGCCGCTGCGTACATTGATGTTATTCCCTGGCGATGTCACCTGGCAGGCATCGGCTGCAACTTCGGTGGGTTCGGAGGGGATCGGCGTAGCGGTTGCTGTCGTCGTATCAGTATCCGGTGTATCTCCCAGGGGGCTGAGGCTGATCGTCACTTCGCCACCTGCTGCGGGATCAACCGCATAGACTTCCAGCGTATAGCTCATATCTCCGGCGGGAATGGTCATCATTGCCGGGGATTCGCCGCTGCCGTTTGCTGTATTCATGACTTGACCATCTTCATTGCGCAGCACAGCGGAGAAAGCAACTTCTTCCGGTGTAGCGCTGATGGTCAATTGTTGAGCAGTATCCGGGTCGGCTTCCACCGGAATGATGAGCGGGCTGCTGGTGAGAGCTAGCGGATCATCGCTCACGGTTTCGACGACGGTTCCGGGTATACCATCCAGGCGCATGGAGAACTGGCCTATGCCCGCAGCGGCACCCCCAACAAGGATGGTATAGAAGCCGCTGGATTCTAATTGTGCAGTCACCCGTACCAGACCCGGTGACAACGGATCAGGGCTGCTGACGGCAACTTGCTGCTGTGTAGGATCGTTCACGCTGACCGTGGGGGTGTACCCCGGAGTCAGGCTCATAACTTGGATCGTGATGACATCATTTTCTTGTCCTTCGAAGCTGAAAAAACCAAAGGGGCTTTCAGCAGAAGTGGAGTAAATCAGGGCGGCTCCGTAGTTGAGTACTTGCCCCTGTGCGGCGACTACGCTGCTCGGTATGAGGATGAGCGCAGCCAGGATCATGATGAACATGAACCGACGGTGGAGTACATGCATTTCAGAATTCCTTTTGTTGGAAAAATAAGAATTGGCAGCCAGTGCGATGTGAATTGCTGCGACACGCAAACTGTAACATAGCTTGCTGCGATAGGCGAAAAGCAGCGCGGCCTCAAAGGATGAGCGCAGAGCATTCGTAGGTAATTGTTTATAGAATTTTTACAAGTTGTCACGTTAACGCCCTCCCAACCTGTGCGAACAAGCGTTAATAACTGACCTTACGCACTTTTCTTGTAACTTGCCACATTTGGCATACAAATATCTTCGGTTTTCAGTTTTCAGTCGTCAGTTATCAGTGAAAATCTGTGCCTATCGCAGATTTCGCATCGAGAGAACCCAAAAACTGACAACTGAGAACCGTTAACTGACAACTGCGTAACATCAGTTAATAACCAATTCCTGACATGTCGTAACCGGACGTGTTATATTTGGGCAATTCCGCCACTGTTGACAAATGAGGACGATTCATGAGCGAACCGACTACCCATCATCTACCGGAACTGAACCCGGAGATTTTCATCAACCGCGAGTTAAGCACCATCGAGTTTCAAAAGCGCGTACTGGCACAAGCCAAAAATCCCAACGTGCCGCTGCTGGAACGGGTGAAATTCGTGGCGATTGTAGGCAGCAACCTGGACGAATTCTTCATGGTGCGTGTGCCGTCCTACATTCAAAAGCAGGAACTGAATATTACGCGCACACGCCCGGATGGTCTGACCGCAGCACAACTACTGCCGCGCATCGGAGAAGAAGTAGAAGCCATCTTCCGCGATCAACGGCGGGTTATGCGTTCCTTGTTGCAGCAGTTGGCTGACGAAAACATCTCGATCTTGCACGTCACCGACCTCAACGACGACGAACGCCGCGCTGTGAGCGCACATTTTGAACATATTATTTTCCCAGTGCTGACTCCACTAGCGGCTGACCATGCCCGCCCCTTCCCCTTCATCTCCAACTTGAGCTTGAACCTGGGGGTTTACCTGGAGCGAGAGGACGATCACACACAAGAATTTGCACGCATCAAGATCCCTGCGCCGGATGTGCTGTCGCGCCTGGTTGATCTGAATGAAGTGCTGCGGGAACACAATCTTCCCCCGCGTGATGGGGTGCGCTTGCTGTGGATCGAAGACATCATCTTGCACAATCTGGATTTGCTCTTCCCTGGTATGCGCGTCGTGGAAGCCTACCCCTTCCGCGTGATTCGCAATGCGGATATTGATTATGAACAAGAGAACGACGAGGATGTGATGACCGTCATCGAACAGAGCGTGAAAGACCGACGCTTTGGCTTCGTCGTGCGCGTCACTGTTCCGCGAGAGATGAGCGCTCGCATGAAGCAGCGATTGGTGGAAGGGTTGGAACTTCATCCGCAGTCCTTCGTCTATGAGATTGATGGTGCGCTGGGTTCTGCGAATTTATTTGGGTTGGCAGGGGTGAACCGCCCGGATTTGAAGTACGCCGCACACGTCCCCAAAATCAGTGAAGTCTTCACGCAGCACGAAACCATCTTCGATGCGATTCGCCAGCAAGACATTATCGTGCATCATCCCTTCGACTCCTTCGCTCCGGTGGAAGAATTCTTCCATGCAGCAGCAAGTGACCCGAACGTGCTGGCGATCAAAGCCACGCTGTATCGTGTCGGCAAGAATTCGCCTGTGGTCAAGGCTTTGATGGAAGCCCGCGACAACGAAAAGCAAGTGACGGTACTGGTGGAATTGAAGGCTCGCTTCGATGAAGAGAACAACCTGACCTGGGCGCGTGCGCTGGAAGAAAAGGGCGTGCATGTCCTCTATGGTGTGGAAAAATTGCCCATGAAAACCCACGCAAAAACCGCCCTGGTCGTGCGGCGGGAGGAAGATGGCGTGCGCCGCTATTTGCACCTCGGCACGGGCAATTACAATTCGTCCACTGCCAAGCTCTATACCGACCTGGGTTTGTTCACCTGTGATCCGGTGCTGGCGGACGATGCCAGTCGCCTGTTCAATCGGTTGACCGGGTATGCCCCACATACCGCATACAAAAAGCTTCAGGTTGCCCCGGAATATCTCTTCAACACCATTTACAGGTTGATCGATAACGAAATTGCAGCAGCCCGTGCAGGCCGGGAAGCCCGCTTGATCTTCAAGATGAACCAGCTAGAAGAAGACCTCATCATCCAGAAACTCTACGAGGCTTCGCAAGCCGGGGTGAAGATTGACTTGCTGGTGCGGGGGCATTGCTGCCTGCGTCCGAATGTGCCGGGGGTTAGCGAAAATATCCGTGTGATTAGCATAATCGGGCGCTTCCTGGAACACAGCCGCATTTTCTATTTCCGCAATGCGCCGGATGAACAGCAAAT
The DNA here is from genome assembly GCA_964455365.1 of uncultured Anaerolineaceae bacterium. Lineage (GTDB taxonomy): Bacteria > Chloroflexota > Anaerolineae > Aggregatilineales > Phototrophicaceae > JAUZRW01. The sequence continues at coordinate 80,133 of CAYVVZ010000014.1, read as the reverse complement.
TCTACTCGGCAGCGCGGACTTAATGCGCCGCAACCTCTATAATCGCGTCGAAGTGGTTTTCCCCGTCCTTGATTCGGGCATTCGTTTGAAGGTGCTGCGCCTGCTAGGGACACAATTGCGCGACAACATGGGCGCGTGGGATTTGCTGCCGGATGGTTCGTACCATCAGGTACAGCCTGAACCCGGCGAAACCCCCATTGATTCGCAGGTGATTTTCATGCAAAACAGCTTCGGCCTGGATTTGCTGCCTTGAGGCGATGATACGGAGTAGCTTCAGATGGGGCATGTCATGGACGACACGCCCCATGGGTTGAATTAACTGATTTTCCGGGTCTTTTCACGCACCCAGTTGTAGAATTCTGCCGTGGTCTCTTCGAACTGGTTGTTCTGGAGGGCTTTGGCTTCGCTAGCGGTTTTTGCCAGCGCTACGGTAACGTGCTTATCGCCGATGAATTTGACGAAGTAGCGGGTATCCATTTGGGTCATCCTTTGCGTAAAGCATAATGAACGTGACCTGAAAAATGGAAATAATTGAAAAGAACACTGCACTTCTAATTATCGACAGACAGGCTGCATTGTCAATCGAGATTTGTAGCAATTACCCGATTCTTATGCCGCATCTCGTAACACGCTGTACGATGAGAAATTCCATAAGAACGGGTTGCCTTTTTTGCAAATCTAGTTGACAACTGTGCTGTGATAGGTTAACTGTTGTGTCGCCTGTGAAAGGATCCTCCAGATTATGCAGGCGCAATATTTGGGTACCACTTACATATTTTGAGAGGTGTTTCATGAAAAACGCAGTTCGTTTGTTAGTCATTCTTGCCCTCGTTGTAGCGGCTGTGGCAGTGCTGCCCACCGCTGCACAGGAATGCGAAACCACCTACCGCATCGTCGTCGTCACACATGGTCAGGCTTCTGATCCCTTCTGGTCGGTTGTGGCAAATGGTATCGCGGATGCTGATGCAGAGTTCGATTGTGTAGAGACGGAATACAACGCGCCGGAAACGTTCGACATGGTTGCCATGGCACAGTTGATTGACCAGGCTGTCGCCAGCGCACCCGATGGCTTGATCGTCTCCAACCCCGATCCATCCGCGCTGGAAGAATCCATCACCGCAGCGATTGACGCAGGCATCCCGGTGATTAGCATCAACTCCGGCAGCGATGTTGCGGAAGACCTCGGCGTGATCGCGCATGTGGGTCAGACGGAATACGAAGCAGGCTTCGGTGGTGGTCAGCGCTTTGCGGCTGCTGGCGTGACCAACGCCCTGTGCGTGAACCAGGAAGTTGGCAACGTTGCGCTTGACCTGCGCTGCCAGGGCTTCGCCGATGCAATGGCAGAAGCTGGCGGCACCTCCACCGTCCTCGAAGTTGACCTGAACGACCCCACCGACACCCAGAACCGCGTCATCGCCGCACTGGGCGAAGATGAAAGCATCAACGGTATCTTCACACTGGGGCCGACGGGCGCTGTTCCGGTACTGGAAGCGCTGCGTGACGAAAGTCTGATCGGTGTTGTGGCACTGGCAACCTTCGACCTGTCGCCGGAAGTTCTGAACGCAATCAGCGCTGGGGATATGCTCTTCGCTATCGACCAGCAGCAGTACACCCAGGGCTACCTCGGTGTTGTCTACATGTACCTGTATCTGGATAACCTGAATACCCCCGGTAGCATCGTCGTACAGACAGGCCCCGGCTTCGTGACCGCTGAAACCGCAGACGCAGTGATCGAATATAGCGCACGCGGTACACGCTAATTCGCTCGATTTCTCAGCAGGTAGGTGGCATGTTCCCGCCTATCTGCTCCGTTGCCGATTTGCTGTTACTTTCCTCAAAATTATTGTGGAACTGTTAGAAGGTTTTATTAATGTCCTCAATGAATCCACCGCTTGACAAAAGCAAACCAAGTGACGAGCGCGTAAAGCAAACGAGTATCCTTCGCAAACTGCTGCGCCGTCCAGAAGTTGGGGCAGTTGCTGGGGCAATTGTCATCTGGATCTATTTTGCATTTGCTGCCGGGAACGATTTTTCAGGAGCCAGTGGCGCTTCCCTGTTCCTGGAAACCGCGTCCGAGTTGGGGATTTTGACCGTTGCCGTCACCCTGTTGATGATCTCCGGCGAGTTCGACCTTTCCGTTGGTTCGACCATGGGCGCTTGCACGATGGCTACGGCAATCTTCGCAACGACGTATGCGCTTCCGCTGCCGATTGCGATGATTCTTTCCCTCGCCATTGCGCTGCTCATTGGTTTCTTGAATGGCTTGCTCGTCGTCCGTACCAAACTGCCTTCATTCATCATTACATTGGGGTCTCTATTTGCGGTACGCGGCGCGACGATTGCCCTCTCATTGGCAGCTTCGGGAACGTCGAACGTGGACGCGCTGGCACAAAAAGTGGACGGCTGGTCTAGCTGGCGACCCCTCTTCCATTCGGCGTTCTTCAGCCTGGAAAAAGTGACGGAACGCACTTCCTTCACGGGCGAAGTGACTACCATTGTCTCATCCATTGACTTTGATGTTTCGATTATCTGGTGGCTGGCACTGATTATTGTGGCAACCTGGATTCTGCTGCGCACCCAATTCGGCAACTGGATTTTCGCCGTGGGTGGTGATGAGAATGCTGCACGCAATACGGGGGTTCCCGTGAATCGCGTGAAGATCATCCTCTTTATGGGGACGGCGGCCTCAGCCTGGTTGCTGAGTCAGATTCAGTTGTTCGGTATCCAGAGTGCATCTTCCCTGCGCGGCGATTTGCAGGAACTCTATGCGATCTCCGCAGCGGTGATCGGCGGTACGCTGCTGACGGGTGGCTATGGTTCCGTGATTGGCGGGGCGCTCGGTGCATTGATCTACGGAATGGTGCGCGTGGGGGTTCCTGCCGCTGGCATCGACTCCGAATTGTTCCGGGTGGTTCTCGGCGCACTAATTATCATCGCGGTGCTGGTGAATAACTTTGTCCGCAAACAAGCACTCGGAGGGCGATAATCATGGCAACACAAGCTCCTGTCATTGAAGTTCGCAATATCTCCAAGTATTTCGGCAGCGTGATCGCTCTCAGCGATGTGAGCATGTCGGTGATGCCGGGTGAAGTGATGTGCTTGTTGGGGGATAACGGCGCGGGAAAATCCACGCTGATTAAGACTCTTTCCGGCGTGCATAAGCCCAGCGAAGGGCAGTACCTCGTAGAAGGCAAAACCGTTGATTTTAATTCGCCGCGTGACGCGCTGGATCATGGCATTGCGACGGTGTACCAGGATCTGGCGATGGTTCCATTGATGAGCATCGCCCGTAACTTCTTCCTCGGCAGCGAACCTACCAGAGGCTGGGGGCCGTTCAAGCGCTTTGACGTAGCCACGGCAAACGACATTGCCCGCGAAGAGATGTCAAAAATGGGCATTGATATTCGTGACCCCGACCAACCAGTGGGGACGCTTTCCGGTGGGGAACGGCAGTCTGTGGCGATTGCCCGTGCGGTTTATTTCGGCGCGAAGCTGCTGATTCTGGATGAGCCGACATCTGCCCTGGGTGTGAAGCAAGCCGGGACAGTATTGCGCTACATCGCACAGGCACGCGCTCGCGGAATTGCCGTGATTTTCATCACCCACAACCCACATCACGCCTACCCAATTGGCGACAAATTCACGATTTTGAAGCGCGGAAAAACACTCGGCACCTTCACCAAGCAAGAACTCGCCCGCGAAGAGATGATTCGCATGATGTCCGGCGGGGATGAACTGGAGAAGCTGGAACACGAACTGCGCGAATTCAGTGCGGATAACGCCGTAGCAGGGCTTGTTGACGGCGTACACGAAAGTAAAGAAGATGAAGATCGTCATGCACCCTTGAAGCCAGAAGTGCTGAAACGCTCGGCGGAAATTGAAGACGATCAGTAACGATCTACACCAACGGAGATTCGGAAAAGAAATGACGGTCAAACTCGCGTTAATTGGTGCGGGGCGTATCGGGCAAGTTCATGCACAGGCAGTGATGACGGCAGTCCCCAACGCCACGATTGTATCCGTAGCGGATTATCATCTATCGGCTGCGCAATCGTTGGCAGAGCAATACGGCATTGCCCTGGCAACAAGCGATCACAGGGAAGCGATTGCGCAAGACGGCGTGGATGCGGTGATCATCGCCTCATCCACCGACACCCACGCGCCGTTTATCATGGATGCTGCCAGCGCAGGCAAGCACATCTTCTGTGAAAAGCCGATTGCCGCAGACCTCGGGGCGATTGACGAAGCATTGGCTGCCGTCGAACAAGCCGGGGTGAAGTTGCAAATTGGTTTCAACCGCCGCTTCGACCCCACATTTTCCCGGATCAAACAAGCAATCGATTCCGGGGAAATTGGCACGCCGCAAATCCTGCACATCATCAGCCGTGACCCGGCTCCCCCGCCGATTGAATACATCAAAGTTTCCGGCGGCATCTTCTTCGACATGACCATCCACGATTTTGATATGGCGCGGTTCCTCTTCGGGGAAGTCGAAGAAATTTATGCGGCGGGCGGCGTGCTGGTGAATGACGCGATTGGCGAAGCCGGCGATATTGATACGGCTGTGATTACGCTGAAGTTCCGCAGCGGCGCAATCGGTACCATTGATAACAGCCGACAGGCGGTCTATGGCTATGACCAGCGCGTGGAAGCCTTCGGCAGTGCAGGCAGTGCCAGCAATGCCAATCTCTATCCTGATAGCGTGACTATCAGCGGACGCGAGCGGGTAGCGCGTGCCAGCTTGCCGCTGAATTTCTTCCTGGAACGCTACATGGAGTCGTACAAAATTGAACTCCTGGCCTTTGTGGATGCCGTTGCCAATGATGCACCCGTTCCGGTAGTCGGTTACGATGGTCGCGTGCCTGTGGTGATGGCGATGGCAGCCAGTAAATCGCTTGCGGAGAATCGTCCGGTCAAACTAGATGAGATTGGTTAAGAACCATTTGCGGAACGCTGCGGAAAGACAAACTTCATGAAATACGGTTCATTCCGGTGCGCTCGTATACCAGCATTTCTCCCCCCTTCCGTCCCCCCACTTCGTAGGGGGAAACCCGTTCTTCTCCCCTTGCGCAGCCGGGAAGGAAAATTTCTCGCATCATGGCCTGCAACGTACTCTTTGCACGAACTTGAAATACACCCGTATCAGGAGGCAGCATGGTAGAGCAATTACGAGTAGGATTAATTGGTTGTGGCAATGTTGTCAGCTATGGTCATCGCCCGGCGCTTACGACCTTGCCCGATGTGGAATTGGTCGCCCTGGCAGACATCACACCAGAGCGCCGCAAAATCGGGCAGGAATGGTTCGGGTTGAGCGATGAAAATCTCTACGAAGAATACACAGAGGTCATCGCCCGTGATGATGTGGATGTGGTGGTCGTCACCGTACCACAGCAGTTTCGGCGGCAGATTGTGCTGGATGCCTTCGCAGCCGGGAAGCATGTCCTCAGCGAGAAGCCCATTTCGGATACACCAGCCGTCGCCGCGGAATTGTGCAAAGCCGCAGAAGATGCAGGGCTGACATTCGGCATGGTACATAATTATCACTTTTTCCCGGAATATCGCCTGATGAAGCAGTTGCTTGACAGCGGCGAAATCGGAGATTTGCGCGTCCTCACGATGAATTACCTGGGGGTGATTGACCATCCCGGCGCGGAAGAATACAAGGCCGACTGGCGGCATACACTGGGCGCGGGCGGTGGTGTCCTCATGGATATGATCCATGCCGTATACCTGACAGAATGGCTGGCAGGCGAACAAGCCATTCAAGTGAATGCCTTCGTGGATGCGCCAACTTATGCACACCGGGAACCCGTCGTGGAAGATCTGGCGCTGCTGCAAGTGGCCTTCCCGTCCAGCTATGCCCTCATCAATATGGGCTGGGGACAGGGTGTTGGCGGTGTGGATGTTAGCGGGAGCGCAGGGCAAATTCGCATGCGCTACAAACAATACCAGACCAGCGGCTTCAACCAGCCTGTGGAACTCTACAGCGTGAAAGAGTGGCAGCGCACCGACCACGCTATCCCCAATTTGCCAGAGCATATGGATAATATCGGGCGTTCATTCACAGAATTGTGGGCAGATTTCCGGGATGCCATCCGCGAAAACCGTGAGCCGATTGCGCCAGCCCGTGCGGGAGAGCGTGCGCTGCACCTGACCCTCGGCGGTTATCTCAGCGGTGCAACAGGCAAGACGGTCACGCTGCCTCTACCGCCCGATCACCCCCTGTACCTGGAGGGCATTTCCGGGTTGGCGAAGGCGCAAACCTGGGACGAGAGCCGCACCAGCAATGCAGGGCTGTTCGGATTGCGCGGTTGAATCAAAAAGGCGGCTTATCACAAGAGGCCGCCTTTATATTCGCGTTGTGATGAAGGACTAGCAGGTGATCAGTGGCTTTCTTCGTGTTCGTCGTGTTCTTCATGACCGCCGAAGAAATTCAGGTAGCGCAGCCCCAGGGTGAAGGCCAGCAGTACATAGCCCACAACCAGTGACGCAATCCCCCACTCAATCCATGATGGCCTGTAGGCATTCACGGAGAAGACTTCCGCAACACCCGGCGACCAATCCATGGGTACAATCAAGCCGGATAGCGTGACATTCCAGCGGTTGACCACGATACCAATGATGGCTAGCACCGCCGCCAATATCAGCATGCTATCATTCTTGCGCGTGCGGGGCCACAACAGCAGCACCGCAGGCACAAAGGCTCCGAGGAAGACTTCAATCAACCAGAAACTGGTACCATAGGGCGCGAAGCGATTCAGCAGCGCCAGCGATTCAACACGGGCAGGAAGGTGGCTATAATAGTTCGTCGCCAGATAATCCCACAGATTCAAGTAGAGATAGCCCATCGTCATCAAACCGCCGAACATCGCCAGGAAACGCCGCGTTTCGGGCGGAATCTGCCGCACCCGTTTGAGATTTTCATAGAGGACCGTCACACCGAGGATGACCGTTGCCCCGGCACCCACTGCCGACAGGATGAACATCACAGGCAGAGACGGGCGGAACCAGATCGGACGCGCCACCAGCACGCCATAGGTCGCGCCCAGGGAAGACTGATGCAGCAAGGATAAGCCCAGCCCCAGGATCGCGGCGACGGGTGTCAACCGGTGGATTTGGTGTCCGAGCCGATCCCCAAATGGGATCAATCGTTTCATCAGCGGGGTTTCAAGAATCACAGGAGCAAACTCTGTAATCAACACCGTTGCGTACAGCATGACGCACATGGTGATTTCCCACAGAACAGAATGGACATTCCAGTAAATCACCGGATGCCAGAAACGTTCCGGGCGACCAATATCCATCAGCAGCGCAATCATCGCGCCTGTATAGCCAATGAGACCTGTGAACACGGCGAGCCGTGCAATCGGAAGTAGAACTTTGATCCTCAGCAAATACACCAGGGCGGAGATGGAGAAAGCACCCGCGCCCAATGCAATCGCCGAGAGGTCAATGGTAATCCACAAGCCCCAGGGAACCTGGTCGCTCAGGTTGGTAATTTGCAGCCCGCGCATGAAAACATTCGCTGCTACAAAGACCCCGATCAGGATCATGACAGCAAGGATCAGCAGCCATCCCCCAAAGATGGGATCGCCGAGTTCACGTCGGAGTGTGCGCATCATATCGCCATGCCCTCCGGTGGAATATAGTAGACATTAGGTTCTGTGCCGAGGTCTTCGCGCAAGCGGAAGGTAGGATTGTTCGCAATCGCAACCGACACAGGACTGGTAGGATCATTCAAGTCGCCGAAGATGCGGGCAGTAACCGGGCAAATGTTGACGCATGCGGGCGTTGCAGCGGGGTCAATCCCTGGGATAAGGCCATTGGGCAAACCACGATCAATACGATGCACGCAGAAGGTGCATTTTTCTGGCACGCCGCGTGGCCTGCGCTCAATTTCTGCTTCGCCCCAATCTTGCTGGTAACCGCTTGCATCTGTGCGCTGCGACCAATTGAAGGATCGCGCATCATACGGGCAAGCGACCTGGCAATAGCGGCAGCCAATGCAGATGTCGTAATCCATGATGACAATACCATCGTCGCGGACGTAGGTTGCCTGTACCGGGCAAACCGAGACGCAAGGGGCATCCTGGCAATGCAAGCACGGGCGCGTCATATGGAAGATGTTGCCCGTCTCTGTCTCATCAATCAGGTATTCATTCCAGCGCATCTCATCCGTGACATCATTCACCGCCTGGCATGCATACACGCAATACTGGCAGCCAATGCACTTGCTCAAATCAATGAGCATGCCCCAGCGATGCTTCCCCGTGGTCACATGACCATGCGGCTCTGCCGGGTGCGGTTCTGCGAGGTCAAGCTGAACTTCGCGTTCAATCAGTTCACGCAAGGTATCCACTTCACTCAACGCGGCTGCGACGGCAAGGCTCGCACCAGCGCCCGTCAGCATCGCAATGAATTCGCGCCGGGTTAAGAAACGATTTTCGTTGTTCGTCTGTTGTTCTGTGTTATCTGTCATGCTTCTACTCCCGAACCTGTCGCCCTGGTCTGAGGCGCATGAACAGGAATGCCAGAATTGCACCGAAGGCCAGGCCAACAACAACGCCCTGGGCAAGTCGCACGGCGGCTTCATTTTCGCCTTGCGCCCGGACGTTAGCAATTTCCGTTTCCAATTCCTGCGTCACCAGCCGCAGTTCCATACCGCCGAGTTCTGTATTCTCTGCAACTGCAACGCTCTCATCAAGGTCACTATGGCAATCAATACACGCCAGCGTCTCTACATGTGCATCATGGCCTGACGTACCCAGTTCGCCTGTGACCAGATGGACTTCCGTATCAAACGTACCCCGATGCCAGTGGCAGTCGCTGCATGCTTCGCTTTCATGGGAGACGTGCGCGTAATCGGTGCGCTCTTCCTGGTGGCAGTTCAGGCAAAGCTCTTGCGTCGTATTAAAGCGCAGCGATTGCTCATGCGGATCATGGCAACTGGTACACGGGATTTCTTCGCTGCCGTGTGCGCTCATTTGCCATTCCTGGTAGGTTGTCGTATGGCAACTCGCACATACATCCAACCCCGGCATCACGACTACTGGTTCATCGGGGTGATCACCAGGCGTTTCCCCATGGCAGGCTTCGCAGGTCACACCCTCATGGCTGTATTCCTCATTGAAGGGGGTATAGCCTGTTGTGTGGCAAGCGTAACACGCCGGGTCTGCACCCTCACTGAGCGCCATTTGGAACCCTTCTGAATGGTAGGCTTGTGCGTGGTCGCTGGCTTCCCAGTCGATGGTGATGTCAATATGGCATTCACCGCAGGATTGCATGACTTCGCTCGTCGCTTCTGGGGCAGGTTGCTCTGCTGAATCCTCTTGTGCGCCAACAAGTTGGATACCGACCCAAAACAGGGACATCGAAAAAATCAATAGACATAAAAGAACGTGTCTGCGTATCGTTGGAACCATCATGTTGTTGTTCGACATTTCTTGTAGAGTATCGATAATCACAACTCAAAGTTAAATCAGGGTAGGCCATAGCAATAGTGATTTTTTACCCATAGTTCGTGACAAAATTCACTATTAGTTTTCCCCCATTTGAGTTCAGATTAGAAGTGTATTTATTCAATGGATGAAGGCACTGAAAGACACTACAATGCAAAAAGTTGCCAGATTCTTGGGATTAGCAGGGAGTACCCTGGTGATTATCGGCCTGATGCTCATCGGCTGTACACCAGATACCACTGCACCCACACTACAATCCCAACCGACCAACGCCCCACCCTCGGCTGAAGACGATGCCAATGCCGTCAGTGTGAGCAGCGTCATGACGAGTGTGCCGCCATTTACCGATACGGCGTGCCTGAATTGCCACACCGACCAGCCCACCTTAGTTGAACTTGCGATCCCCGAAGAAGACGACCACGAAGCGCTCTCTTCGGGGCCTGGCTGAGGTGGCGAAGTGGCTCCGGTGGAGCCATGGGAGCGCGTCTGGATCGACGCCGAAACGTACTCAGAAGATATACATTCGCTAATCAACTGCACGAGCTGCCATCTCGGTCAATCAGTTGATGATATGGAAGCCGCGCACGAAGGTATGGTTAGCAGCCCGACTGACGACCCCATTGCAACATGTGGGCAATGTCACCCAGCAATTACTGAAGCATCCGTGAACAGCCTGCACAATACGCTGGCAGGGTATGATGATGTGCTGTATGAGCGCAGCCTGCCCGAAGAGCATCCAGCGATTGAAGAGGCACAGCAATACCACTGCAATAGCTGTCATGCAACCTGTGGCGATTGCCACGTTAGCCAGCCGAGCAGTGTCGGTGGTGGCCTCATCAGCGGTCACACCTTCAACGAAGAACCATCCATGAGCCGCAACTGCACGGCTTGCCACGGCAGCCGCGTGAAAGATGAGTATTATGGCGCTCACGAAGGGATTATGAGCGACGTACACTTCCGCGCACGGATGTCTTGCAATGATTGCCATACCGGGGATGAAATGCACGGTATGGGCATGGATGCTTCGCATCGCTACGATGGCCCGGCGACCCCTGATTGTATCGCCTGCCACGAAGATCAAGTTGGCATTGGCTCCGGTATTCTGCAACACGAATTGCACGGTACGGAAATCCTTTCGTGCCAGTCATGCCACAGCACGAGCTATACCAACTGCACGAACTGCCATGTGGAACAAAGTGAAGAGGGTATACCGTTCTTCAGTGTGGAATCACACGAGCTAGATTTCCGCATCGGACGTAACGCGCTGGTCAGCACAGATCGCCCGTACCTGTACACAACGGTGCGCCATGTGCCAATTGATGCACAATCGCTCGCCTTCTACGATGTGGAGTTCGCCAACTTCGACGCACTCCCAACCTGGGCATTTGCGACACCGCACAATATCCAGCGCATCACACCGCAGACGGAAAGCTGCACATCCTGCCATGGCAATGATGATGTCTTCCTGACGGCTGATGCAGTCGTACCAGAAGAACGAGCCGCCAATGCCACGATCATCGTGGATGCGGCACCACCGCTGCCAGAAGGCTATGAAAACGTCATCACAGGACAAGAGGAAGCAGCAGAAACGGCTGAATCCGACAGCTCAGATAGTGGTGAGGGCGGTTTCTGGGGCGCTGAACCGGAGCCAGAGGAGGAAGAACCCGCCTCCGAAGATGGTGGTTTCTGGGGCAGTGACAGCGGCGAAGAGACCGACGACTCCGAATCATCCGAGAGTGATAGCTTCTGGGGTGGCAGTGAAGAAGATGAAGCAGAAGATGAAGCGACCGAAGACTCCGAGAGTGATAGTTTCTGGGGTGGCGGTTCATCATCAGAAGCGGAACCAACAACCGAACCAGAAGAAGAAGCGGCAGATGACTTCTGGGGCAATTAAGTATCTTTATGTGGCAGGCGCAGACCAGAATGCCTGTGCCTGCTGCAAAAGTGTATATTCAAATTCCTTGGAGGGAAGGTATGCGTAAGTTTTTCGTACTATTCTTAGTTTTGCTCGTAACCCTGGGCAGCCTTGTACCTGTTGCTGCACAAGCCGAAGCGGTTGTCGCCGCGATTGAAGAATACCAGACGGAAATCCCGCCCTACAGCTTTATCAGCGCCACAGATCTTGGCACGCTCTTGATCGAACGAGAAGTGATCCTCATTGATGTGCGTGAAGTGACCGAATACGAAGAAGGACACATCGCAGGCGCTTTCAATGTTCCGATTCGTGAACTTGCCAAGAACCTCGGTCTGCTCCCTGACCTTGACGCAGAAATCTATGTGATCTGCTCAGGTGGTGCGCGTGCGATGCTGGCAACTGCATCCCTGCATATCCTGGGTTATGACAACGCCATCACCCTCGCAGGCGGTATGGGCGCATGGACAGGGGAAGATTTCCCGATTACGACAGATCCAGTTCTTATTGAAGCTGGTGCAGCGCCCGAATTTGACCCGGAAGTTTTCGCAGCAGTCGATGAATACCTCAGCACGCTGCCGGAAGGCTACGGCCTGATCCTTGCGGATGCGTTGAATGTAGAACTCGTGGAAAATCCTGACATCTACTTGCTGGATGTCCGCAGCCCTGAAGAAATTGCCACGGGTTATATCGCAGGCGCAGAATTCATCTGGATTGATGAGTTCATGAGCAACCGCGACGCGCTGCCGACTGACCTGGATACCCCCATCGTTGTCTACTGCGCTACCAGTTATCGTGGTGGGATTGTGACGGTCTGGCTGCGACTGCTAGGGTATAGCAACGTTCGCAACCTGTTTGGCGGTGTCAATGCATGGAACGCTGCTGGCCTGCCGCTGGAAGGCGCTCCGGCAGAACAAGCCGAAGCCGAAGCCTTTGATTTGCAGGCATACTTCAACGACTATCTGACCAACTTGCCGGGTAACTTCAATGCAATCCGCATCGCAGATGTTGAAGCCGCCGTCGCAAGCGAAGATGCCCCCCTGCTGGTTGATGTCCGCATGGTGGATGAATACACCGAAGGCCACATCGAAGGCGCGATCAACATTCCGTTGAATGAACTGACCGCACACCTGGATCAACTGCCTGACCTGGAAGCCAATATGATCGTTTACTGCGGCACTGGTCATCGCTCCGCCATCGCAACCGCAGGGCTGAACCTGCTGGGCTACAGCAACGCTGTCAGTATGCTCGGTGGTACAGGTGCATGGGCAAATGCAGACCTACCGCTGACCGATGTTGTGACAACAGCAGAAGTTGGCACGGCACCGGAAGTTAATCCTGAGATCTTCGCAGCGGTAGAAGACTACATGATCAATTTCCCGGCAGGGTTCTATATTATCCGTTCGGACGATCTGAACGTCGAACTGGTCGAATCTGAAATCTTCCTGCTCGATGTCCGCACTGACGGTGAATGGGGATCTGGCTACATTGGTGGCGCTGTTCACATTCCGTTTGATGTCTTGCTTGCCGATATGTCCCTGCTTCCGGCAATGGATGCAACAATCGTCATCTATGACAACCCGACTCACCGCAGCAGCATCGCCATGATGCTCCTGCAAATGCTGGGCTACGAAAATGTCCGCGCGCTGGGTGGTGGTTACGGTGCCTGGACGAATGCAGGTCTTCCCGTAGAAACCCCGTAAGCTGACCAAAGCTTGAACGGATTGCAAAAGGTGGTGCCGCAAGGCATCGCCTTTTTTGTTTGTAGAGAGACGCAGGCGGAACGACCCATTAAGTTGGCGGTGAAATCATGTATAATGACGGGCGCATTGGAGGGGAGTGAATGTGTCCTGGTGGATGCCCCGGTCTTCAAAATCGGTGACAGGTTGCGCAGAGCAGGCTGTGGTAGGTTCGACTCCTATTCACTCCCGCTGCATTGGCAAAACAGGCGCGTCATGGACACGCCCCATGCCTGTCAAGTTAAATGCTCTTCTGCAACATGCGTTTCTTGCTACCCTGCGCCGGACGTTCAAAACGTCCGTCTACACGAGGTTGTGCGTCCACTAAAGGGACGCTTGGAAACCGTTCTGATGAATAGAACATCTTAATAACCCCTTTAGTGGGTTTGGGGCTTTTGTAGCCGGGGATTTTAATCCTCGGCGACCAGCAACGAACAAATGCCATAAATCTTTCTATTTGCTGCCATCAATATTTAAATTGACATCTATGGGGCGCGTCATGGACACGCCCCAACGAAAACCGCAGGTCACAAACGGACTTTTTCCCAATCCGGTTGATGCAAAACATGCCCGTCTTCAATTCGCCGGGTAATGCCCCTGGCCTCTAAAAAATCCAGGAAGGGCAGCATGACGCGCCGCGTTGAATTGAAGTGGTCGCGCAAAGCAGCCACCGTTAGCACTTCGCCATCTTCCAACACGGATTGTGCATAATCCAAAATCGCTGTGTAGGCTTCCCCCAATAATACAATATTGGGCGGGAAAATCACCACATCCCCCTGCGCAATCAAGGTTCGCAAAATGGCTTCATCGCCCAGGCGCTTGACGATTTCTTTGTATCCGGGTGGCGTAAATGGTTGCTCCTGCAATTCTTGCAGCAATGCCTGGATTTTCTGGCGTTGTGATTTTGAAAAATGTACGCCATGCCCCGCCAGCTTGATGAAGCGCCCTTCCATTTTGAGATCACTATGCGCCAGCAAAACGTCCATAATCGCCTTCGCATTATCCGTGATGCCCAGGGTCTGGAAGAATTGCGAGCGCTCCATGCCAATCAACAGCGGATTCTCTTCATGGAAGCGCATGAGTTTGCGCGTCATGCGTTTGATGATCTGCTGCACCCCTTCTGGATGAAAGACCAATTCATCCTGGCATTGCACGCCCCATGCGCCTATCGCTTCTTCCAGTAACACCGCGTCAGCAAAGTTGCTGATGGGCTGCGGCAGTTGATGTTCTTTCACCATGAACGCCAGTTTCCGTGCCGGATCATCGCTGGCGAGGGCTTCAAAGCGCTGGATCACCTCCGCATCCATGCGTTTCCAGCGCCGGGATGGATGTGTATCCAGGATTACGCCGCCGCCAATCGTCTGCGGTGGAGAGGCCAACCGCAGCACGAAGCGATCCCCCGTGCGAACAGGCAATGGAGACTTCAGGCGCATTTGGATGAAGCCATCCTCGTTTGGATAGAGTGCATCTGCCGACAACAGGCGCACAGTAGCCACCGATTCCGAAGGCCCCAGGAAGAGCTTCACCTCAGCGCTGTGTTTCAGCGGATGATCCGCTTCCTTGAGGTGGTGATAACTGGCATCAATCAGCACAGAAGGACGAATGGCTTCTGGTTCGGATAAGACTGAGCCGCGTTTGAGCGATTGTTTTTCAACACCTACCAGATTCACCGCAACCCGGCTTCCAGGGTAGGCCACGTCAATGGATTGATTATGCGATTGCAGGCCACGAATGCGCGTTTGCAATCCTTCCGGCTGCACCTCAACCGTATCGCCAACCTGTAACAGCCCCTGGCTCAATGTGCCGGTGACTACGGTTCCAAAGCCGCGAATCGTAAATACACGATCAATCGGCAGGAAGGGAACCGCCTGCGTTTTGTGGCTTGGTTGAAATTCCAACGCCTCAACAAGCGCCTGTTGTAGCTGTGGCAGCCCCCTGTTCTTCTTCGCAGAAACGCGCACAATCGGCGTATTTGCAAAGCCATGATCTGCCATGAACTCGCGCACATCACTTTCGATCAGTTCCAGCCAATCCGCACTCTCTGCAAGGTCAGTTTTGGTGAGGGCAACTACACCCTGCGTCAAGCCCATCAATTGCAGAATCGCCAGATGCTCCCGCGTTTGTGGCATCACGCCTTCATCTGCCGCAATCACCAGCAGGAAGGCATCCAATCCAGCGACACCTGCCAGCATGTTCTCGATGAAATCTTCGTGTCCAGGGACATCCACAATGGCGACGTGTTCATCGTTCGGTAACGTAATCCAGGCAAAGCCAAGATCAATGGTCATTTCGCGCTCTTGCTCCTCCTTCCAGCGATCAGGATGAATGCCGGAGAGCGCTTCGACTAAGGTAGATTTTCCGTGGTCAACGTGTCCAGCAGTGCAGATTACGCGCATTGATTGACCTCGTTATGAGCTTGTCTTGTTTGGTGTGCCAGTAGGGGCGGCGCAAAATTGCGACTGTGCCAGATCCCGTAAGGCTTCATCCACAACTTCCAATTGATGCGGCAAGATAGTACGCGGATCAAGCAAGAGATTGTCTGACTTGATGCGAGTAATGATCGGGATTTGTCGCTCCCGGAACCAGGTTTGAACCGCCTGTGCCGAATTGACATGCGGGGAAAAGAGCGTGGTCGGGATCGTTTCTCCTGGTACGCTACCACCACCGATGGTCGACTCACCTTCGAGGAGTTCCCCTGCTGTGATGCTAGCCCATCGTTCCGCAATACTGTGGATTTCCTCACGCGGTTTGGCGATCATCTGCCAGACGGGAACTTTTTCGGTAGCCTGCCCACGCTGATAATGCAGCAGCGTCATTGCCAGCGCAGAAATCGTCAGCTTATCAACACGCAATGCACGCGCCAATGGATGCTTTTTCAAAAGTGCCAGCACGGACTCTTTGCCTACAATTAGCCCCGCTTGCGGCCCTCCTAGCAATTTATCCCCGCTGAAGATCACGACATCGGCTCCGGCTGCCAGGCTCTCTTGCACCGTCGGTTCATGGCTTAAACCATAGCTGGCAGTATCCAGCAGCGCCCCACTACCCAGATCATCCACACACAGCAGATTATGCCCATGTGCCAGTGCTGCAATGTCATGCAGTGGCGTTTCCTCCGTGAAGCCCATCATGCGAAAATTCGAGCTGTGCGCCCGCATCAACAGCGCGGTTTGTTCGGTGATGGCGTTCTCGTAATCACCCAGGCGGGTACGATTGGTTGTCCCGACTTCGACCAATTGCACCCCGCTTTGCTTCATCACATCCGGGATGCGGAATCCGCCGCCAATCTCGATGAGTTGTCCCCGGCTGATGATGGCCTCTCGCCCGCTGGCAAGTGCGCTCAGGGTCATGAACAGCGCCGAAGCTGCATTATTCACAACCAGCGCCGCTTCTGCACCGATGGTCTCTGCAACCAGGTCTTCAATGTGTGCTGTGCGTTTGCCGCGCTTGCCCGTATCCAGGTCAAATTCCAGATTGCTATAGCCGCTGGCTACGGCGTTCATCGCGTCGATGGCATCCAGAGATAGGGGCGCACGGCCTAGGTTGGTATGGATGATGACCCCGGTTGCATTGATGACTGGACGCAGCGACAACGTAGCTCGATCGGCTAATTGCTGCGCCACTTGCTGGAATATCTCATCCAGTGACACGGTGTTGATCGTGCGTGCCAGCAATTTCTCACGGATGTCCTGCAAGGTCTCACGTAGGGATTGTACGACGGTCTCACGTCCATGAACTTCGATGAATGGTTGAACAGCATCCCATTCCAACAGTTTATCTATGGCGGGTAAATCACGCGGGGTTTCAATCATGGCTTGTGTTTGCTTAACCATAGGTTCCGATAGGCTTCCGAAAATACAATAAAGAGGAAAGAGCGGTTATCAGCATTTCTTGCTCACGATACCGAAGATTCCGGGTAAAGACAAGCGAAAAAGAGCCAGTGCCGAAGCGACAGGCAGGGGAAAAACAAACTTATAGAGGAATGAGTCAAGATGGGGTGTAGTGCTGCGAAACACACTATACGATGCGCAGCACACCATCCCCTGCAACGACTTCGCCAATCATCGCCGCTTGTTCACCAACCGCCATCAACTCGCGCAAAATCGGATCTGCATATTCAGGCTGTACTGACATCAACAATCCGCCGGAGGTTTGCGGATCATAGAGCAAATCTTGCTGCCATTCTTGTAGGCTGGTTTCAAACTGCACCCATTGCTCGTAGTATTCTTGATTTCTGTACGTGCCACCCGCGAAGGTATCTTGCTGCGCGTAGGTTGCAGAACCGCCGTACCAGTGCAAATCATTGTACTGAATGCGCAGCGCAACCTGACTCATCTGTGCCAATTCGTGGGCATGCCCCGCCAGACCATAGCCTGTGATGTCGGTCATCGCACGCACAGCAGCGCCATATGTTTCATTGTACCGCTGGGCAATTTCCGCAGCATAGCGATTGAGGCGGCTCATGCCCGCTGTTGCAGTGGCAATATGTGCCGCATCCGCGACACCCTGTTTGAGCGCCGTCGTGATTACACCAATGCCGAGGGGCTTCGTCAGGATGAGGGCATCGCCCACCTGTGCGCCACCCTTGCGAATAATTTTTTGCGGATGCACTTCGCCCGTAACGGATAAGCCATATTTCGGTTCTTTATCCGTCACCGTGTGACCACCCGCAATTGCGATCCCGGCTTCTTTCGCTTTTTCTGCACCACCGCGCAGAATTTCACTGAGAATGTCCATCTCAAACGCTTCCGAGTAGGCCACGAGGTTGATTGCCATGAGTGGCTCCCCCCCCATTGCATAGACATCACTCAAGGCATTGGCAGCCGCAATCGCCCCAAAGTCGTAAGGGTTATCGACAACAGGCGCGAAGAAATCCATCGTAGAGATAATGGCACGATTTTCGTCCACCTGATAGACCGCTGCATCATCAGGCTGCCCCAACCCTACTAACAAATTGGGATATTCAGTTGAAGGGAATGTTGTCTGTAATGGACGCAGCACGTGCGCCAGCTCGCTTGGTGCGAGTTTGGATGCTCAACCAGCGCAAGCGGCAAATGCTGTCAATTTCACATCATCAGTTGCCATCGTTGTTTCTCCTTTGCGAGCGGACATTTTAGCACAAAACACGCAAAAAATAGCCCTCTCATTCTTTGCGCCCCAGGGCAATTGCATCAAATTCCATCGTGGCGAAACCGCCTCAACGCAGAAGCACAAAGAACGGGAGAAAATCATGAAACAGGAATTATTCTGCAAATCGCGCAGGTATTTCGGGCGATCCGCCGGATCGCCCCTACGCTTTTAGGCCAGCGGGCGTGTCGTGAACACGCCCCTACGCAATTCTCGGATAGACACTAAACCTGTTTGAGTTTGCATTGGGCAAAAGAACAGGCAGACTTTACATTGGGTATGGTCAGGGTTATGCCTAACAAACGCCAGTGTGCCAGTACGTGTCTTCCTTGCTAGTTGGGGTCAGTGCTGTGCGTCGCTGCGAATATTCGTCATTCGCGTTCATCATCCGGGTAGAAGCTATCCACATTATGTGGTGTGATGAAGTTATGTTTCATATAGACAGCAGGGGCAACCTGTTTACCATCCAGTATATCGAGCGCAATCTGGATGAGATATTCACCATATGTTTCCGGACGGTAACTGGTTGCGCCAACAATCGGCGAGTTTGGTTTCCGCATTTCTGACCGCAGACGGCGATCAGCACCCTGCCCCACCAGCAGAATCTGATCCACGAATCCGGCTTCCATCGCTGCATAAAGGCTACCCATTGCCGCATCGTCATTGAAGGAAACAATACCTATACGGTCAGAGGGCTGGAGCTTCGAGAAGACTGATTTCATGACCGCGTAGCTGCCTTCACTCGTGTTATCGGAGTCGACTGTGAACAATTTCTCCCGAATGTCCGCGCCGATGACCTCGATCAAACCATCGACCTGACCATGAATACGCATTGCCGGTAAACTTCCGGCGCGTTGTTGTTCCAATACGATGATGTGGTCGACTGCGCCATGCCATTTCTCCTGAATGGCCTTGCCGAGTTCCAGGCCAGCCATCTTTCCCGCCTCATAATTGTTGACTCCGAAATAAGTTGCGCCAACCATCGGAATATCAACCGCGATCACCGGGATGCCTGCTTGCTGGAACTTGTGCGCGATGAGATTGCCAGTGGTCTCATCAATCTGATACTCGATGGCAAGATCAATCTGCTGGGCGATGAGTTCATCGGCAACCCTGAGGGCAACTTCAGGATCAAGCCGATTATCCGCGAGGATCATCTCAAAATGCCCCACGCCTTCCACCGCTTTTTCCAGCCCGCGGCGTACATCACGGCTGAAGGATGTATTTTCACTCAGGTTGGCGAACCCGATCAGCACTTTGTCGTGCAAGGTACCATTTTTACCCGGCGCATAGCTATGCGTCGTCTGCTCACCACACACAATAACTTGTGTGTGCCGACGGCAGATCTCTCGGATTATCGGTTGTGTGATGTTCTCATCGGTGACGAAGTAATCAAAATCATCCAGCGTTGCAAATGATGCCAGTCCAATCTCGTCAATCTTGGTGGAGTCAATCATGGCGACGCGACGACCCGCAGGTTGCAGCATCAGCGATTTCATCTGTGCTTCTTGCAAATCGGTCTCGAAGAAACCAAGCTCTGGCTTGAATGCCCCACAGGAAACAAACGCTGTCTTCACATGATAATCTTGCAGTAGTTGCTTGCCGATCTCGCCAGTAATGGCGTTACCGTTCGGGCGCAGGATACCACCGATAATAATGACCGTGTTGGAGGTCTCTTTTGCCAGTTCCTGGGCAACGGCAATGCCATTGGTGAATATCGTAAGGTCACGCCGATCATGCAGAAACTTTGCGATGTGAAAGACGGTTGAGCTAGCGTCTAGCATAATCACATCGCCATCTTCCACCAGACCAGCAGCCCACCGTGCAATCGCTTGTTTTTGATATGCGTTCTTCTGCGCTTTCTCCACAATGGGTTGTGAAGTGGTACTGGGGTTCGAGTCGGTCGATTCAATCGCTACTGCACCACCGCGAATCCGTACCAGGAGTCCTTGCTCATCGAGTGTTTCAAGGTCTGTGCGTATTGTACTTTCCGACACTTCAAGCTGTTCAGCAAGTTCCGTGACCCTGATGCTTCTGGTTTGAGCAACAATCGCCAGGATGTTTTTGTGACGCTCGTAGGCGCTGGCAGATGTCTGCATGTCTCTTCTATTCGGATAATTTTCGACGATTTTCAAGAATTTTCAATTTCTATGATACCCGATTTCTACTCAATTTTCCGCATGAAATGATCGGGACTATCACAATCTTGTTGATAATTGCTGTTTTTTGATGAAAACACTCGGATTGCTTGCGGTAATTGCTGTTTTACGGTACTCTCCGATTGAAAACAAAAATCAAATGAAATTATGGCGTTCCATGGCAGAATCAACCGAGCCGTATTTAGAGATCAAATCTATATCCAAGCGCTTTGGTGCAACACAAGCATTGGATAGCGTGAACCTTGTCCTCTACCCGGGTGAAATTCACGCACTGCCTGGTGAAAATGGAGCCGGGAAATCCACCCTCATCAAGACCATGGTCGGCATCACGCAAAACAACCGATCTTTTAGATCAGAACGGCTCATAGTGGGTAGTTCGTTAGATAAGAATACAGCGAAAACACACTTTCTGCTTTCGGTTATTTCGGGCACGACAGGTCGTGCCCCTACGGTTTTCTTCGTGTCCTTTGTGTCTTTGTGGTTCAAATCGTTTTGAAGCGATTTCGCTGGAAAGACAAAATGAGTCCTCATTTCGAGATTCCGAAGGGGCACACCCCGACGAGTTATTTGTTGAAATAGAAGAAGTTTTTCACCTGGATTAAGGCGAACCCCTATGACTACAACTCCCACCGAAACACAAATCCAAACCGCCTATGACATCGCCAGAGAACGCTACGCTGCCCTTGGGGTGGATGTCGAAGCAGCCATAGCAAAACTCACAACCATTCCGATCAGTTTACACTGCTGGCAAGGGGATGATGTCGTTGGCTTTGAAGACCCGGATCGCGGATTGAGCGGGGGCATCATGGCGACGGGCAATTACCCCGGCAAGGCTCGGACGGTTGCGGAATTGCGCAGTGACCTGGATAAAGCCTACAGCCTCATTCCCGGAACCCACCGCTTAAATTTGCATGCGATTTATCTGGATGCGGATCAAAAGGTCGAGCGCAACGACATTCAGCCAGAACACTTCGCTAGCTGGGTCGATTGGGCAAAGGCCAACAATCACGGCATCGACTTCAACCCGACTTGCTTCTCGCATCCAATGGCGGATGATGGTTTCACACTGGCACATCCTGATAAAGCGGTGCGCGATTTCTGGATTGAACATTGCATCGCTTCCCGTGAGATTGGCGATTACTTCGGGCGTGAGTTAGGTACTCCGGCAGTGACCAATGTCTGGATTCCTGACGGTTACAAAGACATCCCGGTAGATCGCTTTGCGCCGCGTCAACGCTTGCAAGAAGCGCTCGATACCGTCTTCGCAAAACCGCTGGAACATAACCTGGACGCGGTAGAGAGTAAGCTCTTCGGCCTGGGATCAGAGAGCTATGTCGTCGGTTCGCATGAATTTTACCTGGGTTACGCTGTCGCCAATCAAACATTGTTGTGCCTGGATGCAGGTCACTTCCACCCCACCGAAGTCATCTCGGACAAAATTTCTTCTGTGATGCTCTACGTTCCTGAACTGCTGCTGCACGTCAGCCGTCCGGTGCGCTGGGATAGCGACCATGTGGTGACGCTGACTGATGAACTGCAAGCCATCATGCAGCAGTTGGTGCGCAATAATTTCCTGGATCGTACCCACATCGGCCTGGATTTCTTCGATGCCAGCATCAACCGGGTTGCAGCCTGGGTGATCGGGACACGTAATGCGCTGCGTGCGCTGCTGATGGCTCTGGTAGAACCCACAGAAATGCTCTGCAACTACGAAAACGAAGGCGACTTCACGGGGCGGTTGGCCCTGCTGGAAGAAGCAAAAGGGCTTCCGTTCGGGGCTGTCTGGGATATGTACTGCCACCAACAAGGCGTTCCGGTGGGCATGAGTTTTCTGGATGAAATCAAGCAGTACGAGCAAGCTGTACTCGCGCAGCGGGGGTAACACAATGGCACGGCAAACAGTCCTTGCAATAGACCTCGGCGCAGAATCCGGGCGCGTGATGGCGGTGCATTTCGATGGCAGCACTTTTGACTACGAACAACTGCACCGCTTCCCGAATCCCGTCACGAAAATTCAGGATACTTTGCACTGGGATATGCTGCACCTCTGGCGCAATATTCAAGAAGGGATTGCGCTGGGCAAAGCACACCACCCGCGCAGTATTGGTGTAGATACATGGGCGATTGATTTCGCCCTGCTCGATGCACAGGGAAACTTACTCGCAAATCCGGTGATGTACCGCGACAGCCGCACTGATGGCATGATGGATGCGGCCTTTGCGCGTGTGCCGAAGCGCGAAATCTTTCAGCAGACAGGCATCCAGTTCATGCAGATCAACACCCTCTACCAGATGCTCAGTCTGGCGCAGGCCAATTCGCCGCTGTTGGAGATTGCTGACACTTTCCTGACCATTCCCGATTTGTTGAATTACTGGCTGACTGGGGTCAAGGGCTGTGAATTCACCAATGCCACCACAACGCAGATGCTGAACCCGGCAACCGGAACGTGGGCAAATACCATGCTAGAACAACTCGGTATCCCAACGAAAATTCTCCCGCAGATCATCCCGCCGGGGACGAAGCTCGGCGAATACGAGGGCATTCCGGTGATTGCTCCGGCAACACACGATACAGGCAGCGCCGTCGCAGGGGTTCCCACGCAGCAGGAAAATTACGCCTATATCAGCAGCGGAACCTGGAGCTTAGTCGGGGTGGAAGTCCCGCAGGCCATCATCAACGAAGCCGCTTTTGCAGCCAACGTCACCAACGAAGGCGGATTAGACGGCACGTATCGCCTGCTGAAAAATGTGATGGGCTTGTGGGTGTTGCAGCAGTGCCGTGCAGCATGGGCGCAAGAGGGGCAGGAATACACCTATGAAGCATTGGTGCAGCTTGCTGAAGCAGCTCCGCCACTGCAATACCTCGTGGATGTGGACGATCCGCGTTTCCTGGGTCCGGGGGATCATCCGCAGCACATCGCGGATTGGTGTGGCGAAAATGGCCTGCCTGCACCGCAAACACATGGTGAAATCGTCCGTACTGTGCTGGAAGGGCTGGCGCTGAAGTATCGCGCTGTGCTGGAAAATATCGAGGCGCTTTCTGGCAAATCCGTTGAAGTCATTCACATCGTCGGCGGCGGCACACAGAACGAATTACTCAATCAATTCACAGCCGATGCGACCGGGAAACCCGTCATTGCAGGGCCTATCGAAGCGACCGTGTTGGGTAATGCAGCCGTGCAATTCATCGCCCTGGGCGAAATTGATAGCATTGCGCAAGCCCGGCAAATCATCGCCAATATGAAGGTCACGAAACAGTACACGCCACAAAACAGCGACCAGTGGCATGAAGCATATACGAGGCTCTTCCAACAATGAAGTTTGATTTGCTCTCTCCGCGCCAGCAGTTGGTACGCATCATGAACCGCATCTACTATGGCGGAATGACTACCCTTTCCGGCGGCAATCTCTCTATTCGTGATGAAGAAGGCGTGATCTGGATTACGCCAAGCGCAGTGGATAAAGGCAAGCTCACCGACAAAGACATCATGTGTGTGTATCCCGATGGTAGCTACGAAGGGCTGCACATCCCCTCTTCGGAACTGCCCTTCCACCGGGCGATTTATCAGGCGCGACCTGAACTGAAAGCCATCGTTCACGCGCACGCCCCGGCGCTGGTTTCTTTCAGCATTGTCCGCAAAGTGCCGGATACGAACCTGATTCCACAGGCAAAGGGTATTTGCGGCAAAGTGGGCTATGCTCCCTATGCCCTTCCCGGAAGCGAAATGTTAGGCGAAAGCATCGCCAGCACCTTCGCCCAGGGCTACGACGCGGTGCTGCTGGAAAATCATGGAGTGGCGACGGCAGGCGCTACGCTGCTAGAAGCCTTCCAACGGTTGGAAACATTGGACTTCAGCGCCCGTACCCAGATGTACGCGCTCACGCTGGGAGAAATTTCCACACTCAGCGATGAGCAACTGGATGCCTTCCACCACCGGGATAACTATCTGCCGACCTTCACACCGCAGCATCATAGCAGCCGGGAACGGGAACTGCGCGAGTTGCTGGTCGATATTGTGCAGCGCTCGTGCGAACGCAAATTGATGATTAGCACAGAAGGGGTGGCTTCTGCGCGGCTGGATGAGAATTCTTTCCTGATAACGCCAACCGGGATTGATCGCCCTTCGCTTGATGTGGCAAGTATTGTGCTGGTTCAGGCTGGCAAGCAGGAAGATGGCAAACTCGCCAGCCGTTCGGTGCGACTGCATCAGCAAATCTACGCTGCGAATCCAGATGTGAATGCAATTATCACAGCGCAATCGCCTTATGCGACGGCCTTCACCATCTCTGAGCGCAGCTTTGATACGAAGACCATCCCGGAAAGCTACATCATGCTGCTGGATGCGCCGAAGGTTTCCTTCGGGATGCAGTATGACCGTCCAGAAGCAATTGCCCAGGTCATCGCAGAGGGGAACCCGGTGGTGCTGGTACAAAACGACTGTGTGCTGACAACAGGGAAGACGATCCTCAGCGCGTTTGATCGCCTGGAAGTTGCGGAATTCACCGCCCGTTCCCTGATTGAAACGGCTTCTATCGGCGCACTGGTTCCGATAGGCGACGAAGAAATCCAGGATTTGATCGCAAAATTCTTGAGTTAGTTTGTCAAACATCCACACACAACGGATGAAAGGTACTGAGGTAACGATGCAATTCTACAAGCCAGAAGAATACAAGCATGTGAACTATTCGTGGGATGATTCCTACGCCGATTCGCTTGATCCGGTGGAACGCCTTGTCTATCGCTCGAACATCCTGGGGGATGACCAGCGCATCACCAACACCGGAGGCGGCAACACCTCCTCCAAGATTATGATGCGTGATCCCCTGACAGGTGAAGAAGTCGATGTGATGTGGGTGAAAGGCAGCGGGGGTGATTTGCGCACCGCAAAACGCGCCAACTTCGCATCGCTCTACATGGATAAGCTGATGGCGTTGCAAGGTGTTTACCACGCAGCGGACGAAAAAGGCGTGAAATCTCCTATTGAAGATGCCATGGTGGGGATGTATCCGCACTGCGTCTATGATCTGAATCCGCGTGCCAGCTCCATTGATACGCCGCTGCATGCCTTCATCCCGTATCGCCATGTGGATCACACGCATCCCAATGCCGTCATTGCCATTGCCGCGTGCAGCAACGGCGAACAACTGACCCAGGAAATCTATGGCGATGCTGTCGTCTGGACGGATTGGCAGCGTCCCGGTTTTGACCTGGGATTGGTGCTGCAAGAAGCGATTGCCAATCACCCCGGCATCCAGGGGATCATCCTGGGTGGTCATGGCCTGATTAACTGGGCGAATGATGACAAAGAATGTTACGAACTGAGCCTGACGCTGATCGAAAAAGCGGCGCGTTACCTGGAAGAACACGATCTGGGGGCGAACACCTTCGGCGGGCAGAAAGTCGAATCACTGAGCGAAGAAGACCGCAATCATATTCTCTACGAGATTTTACCGCCCCTGCGCGGAATGGTCTCGCAGCAGAATAAATTCATCGGCACGGTGCAGTACAATGATGCCATCCTGGAATTTGTGAACAGCCATGATGCGGCACGCCTTGCCGAACTGGGAACATCCTGCCCGGATCACTTCCTGCGCACGAAGATTAAACCGCTGTTCGTAGAGTGGAATCCGCAAAGTGAAGATACGGCTGCACTCCTGGCAAAACTGGAAAGCGGATTAGCGCAGTACCGCGAAGATTACGCAGCATACTATGAAGCCTGCAAGCATGACAACTCGCCCGCAATGCGCGACCCGAACCCGACCGTGATCCTGATTCCCGGTGTGGGGATGATCGCCTGGGGCAAGAACAAGAGCGAATCCCGTGTGACAGCAGAATTCTATAACAATGCTGTTGCAGTCATGAGAGGCGCGGAGGCCGTCGGGGAATATGTCGCCCTGCCCCGTCAGGAAGCCTTCGACATCGAATACTGGCTGCTCGAAGAGGCCAAGCTCAAGCGGATGCCGCCGGAGAAATCACTGGCACGCAATGTTGTGACCGTCATCGGCGCAGGCAGCGGGATCGGTGTTGCAACAGCGCTGCGCGTTGCCAGAGAAGACGCACATGTCGTCTGTGTTGATCTCGATGCAGAGGCAGCCCAGGCCACCGCTGACCAACTCACGAAGATTTACGGCATGGGCATCGGCGTTGCGGGTACAGGTATCTCCGGCTGCGGCTCTGCTATTGGGCTGAGTGCGGACATCACCAAGCGCGAGAGCGTGCAGGCCATGCTTCAGCAGGTGCTGCTGGCCTATGGTGGTATTGATAACATCATCGTCACGGCAGGCGTGTTCGTCGCCCCGGATAAGACCGGGCATATCAGCGACGACAAATGGCGCTTCACGTTTGATGTTAACGTGCTTGGCGGTTATATTGTCGGTGATGAAGCTCGCAAAATCTGGGAAGCACAGGGTTTGCGCGGCACACTGGTGCTGACAACCAGCGTGAATGCCGCCGTGTCGAAGAAGGGATCGCTGGCCTATGACACCAGCAAGGCAGCCGCGAATCATCTGGTGCGAGAACTCGCCATTGAACTATCCCCGCTGGTGCGCGTGAATGGCCTCGCTCCGGCAACGGTGGTCGAAGGCAGCAGCATGTTCCCGCGAGATCGCGTGATTAGCTCGCTGACCAAGTACAATATCGACTTCAGCGAAGAGGAAGATACCGAAACGCTGCGCAGTAAGCTGGCGAATTTCTATGCGCAGCGCACCCTGACCAAGCAGCCTATCACGCCGGATGACCAGGCCGAAGTAGCGTACTTGCTGAGTACAGATGCCTTCAGCAAGACGACTGGACAAATCTTCAGCGTGGATGGCGGGCTGCACGAAGCGTTCTTGCGGTAAGCTCAAATCGTTGTTTCTCGGGCGATCCATCGGGTAACACGCATCAGGTTTAGCGTTAATTCTGGCGGACACAGCGGTGCTGTCTGTGTCCCTACAAAAGACATATTTCCAGGTAGGGACACGGCAATGCCGTGTCCGAAAATGCCAGAAACAAGAACCTTAAATCCTTATCCTGATGGCAATGATCCGGCGAATCGCCCGTACAAATATCTCGTTACCTTGTTTGAATTGAAAGAACCGTTCTATGCGCGAGCGACCTTCCCCCAAAGGCAAACCTGTCTCCCTTTTCGTGACCTGCATCGTGGATATGATCTACCCGGAAACGGGCATGTCCGTCGTCAAAATTCTGGAACATCTGGGCATTGAAGTTGATTTCCCGATGGGGCAAACCTGCTGCGGACAACCCGCCTTCAACAGTGGTTATCGCACAGAAGCGAAAACTGTTGCCCAACAATTCCTGCGTGCATTTGCAGAAGCAGAAGTGATCGTTGCCCCGTCGGGTTCGTGTGTGGCGATGGTGCGCCACGAATATCCAACGCTCTTCGCGGATGATCCCACCTGGCTTGGGTTGGCAGAACGCGCTGCCTCCATCACCTGGGAGTTCACTGAGTATCTGGTGGAGGGTCTGGGAATCACGGATTTGAACCTCGCGCTGCCGAAGAAAGAAACGTTCGCCTTCCATGATGGCTGCCACGGCCTGCGTTTATTGGGTTTGCATGATGCTGCACGGACGCTGCTAGCTAACGCTGAGAATGCCGAAATTTCTGATCTTCACGAAAATGATGTTTGCTGCGGTTTTGGCGGCCTATTTGCAGTGAAAATGCCCAACGTCAGCAATGCCATGCTACAAACCAAACTCCTCAACATTGAAGCCTCGGATGCTGCCACCATCGTCACCGGGGATGCAAGCTGCCTGACGCAGATCAATGGCGGCCTGACGCGCAAAAGTTCGTCCAAGCGTGTGCGCCATATCGCCGAAGTCCTTGCGGATGGGTTGCCGGAGGATGAATCATGAAGATTGAGTCGAACAACTTCGTATCGCTGGCGGAAATCGCCATCAACGAAGGTCAGGCCGCCGTCGGCAAGGGCACACGCACGGCGTTCCATCGGCGCATTGGCGCGATGTACGGCACGAGCCACGATCACGGCGAAGCCTTGCGGCAGCAGGCGGCAGAAGCCAAACGGCGTGCGCTGCGCCAACTGCCCGAACTGCTGGTGCAGGCTGAATCCAGGCTGACGGAGAACGGATTCACGGTGCTGTGGGCAGAGGATGCCGCCGAAGCCCGCCAGCATGTGCTGGACATCGCCCACCAACACGGCACAAAATCCATCGCCAAGAGCAAGAGCATGGCAACGGAGGAAATCGCGCTCAACGATGCGCTGATTGCCGCTGGTCTGGCTGTGGTCGAGACCGACCTGGGCGAGTACATCCTGCAACTCAACGACGAGGCTCCAAGCCACATCGTGACACCAGTGATCCACAAGAGCAAAGACGAGATTCGCAAAGTTCTGCAAGACAAGCTGGACATGCCCTATATTGAAGAAGCTGAACCCATGGTGGCCTTTGCCCGGCAGAAGCTGCGCGAAACGTTCGTGGGTGCGGATATGGGCATCACCGGGGCAAACTTCATCGTCGCCGAGACCGGCAGCCTGTGCATGGTGATGAACGAGGGTAACGGGCGTATGGTCACGACTATGCCGGATGTGCATGTAGCCGTCGTTGGCATTGAGAAGGTGATCGCCACACTGGAAGATTACGCCACCTTGACGCAGGTGCTGCCGCGCAGCGGTACGGGTCAGGAATTGACGGTGTACACGAACATCATCAACGGCCCGTGTGACGACGACGGCCCACAACACCTGTATGTGATTTTCCTCGACAACGGACGCACACGCATCTTCAGCGATCCGAAGTACGCCGAGGCTCTGGCCTGTATCCGCTGTGGTGCGTGCCTGAATGCCTGCCCGGTGTATCGCTCGACGGGCGGTCATGCTTATGGCTGGGTGTACGGCGGGCCGATTGGCGCAGTGGTCACGCCCTTGTTGCAGGGCATTGACAAAGCTACACCCCTGCCCAATGCCAGCAGCCTGTGTGGGAGCTGCAAGCAGGTGTGCCCGGTAGACATCGACATTCCGCGTATGCTGCTCGACCTGCGGCATGACATCGTGGAGGCGCGGTATACAGAGCGCAAATGGGATGCCAGCATCAAGGGTTGGGAGATGGCGATGCGGTCACCCGCCTTGTTTGAATGGGGCGGGAAGGCGGCTCGGTTAGGCTTGAATCTCGGCGCAGACAGAATTGTGCCGAATCCGCTCGGTGAGTGGAAAAAACACCGCGATTTCCCGGACTTTGCCAGACGTTCATTCCGGCAGCAGTGGCGGGATCGTCAGAAGGAGCAAGGCTCATGAGTGCGCGTGACAATATCTTGCAGCGGTTACAAGCTGCCACCATGCCATTCAGCGATGTAGAGCCGATCAGCGAACGGCGCGAGATCGTGCCGATGGACGGCGTTGATCTGCTGGAACGCTTCGTGCAGAAAGCCGAAGCCCTCTCAGCGACTGTGCATCAATTGACTACTGAGGCAGAAGCAATCGACATCATTGTGTCGATCATCGGCGATGACAAAACGGTGCTGGCGTGGGACTACGAGCATATCCCGCTGCCATCCCTGCAAGCAACGCTCGAAGCAAAGAACATCACTGTCGCTGATCCGCGTGACAGCCAGGTACGGGTCGGGATCACGGGGGTGGATGCGGCACTGGCGGCGACGGGTAGTCTCGTCGTGTCAGCGCGTCCCGGCAGGCCGCGCAGCGTTTCGCTGCTGCCGTATGTGCATATCGCCCTGCTGACCGCAGAACAGATCATGCTGCACCTTGACGCATGGATTATGGCTCAATCCGCGCAAGCACAGGACTTCCGCGCAGTCGGCAATCACATCGTCATCACCGGAGCCAGCCGCACAGCAGACATCGGCATGGAGCTGGTACTCGGCGCACACGGCCCGGCGGAACTGCACATTCTTGTTTTGAGGTAAACCGTTTCCGTCCCAAAGATAGTACAACGTACAGCAGGTTCGACATCATCGAACCCCTACGATATGTTCTTGTATAGGAATCATTTTTCGGCTAGTTTCTTGGCCTGTTACAAAAATCCAACGAGAATCCTTAAGGTTCGTCTGCAAAATGACATGCTTTAATTATGATGAATGTCATTGCCAAAAGCCAAAAGATTAAGGAAAACTAAGTGAGGGGGAAACAGCGCAAGCATCGCGCTTGATTCAAAGAACTGGAAAGGATGGCCCCCAACATGGATGCCCCGCAGATTGCCAGATATTGCAAACTCCCGGTAGACCTTGTGGCCTATTTTCTCACCTTATCACCTGCCGAAGTATATCGTGATGAGCAATACATTCGCGCATTGTACCGCCTGGATTTGCCCCGCTTACGCATGACGCTGCCGATAGTTCGCAGCTATTACGAGGAGCATCTGGACGAATTTGCCGCAGATATGGAGCAGACCTACCACATCCATCGTGGTGCGATGTCGGCCTATACGCTGGGGAATTGGGTCGTGGCTTTCCTTGACTTCCCGGAAAATGCCCTGAACATGCTGGAAAAACACAGCCACCTGCCGCCGGAAATGTTCGATGGTGGCCTGGAAGAATTGATGCAATTGCTGGATGGCCTGCCAGAAGCACAGGATACATGGCAGCAAGCACTCTGCCTGCTGGCCTTCCCGTTGATGACGAAACAAGGTAGCCGAGGATTAAAATCCCCGGCTAAGAAGACCCAAACCCACTGAAGGGGTTATAAAGATATTCTAATCATCAGAACGGTTTTCAAGCGTCCCTTTAGTGGACGCACAACCTTGTGTAGCCGGACGTTTTGAACGTCCGGTGTAGGGTAGCAAGAAACGCAGGTCGCAGAAGAGCGTTTAACTTGACAGGCATGGGGTTCGGTCGTGTCGAACCCCGCCTCGTACTCATTCTGCTACTGCTTTGCCCTATCACATTCCAACCAATGATTGACGGTTTTGCGCAGATGGTTGATGGAGAATGGCTTCAGGATAACATCGTCCATCCCGGCTTGTAAGTACGCTTCCTGTTCGTCGCGCAGCACACTGGCTGTTAAGGCAAGAATGGGAACATCCTTCCAGGGCTTGTTCGATGTGCGGATGCGCCGGGTGGCTTCCATCCCATCCATCACAGGCATCTGTACATCCATCAAGATCAGGTCATAGTCTTCCTGTGCCATACAATCCAGTGCTTCTTGCCCATTCATCGCAACATCCACTCGCAGCCCGATCTTTGTCAGCGTACCAACCACCAGGTCAACATTCAGCGGGTGATCTTCTACGACGAGTATTCGCCCGCGTGCTGTTGAACTGGCTTCCTGGTCGCTATCGAGCGCGGGGTTTGTTCCATGTTCTTCCGGTACGGCAAGTTGAGGCAGTGCCGCGTACAGCGCGTTATACAACTGCGAAAGATCCACCGGACGCAGCAAATAGGCTTCGCCAGGATGATCGTCGGAGGGTATCGTTTCTTCACTATCGGTAATGCAGATGATCTGATGGATACGCTGTGCTTTCTGCTGCTCGTGCAGGAAGGCCATTGTATCGCGCAGGTTCTGGTTACGCCGGCAACTGAGGAAGACAATATCCAACGGATTTTCGGGTGTAGCGTTGTTTTCCAGCATCCCTTGCAACTGTGCAACTTCATGGGCTTCCTGGGTGTGGATGCCCCAGTTGCTGAGTTGTTGGGCGAGGATATAGCGCGATGTATCCACCTCATCCACGATGAGAACGCGCAACTTCTCGAATTGTGACTGAGTATCTTCCAGCGAGAGGTTGCGATGCAAACTCACAATCGGCATGGTGATCTGGAAGGAGAAGGCACTGCCCGCGCCGGGTTCGCTTTCGACCTGAATTTCGCCTTCCATCAATTGCACCAACTGGCGACAAATTGCCAGCCCCAGCCCGGTGCCGCCGAATTTGCGGGTGGTGGTGCCATCGGCCTGTACAAAACTGCCGAAGATATTCTCCAATTTCTCCTCGTCAATGCCGATCCCGGTATCTTTCACCGCAAAGGCAATACGTGCTGTATCGGCTTTGCGCGATGTACAGCGCACCTCAATCGTCACATGGCCTTCATTCGTGAACTTGACGGCATTGCCTACGAAGTTCATCAGCACCTGCCGGATGCGCGTCGCATCACCCACGACACGGTGTGGCACATCCCGCGCAATATCCACCAGCAGACCGATTTTCTTGCGATTGGCCTGTGTCAACAGCGTATGCTGCACCTCGCGCACAATATCTGGCAGGTCTATCACTTCCGGTGACAGAGACATCTGCCCCGCTTCCAGTTTGGAGAAGTCCAGAATATCGTTGATGATGTGCAGCAAACGAGACGCGCTGTTGAAGGCTTCGCTGGCAAATTCGCGCTGAATCTCGTCCAATTCCGTTTCGGTCAGCAGTTCCAGCATGCCCATGATCCCGGTCATTGGTGTGCGGATTTCGTGGCTCATATTGGCGACGAACTGGCTTTTGAGCCGTGAACTACGCAGGGCGTTGTCACGCGCTTTCACCAGCGCATCGCGGGTTCGCTGCCGTTCCAGTGCGCGGGCATAACTCTCGGAGATCAGGCGGGCTGTGGTGATTTCTTCCGGCAGCCAGACGCGCCCTGCCCGCGTTTCATCGTAGCCAATGAACCCTTCCAGGCGACCATCCGTGAAGATCGGAATATGCATGATGGACTTGATGTCCTGGGGTGCGAGCAGACCTTGCAAATCTTCCGGCAGCTCACTGATGTGATAGGGTGCGATGATGCCATCTTGAATCAGCAGCGGAAAAAATGACGGGATCAATTCATCGAAATCCAGCCCCTGCAAGTTGTCAATCTCTGGCGCAACGCCGTCAGCACACCATTCGTGGGTGTTATCGCAGAGGCGCTCATTCTCGCGGAAATGAAAGACATACACGCGGGAGACATCCAGCAAGCGCCCGGTCATCGCCATGACTTCATTCATCGCAAGGTCAACATCATCCAATTGCAGGAAGAGGCGGATGATCTCTTTATTGAGTTCTTCCAGCTTCAGCAAACGTTCCCAGCGCTGGAAGGTGCGTAGTTCTTCCGTCACATCCCGGTAATACCAGAAGTGTCCCAGGCTGTCATCGCCTTCGCGGATCGGCACGTAATCCCGGCTGAGAATGCGCCCATCCGCCATATAAACCAATTCATCTTTGGCGGGTCTGGTTTCCCGAATGAGGGATGTAATGCGATCCATAGCAATTTGCGGTTCTTTGAACAGCGGCGCAATCCCGACAAGAGCCGTCGAACAATCCGCACCGATCAACTCGTAGGGACGCAAGCGCAGTTTGAACATATCGCAGAACGCCTGGTTCACGCGCTCAACTTTGCGATCTTCATCTTCCAGCAAAACCCCACCCGTCAGGTTGCTAATCAACAGCGCAGAGCGCATGCTCTCGTGCCGCACCTGTATTTCGTGTTCTTTTTGTTGGGTGATGTCGCGGATGAACGATACGAAAAGTGGTCGCTCTGTTGTACCTGCCGGGATCACCGTCAGCTCTACGGGGAATTCGGTGCCATCTTTGCGCAGCGCCGTGACTTCAACGCGCTTATGCAGCATCGGGCCTGTTCCTGTTTCCAGGTAGCGTTGTATGCCGTTGTGGTGCGAGGCTCTATGTTGATGTGGGATCATGGCATCGTAGATGCCTTTGCCAAGCATCTCTGCGCGGTCACACGCAAACATATGCTCCGCCGCATTATTCATCGCAACCACGCGGCTCTCGTGGTCAATGACGACGATGGCATCCAGGGCAGCTTGCATGATTGTATCGAGGATGGGTTGTTCAAGGGCAGCATCAGCAAACAACCGATGAACGGACTCGCTCGTGCGGTCGAACCGTTGCATTAGGCGTTCCCCATATCCTTTACATAGCGAAGGGCTGCGTCCAGGCTATCTATCATGAAAAAAACCTGATCGAAACGAGTAATGCTCAGGATGTTCATAGCAGAAGGATGGCGCGGACGGACGATCAACAGTTTGCCACCACCTGCCTGAATCTTCTTATAAATCTTCACAAGGGTCGAAAGGCCAGTGCTGTCGATGAAGGTTGCTTCACGTAAATCAATGACGAAGTAGCGCCCATTCGTGGCGAAGTGCTTCTCATGCTCTGCTTCAAGTTCGGTATAGGTATAGGCATCCAGTTTGCCGTGTACCACATACACTCCGATATGTTGTGTTTGATCTGCCGTTTGCATTTCCATAACCTGCTACCTTTCATCACCTTTTGCGATCCCTGCCGCTAGCGGGATTCTCTTTTCAGGGAAGTTGATTCGTCTCAGGGCTGGCTGCCTGGGCATGCAACAATTCTGAAACCTACATTTAGTATAGGTTTGCTTGGGGAAACCGTGGCTTAAGATTGTGAAATGGGCTGTTGCAAGGTGAGGAATTAATGCTTTTTGGGCTTGTGAGCGATGAAAAACAAGCCGCGCCCCAGAATATAGAGGCCACAAAGGAGCAAGAGCAGCGCAAATAGTAATTGACCGCCGGATACCGCCGGGACACCAATCCCGAACAAGGGCAGCAGCAGCAGACCCACCAGAACCCCACCCGTGAAGATATTGCGCCAGCCACGCCGCCGTGCCACGCTCCGGCGAGATTGTTCCAGGCGGCGTAAGATCGTCTGCGCCTGCTGCTTGCTGATCCCCTGTTGAACCAGCTTGGCTTCAATTTCGGCGTGGGACTCCCCATCTTGCAGGAGTTGTGCGGCATGGTAATAGACTGCCAGGGCAGCGGTTTCCAGCGGGGTGCGTTCTGGCTTGCTCATGATTTTCTTGCCCTTCAAGGACGTACTTTTGGTTGCCTCAGGATAGCACAAATTGCTATTCGCCACAGCGGATTCGTATCTATAGCCGTTTCCTTATGGCATACATTAACAACCCTGATTCTCAACCATGACAAATGTCATTCTTAAACTGTGACATCGCCCATAAAAGATTCGATATTTCCTAAAAGCTGTGCTTTACTACTGTTTGGGATTCTCTCATCCTTTGTTTATGTAACCAAAAACGCTACACTTTGCACGCTAGAAAACACATTCTTCACATTGCAACGAGGGAAGGGTATATGAAGGGGTTTCGTACAATTCTTGTTTTATCGGTAGTCCTGGCATTGCTGCTCGCGGCCTGTGGTCGGCGGCTCGATGAAGAAACTGCCGCAGATCCCGCACCAGACACCTCTGCTGAAGAGGTTGCTTCGACAGATGGGGAAGAAACTGCTGCAGAAGAAGTAGAAGCCACTGAAGAAGCCGCTGCTGCGGAAGAAGAAGCGGTTGCGGAAGAAGCAGAAGCCACTGAAGAAACTGCTGCTGCGGAAGAAGAAGCGGTTGCGGAAGAAGCCGCTGTCGATGAATCAGATCCGTTCGCCGTGCGCGTTGCTGAATCTGACCCGGCAAATGGGGAAACGCTCTTCAACCAGATGACGGCTACAGGTTTCGCTTGCTCCACCTGCCATCTTGTCAATGCCGAACAGATGCTGGTTGGCCCTGGTATGCTGGGCATTCCTACTCGCGCAGCTACTCGCGTCGAAGGGGAAAGCGCACCGGAATATCTGTATCACTCCATCGTCGCACCCAACGACTACATCGTTGAAACCTACCCGGTTGGTGTGATGCCGCAGACCTACACCGATGTCTTCACCGAAGATGAAATCTACGACATGGTAGCCTACCTCATGACGTTGGAAGACCCCAACGCACAGCAGGCAGAAGGTGAACCCACCGCTGCCCCGGCAGAGGAAGAATCCGCCGCTGAGGAAGTTGTGGAAGAAGAAGCCACTGAAGAAGCCGCCGCTGAGGAAGTTGTGGA
>CAYVVZ010000014.1:0-43911 GCA_964455365.1 uncultured Anaerolineaceae bacterium | reverse complement strand
GAAGAAGCCACTGAAGAAGCCGCCGCTGAGGAAGTTGTGGAAGAAGAAGCCACTGAAGAAGCCGCCGCCGAAGAAGTTGTGGATGAAGTTGTGGATGAAGAGCCGGAAACCGTTGTCGTGACGCAGGTCGTCGTTGTGACGGCAACCCCTGGTGCAGAAGAAGCTGCTGCTGCGGAAGAAACAACCGCAGAAGACACCAGCGAAGAAGAACCCAGCGAAGAAGAAGCCCCGGTTGTTGCAGGCGAGCCAGATATTGTGGTGACGCTGACATCCCTGGGTATCGCCAGCTACGGCGAAGAAGTCTTCAACCGCGAAGTATTTGAAGGCACCTCCTGCGCAAGCTGCCATGATGTTTCCACTGGCGAATACATCGACGGCCCCAGCCTCGTCAATGTGGACGAACTGGCAGCGGAAGCTGGCGAATCACCGGAACGCTTCGTCTACGATGCGATTGTGAACCCGGATGTACACCCTGACCTGGAAGGCGAATACGACAGCGCACTCAGCCACGCAGAAATCTATGACGTTGTGGCCTACCTGGTAAGCCTGGAAAACGAAGGCGTAGAAGTTGAAGCGGCCCCGGAAGGCGACGCAAGCGCTGAAGAAGAAGCGGCTTCCGGCGAAGGCGAAAGCGAACTGGCAGTGGCAGTCAGCAGTGCAGATGCGGCACACGGGCAAGAACTTTTCAACACCATGAATAGTTCCGGCTTTGCTTGCGCTACTTGCCATCATGTTGATCGAGTCGACATGCTGGTTGGCCCTGGTCTGCTAGGCGTTGCGGACCTCGCAGGCGAACGGGTAGAAGGCCAGGATGCAACCGAGTATCTCTACAACTCGATCCTGCATCCCAACGATTACGTCGTTGAATCCTACCCGGAAATGGTGATGCCACAGTTCTATGCAGATATCTACACCGAAGAAGAAATCTACGACCTCGTCGCATATTTGCTGACGTTGAGCGAATAACCCACCTGTGAGGCCGGGTGCAGCTTTCGCACTCGGTCACATGTGATCCGTATCGGTTAAGGAGAAGGACAGGGACGATGGAACAACCAATGGATGAAGTACAGGTAGAAGCGGTGGAAACACCGGAAGAAGAGACGCACTATGGCCCTCCGCGTGGGGCGGTTTGGTTCGCGGCTTTGATGTTAATTTTCTATGTTGCTTACTACATGCTGCACTGGTTTGAAATCTTTGTGCTGCGCGGAGGAGCGTAAACGATGGAACATGGACACAACAAGTACGAAGAATATTGGGTAATTGCTGTTTCAATCACGCTGGCGGTATTCCTGGCGGCATTGATTGTGGGGGCGCTGGTCTTTGGTGTGCGCGTGCCAGAATCGGGCGGGTTCATCAACCCGAATGAACTTCAGAATACACAATTCGCTTCTCCGGGTCTGTATGATCGTGGGAATGGCGAATATGAAGCAGTCATTGTGGCGCAGATGTGGGCATTCATCACGGGCGAAACCACCGAGGTCGAAGGCTTCACCATCCCGCTGCCTTCCATCACGGTTCCGGTGGATTCCTATGTGACCTTCACCGTCACCAGCCGTGACGTGACGCATGGTCTCATCCTGGAACATCACAACCTGAATTTTGAAATTGTTCCGGGGCATATTTCCCAGGCGCGTGTACGCTTCACCCGTCCGGGCATGTATCACTTCGTCTGCCATGAATACTGTGGGCAGCTTCACCATCAAATGCACGGCGTAGTTATTGTTGAAGAGGCGGAAGAATCCGTCGCCAGTTCTGAGGAGTAAGGGGAAACGATGGCAACTGTTCAACAGACCCAAGACCGCGCGGCCTTCCCGCCAGCAGCGGCAATTTCTAGCGAAAAATGGTTCATTGGCCTGCATATTTTCCTGGCCTTTGCAGCCCTCGCAATCGGTATTTTGCTCGGCCCTGCACAGACGTTCCGTCGCGCCCCGGCGTTGCAGTGGGAAATCCCGATTTTCAGTTATTACTATCAAGCGCTGACCCTGCATGGTGTGCTGAATGCGATTGTCTTCACCACCTTCTTCATCATGGGTAGCAGCTATTTCGTGGTACAACGTGCGCTCCAGCGCCCGTTGAAGTATATGAACGTCGCCTGGCTCTCCTTCGGCATGATGGCTGTTGGCCTCGTGCTGGCTGCAATCCCGCTTCTTGGTGGGCAGGCAACGGTGCTGTATACCTTCTACGCACCCATGATCGCACATCCCTTCTTCTATATCGGGCTGGTGCTGGTCGTTGTCGGGACGTGGGTAGGGCTGGCGAATGTCTTCCTGACTTATTTTGACTGGCGCAAAGAACACCAGGGCGAAGCCGTTCCACTGGCTGTTTATGCCATCCTGACGAACTTCATGATGTGGTTCACTGCGACACTCGGCCCGGCGATTGAAATTCTCTTCATGCTGCTGCCGTTGTCCCTGGGCTGGATTGATACAACAGATGTGCAGATTACGCGCATTCTGTTCTGGTTCTTCGGGCATCCGCTGGTGTACTTCTGGTTGATCCCGGCGTACATGTCCTGGTACACGATGCTGCCGAAACAACTGGGCGTACCGCTCTTCAGCGATACATTCGGGCGTGTGGCCTTCATCATGATTGCCGTCTTCTCCATCCCGATTGGTGTTCACCACCTGTTCGTTGATCCGGGTGTGAGCGAAAGCGCCAAGTTGATGCACGCCATCCTGACCTTCGTTGTGGCAGTTCCCAGCTTCATGACGGCCTTCAACATCGCAGCGACGATGGAACGGGCAGGCCGCAAGCGCGGTGCAACCGGGGTGCTGGATTGGCTCTGGAAGCAGCCCTGGGGTAACCCGATTGTTGCTGCACAGTTCAGCGGTATGATCCTCTTCGTCTTTGGTGGTATCAGCGGCATCATGAACGCATCGTTCAACATGAATGTTGCGCTGCACAATACCACCTGGGTACCGGGGCATTTCCACACCACACTTGGTGGTGCGGTCTTCCTGACCTACATCGGTATTACGTTCTGGATGCTGCCGATGCTGCGCGGGCGTAAGCTCTTCGCGCCGCGACTGGCACTGGCACACGTTTACCTGTGGCTGGTCGGTATGTTGATCTTCGCTGGCTCGATGGGTCGTGCGGGTATTGAAGGGGCTGCACGTCGTTCGGATGTTGGCGCGGTCAATGCTTATGTTGCAGAATCGGTTGTTGGTTGGTTGAACCTGACCGCTTTCGCCGGTATGCTGCTGCTGGTTAGCTCCATCCTGCTCTTCGTCGTGCTGATCGGTACGCTGTTCTTCAGCCGTGAACCCTATGTGGATGAAGCACCGATTGACACCGCAGCACCGAAGAACGAAAACATCCCGACGATCTTCGAACGCTGGTGGTTGTGGGTCCTTGTCATCATCTTCTCGAACCTCGTCATGTGGGGGCCGGTCTTGCTCAGTGCGGTCAACATGACCCTCGGCTTCTGGTCTCAGGGCTTTGGTGGGGCGGCAACATCCGGGTACAATCTCCCGTAACCCGAAACATCCTGTTGCAGGGGCGCTGCATTGGGCATTGAACCCATGAGCGCCCAGGCAAATCACACCACGAAACCATATCACTGCTGTAGGGGAGGGTGTGAAATCCCTCCCGACAGTGCAACAGAAAATCAAGACTGTACAACAAATCACCCATAAGCGCTGACCTATACGACACGCAGGGATTTTCCGAGAAGGCCGCCGGGCGAAAAATCTGCCCACATCCGCGCAGAACTGCTACAATATGCACACCATGCCTGATTGCGCAGGTACAAGTAGAACGGCACAAGACACATGACTTCACAATTCATCCAAGAAAAACCCAAGAACGAAACAGCCCTTGAATCAATGCGCCTGTATCTGCTGGCAGGCGGCATCTTCACGCTCACAATGGGGCTATTGTTCGGGGTGTTTGCCGGGACGCACATCCAGGATTTGCAGACTCTGGCAGAATTCCCCGGCATGATCTGGAGTATTGCTTGCGGGAAACCGGTTGAAGGTGGCCCCGTGCTGCCCTTGCTGCTGACGTTCAGCATCGTTTCCTTGCTGGCAAGCGGGTTTATCTTCGGCTGGCGCTGGTGGATTAGTCGCTCCCGCTGAGATCATCACATATCCCAGACGACACAGGCATCGTCCCTACACTCTGCTGTAGGGGCAAAGTCTGTATTGTCTGTCATGAGCAATGTATTGTGAGCCAGAACCATGCTTGAAACAAAGAAGAAGAACGCATCTATACCCATCAGCCGTATCATCATGATCTTTCTGGTGACGCTAGTTGTCGCCGGGGTAGCCCTGTTTTTTGTCTTCAGCGCATTAATCCCTGAACCCGAACAAACCTCCATCATTGAAGTGAATGCTGCGGGTGTGCGCGAGATGAAGCCGCCGTTTGAAGTGCAGGATTTCGCCTTCCCCACACAAACCGGGGAAGAAGTCAGCCTTGCCTCTTTGCGTGGGGAGTACGTATTGCTGTACTTCGGCTATACACACTGCCCGGATATTTGCCTTGCATCGCTGGCAGATATTGTCAGGGTGCATGAAACCCTGGGCGATTCGGTTGCATATGTCTTCGTCAGCGTAGATGGAGAACGCGATACGCCGGAAATCCTGGATCGCTACCTGACCCCGCGCAATGCGGATTTCGTCATTGGTATGTCTGGCAGTGAACCAACGCTGACTCGTGTCGGCGTGGATTACGGCCTGTTCTACAAATTGAACACCGAAGAGGGCGAATATTACACCGTCGATCACTCCGCCAGCATGTATTTGATTAACCCGGCTGGTGAACTGGCAGCGAGTTTCGGCTTCGGCACTGAACCAGAAGTGATCGTGGACTACATCCAGGAACGGCTGTAATCCGCTGCTCCGTATTTTTCAATTTCAATCGGGCGCAGGGTGGTACAGCATTTTGTAGACCATCCGCGCCATCTCCTCCGCAGTGTACTTCAATTCCCCGGTTAACCAGCGCCGGGAAGCTGAAACGCCAGTCAATTGTGGCATGTTCGCACCCCCGCGTCACATCCGGGTAAGATTTCTGCGGCAACAATCGCCTTGTATTTGTAGGGGTTTATACACTATACGAGGTTGACCATGCCGAAGTTTATTCTTGCCCTGACGTTGTTCTTGCTTCCGCTGGCGGTTGTCGCCCAGGACAGTGAAAGTTATGAGTCGCCGCATTTCTACACCACCCACCACCAGCCCACCGGGAACCGCTTCATCGGCGGCAGTGGCGGTTTTCCCAATGTGACCGCGCAGGATTACGACTTGCCGGGAATCCCCAATTGGGTCATCGGCACAGAGTTGGGCTGGCTGGTCACTACCGAAGATGGGCGCGTATGGAATATCCGCCAAGATGTGACGCAGCGCCCGGAAACACTTCCCCCCGGCGCACCCCCGGCTGCCTATATCGCCGCCTTGCCGGATACGCCCATGCCGCTGATGACCACGCCGCAGGGGATAGCTCCTTTCACCCATGCCGTACAAGTTGCGCAGTTTCTGGTTTATGTGGCGGATAATGGCGATCTGGTTGCGCTCTACGGAGAGGAAGCGCAGGAAATCCGCCTGCCGCTGAACATCCAGCCAGATGCACGTATTGTCATCAGCGAAGATCAGCGCATCGCGGTCTATGCTGATGCGACGGATCAGCGCTATGTGCATGGCATCATGGGCGATGATCTGGAAGGGGCAGCGCTGGTGGTGCTGCGCATTGTGGAGAATCAATTTGTGGAGCAGGCGCGGGTAGCGTTACCCGGTGATGCAGTCTTTGAGGGCTTGTCCCCCTTCTGGGCAGATGTGAACGAAGACGGTATGCAAGACCTAGTAGCAACGGTCAGTGACAGTGCAGTCGGGTCAAGGATTCGTGTGTATCTCAGCGAGGGGGATAGCTTCACGCCTGTGGATGGAGAAGCCATCGGGCAGCCGGGGCGCTGGCAGCATCAATTGGCCTGGGGTGCTTTTGGATCAAACGGTGAAATGGAACTGGTCGAAGTGCGGACACCACACATCGGCGGCGTGGTGCGCTTCTATCGCTACAGCGAAAATGGGCTGGAAGTTGTCGCTTCGTTAGATGGCTATACGTCTCATGTGATCGGCTCGCGCAATCTGGATATGGCTGTCGCAGGAGATTTCAATGGCGATGGTCAGCCGGAAATAGTCCTGCCGTCGCAGGATCGCACGCGCATTGCGGGTATCCAGCGCAACCCGAACGGTGCTTCGGTACTGTGGGAGCTTCCGGTAGAAAGCAGCGTCGTAAGCAATCTGGCGGCAGCATACGTGGATCATACGCTGGCGTTGGCAGTGGGTACAGAAGATGGCAGGCTGCGGGTCTGGACGCGCTAGCGCGAACGTGATACATAAGAGGCAACTTCGCCCATCATCGAGTAGGAACGGATTTTCATGGCTGAATCAGAACACCATCATCACCACCACACACCGCAGCAAGACCCCAATGGCGTGCAGCAATCGCAGGATGTCCTGGTGCTGCGGGCATCCCAGGCCGGGATGCGCTTCATCGCGCAGACGCATATCTACAACGGCGGCAACTGGGAACGCCTGCGCCAGTTTATCGCAGATAGTTACCACGACGAGCGTTTAGCTGAACACTCTGTAGAGGGTCGCTTGCAGATGTTCCAGACCACGCAGGAGAAAGCAGGCCGTATGCGCGTGAAGCAAGTCGTTGCTGCCAATGAGCATCAAATTGTGGTCATCACTGAAGCAGAAAAAGACGGTGATTTCTTCCTGGTGGAACTGCTTGTGGAAGAAGACTATCCCCACAAAATCACGGGATACCAGCATCGCCCCTTACAACCGAAGGACTGATACGGCATGGGCATCCTTGGAACGGCACTCATCACCGGAGCCAGCAGCGGCATTGGCGAAGCCTATGTGCGGCAGTTGGCAGCATCTGGCTATGACCTGGCGCTGGTGGCACGGCGTGAAGAAAAATTGCGCGAACTGGCAGCGAAATACACGGAGCAATACGGCGTGCAGGTGGATGTCATCCCGGCAGATTTGACTGTTGATGCAGACATCGAGCGCGTGACGCAGTACATCGAAGAGGCAGAAAATTTCGCCATGCTGGTGAACAATGCCGGGTTTGGTCGCGTGGGATTTTTCGCAGAGATACCGCTGGATGTGACCCTGAATATGCTGAAGCTGCATATGGAAGTTGCCATACGCCTGACTTATGCTGCGCTGGCGAAGATGCGTCCACAGCATTACGGAACCATCATCAATGTAGCATCCATGGGTGCGTTCACCGGACTGCCCAACAACGCAACCTATAATGCGACTAAAGCCTTCTTGATGAATTTTACGGAGGGCATCGCACTGGAAGCAAAGGATGACAATGTGCAGGTTCAGGTGATTTGCCCCGGCTTCACCCGAACGGAGATTTTTGAGGTTGCTGGCTTGGAGGAAACGCTGAATCGCGTTGTGCCTCCCTTTGCCTGGATGTCCGCAGATGAAGTCGTTACCGAATCGTTGGCAGCGCTGGCACGCAAGAAGACGATTGTGATCCCTGGCTACTGGAACAAAATCTATTGGGCGCTGCTGGTCTTTCCGCCAACCGGGTATATCCTGAAGATGATTACCAAGCACGGGGTGTAAATCGCAGCGTGATCGCACCAAAACGATTTGAACCACGAAGGCACGAAGGACACGAAGAAAAGCGTAGGGGCGACCCAGTGTGGTGATATGCATCAGGTTTAGCCTTAATGCTGGCGGACACAGCGGTGCTGTGTCCCTACAAAAGGCATATTTCAGCGTAGGGACACGGCAATGCTGTGTCCGAAATGTACATTTTAGTGACATCAACCGTGAAAAGTGTCGTAGACATCGTACCGTTGAGTCTGTGGTTTTTTGTAGGGGAGGGTCCACGACGCGCCCGCTGGCCTAAAAGCGGGTTCGACATGATCGAACCCCTACACCTGTTTTTTTTGCGGCATGATGTCGCTAAACAGTTTCCGTCCCAAAGATAGAAGAATGTACAGACACAGCGGTGCTGTGTCCCTACAAAAGGCATATTTCAGCGTAGGGACACGGCAATGCCGTGTCCGAAATACCAACGAAATGAGCGTCATGAAAACGCCGCTATCGAAACAAATATTCTACCAACTACCCCATTAACCCACAGTCAGGAAGGATTTCCCCATGACCACACCAACTGCAAATCTACTGGAAAAACTGAGCATTAACACCGACCTTGCCAACACGATCTTAACGGGCTTCATCCGGGATGAGATTGCCAAGAGTGGGATGCACAAAGCGGTGATTGGTTTATCCGGCGGCATCGACTCGGCATTGTCGGCCTATCTTTCCGCGAAGGCACTCGGCGCGGAGAATGTGCTGGTAGTGCGGATGCCTTACCAGACATCCAGCCCGGAGAGTTTGCAGCACGCTGAAGAAGTCATTGATGATCTGGGGCTGCCGAGCCTGACAGTAGAAATTACGCCGATGGTGCAGCCGTTGATTGACCGCTTCCCGGATATGAGCAACGTCCGCAAAGGCAACATCATGGCGCGTACCCGTATGATCGTGTTGTATGACCAGTCTGTGGCCTGGGGCGGGCTGGTGATGGGAACCAGCAACAAGACCGAATTTCTGCTGGGCTACAGCACCA
The DNA here is from genome assembly GCA_964455365.1 of uncultured Anaerolineaceae bacterium. Lineage (GTDB taxonomy): Bacteria > Chloroflexota > Anaerolineae > Aggregatilineales > Phototrophicaceae > JAUZRW01. The sequence continues at coordinate 35,319 of CAYVVZ010000014.1, read as the reverse complement.
TTTACGGGGATAGCGGCGTGGCCTTGCAGCCGATTGCCGATCTCTACAAAGCCCAGGTGCGCCAGCTTGCCCAGGCTCTGGGTGTGCCGAGCAGCATCATTGATAAACCACCGAGCGCGGATTTGTGGGCAGGGCAGACAGACGAGCAAGAACTCGGCTTCACCTACGAAGAAGCGGATCAGGTGTTGTATTTGCTGGTGGATGAGCGCTACACCGCCGAAGAAGCGGCGGAGGCCAGCGGCTTCAGCCTGGAATTTGTGGCGAAAATCTGGGAGCGCGTGAAGGCCAACCACTACAAGCGCACCATGCCCAACGTCGCCAAAGTCAGCCGCCGCAGCATCGGGCATGATTTTCTCTATGTGCGTGATTACACCGGACGACATGGGAAACTCTGATGCCGCAGAATTGGAAGACATTGCAACGGCAGGTTGCGCTGCATCAGGGCAAATTCCTCACCGTAGAGATGCACACGGTACAGCTACCTGATGGGCGCACCATTGAAGATTGGGCATGGGTCATCACGCCGGATTATATCAATGTGGTGCTGCTGGATGAAAACGAGCAGTTTATCCTGTTTCGCCAGGGGAAATACGGTTATGCAGGGCTGTCGCTGGCTCCCGTCGGTGGCTTGATGGAACCAGGTGAGGATGCATTAGACGCTGCCCAACGCGAAACGCTGGAAGAAACCGGGTTCGTCGCAGATACCTGGATTTCACTGGGTTCTACGGTGGTAGATGCCAACCGGGGCTGCGGCACGGCGCATGGTTTCCTGGCAATGGGTGGGCGCAAAATCCAGGAGCCAACCGCCGATGATCTCGAAGAGCAAGAAATGCTGCGGCTCTCGCGGGAAGAAGTCGAACGAGCTTTCGATGAGAATCAATTTCGGGTGCTGGCCTGGAGCCATGTGATCGCCAGAGGTTTGCTATACTTGAATCGACGCAAATAGTCGCAGGCAGGTGAGCATATGAGTGATCCAACCATTGAACAAGTCCAACCCGGTACGATCATCGAGGAGAATGTTTCCTTTGAGGATTTTGTGCGCCGCTATGAAGGGCAGCGGGTCGAGTGGCACGCGGGGAAGGTCGTGCAGAAAATGTCCAAGAATCAGGTGCATCAGTCTATTCTCACAATGCTGACCACCGTCATCGGGCTGTATTTGATGTATCAACAGACCGGACGTATCTACACCGATGGCTATCCGATGCGCATCACAGACGATCAACCTGCACGCCAGCCGGATATTCTGGTCGTACTGAATGAACATGCAGACCGCTTGCAGCATCAATATCTGGATGGCCCTGCTGATTTCATCCTTGAGATCATTTCACCCAGTACGGGCAGCGTGGATCGCGGTGAAAAATATTATGAATACCAGAATGCCGGAGTTCCCGAATACTGGATTGTCGATCCCCTGAGTAAGCGGGTGGATGGTTACTACCTGGACGATGAAGGGCATTATCAGCGCATCAGCGGCTATGAAGGGCAGATCGTCTCGCGGGTGCTGTCTGGCTTCAAATTGGATGCGGCCTTGCTCTGGCGGGAAGAACTGCCCCAGGGAGATGAGATTTTCAAGCTAGTACAGGGGATGGTGCAGGCATGAGCGATCCAACCATTGAACAAGTCCAACCCGGTACGATCATCGAGGAGAATGTTTCCTTTGAGGATTTTGTGCGCCGTTATGAAGATCAGCGGGTCGAGTGGCACGCGGGGAAGGTCGTACCACAGGTGACAAACAATACAATTCATAATCTCATTCAGCATTTTCTGGGCAGGGTATTGAGTTGGTATCTCGAAGAACTGGATGCTGGTATCGTTGTCACGGCAGGCGTACCGATGTACATCGCGGATAATGTCCCCGCCCGTGAGCCGGATCTGATGGTAATCCTCAACGAGAATATGAATCGGCTGGAAGCACACCGTGTCAATGGTGCGGCAGATATTGCGGTGGAAATTGTCTCACCCGGTTCCAGCAGTGCCGATCATGGTGCGAAGCTGATTGAATATGAGGCAGCGGGTGTGCGCGAATACTGGTTGATTGATCCCCTGCGCAAGCTGGCAGATGTCTATGAACTGGATAATGACGGACTTTATTCCCGCATTGAAGGGGATTCACGCCTGCTAACATCCAACCTGCTGCGGGGCTTCTCGCTGGAAAAGACCATCCTCTGGCGGGAAGAATTGCCCAAAGGCAGCGAAATCGTCCGGCTGGTAGAAGCGATGCAGCAGGGGAAATAAGGTGCGGATTGGTAGATTAAAGCGGGCAAAGTGAAACGAAACAGATTCTTCGTGATCTTTGTGTCCTCGTGTTTCAAATCATTTTGTGTGAATGCCTTGCAAAGGCTAGCAGACTCTTACCGAATATAGAGGAAACAGCGATGATTGAAGAGATTCTTGAGAATTTGCTGGGGACGAATCTGGGGTTTGTGGGCTTCTTTGGCGAAGCGCGTGAAACCCTTGTTGGTGGCTGCTGGGGATTGCTGCTCAGTGGCGTATTCTTATTTGCATTTTTCATGGCACTGCTGGCGCTGCTCTTCGGCATCACCGACACAACCTTCCAGGTATCGCGCACGGCTTCCCCGGTGATCCTGCTGCTGTGCGTTTCTTCGCTGCTGAGTCCGATCATCGGCGCATTGTTGGGTGCGCTCGGTGGGCGCTACAGCGTGACCCGACATATCGGCTGTGCAGGCTTGTGGCTGATGATCCTGCTGGGGGCAATCTTCTGGCTTTCGACGGCATTGTAGCCAGAAACAGCCTGTGTTCCTGCCAGGATAAACATCACATTATAATCGGTTACTCTGCGGATTTACATTGGTTAAATCATGGTGTAAACTTAGACACAGTTAGATTTCACACATGAGAAAGCTGTGTCATAACATGCAGGAAGTAACCGTCTGGCAAGTCTTCGTCGCCTCCATGATGACGGCGATTTTTACGGGATTCGGAGCGCTGCCCTTTTTGTTCGTCAAGAACATCAGCAAACGACTGCTGGGAACGGCAAATGCGCTGGCGGCAGGTCTGATGTTAGGTGCGAGCATCGGGCTGATTCTAGAAGGTGTTCAGATTGATCCGCTGCGTTTGCTGGCTGGCACGCTGGCAGGCATTGCAGCCATTGTGCTGGTGCGGCGCTTGATTGGCGACCACGACGACATGCAGATTGGCAAGGTCGAAGGCGCAGATGCCATGAAGATGCTGCTGATTGTGGGCATCATGACGGCACATTCATTCGCAGAAGGCATCGGCGTAGGTGTTTCTTTTGGCGATGGCGAAGCACTCGGTACGCTGATTTCCGCAGCGATTGCCATTCATAACATCCCGGAAGGTCTGGCAATCAGCCTTGTCTTGATCCCGCGTGGGGTTTCCGTGTGGCGTGCCGCTGGCTGGAGTGTGTTCAGCAGCCTACCGCAGCCCTTGATGGCAATCCCGGCCTTTTTGTTCGTGTTGGTCTTCGAGCCATTCTTGCCCTTTGGCCTGGGGTTAGCCGCAGGCGCGATGATTTATATGGTCTTCCGGGAACTGCTGCCAGAAGCCACTGAAGATGTTTCCCGCCCGACGGCTTATACCGCGATGGTACTGGCTGTGGCGGGGATGCTGCTGTTCCAGGCGTTGATTGGGTGAGATCGTTCACGCATGAAGCGGTGACCTTCTCACCCATCTGGATACGTCATAACGCTGCCATTTGCCAGCCGCCGAAGACACGCTCCAATTCGGCGGCAACAGCCAACACCACCTCATCTTCACCCGGATGCCCCACAACCTGCACCACATAGGGCAGGTTCTTATGCCCATAGCGGATCGGTACAACCGCCGCAGGCATCCCCAGGGCATTGAACAGGAAGGCGTAGGGAACCTGTCGCAAGGTGGTATACGACCAGTTGTGGCGCGGCACGGGCTGCGGATGCAGCGGCAGCACCATCACACCGCCGGGTTCCATGCTGGCGAGAATCCGCGCTTTGAAATCTTCCAGCTTGCGGAAGCTATCCAATCCACGCAGGCTGGAGACCCAGCCCATCACATCTATGAAGGCGGTGAAGAACAAGACGCGCCGGGTGATGCGTCCCTGCCCGCGCCAGTGCGCCTGCAATTCTTCCCAGGTGTTGTATGCCTCGCCACCTCCTAAAAATTCGCGGAAGGCTGGGCTGCCAAATTTGCGGAAGATGCCCGTATAGATGTAGCCGACTTCTTGCAGCGGGAAATCTTGCCGCGTAGTGTTGACCATCCCGGCGCTGCGCAGCGCCCCGGCTGCCATCATGACCGTTTCAGCAACTTCTCGATGCACGGGGAAGATCGCATCCGGGTTGATGGCACTCAGCGGACGGCTCACCAGTGAAATCTCCTTGTAATCCTGCACCGGGGTACGCGAGAGAATTTTCAGCGCCAGCCCCAGGTCTTCCACGCGCCGCGCCATCGGCCCTGCGGTGTTCCATTCGAGAATTTCTTCCGGGGGCAGGGGCATGTGTTCTTCGGAGGGGACTCTCCCGGCACTGGGCTTCAAGCTGACGCAGCCATTGAAGGCCGCCGGAATGCGCACGCTCCCGGCAATATCACTGCCCAGGCCAAGCGCTGAACCACCAGCCGCGATGATTGCGCCTTCTCCGCCGCTGCTGCCACCTGCGCTGTGATTGACGTTGTGCGGGTTGTTCGTCTGCCCGAAAACCGGGTTGACTGACTCCGCCAGCCAGCAGCCATCCGGCAGATTGGTCTTGCCGATGATGATGCCGCCTGCATCGCGCAGCAATTTCACTGCCGGGCCATCATGGTCTGCGACGTTATCGCGCAGATGCCAGGAACCGCCGACGAAGCGAACGCCTTTTACAGGCCAGCAATCCTTGATGGTGATCGGTACACCGAACAACGGCGGCAAATCTTCCGTGCCATTGGCAGCGATATATTCATCTGCGGCACGGGCGGCTTCTCTGGCTTGTTCATACATCGGGATAATCACGGCATTGATGTGCGGGTTCACATGTTTCGTGCGCTGGATGTGGGCTTCCACGACTTCCGTCACGCTGTTCTCACGCTCGCGGATTCGCCGTGCCAATTCGACTGCACTGAGCTGGAGTAAATCCTGCTTCATAGTACCCTCTCGCGCTCGGTAATGGACCATACCCCAAGCATACCTGATAGGCATTGCATCCGGCTAGCAATGCAGGAACAATAACATCATTTCAGGTCGCTTAGGATGAGGATGAACCATGCTACAGAAATTGCTGCGCGGGGTTTTCCTGCGCTGCCCCAACTGCGGGCAAGGTCACATCAGCAGCGGATTCTTCCAGATGCGCGAACGCTGCGAAGTCTGTGGGGTGCGGTACGAACGCAAATCCGGCGAATCGGCAGGAGCCAGCATCATCTGGATTTCCCTGCTGCCGATCCTGGCGCTGGTGTTGTTCTTTGTGCTGTACGCCATCAATGATGACTTTTCGCTGTGGGTGCTGCTTGGCTTGCCGCTGTTGTTTGTGGTGGTGGTCGGTGTATTGGGATACCGCCATGCACGCGGCGTATGGATCGCCATCACCGACCTCACCGAAGGACTGCAACCGGACGACTCCGACTCAATCGAAGGCCGTGGCTAGCGCCGGATTGCGGTAGTGTGCGAAGCAGGTATGCAGGTGACTTTCCAGCGTGCGCCCCGCATCCAGTTCTGGCAGGGCATCTTCTGCGAAAAATTCTACCGCGAGCGTCTCATGGCTGCTGGTCGCTTCCCCGCCCTGGATTTCGCAGAGGAAGGTCATTTTATAGATGGCGAAATCATGCGGGGGATGTCCCTGGTTGTCCCGGTCATACACTGAAATCAGTTTGGCAGCTTTCACTGTGAAGCCGCTTTCTTCAAAGACTTCCCGTTCCACGCCTTGCGATGGCGTATCCCAGACATCTGCCCATCCTCCCGGCAACGTCCAGCCGCCGGATTTGGCTTCCTTCACCAGCAGGATTTCCCCCTGCTCATTGAAGACCGCCCCGCGCACATCGACCTTCGGCGTGGGGTAGCCCGGTTCTCCTTCAAATAATGCGGTGAGTTTTTCTGCCGGGGTGTCAGTGTGTGTTTGCAGGATTTCCAGCGCGATCTCCTGCAAATACTCGTAGCGCTCTCTATCGTAGTCATTCTCGCAGTAGAGCAAGCCGACCTTTGCAATGGATTGTATCTTTCGCGCCCAGGTGAGCCAATTCGGGTTCGTCAACGCAATGCCTCCTTCGTCCTTGGATCTATGGAAGCATTATTGTTGCAGGGGGTCTGCGCAGCAATGGGTATCTTGCGATGGAAGGTAAAAGCTGGAGGAGGTATCCAGTGCAAAGAAACCCTCTCTGCACTGGAATGCTACAACTTACTGGGAGGCTAACTGTTGTGCGCGAGCTAACCCCTGACGCGCTTTCACATGATCGGGATCGTAAGAAAGTGCCTGATTGAAGTAATTGACGGCCTGCTGATACTGACGGCTGCGCCCTGCCTGCATCCCGGCTTCAAACAGGCGTTGTGCTTCTTCCTTTGGATCAACATCAATGATGTCATCATCGCCTAACAGATCGTCAAGCGTATTGTCCTCACTCAAAAGATCGTCGAGATCAAGGTCGGAGCCTGACCCCAGCGCCACCTGAGATTCAGCAGCCCTGCGGCGCTGCCGTTGATATTCTTCCTGCCCGCGATTCACCAGTTGCAGCATCCATTCCGTTGCCCGCTCGTACCATGTGGGTTCCGGCGGTGCATACAATGCTGCGATTACATCGGCTGCTACGTTGCTCTCACGCTGCTGCGTACGCTTATCTTGTAGATAATCGCCTGCTGAAATGATGATCTTGAAAATCTCCGCGAGCATGAATGTTGAGAAAACAAAGAAGATTACGATGAGGTAGCTGATGCTAAATGCCAACATGTAGCCCCAGATTGGAACGGTCACATAGGACGAGCTAGAGCTACTACCGGAACCGAGTTGGACATTAATATCGGAGAATATCTCGTTGACACTAACCACGGCTAATTGTGCTGATACACTGCTCACAACCGATATAAGAAAACCCGCGATGAGAATGACGAAGCCGGTGATGAGAATCCAGTAGCGATATGTACTCAGAAAGGGGAAACGATTCATCGGTTAACCTCCCGAATTGCTTCATCTAATTGCTTGACCAGCGCTCCAATTGCCTGCTGCTGTCGCCAGATTTGAGTGCGCAACGCACGATAATTCCGAAAATAGCGATAATAACGATAAAAGAGAAAACCAAGTATCCCCAGTAACAGCAACCAGGGAATATAGGTAATCAACGATACGGTGATGGATGGGATGACCCCCCACATAATCGTGCTGAGGATACAACCAATGGGAAAGAGCAGCAGCATCAGGGAGAAGGTGATTGCCTCAAGCTGCTGCCCAATCATCGGCAGCAGGCGTTGATTCTCACGCTGGCGCACTAGCTCAATCAAGCGATCTTCTTGCAATTGAATTTGCTGTAGAACAGTCTGAATGCGGGTGTCGTTGCGCATATCAGGTGGCAGTTGGCTGATGCGCATCACGACATTGCTGTTGTGAATGTCTCGTGCTGTGACGACACCTGAGCTACCGGATATGTATTGTGTTGTTGCCATAATGACCTGCCCCTCAGTTCCCCCAACCAACAGAAAGAAGTGCGACTGTTTCGCGCAAAATGTATTCGCGCAATCACGATTTCGGGAGTATAACGTTGCGCTAATGAATCTGCAAATATTCAAATATATTGATTTTTGTATCAATATTGACAATCTATTGTGCGATGCCGTACACTGGAGAAAACCCCTGCGCAGGTGGTTTCTGTTTCGAGCTTTCAGCTACCCAGAAAGGAAACCACTCATGGAGTTAGAAATCATTGCACGCCCTGGTTTACAGGGAGTCGTCGCGGCAGAAACACGCCTGAGCCGCGTCAATGGCGAATTGGGCGAACTCATCATCGGCGGCTATGCCCTGGAAGACATCGCACCCTATGCCACCTTTGAGGAGATGGTCTATTTGCTGTGGGAAGATCACCTGCCGAATGAGGCGGAATTGGCAGATTTTCAGGCAGAGTTGGCGAACCTACGGGCGATTCCAACTGTTGCCGTTCAATCGTTGCGAGAAGCTGCGCGGAAGAACTTGCCCGTCATGGATGCGCTGCGCATGGCGGCTGGCCTCCTCAGCTTGAATGCTGATCCAGAAGATGCGCCGTCCGCAGCCCGTGCGGTGCTGGCAGCATTCCCGACGATTGTCGCGGCCTACTGGCGCATACTGCACGGAAAGGAACCCATCGCGCCAGATGCTTCCCTCTCGCACGCAGCAAATTACCTCTACATGCTGGATGGCGAAACGCCTTCAGAGGAACGTATCCGCGCCCTGAATACCTACCTCAACACCGTCATTGATCACGGCTTCAATGCATCGACCTTCACGGGGCGAATCATCGTTTCTACGCAGTCGGACATCATCTCAGCAGTTGTGGGGGCGATTGGTGCGCTGAAAGGCCCCCTGCATGGAGGTGCGCCGGGGCCTGCCCTGGATATGGTCTTCGAGATTGGGAAACCGGAAAACGCCGAGTCCGTCATCCGTGCCAGGCTCGAAAGCGGGGATCGCCTGATGGGATTCGGGCATCGGGTGTACAAAGTGCGGGATCCGCGTGCCGATGTGCTGAATACGGCTGCGGAACGATTCTTCGCAGATGGCGACCAGCGAGCGCTCTATGATCTGGCGCGGCATGTGGAAACGGTGGCGCTTGATCTGCTGGAAGCATACAAACCGGGTCGTCGTTTGCAAACCAATGTCGAATTTTATACTGCGCTGGTGCTGCACGGGGTCGGATTAGACAGCGCGTTGTTTGCGCCCACCTTTGCCGTATCCCGCGTCGCTGGCTGGACGGCGCACGCCCTGGAACACATGGCAGCAGGCCGCCTGATTCGTCCGCTGGCACAGTACGTTGGGGATACAGGCCGCACCTGGGTCCCGCTGGACGAACGGTAATTTCAGTCAGAAAATTGTACGGGTTCGACAGGATCGAACCCTACGACACCACGTTCTTCGCAGCAAAATCGGTTTGCGCCTACGAGATGAAGCCACGCCAGTGACTTCGCATCCTTTTTGACTTCCCTGTGAAGCAGACACCGATTGCCCCATCTTGCTAGCCAACTCATCAGCGGAAATTCATGGGTGCATGGTACACTGCTGCCTGAACTCGAGTGCATTTTATTGCTTATTGCAGAGGAGCCAGCATGTCTGCTTTGAAAATTGCTTTGCTCGGTCTGGATCGCACGACGGCTTCGATTGGGCTGGCGCTGCGCCGTTACATGACGAAGGGCGGACGCTACCAATTCACCATCGTGGGCTATGATCGTTCGCCGGATGTGGAGAAAAAAGCTCAGAAGTTGGGCGCGGTAGATCACACAGAGCGCAGCATCGCCGCTGCCGTTGCCGACTGTGATCTGGTGGTGTTGGCGCTGTCGTATGAGGATGTTGAACAGGCGTACCGGAACCTGGCAAATACCATGCGTGAGGGCGCTGTCGTGCTGGATGCTTCACCCATCAAAGGTCCTTCGCTGGAATGGGCAGCGAAATACCTGGGCGAAGAGCAGCATATGATCGGCATCACTCCCATTGTGAACCCGCGCTACCTGTATCAAGTGAAGAACGATGTTGAATCTGCCGAAGAAGACACCTTCGATGACAGCACAACCTTGCTGACTCCGAGTGCATCCAGCCTGCGCGAAGCAGTGGATCTGGCCTTCAACTTCGCGCAAATCCTCGGTAGCAAACCGCGCTTTCTCGATCCACATGAACACGATACGCTGCTCGTGCAGACGGAACAACTCCCGGCCTTGCTGGGGACGGTGTTCTTCAGTCATCTATCACAGCAAGGCAACTGGGATGATTTGCAGTGGTTCACTAATGCGACCTTCGGCGCACTGACGCGCACCCTGTTTGATACGCACCCGGATGCGCTGCGCGATGAATGGATGCAGAACCGTGACGTGCTTGTGCGTGTTTTAGATCAATATATGCAGATGTTGACGCAGTACCGCGATGCATTGAACGAGGGCGATTTCCCGGCAATAGAAGCGGCTATCGTCAAAGCGGCAGAGGATTACGAAACGTGGATCAACCGCCGTTACCGCGCAGATTGGGACTCTGCGGGGAAACCTGCCGAACCTGCAAAAGGTGGTTCTATCATGCAGGGATTGCTCGGCGGCGCAATTTCAGATCGTCTCTTCGGCAAGGATAAAAAAGAGGATTGAGGCATAGGCTTTTCCTCTTACTGGCAGATAGCTGTGGCTAATGCTAAATTGCTTTTAAATCGCGTTTCTGTTAGATTTTTTAACGCACACGCACACGGAAAGGCATACGGGATGGACAAAAAACGGATCGTTGTCACAGGGATGAGCCTGGTGAGTCCGGTAGGGAACACGGTTGCAGAAGCATGGCACAGTATCCGCAACGGAGTCAGCGGCATTGATTGGATCCATGTGATTGATACAGACCACATCTCCACCAAGATTGGCGGGGAAGTGAAGAACTTTGATGCAGAAGAAATTTTCGGCAAGCGCATCGCCGCCCGCACAGATCGTGCGCAGCATTTTTCACTGGTAGCCGCACGCGAAGCCATGCTAGACAGTGGCTTAGAAGTCACGGATGAAAACCGCTATGACATCGCCTGCATAGTCGGCACTGGCATTGGCAGTATCCGCACCGTCATCACCATGGTGAACGGGTTTGAGGAAAAAGGGGAACGCGGCGTGCGTCCGACGCTGGCGGCGACCTTGCTCAGTGACCAGATTGCCTCGCAGGTTTCCATTGAATTTGGGCTGCGCGGCGCGAATTATACGCCGATTTCGGCCTGCGCAACGGGCAATAACGCCATCGGGGATGCTGCGGACTTGATCCGGTTGGGGCGCGTCAAAGCGGCGTTGGCAGGTGGCAGCGAAGCCTGCATCGCAGATGTGGTGCTTTCCGGCCTGGGCAATATGAAAACCCTGGGACACGTTGGCGATGATGGCGACCCGCGAACGGTCTCCCGCCCCTTTGATGTAGGCCGTACCGGGTTTGTAGCTGGTGAAGGGGCGAGCATCCTAATGCTGGAAGATCTGGAGCATGCCCTGGCACGCGGCGCGAAAATTTACGCAGAAATCACAGGCTACGGGCATACATCCGATGCCTACCATGTGACGGCTCCACTGGAAGATGGCGCGAGTGCTGCGAAAGCCATGCAAATTGCCATCGCAGATGCGGGGCTACAGCCAGAGGATATTGATTACATCAACGCGCACGGTACAGGCACACGCTTGAACGATAAGAGCGAAACAGCAGCGATCAAAGCCGCATTGGGTGAAGTCGCCTACAACATCCCGATCAGCTCAACAAAATCCATGACCGGGCATATGCTGGGGGCGGCTGGCGCGGCAGAAGCGATCTTCGGCATTATGGCACTGCGCGATAACTTCATCCCGCCCACGATCAATCTCGACAACCCCGACCCGGATTGTGACCTGGATTACGTGCCGAAAGTGGGACGGGCAGCAGATGTCAAGCATGTGATGAGCAATGCCTTCGGCTTCGGCGGGCATAATGCCGTGCTGGTCATGAGCGAATACGAGAGCTAATTCATGCCCAGACAACCTGACGAGAACAAAAGCATTCCCGCAGCGGACATCGTGAAAGATCCCGAAAGCATCTACACGCTGACCAATCAGTACATTATGCTGCGCGAACTTTCTATGATGGGCAGCTACAACAACACCATTGAAGCCATCAATCTGTTGGGGGATGTGGGTTGGGAAGTGGTGCAGCTCATCAATGATTCGTCCGGCACAATGTACGCTTTGCTGCGCAACACGCAGTACAAACGCAAGAATCAGGCGTAGAATGATCCCCCCTTCCGTCCCCCCGCTGCGCAAGGGGAAACCAGGTTCCTGCCTCACAGTAGCCCAGGAATGCGACGATATGCTGTGCAGCAGAAGCCCCCTCCCTGATGCTTCGGTTTGGAGGGGGTTTGGGGGAGGGGACAGAATGGCACAGATAGACCAACCATGACCCAAACCCCTGCGCTTTCTCCACAACTTGATCTACGCCGCAATCCTGCCCTCTGGAGCATGGTATTTGTACTGCTGCTGGCGGCTGGCTTCTCGCTCTTTGAACTGAACAGCGTCAGCTTCTGGGAAGATGAAAGCTGGCTGGCGCTGGCGATACGCGGCGGCATTGGGGATGTGTGGACATTTTCGGCAGAACGCGGTGTGCATCCTCCTCTGTACTTTTATATCGCCTATTTTTTGCGACCCTTTTTTGGTGATGGGGAATTTGCCCTGCGCTGGATGAGCGGCTTGTTCGGCTTGCTCGGAATCGCCTTCACCTACCGCCTGGGCGCGACTCTGCTCAGTCGGCGCGTGGGATTGTATGCAGCGCTGCTGGCGAGTGGCTCCCTGTTCTGGTTGTACTTCGCACGGCTGGCGCGGCAGTATACGCTTTTTTATCTGCTGGCGGCGGCCTTGATCTGGGCATACTGGCGCTGGCGAAAAAATGGCGATTGGCGCTGGCTGCTGGCGCTTGCGCTGTTACAGGCTGCTGCCCTCTACACGCACTACTTCAGCGCCTTCCTGGGGATGACGCTGGCACTGCACGCCCTGCTAACGCTTCCCCCGCGCAAAACGCTGCGGCTGTGGGGGGCGCTGCTTATCGCTGGATTATTGCTGCTTCCCTGGCTTCCGTCGATCTTCACCCAACTGAACAGCGATTTAGGCGAAGGGTTGTTCTATGGTGTGCCGGATGTGCCGCGCATCCTGGAAAATTACGCGGATCGCGTGACGAACGCGGTTCCGCTGTTGGGTGGCGTGCTGGCGCTGGTTGGCCTGTGGGCGATTCGGGCGCGGTGGCAGCTTGTGCTGCTGTTCTCCCTGTGGATTGTGGCAACCTTCGCAGTAGTGATCTTCGTGAACCAGACGCTGTTCCTGTGGTACATCGGGCGTAATTTACTCTATACCCTGCCAGCCGTGATGATCCTCTACGGTGCAGGACTCAGCTATCTATCACGCTGGCGAATCGGGGCAGCGGCGGCAGTCTCTGCGGCGCTGGTCTGGGTGCTGGTGGGGATTACTGGCCTGAGCATCTTCTGGCCTGGGACACCGGACTGGCGCGGAGCCATGCAGCGCGTTGCAGAATCTGCCCGTGTGGATGATCTCTATGTGATTGATGGCGAACCCTACAGCACGCAGTATTACCTGAACCGCAGCTTCGGCGGGGAAATCAACCACCAGAATATGCGCATCTGGCAGGAAGAACCTACTTCAGCACCTCGTATCTGGTTGATTGATTCGCAGGGGGACGTTAACGGACGGGCGCGGCGTGCCGTAACCGAATCTATGCAGATGACGCGGCGTATCGTGCAGCTTCCGATTGTGGCGGAGTTCTATCAGCTTCCGCCGCAAGCAGTCGCCGTCACGTTTGGGGAGCAAATCGCCCTGGGTTATGCTGGCGCGGAACGAGTCACGGTGCAGCCAGGGGAGACGCTGCTGCTGGATGTCTGGTGGCAGGCTGTGCAGGTGCCGGATTTCAACTACTCTGCGAGTTTCCAATTATGGGGCGAAAATGGCGTTCTGGTGCAGCAGGATGGCAACTTCGGCAATGTGGATGCGCAGGTTCTGCCTGTAGGCGCATGGTCACCAGATACGCGGACGCTGCAAATTCCGGCGGATGCTGCACCGGGGGAATATACCCTGCGCGTGACGGTCTATGATTGGCGTGATGGCATTCGTCTGGAAGTTATTCCCGCTGCGGAAGATGACCTCGCGCCGCTGCTTTCGGTTGTTGTGGAATGAGTCACTCAGCACAAAGAAAGAGTTCTGAGAGCGTGTTTGTTAAAACAGACATTACGCGAAAGGGTCGCCGTGGATTAAAATCCCCGGCTACAAAAGACCGAAACCCGCTAAAGGGGTTATAAAGATGTTTTATCGTGTAGGATGGTTGTCTCAGCGTCCCTTTAGCGGACGTTCACCCTGGTGTAGCCTGACGTTTTGAATGTCAGGCTGAGGGCAGTAAGCCATCCATTTGCGAGAAGAATGCTTCACTTGACAACTATGGGGGGAGACTTCTAGCCCCCTCCTTGAGAATCGGGGTGGGGAGATCGCTTCAAAACGATTTGAACCACAAAGATACGAAGGACACGAAGAAAACCGTAGGGGCACGACATGTCGTGCCCGTCATTCCTAACAATTTATTTACGAGGTCTCATCCCTGCCCTCCTGCCGCAGCCGATTCCAGACGCGCCACAGGAAGAACAGCACACCCAGCACCATCAGCACCGAACCCCAGTTACGAGCCTGTTCCTTGATCTCACGCGGGATCGTGGGCTTGATGCGAATAATATGCGTGCTGGCATCATCGCCATACCAATAAATCAGGCGTTGATTTTCGGTATCCTTCTCAAATTCGCCATCACTGACTTCGACGATGTAGCCTTCCGGGTACTGATAATTCGGAACGTAAAGTTCAGTTGGCGCATCTACCGAAGCATTGTGGGCGAAGCCATATTCAAATATCCCAGTATGCACATCGTAGCGCATAAACAGCGGTTCGCCTGCTGTTGCGACTGCATAGGGACGCACAACGGCTTCTAGCGCACGTCCGCCGCTGTTGATGTCATTGGGATTATCTCGTTGATCCGGGCTGTAAATGGAGAGGTCTTCCCCGTTCCACAAATCTCCCCGGAAGTTGTCGTTATCCGGCGTATAATTCCACAGCGTCGCACTCAGCAAATTGGCATCCAGGGCTTGCAAGGTATTATCCATTGCCTGCACCTGCACGCTGAAATCATGGGTGCGGTAAGCGCGTTCCCCATTGAGATCGTAGGGAATCCCCGTTTCGCCAATGATGGTGGGAACGCCGCCGAATTGTTCCTCGGCAATTGTCTTGTATACCGCCAGTTGATCCACAAAAGAACGGCGAACATTCTCCGCACCAAATACAGGCCGGAACGATACTTTGTCCGCACCAAGACTCGGGAAATAGCGCTTGGTCATCAGCGTGATGTAATCGTACCAGTGCGGCGCATAGACGATATTCTGTGCATCGTCTTCCTGCCATTTGGGAACGCCGGGTTTGCCGAAGGCTTCAAACTCCACGAAGATGATCGCATCGGGGTCAATCTCGCGGATTGTTTCGGCGTAGCGATTGATGAAAGGACGCAGGTAATCGCGCTCGAAGTCGATCTCTTTTCCCTTCACCCGATGGAAGTAATCCGGCTGCATCAAACGCGGGAGTCCGCTGCCATCCAATCCCCAGACGAAATGCTCCTGCCAGATGCCTTTACGCCCTGGCTGCCATGCTCGCTTGCCTTCGGGATCAATGAACTTGCGTCCGAGCGCCCGCAAGCCGCTGGTATTCAACTGCCAATCGGTGACGCTCTGCGCAATCCCTTCCCCCAGCAGCATCGCCTGATAGGGTGAGGGCGTTGGCCCCAGGAGCAGCGGCGTTTCGGTTCGCTTCAGATTATGCTTGCCGATGAAGCCCTGAGACGGTTCATTGAAGCTGTCATAGCCGATGACGTGTTCCTTGCCTACCATGCGCTTGACGACTTCTTGCATGGATGCCAGGAAGTGCCGCTGCAAATAATCCTGAATATTTTCGCCGTCGATGGTCAGTTTGGGCGCGAAATCTCTGCCGCCGAAGAACAGCGTGAACATGGTCGCCGTTGCCAGCTTGGTATAATTCCCTGCCCACTGCATACGCGGGAATGGATCGCCATGCAGTTGATGCACCAGCGCTGCGCCTGTCTCGTGGAAGTTGCGCATATCAAATCCGGCGAGTTCCAGCGTCCAGCCGGGCGCACCATCGCCCCCCGTGAAGCGGCTCCACACATCCTGGTGCGGATCAATGAAGAGCAGCATATCGTACTCAGCCGCTTTTTCGACTACTGCTTCCAGGTAATCCAGGTATTCTGTGTCGTACTGCCCCGGTCCCGCGTGTTCGATGGCTTCCCAGGTCACCAGGAAACGCAGGAAGGTCAGCCCCCAGGTACGCAGGCGCTCGAAATGCTCATCGGCTTGTGCCAGTGGGAAAGGCCGCCCCACGAAACTCACATTGCGATGATCGAAGAAGCCTTCTTTCAGATGGGTTGCGCCGTTGGGGACGGTGGGAACTTTGCTGCTCCCTGCCAGATTCACACCGCGCAGCAGCAGCGTGCGGCCTTGTTCATCTTTGAAGTACGCTCCATCCAGGCGAATCTGTTTCGTGGTATCCGGGATCATAAAAGCTGTGTCCTTGTTGGGTGCAATTACCCGTCCAGTATACCGCAGGATGTTAGGGATTGATGGCATTTAATCAAGAAATCAGGAACGGTTTCCATTGGTAACCGTTGGGAACCGTGGTAAGCGCATACGAAGGCAGCCAGTGCAGGTGAATCGCCGCCTCATAACGTGAACAAACAGGTGACCTTTCAGCTAGCTTACGGATTCGCAGCCCCAGAACGCCCTTGTATTTCTGCCAGAGATGCGCTTTCCTTGAAAGGAATCGTTATGTTCTGCAAGGTAGACGAAAGGGATGCGCGGTAGTGTAAGGACTAACGAGATTGCATTCCAGAGTCACAGACCGAAAAAGACATAGGACGGGCATCATGCGGATTTTATTCACCAACTATGAATATCCTCCACTGGGCGGGGGCGGCGGTGTGGTCAATGCGTGGCTCGCTGAAGAATTAGCGAAGAAACACGATGTCACCGTGCTAACCTCCCAGGCACCCAACATTCCCTTTGAACGCATCGAAAAAGGCGTGCGCGTGCTGCGCGTTCCCGTATTGGGGCGCGACCAGAAGGCAGTCGCCAGCATGACTTCAATGGCTTCGTACATTCCCAACGGCATCCGCGAAGGGCGCAAGCTGCTGCGCCGCGAAAAGTTCGACATCATCAATACACATTTTGTCGTACCTACAGGCCCTGTTGGGGATGCCTTATCGCACTTTGCAAAAATTCCGAATGTGCTTTCCTTGCACGGCGGTGATGTGTACGATCCGAGCAAATTCACGTCACCGCATCGCCATATGCCGCTGCGCATGAGCGTGCGCTGGCTGCTGAATCGCGCTGATGTGGTCGTCGGGCAGTCCAAGAATACCATCAACAATATGCGCGTGTTCTATACGCATCAGGTGTACGCAGTGCGTATCCCCCTGGGTATCCCGCGTCCGGGTGATTTCGGCACGGCAGACCGCGCAACTTACGGCCTCAGCGACGATGAAACGGTCTTCGTCACACTGGGTCGCCTGGTATCCCGTAAGAACATTGCGGAACTGATCCAGGTGATGGGCGCATTGAAAGACAAAAAAGCCAAATTGCTCATCATGGGGACGGGGCCGCTGCGCGAAGAATTGGAAGCACAGGCGCGTTCACTGGGCATTGCCGAACAGGTCAAATTCTTAGGCTTTGTGGAAGAAGAAGAAAAACTGCGTATCCTACGTATGGCGGATGCGTTCGTTTCGACCAGCCATCATGAGGGCTTCGGCCTGGTCTTCCTGGAAGCCATGGCTTGTGGCCTGCC
Organism: uncultured Anaerolineaceae bacterium; assembly: GCA_964455365.1. GTDB lineage: Bacteria > Chloroflexota > Anaerolineae > Aggregatilineales > Phototrophicaceae > JAUZRW01. The sequence goes on along the minus strand of CAYVVZ010000014.1, from coordinate 17,821 downwards.
GGTTGTCTGCTATAACTATGGCGGTCAAACAGATTTCCTGGATGATGAAGTGACCGGGCATGTAGTGCCACTCGGCAGCACCCAGCGCTTCATCAAGGCGATGACAAACCTGGTTGAAAATCCTGAAAAACGCAAAGAAATGGGCGAGTTGAACCTGGAACGGGTGAAGTCCTATTTCATTGAACACTGCGCCCACAGCTACGAAAGCCTCTTTGAGGAAACGCTGGAAGCGTACAAAAAACCCAAAGCCGTGACACCACTGGTTCCGGCGACGGGATAGTAAGTATCCTGCCTCGTAGGAGCGCAGCGCGCTGCGCCCCTACAATATGGATCACTACCGGGAACCTGTCATTCGCCAAAATCATCGCTGAACTTTGAGGACGAACGAACATGGCAACTCCCATCGGACACAGCATTGCAGGTTTCGCCGTTTCGCGTTTACTGCCCGAAAAAGCCAGGTCAGAAGCACCTTTGCTCACCGCCTTGTGCGTGGGCATGGCAGTCTTGCCGGATTTAGATGTACTCCCTGGTTTGGTTCAGGGGATGCCTGCCTTCTTTCATGGCGGGATGTCGCACAGCTTTTTCGCCGGGGCGGTCATCAGTCTGCTGGTTGCGCTGATCTTCCGCACGAAGCACCTTACCAGATGGCAAATCTTTGCCTTTTGTTTTGCGGCGTACTCTACACACCTGTTCATGGATTTTGTGAACACGGATGGACGCGCACCGTATGGAATTCCGCTGCTGTGGCCTTTCACAGATGCAGCCTTCATTTCACCGATCCCTGTCTTCATCGGTATGCATCATTCGGAAAGTGCAACGGATACAATCGGGCAATTTGTGGATGCGGTCTTCAGTTCATATAATGTGCTGGCGATTTCCCTGGAAATTGCGATTGTCGCACCGTATGTCTGGCTGGCTTCGCAGGTTGGGCGCTTACGCATCCAGCAGAAGAATATCGCCCTGGTACTGGATGGGGAATAAAACCAGCTCGGTCACGGTATCAATCATTGCAGAAATAACATCCCAATAGCGGATTGGTTCAGATCTGTTGTGGACATCCCGCTGGGCTTGTCCGGGAATGTTACCGGGATCATTGTAGGTCTTTTCGCATCTTAACAAATCACGCTGTAGGGACGAGGCCTGCCTCGTCCGAAACAACCCTAGGCGGACAACACGAGTGTTGTCCCTACAGGTGGAAATCTAGCATAAAAACAATGCGTTTGAGTTGGTTTCAACACCGGACAAGCCCCGTTGGGTGTCCCTACAAAAATCGGTTCTGTACGGATGTGCAGCCGCACGTCCCAAGAAGTATTTTTGCGAGATATTTAGAGAACAGAGGTGAACGAACATGGAACACTCACCGAATAAAATCCAGTATGTCCTGAAGGTGCTGCGCGAAGACCCCTTTGAATTTTCGCGGCTGTTTCATGTTGCCTTCACCACCTTCTATGCCCGCTTCATCAAGCGCTGCGTGAGTGCTGGTACAACGGTAGAACGTGGCGTGCGCTTCGTGAACCCGTCCAATATCAGCATCGGCAAAGGCTCCTTGCTGAAGGAATATGTCTACTTGCGTGCTGGCGCGATGGGCTACATCCGCTGTGGAGAACGCATCGCCTTCAACAGTTTCACCAGCATCACCGGACATGGTGGCGTAGAAATTGGCGACGATACCCAGCTTGGCCCCGGCACAATGATTACCACGACCGGGCATGATTACCGTGCCGGATTGGAAACCAGCTTCAGCAAGGTGACATTGGGCAAGCGCGTCTGGGTTGGCGCACGGGCGATCATCCTGCCGGGGGTGACCATCGGTGATAATGCGGTCATCGGCGCAGGTACGGTTGTGACGAAAGATCTGCCGGGGAACTGCGTGGCTGTCGGCGTTCCGGCAAAGGTTATCAAGACGTTTGATGATCCCCACGAAGCAGACGCTGCCAGAGAAGCGGATGTCAAAGGCGAATTGGCAGACGCGCCCGCCGTGTAGATATCTTATCCCCACCCCCTGCCCCCTCCCCGCGCTGCAAGGAGGGGAAACAAAAGTCCCTCCCTACAACGTGGGGAGGGATGTAGGGAGGGGTTCAAAAACTCAAAACACAATCCGAGGAGCGAATGCCTCATGGAAAAGCAGAAAAAGGGCGGAAGTCCCCTTACAAAACCGTCTTTCTGGCTCCGCATTATTCTCAGCGTGGGACTGCTGGCCTTCCTGGTCAGTCAGGTAGACCTCAGCGAAATCTGGGATCGGCTCGTCGCCAGTAATAAATGGTACATTCTGATTGCATTCTTGCTAGGCATGGTGGATCGCGTCCTGATGGCGTACAAGTGGAATGTGCTGCTGAAGGCAAAGGGCATGGAAATTCCGCTGGCACAGGTGACGTTCGTCTACTGGAAGACGACGTTCCTGGGTTTGTTCCTGCCTGCAACGGTGGGCGGTGATGCCCTCCGCGCTTACGCCGTATCGCGCAATAAAAATTACCCGATGGGGGATGTCGTCTCCTCGATCATTGTGGAGCGTGCGTTGGGCTTCCTGGCGCTGTTCGTGATGGTCATCATCAGCGTGCTGGCGAGTATCTTCCTGCTGGGCGAAACTTTCTTCGAAGGCATGAACAGCCTGCTATTTGTATTCATTGGGCTGTCGGTTTTGGCGGTGGTGGGCATGTATTTCACCATGCGCCAGGACATCCTCAAACGGGTGGGCAGCTTCGTTGACCAGCGCGGCGGCAAATTTGCGCAGAACAAAATCGTGCAGAAATTGCGCGAGATTGTGCGTTCGTATGCCAGCTTCAGCGGCAATATGGGCGCGATGCTCTGGTTCTTCGTGCTGTCCCTGGTTGAAAATCTCTTCCCGTTGATGTGGGCGTACCTGCTGGCGCTGGCCTTCGATATTGCTGTGCCGCCGCTGTTCTTCTTCATCCTGATCCCGATTGTGCTGGTGCTGATCCGCCTGCCGATTTCGCTGGATGGTTTTGGCATCAACGAAGGCGCATTTGTCTTCTTCCTGGGGCTAATCGGCGTGAGCAGCGAAGAAGCCTTCTTGCTCGGCCTGTCGTTTGGTTTCCTGGCACGGTTGATTGTGCTGCCGGGTGGATTGTTCTACATGATCCAGGGCATGGAAATGCCAGAGAACCAGGAAGCGCTCGCGGCTGCCTCTGCTGAAGCAGCAAGTTAGATTGGCGTTGTTGCACCAGGTAATTGAAGCAATAACCACCCAACTGCAAAAATCGTAGGGGCGTGTTCACGCTGCGCCAGTGTTGAGTATGGATTCGATGTGATTGCCCCCATAGCTGTCAACTTAAGATATTGACGGCATTTGTTCGTTGCTGGTAGCCGAGGATTAAAATCCCCGGCTACAGAAGACCCAAACCCACTGAAGGGGTTATAAAGATATTCTAATCATCAGAACGGTTTTCAAGCGTCCCTTTAGTGGACGCACAACCTCGTGTAGCCGGGCGTTTTGAACGTCCGGCGCAGGGGAGCAAGAAACGCATGTTGCAGAAGATCGTTTCACTTGACTGGCATGGGGTTCGATGTGATCGCCCCCTACGGCATATGGAACGAGAGAAATATCTAGCTGCATGCGTAGGTATCTATGTGCGCCTCGCATATCCCCTCCCCGACTGCAACCCATCTCCGTGAATGCCGGATAGATTGCGAAAACGGTTATAAATCCGTGAAGATTTCATCTTGCCTGAACTGGAATCCCATACCTTTATGAAGGCGATCATCAATCCTGCCCTATACTGAAATGGAGACCATAAGAAAAGCAGAAGTTGCAATTTCTGTCATACTAGTATGACATATTCTCCTGTTGTACTACTGCCAGCAAGTGGCTCTCATGGGACGAATGGGAATGAGAAATAGTTGGAAGCAGGAATCATGGTAGGGAACCAGGAGATAAATTATCGCGCATTGTTGCAGCAGCTACCACTGCCTGTCGCCGTGCTGAATGTGGCGGATGGCGTAATCCAGTATATCAATCAAGCATCTTTACCCGGTGCGCCGCTGCAAGTAGGTGCATCGATCTTTGATTGGCTGCGTTCGGCCTGTGACGATCACATTGAGGAGTTGCAGCAGCATCTGAAAGCGGTTGCTTCCGGCGGTGAAACGGATGGCAGCCTGGAAGTTTGCTTCCGGGAGGAAGAAGAACAGCCCAAATGCTGGTATAAGCTGCAACTGCGCAAGTTCGATGCTGCAACGGTCACGGTGACCTTCACCGATATTACGGAAGTGAAGAGACTACAGGCCGAAGAAAAGCTCCTGCAAGACCAACTGCATGTCGTCTTCGATGAAGCGCTGGATGTGATTGTGCTGGTGGATGAAAATGAGCGCATCTTGCGTATTAACCCGGTGGTGGAACTGCTGCTCGGTTACAAACCAGAAGACCTGATTGGCAAGCAATTTTCCAGCATGTTGCAATTGAACCAGGAAGATGACCATAGCTTCTTCGATTCGCTGGCGGATTATGGGGCGGTGTTCACAGCCGTTCCCTTTTTGCGCACCGATGGCGAAACCTGTTATATGGAACTCACCGCGACTCTCGTTCCCTGGCAGGCGAACCACGCCGTGATGATTACCCTGCGCGATGTGACTCATAAAGAGCAGTTACAGCGTGAAGTCGCCAGCATCCGCCGCGCACAGGAAAAGCACGAGCATGAAAAAGCCCTGGTCAATGCCCGCGCCAATATGATCTTCGTCATTGCACACCAGTTCCGCACCCCTCTGACCAGTATTTCGGCATCCGCGCAAATCCTCAACCGCTATCATAACCAGCTCACTGCTGAAAAACATAAGCAGCACCTGGCACGCATTGAAGCCAGCGCTGGGCATATGGACGATATGATTAACGATATGCTGGAAGCGCGGGAAGCCTTCCATCACGGTGTGGAATTCCAGCCAACGCAGATGCACTTCGGAGAGCACTGTACCGCAATCTTCAATGAAATCGCTGCACAGCATCCGCATACCCATACCTTCCGCTTTCTGGATGCTTCTTCGCCAGAATATGCCATGATGGATCCGGTATTGGTGAAATACATTGTGGACAATCTGCTGACGAATGCCGTCAAATATTCGCCTGGGGGCGGGCTGGTGGAGATGAAGCTGCGCGAAGAGAATGATGCCTACATCCTGACCGTTTCCGATCAGGGCATCGGGATACCCGAAGAATCCCGCGAGCAGATCTTTGAGTTGTTCATTCGCGGAACCAACGTCAAGGGCATTAAGGGGACGGGGATTGGCCTGGGTTTGGTGCGAATTTGTGTAGAGCAGCACAACGGCACCATTGATTTTGTCTCGAAAGCAGATGTCGGCACTCTCTTCACGGTGCGTATTCCCATCGTCCGACCCAACCGCACTAAGCCAGCTTCAACGGCATGAACTCGCTTTAGAGATGTTCTCGATGCTCGAATGCCCATTGATTATAGGCCGCTTGTAGGGCGCGGGTTTTCTCGCCCGGCTTGCCTGATCCAATCGCAATGCCATCAATTTCGATGACCGGGATAATTCCCCGGCTGCTGCTGGTGAGGAAGGCTTCGCGCAAATGTGGCAGATCATCCACATGCACCGCGTCCATCCGCACTGGTAAAATCGCCGGAGCCACTTCCAGCACAATTTGCCGCGAGATTCCCGCTAGCACTCCTTCGCCAGCCGTGCGCAGTTCCCCATTCAGGATCGCGTAGAAGTTCGCCCCCAACCCTTCCAGAATGTAGCCAGCGGCATTCAGCAAAAAGGTATCGTAAATCCCTGGGGGCATGGCCTGCGCCAACTGCTTGCGGTTATGCATCCACCCGGTTGTTTTGGCCTCGGCGGATTGCCGCGCACTGTTCGCCGCCGTGATGCAGCGAACGCCATGCTGCACGATGTCCTGCGGCACACCTGCAAAGGGTTCGATGGTGATGATATAGTTTTCCGGCTGCGCACGCCCAACCGTCACACGGAAGCGCACGCTGCCGAAATTCGCTTCTTCGATCATTTGCACCAGCGCAGCCCGCACCCGCCCGCGATCCAGATTCAGGGGGATGCCTTGCCGCCGCGCCGAATCTTCCATGCGGTCAAAGTGTGCATCCAGCTTGAGGGTATAGTAGGTGTCCGTCGTGCTGGCAACAGTATAGATGCCGTCATCCGGTTCATGACGGCCTGCATCCGTCAGCGACTCGGCGGTGTAATCTGCTTCTTGCAGGCCATCCGGTGTCAGGATTTTTACGAGTGCGGGCATGATCGTTTCCTCTCAGTGCATCTCAGTCCCACCGAAGCCGAAAAGACTGACTGCAAAGGCTCATCAGTTCCTGGAGCGTGTTTGTAAATAAAAGTGTTACGATCAGAACAAGGCATATTGAGCCACTCCCCACCCCCAACCCCCGCCCCGATTCTCAAGGAGGGGGCTAGAAAGGCTTGTCCGGTATTGAAGCCAACTCAAACGCATTGTTTTTAGGCTAGATTTCCACCAGTAGGGACAACACCTGTGTTGTCCGCTTATGATTGTTTCGGACGAGGCTTGCCTCGTCCCTACAACAGGCTCAGTCAAGATACGAAAAGACCTGCAATGACCCTGATAATATTCCCGGACAAGCCTTAGAAGTCTCCCTTCACACCGTGGGGGGAGATGTAGAGGGGGGATACATGGCGAGCAAAATGGCAAACTTTCGCGTAATGTCTGTTTTAACAAACACGTTCCTAGAATTCAATATCCCAGGCATCCAACTCCGCCAGGAATTGATGCGCTGTCAAGTCCAGGTGAATCGGTGTGAGGCTGGCGTATCCCGTATGAATTGCCCATAAATCTGTGCCGAGTTTATCCAGCAACCCTGTTGGTGGTTCGCCAACAATACGCACCCTATCCCCATCTCGTTCGATCTCATCGCGGTAAATGCGGATGCCCTGGCGCGTGATGCGCAGCCCTTTCACATCTCCCTGTGGCACATTCAAATTCAGGATGGTCAGCGGCGGCAGATCATTCTGGAGCATGAATTGCGCGACAACGACTGCAATACGGGCGGCTTCTGCGTAGTCCTGCGGATCGTTAGCGTTGTGGTTCGCCAGGGAAACAGCCAGCGCCGGAACCCCATGAATCACGGATTCCAGCGCAGCACTGACCGTCCCGCTGTAGGTGATGTCCTGGCTCATATTCTCGCCACGATTGATACCCGAGACCACCAGGCGCGGAGGCCAATCCAGCAGCCCCATGGCTGCCAGCGCGATGCAATCTGCCGGGGAACCATCTGCAACCAGCGCCGGAATGCCATCGCCGATGGTGGTTTCCTGAACGTGAATATCATTGAAGAGTGTCTTTTTGTGTCCGCTGGCGCTCTGGTTGCGGGCGGGTGCGCTCACCTGAACTTCGCCCACGCTTTGTAAGGCTTGTGCCAGTGCCAGAATCCCCGGTGCTTGGTAGCCATCATCGTTGGAGACTAAGATTTTCGTCATGCTCGGTTTTTCCTCATTCAGATGCAGTGGGTACGCTCAATGGTTCGGGCAATTCTTGGTGCTGCCATGTCTCGTGCATCTCTACAATTTCGTCTGAAGTGAAGAAATGCTGCACCAAACGCGACGTAATTGCCCGTTCAATCACCTCTGATGGCAGCACCAGTGTTTCTTTAAAAGCGCGATAGGCTTCTGCATAGGCTTTCTGGTCTCCCCGGTTGGCAGCAGGCAGTGAATATTCCGCCAGCCCCAGAAAGTCCCGGATCAAAGAAACTTTCTGCTCATCCGGTAAATCTGTGCGCAGGATCAACAAATCAATCTGTCCCTCGTGAATGGTTGTATATCCCTGTTCTGCCGGGAACGGATGAGCGAAGACATCCACGCCGAGAACCGCTTTCATCTTGGCATCAAACCAGGTATAGGGGTATTCCGACTGGCTGTGATTGTCGATGAAATCCCGCTGCAAATCCATGATGCTCATCTGCGATAAAACATTCTTCAATCCGGTGAAGCGGCGCAGGTTCTCAAAATAGCCGGATACATTCATTTGAAGGGGATCGCGTACCAGGGTGATGATCTTATAGGGGCGCTTGCCGGGAACAACATGCTTCGCAAACCACCATTGACCCACTGCCCAGCGATCTTTGCGATCCCAGAAGCGGATGATCCCTTCCCGGATTTGCTGTTCCAGGCGGGGCAAATCCAGCGAATGCGCCTGTGTGGTCAGTACGCCTTGCTGAACCAGCCCTTCGTAGACTGAGGTCGAACCTACTTTGCCCATCTGGAAGACGATCACAGGCGTTTTGCGCAGCAGATAATAATCCAGCGCGTAACGCCAGAGCATCACCTGAATCGACACGCGATCATAGAAGCGCACCAGAGAAAGTTTTACAGAGGAAGGCAGGAAATTCCTTCCGAGTCCATGCAACAGTTTTGTCATTGTGGTTCGGGAGACTGCTCATATTCCAATCATCCAGGGCATGTATGATAGCAGAAAATGCGCATCTCGCATCCGCAAATGCTTCAACGAGATGAAAATCTGTGTCGTACCTGCTGGAAGGGTTCTTCGTCGTTGGCTCGTCCCGGACACCCCGTTGGGTGTCCCTACAGGCACGATATTTGTAGGGACGTGCAATGGCACGTCCATCACAGGTGAGAATGCTGATTGCAAGGGCTGCTGCGCTTCATCTGATCTGAAATAGCTGCGCAAAAAGTTAACGCAAAATAAATAGCCTTACTGGTATCATAATTCTGAGGGTCGTTTTGTGCAGATTTTCTGCTATCCTTCGCTGTTTTTACGCTGCCCTGTACAATTGTTTGACCTTTCCTGCACCTTTCTTAACCCATTCATAACAGACAGTACCTATACATGAGTGGCAAAGATTGGTTAGACTCAATGATGAGCGTCGATCAAATGATCGCCATAATGAGTATTGTGGCAGCACGCAGAATAGCGAGGGATGCTGAACATGGCAGAAGATCGTAGCTTCCAGGTGAATTACCTCGAAGGTGTCAATAAGTTCCAGGGGCTGCGCTCGCGTGCATTTCTGGAAGAAATGTTGCAACTCCTGCGCGGGAAATCCACCGAACTCCTGAGCTTCGATGATGTACGGGCGCGGCTGCGGCTGCGTGAAGAGAGTTACCGAGGCTTGCAAGATATTCCGCTGGAACAAATCGTGGGCAGTGTGGGTCGCCATACCGAATTCACCACGTCCTTTTTGCCGCGCACCAACGAAATGCGCGAACGTTGGAGCCGCGTCTATGCGCAGATGAACAGCATGTCCGGCGTGCCACCGATTGAAGTCTACAAAGTGGGTAACACGTTCTTCATCCGCGACGGCAACCACCGCGTATCGGTTGCGCGGCAGTTGGGGTCGAAGACCATCCAGGCGCATGTGTGGGAACTCCCCACCAGCGTTGAGATGAAGCCGGGGATGACGCTGGAAGACCTGGATGCAGCGGCGGCTTACGTCAACTTCCTGGATGAAACCAACCTGCGCGTGACTCGTCCGCATCATCAATCGCTGGCGGTGAGCAACGTCGTAGGCTATGCGGAAATGCTGGCACACATCTACCTACACGGGCAGATTATGGAACAACGTGTGGGGCATCCGGTGAAGATGGCAGACGCGGCGGCAGATTGGTATGACCGCATCTACCGCCCGGCGGTGACACTGATCCGCAAATACGCAATCCTGGATATTGCCAGGGAACGCAAGCTGACCGAAGCCGACCTGTATATCTGGTTGGCGGATCATCTACGGGATATTCGCCGCCAATACGGGGAAACAAACGACAAGCGCACGTTCAGCCATGCGATCATGGATTTCCTCTCCGAGAAGAAAATCCCCATCCCGCGTGAACTGCTGGAAGAAGACGACGATACTGTGCTGCTCTCGCGGACGCAGGTCATGCGCGAGGTGCGCGAGGAAGAACAACGCCGCTACGAAGAAAACGGCGACGAGTGATGCCATCGAAATGATTTTCACCACGAAGACAGTTGTAGGGGCGATCCGCCGGGTCGCCCTACTATTTTTCTGCGGCTTCTGATCCCCTCGTTGTGTACCCCACGTTTCCCCCGCTTTTGTTTTGCTGCAAAGAAAACGGTGCTAGGATGAAAGAAAATAGAAGCAACTCCGCCTCGCTTGATGTTCAAAACATCAAGTAATTTCGGGCACGACATGTCATGCCCCTACTGCGGGTGACACATGTTCAGCCCGCGCCAATCAACACCTAACTTGATGTCTATTACCCGGCACGATGTCCCTACGATTTTGATTGCAATTCCAGGGCTGAATGTGAACCAGAGGCGAAAGGTTGCAAAGGAGCAGTAACCCGCACGCATTCTTCATGAGGATGTGGCATAATCGGCGTTATTGGTTTTGAGTTTTTGGCTGTTGGCTCCCCCCTCTAAATCTCCCCCCATTGCATGAGGGGAGACTTGCAGCCCCTGCCCGACTTCACGAGGGAAGAACCTGGTTTCCCCTTGCGCAGCGGGGGGACGGAAGGGGGGAGAAAAGTTCGTTGTGCCATTTCCAGGAAAAATCCTTATGTCTGAATCCACCACTACCAGCACACAACTTCTGCCAGAGAGCGTCCGCCGCCGTCTGGATGGCCTGATGCTGGTTGCCCGCAGCATCCGCGCCGGACGCATGAAGGGCGAACGTCGCAGCACCAAACGCGGTACGAGCATCGAATTTGCGGATTATCGCAACTACACACCGGGCGATGATCTGCGCAAGCTGGATTGGAATGTCTATGCGCGGCTGGAACGTCCTTATGTGAAGCTGCTGGAAGACGAAGAAGACCTGGCAGTGCATGTGCTGCTGGATATTTCCGCCAGCATGGATTGGCCTGCGTCAGAAGACAACGCTCCGCATCCGCATAACAAGCTGCATTACGCGCAGCGACTCGCCGCCGCCCTGGGATACATCGCACTCAAAACGGGGGATCGGCTGATGGTGCATGCGCTGAATGATCGCGGTGCGAATTACTTTGGCCCCTCACGCGGCAGGGCGCAGACCGTCGCGCTGCTGCAATTTGCGCACGGATTGAAACCCGGCGGCATTGCGGATTTGAATACTGCCCTGCGTGAGTTCTCCATTCGGGAGCGCCGCCCCGGTCTGGTGATCGTCATCAGCGATGGATTTTCGCCCACAGGAATCAGCGAAGGTTTGAAGCGGCTGCAAGGCAAGGGGCATGATGTCGTCTTCGTGCAGGTGTTGTCGCCGGATGAGGTCACGCCACCGATGACCGGTGATCTGCGGTTGGTGGATGTGGAAACCGGGGAGGCACAGGAAGTCACGATTGATGCCAATATGCGGGCGATTTATCAGCAGCGCCTCGAAAGCTGGCTGGATGACATCCGGGATGAATGTGCGCGGCGCGGGATTCATTACCTGATGGTACAGACGGACACGCCCTATGAAGAAGTGCTGCTCTACGAACTGCGCCGATTAGGTGTGATTCATTGAGGCTGGTCACTGCCCCAGCGATTTGAATGCCTCAATGAAAATTTGCGCAAAGGTCGGATTATCAGCGAACTCGTCGGCTGTGAGGGGCGTTTGTAGGTAATCACTGTAGCCAGGAACATCCTCTGGCTTCACAGTCTCCAGGTTGACGAAGCCCATCTGCCATTCGCCAAATTCCCGCTGCTGAATAGGACGCTCAGAAACTTTCAAGATACCGCGATGCCGGGGATCCTTGCAGATTTTCTCATACAGCGCCCGCACCACATCTGCTTCCCCTTCCAGCACTTGCAGGAAATTACCATCGCGGTACAGCAGCAGCCCGGTTACACCCAGAGCCTGGTTGTTCTCCTCAGATTTGTGCAGTAGTTCCAGCAATTCGGCTTCACTTAACTTTTTTATCGCAGAACTGAGATAGATCAAGCTAATCATTCTACAATTCATCCTCTGTTTCTCACACGCGCTTATCATGGCGAACAGACGTAAACCGATGATATGCAAAAGATAAGTTGAAAATAAAAAGCCCCGGCACTCGTTTGTACCAGGGCTTCATCATATTCAGTGGAGTGCTGCGGATCAGCGGGTTTCAGCGTTAGCTGTCGCGTCCGGGGTCACTTCCGGTGTTACTTCCGGCTCAACCTCCGGCACGATTGCTTCTTGCGTGGCTTCCGGGGTCACTTCCGGCACGACCACTTCCGGCGTGGTTTCCGGTATGACTACTTCTGGGGTCGCTTCCGGTGCTTCCGCAGTGGCTTCTTCCGTGACCACCACTTCACCGTTTGTATTTTCCGTTGTTTCCGTTGCGGTCACCGTCCATTGGAAGCTCGCGGTTGCTTGCAATCCGGTTGCATCAATGACCGTTACCGTTACCGTGTACGGGTTGCCAGCTTCTGCACCTGCGGCGATGGTGCCGCTGATGAGACCCGTTGCCGGGTCAATACTCAGGCCAGCGGGCAAGGTTTCCACGCCGTCCCAGTTGGTTGCAAAGCGCATCGCACCCTGTTCAGGATCAGCAGCACCGACGTATACGGAGACGACATCACCCACAACGTTGGTCTGTGCCAGCGGAACCTGTACGGTTGGTGGTTGATTCGGCGCTTCGGTCACTTCCGGTTCAACCGTCACTGCTGGTTCTTCCGTGATTTCCGGCTCAACTGTCACTTCTGGCTCCTCGGTAGCTTCCGGCATGACGGTCACTTCCGGCTGCGTTCCCAGGCTCCCGTCACGAGGTACGACGACCTGTACTTCCGGCGAATTGTTGAGTTCCTGCGTCGTCACCGGGTCTACCTCAGCTTCTTCCAGTTCCAGGCGAGGTGCATCCATCAGATTAACCGTGGTTGGCATTGCATCCATGCCAGCTCCGAAGCTATCCAGGACGGGCTTCAGTGCGCCGAACCATGCAATGGCCTGATGTTCTTCCCCGGCGGTAGTCGCGTGTACGCCATCGTAGGTCATGGTTGCAGCGTCAAAGCCTGTTTCATGATCGACAATGATGATCGGTGACTGCGCTGTACTCAGCGATGCCAGCGTTGCAATGTTGTTATTCAGGTCAGCGACCTGGGCTTCGCCACCCACGAAGGGGATGATCTGTGCCAGCAGGATGATCGCATTCGGGTTCTGGTTGCGGATGCGTGTGATGATGTTCTGAATATCTGCAATGGTGCTGGCGGTATCCTGACCCTGTGCCAGATCGTTTGTGCCGATGTGCAGCAGCACGACATCCGGTTGGTAAGTGAACATCCAGCTTTCGACACTGTTGGCAATCTGGTCAGCACGCCAGCCACTGTGGCCTTCATTGTCGGTGTCGAAGTCATTCGCGTAGACCTTGTTTTTGCTGCCGACGAAGTCATAGCTGTAGTTGCCCGCGTCCAACCGTAGCGAGAGTTCCCAGCGATAACTATCGAACACCTGCTTCAGGTCAGGATCCCAGCGCCCATGTGTGAGCGAGTCGCCCAGCGGCATGATTTTCACAGTTTCGACAGGTGTTGTACCAATCACAGTCACGTTCATATTCGCGGTGATGGACTGACCACCCGTGTCGGTCACGGTCAGCGTCAATGTGCTGACACCATCTGTATCCGGCGCGTAGTCCAGCACGAGGCTGCCATTGACAACGGAGACAGAAGTGAACAGTGCGGGGTTGGTGTTGCCTGTCACGATATAGGTCAGGTCTTCGTCTGCGTCCTGTGCATCCTCAAACCTGGAGTACAGGTCAATGACGGTATCCGGTGCGTTGGAAGTCGTCGTCACATTCGGCAGTGAACCCGTTGCATACGGCGGGGTATTCACGCCAACGCCTTCTTCTTCTGGCCCAGAGCCGAAGTTCTGCTGAATCTCCGTCGGGGTCAGCGCTTCTTCGTAGATCGCCAGCAGGTGATACGTACCCAGCCAGGGACGGTTGGCACCGAACTCATTTGCCAGGCCGAAGCGGTAGGCATCATTCCAGTTCGACAGGTTGCCACCAGCCGTGCCGGACTGTACCAGCACACCATTGACGTAGATTGAGGTGGTGCCATCGGTAGCGCGGGTCAATACGACATGCGTCAGCGTCGGGGTTGCAGTGCCACCTGGTGTATCGGTGGAGGGCTGCCCAACGTTGTTGGTTGTCGTGGTGCGGATGCGCCCGACGAAGATGTCACGCGGATCGGTGGAACCACCACCCTGACCAAAGGTGAAGTTCGAGTTGAATTTATCGCCAGAGTAGGTCGCCAGACGGGTGGGGCCATACTGCGTGTTGTTCGCAGGGGTAACCCAGGCTTCCACGGTGAAGGCATTGCTGGTCGTCAGTGCATCGTACAGCTTGGTTGCCGCACCGGGTGTGGTGATGTTGGCGGATGTGTCGATGGTCAGCGTACCAGCGCCCCAGGTCACGTTTCCAGGTGTATCAATGTTCAGGTCAAGCGGGACACCTACGCCACCGACATCGCGCACTACCGTACCACTGCCTTCATTGAAGGTATAGAGGACGAGCAAGTTATCCGTCACGCGGCCTTCCACGCCCGTTTCTTCTGTTACGGTTACGGTGAAGGTGGTGTCTACACTCAAGCCACCAGTATCAGTTGCCTGAACGGTGATGTCCGCAGTACCCGTGACACCCGCTGCGTAGGTCAGCGTCAGCATGCCATTGAGGATGCTCACATCGCTGAACAATGCCGGGTTGGTATTACCCGTGACGATGTAGGTCATTGCGGCATCTGCATCTTCTTCATCATCGAAGGAGGGATACAGATTGACGTTGCTGCTGACAGTACCCAGTGCAGCCGTGATGTTGCCAATGCCGGAGGTAGTCGGCGCATTGTTTTCAACCACGAAGTCCAGCGGCACCAGCTCGATGCGATCCAGGCGAGCGTTCGGTTCGCGCACGCTGAAGGAAATGATGTGATCGCCAGCCGTCAGGTCAATTTCTACCGGATCCTGCCCACTCGTCAGATCGTTCACGTCGTCTTCGAGGTAGCTGGTGTTCTGGCGGATTGCCCACTTGTAAATATCCATTTCGGTGTCGCGGTCAACCTCAACCCACATTGAGTCCGAGGAGCCATTTTCTGCATAGACATTGGCGACAATCTTGTACGTGCCAGCCTGCTCAATCGTCACACAGAAGTTCGCCATCTGGTTGACGCTGGGGCCACCGTAGCCGTATGCCGTGCTGGAGATGTACTGCCCACCGCTTGCTGCCGGGTCGTCACTAATGGTGAAGCCCGCGATGCTCTCCGCATCTTCTGCTTCCTGTACCAGCGCACCGCAGGACGGTGTCGGATCATCGTTGATGACTTCCCAGGTGAAGCCCTGGGTTACATCCGCGTTGATGCCGTCAGAGACCGAAATCGTGGGGGTGAAAATCGTTGTCGTCGGCACATTGATCGTACCGCTGATGATGCCCGTTGCCGGATTAATGGTCAGACCTGTTGGCAGGTCGGTTGCGCCGTAGGTCAATGCATCCTGGTCAGCATCCACTGCAAGGCTTGCAAGGCCAGCAATCACCGTGCCGGAGTTGTCGCTGCGATCCAGGAAGTTCATCAGCACAGGAGCCTGGTTGGGCAGGGCAGTTGTCGTCACATTGGTGTCGGCGCTGTCGCTATCATTATTCAAATCAGCGTCAGCTTCATTTGCCACAGCAGCAGCGCTGTTGGTAGCCGTGAAGTCCGAACCAGTTGCAACTTCTACCGTTGCCGTGCGCGTGCCACCCGCCTCTACATTGTCGAAGGAGCAATCTACCACCTGCCCCGCAAACGAACATTCCCCTGCCGGGGCAACGGAGAGGATCGATTGTGTGCCGGGGAGGGTATAGGAAACAGACATCGTATCCAGGGCAAAGGTTGCGCCATTGGTTGATGTCATATCGTGTGTTTCGGATGAAGTATCGAATGTCCCGGATACGCGGACGACTGCGCTTTCACCAGCAGCCAGCGTACCAAAACCACAGGCTACCGTGCCGCCGCCTGTGTTACAGGTGGGTGTGCCGGGAACAGTGCTTGTGACTGTGAAACCAGCCGGGAGCGTATCCATCAGCGTCACACCTGTGGCAGCGGTATCGCCCAGGTTCGTAACGCGAACAATATAATCCGTTGTTTCGCCGTAATTGATCGAGACAGGAGCAATTTTATCGACCCGCAGATCGACAGTACCCTGTGCGCTGACCGTTGCGGCTACCATCATAGCTACGATGAACACAGGTAGCCAGAAGCGTGCAAACGTTCGGTGCTTAAACATTACCAAAAATCCTCCACGAAATATGCCCGCCGCGCGACGGGGTGCTACAGAACAGGAATGGGAGAGCAAAAGTGTGTTTCTTTCCCTACGCCCTCTATGTTATTTTCCGTAACCTTGCGCCGTCCTTGCAAGTTTTAGGGGAAAAGTAGCGAAGTTGTACACGAAATTTTAGGCGAAAGCACCAGCGTAAGGGTGAGATTGCAGGTTCGTTTGTGCTTCGTTTATGACGAAAGCTTACAATATTGCCAAAAAACAGAGGCAGTGCAACAAAGCGATAGATTTCCTGTTATTTTTCGTAATAGAAAATTTGCTTTGCCCTCCCTATTCGTGCGTATCTCACGCTGATTCCTATGGAACAATCATCGTCCTGCGCTGTTGTACTCGCGTGAGGAAACGAAAAAGGTGCGTCGTTGGACACACCTTTGCCAAAATGAATAGATGATACTACCCGCACGTAGGGGGTCGATCATGTCGAACCCGTTTAACGCTCACGGGCGCGTCGTGGACACGCCCCTACGAGAATTCTCGGATAGACACTTAGCCTTGCGGTATTGCCCAGGCATTGATCTGGTTATCGCCCCCGGCACTCACCAGCATCGTCCCCAGAGGGTTGAAGGCCAGCGACAGCACAGGTTTTTCGTGTCCGCTGAGAATTGCCAGCAAGTCCCCGGTTTCCACATGCCAGATTTTGACATCGTTATCGCGCCCGCCAGAAGCCAGTAAGCCACCATTGGGCGAGAACGCCACACAATCCGCACCGCCCGCATGCGCTTGCAAGATATGGATCTGCGCAGCATCCAGCAAATCCCAGATGCGAACCGTCATATCCTTACTTGCGGTTGCGACCCAGGTACCGCCGGGACTCACAGCCAGATGCCGCACCCAGTCATCATGTTCGCCCAGGATGGTACCGCCTGTTTCGGCGCGTAAATCCCACAGGCGCACGGTGTTGTCGCGGCTGCCAGAGACAATCACATGTCCGCGCAGGGCAAACCCCAACGTTTCAACCTCATTTGTATGCCCAACCAGCGTGGCTTGCTTGTGCCCGATTTCCGTGTTCCACAGGTGAATTACCTGGTCGGCTCCGGCAGTGGCGAGCATCGTCCCTTGCGGGCTGAGTGCGACTGCATCCACCGCATCTTCATGGGCATCAAGAACGGATGCTTCGCTGACTTGCCCGGTCTCGGCATCCACATTCCAGAGGCGCACGGTTGTATCCGCGCTGCCCGTTGCCAACAGGCGTTCATCTCCGCTGTAGGCGACAGCTTTCACAGGGCCAGCATGGGCTTCTTCAAAGCTCTGGGTCGGCGGCTGCATCATGCCATCAACATAGGTTGCCAGCCCCGCAGCCGTTGCCACCGCCAGCGTTTTGCCACTTGGCGACCAGGCAACCTGGCTGATCCATCCGCGTTTGATGCTTCCAATTGGCGCTAACTGTGCCACATTATCCCGGTTAATTTCGGTATATCCCGCCATTTCACAGCCCCCTGCCAGTATATTTCAATCTGGTTCATGTGTAAAAAGTGTGATCTGTAGGGGCGCAGCGTGCTGCCCCATTTGCAGAAAACCTCAAGAATCACAGTTTCTGTAGATGAGCCTTCGATCTATATGACCACTATAGCAGAGCTTGGCGCGTGGAAACAAAAAGCCTGGGGTGCATTTCAATATTTTGGCTTCGGATTTGGCGTGCTACATCCAACCATCCAATCAAACTTGTAGGGGAGCGC